>NZ_AP028654.1:1301250-1951875 GCF_033097505.1 Helicovermis profundi | reverse complement strand
AAAAGGTAGAGGCGTAATTGCTGAAAAAATATTAGAGGTTGCTAATGATAATGATATACCAAAGTATAAAGACGAAAAATTAGCAAATCAATTATATAATCTTTCTATTGGGGAAGAAATACCAGTAAATTTATATAATGTAGTTGCTGAAGTTTTATCTTTTATTGCTAAAATGGATAAAGAGTATGAATAAAATTGAACTTGGGAAATTGGGCGAGAATATAGCGGAGGAATATTTAAAAAGTGTAGGCCATTTTATTATAAATAGGAATTTTTTTAATAGGCTAGGAGAAATTGATATAATATCAAGAAGTGGAAATGAACTTTTTTTAGTTGAAGTTAAGACAAGAAGAAGCTTAGAGTATGGACATCCACTTGAGTTTATAAATAGAAAAAAGATAGACAGAATAATTAAATGTTATAATTATCATCAAATAAAAAAGAAAATAATTAATCCTTGTTATTTTGTGTCAGGTATTGGTATAATAGTTGATGTGAATGGTGAAATCAATATAGAATATATTGAAAAAATTATAGAGTGGGTGTAAAATGCATAAGGTAAAAAGAACACATATTATTGTAAATTTACTTGTTGGACTTTTGTTTGTAATTGGATCATTAATGCTTAAAAACTTAGTATTTTTTGTAATAAGTTTTTTTGGATGCGTACTACTCTTTAGAGATGGATATAGACAATACTTTATGTCTTACGGAGTAGATGAAAAAAGTGTTAAAGTCTATTATAAAGACAAAGTTTATAAAGAAATAACTTGGAAAAATATAGAATTGGTTAGTAGAACTAGAAAAAATAAGAAGTGGATTGTTGTAGGTAGTTTTGATGATCTTATCACTTTAAAGAATTCAATCGAAGATTTAGATGTGTTAAAAATAGAAATAGTAAAAGAAGCAAAAAAAAGAAAGAAAATTTTTATTCATGAAACTTTAATAGATTAAAAAATAAAAATACCGAAGGGTATTTTTTTTATATGTTATTTACAAAAATTACCTCAAATGATAATATAGAGTGTGAAAGTTAGTTTATAACAAAAAAAGTATAGGGGGGTGGGTTTATTTATTCGAAAGTGATTTCTGGAGTGCTAAATTTTGTGGAAGTTCAAAAGATATATATAGAAACTTATATTGGCAAAGGAATTCCAAATTTTAAAATTGTTGGACTTCCGGATAAAATAGTTAATGAATCAAGAGAAAGGATAATTAGCGCGTGTAGAATGTTGAAAATTCAATTTCCTTATAAAAAAATTGTGGTAAATTTAGTACCTGCAGATTTAAGGAAAGATGGATCTCATTTAGATTTGCCGATTTTTGTGAGTATTTTGCTTTCAGAATCATTTTCAGGCTTGTATAGTAGCTTACTCGATACAGCATTTATAGGTGAAATAAATCTAAATGGTTCTGTTGTAAATGTTAAAGGAATTCTTCCGTTAATAATAAAATTAAAAGAAGAAGGTATAAATAAATTTGTAATTCCTTTATTAAATATGGAAGAAGCAAATTTGATAGAAAATGTTTTACTTTTAGGAATTTCGAGTATATTAGAAATTGATTTTACCAAAGAATTAATTTTTGAGAAAAGTGTAGGAATGAATAATAAAAATATTGTTAAATGTATGTACGATTATGATTTTAAGGATGTATTATCTCAAGAAGCTCTTAAAAGAGTTGTTCAAATTGCAGCATGTGGAAGACATAATATACTTCTTCTAGGAGAACCGGGAATTGGGAAAACAATGGTAGCAAAAAGGGTTGTAACGATACTTCCTAAAATGAATTATGATGAAATTATTTCTAATGCTAAGATTTTTAGTTTGTTAGATTCGAAATTTTCTTTAGAAACCATTGCTAAAAGACCTGTTAGAATGCCGCATTCAAGTGTGACGAAATTATCGATGATTGGAGGTGGGAAAAAAATAGTGCCAGGTGAGATAACACTAGCAAATAATGGGATATTACTTTTAGATGAAATTTTAGAATATAAAAAAGAAGTTTTAGAATCTTTAAGGATTCCAATAGAAGATAAGTGTATTTCCTTATCAAGACTGGCCAGTAAAATAACTTTTTTATCTGATTTTCTATTAGTGGCAACCTCAAATCCTTGTCCTTGTGGCCATCTTGGTTCTGATAATGAATGTACATGTTCTGAAAGAGAAATTAAAAAATATAAAAGTAAACTTTCAGGTCCAATGCTTGATAGGATAGATATTCAATATATGATTTATAAGAGTTCTAGAGAAAGTTTTAATAATAAAAACTACTCTAAAAGCTCAAATGAACTATATAGTGAAATAAGTAAGGCTTTACTTATTCAGCAAAATAGATTTTCTAGAAAAAAATATAATGGAAATATGACTTCGAAAGAGGTCGAAGAGTATTGTGTTTTAAATGAAAATGCAAAGATAATGTTTGATAAGTATATAAAATTTGCTAAGTGTAGTTTTAGAAGTATTAATAAAATATTAAAAATTTCGCGAACGATTGCGGATATAGACGGTGAAGAGTTGATTAATGAATTGCATATTTCTGAAGCAATTAGTCTTAGAAATTTTGATGGTGTAGGAGGATAGAGTGGAAAGTAAATATATAGATTTATTACTTTTTCTAGTAAAAGGTATAGGACCATGTAAATCTAAAAAATTAATAATGCAATACGGGTATGATTTTTTAGCAAATTGTACGTTTGACGAATTTATGACTATAACAAATAATAAAAAAATAGCAAGGGAATATATCAATTTACGATCAGTTAACCTTTTAAAAAACAAGTATAAAGACCTTTTGAAAGGTGGTAGTAAAATATTAACTTATTCATCAAAAAAATATCCTAAAAAATTAAAAGAAATTGATGATCCGCCAATGTTGCTTTTTTATAGGGGAAATGAAGAATTGTTAAATAGTGATAAGATTCAAAATAAAACAGTGGCAATAGTAGGGACAAGAAATCCTTCGTATGAAGGGGAAAAAACAGCTTATAATATTTCTAAATTGCTTTCAGAAAATGGCTATACAATTATTAGTGGATTTGCTTATGGTATAGATACTTTTGCTCATAAAGCTGCAATAGATGGTTTAGGAGATACTATTGCAGTTCTTGGATGTGGCTTAGATATATGCTATCCGTCAGAAAATAAAAAAATTTATAAGATTATTAGAGAAGAAAATCTATTTATATCTGAATATCCAGATGAAACAAAACCTTATAGTTATAATTTCCCAAAAAGAAATAGAATAATAAGCGCTCTTTCTGAATCTGTGATAGTTATTGAAGCAGGGATTAAAAGTGGAACTATTATTACAGTGAATCATGCACTTAATCAAGGAAAAGATGTTTATGCGGTTCCGGGAAGCATATATAGTATGAGAAGTAAAGGTACAAATTTCCTTATTAAAGAAGGTGCGATTCCAATCGTATCTATTGATGATATGATTGAGTACTTTGATATTAAAATAAATCAGAGGAGTAATATTGATTTAACTGACCTACAAGAAAGAATATTTTGTTATATTAAAAGCAATCCTAAAATACACATTAGCAATTTACCTATTGACTTAAATATTTCTAGTGGTATAATTACAAAAGAAATATTGGAGTTACAATTAATAGGCAAAATTGATAAATTATCAGGAAATAGATATATATCAAAATAAAAATACTGCTACTTCGATGGTAAGTAGCAGTATTTTTTTGCATTACTTTAAATTGAATATTTTTTTGAAACATTTTGAATTTTCTGTTATAATACAAAATGTTTGTAATATTTATTATATTACTTATAATTGTAAGATAAATTTTAAATAGTAATGTATACATCAAGTGATGATAAATGTATAAATTGGAGGGTGCTAATGGGAAAGTACTTAGTTATAGTTGAATCTCCTGCAAAAGCAAAAACTATTGAGAAGTTTTTAGGTAAGAATTATACCGTCAAAGCTTCAGTGGGACATGTAAGAGATTTGCCTAAGAGTAAAATGGGTATCGATATCGAAAATGATTTTGAACCTAATTATATTACTATTAGAGGAAAAGGACCAGTTGTAAAGGAACTTAGAAAAGCTGCGAAAAAAGCAGAAAAAATATTTCTTGCAACTGACCCCGATAGAGAAGGTGAAGCGATTGCGTGGCATCTTTCTTTTATGTTAGGTATTGATATAAAAGAAAAATGTAGAGTGGAGTTTCACGAAATAACAAAAGATGCTATTAGAGCAGCTATAAAAAAACCAAAAGAAATAAATATGAAGTTGGTTGATGCTCAGCAAGCAAGAAGAATTTTAGATAGATTAGTTGGATATAGTATTAGTCCAATACTTTGGAATAAAGTTAAAAAAGGACTTAGTGCTGGTAGAGTTCAGTCAGTTGCTACTAAATTGATTGTTGATAGAGAAGAGTCAATCAAGGCATTTAATAGTGAAGAATACTGGAGTGTTCATGCGAGTTTATTAAACAAACTTAGTGAATTGTCTGTTTACGATTTAGCACTAAAAAATAATAAAAAAATAGAAATTAAATCAATAGAAGAAGCTGAAAATATAAAAAAAGATATTAGCGAAAATGATTTTATTGTAGAAAGCGTTGAGAAAAAAGTTAAAAAGAGATCTCCCTATGCATGCTTTACTACTTCTAGTCTTCAGCAAGAAGCGGCGAATAGGTATGGATTCTCAACTAAGAAGACGATGATTATAGCTCAGCAGTTATATGAAGGAATTAATATCAAAAAAAATGGTACAATTGGTTTAATTACTTATATGAGGACTGATTCTACGAGAATATCTAATGAAGCAAAAGAAGAACTTAGCTCATTTATAGTCGAAAATTTAAGTGAAGATTACTTGAAAAAATCTGTTAAAAAAACTACGAAGAAAAAAACTACTCAAGATGCTCATGAGGCTATAAGGCCAACAAGCGTACTACGTATCCCTCTTGAAATAGAGGGTTCTCTAAGTAAAGATCAATATAAACTTTATAAATTGATATGGGAAAGATTTGTTGCAAGTCAAATGGCTGATGCATTATATGATTCGATAAGTGTTAAAGTTAAAAACGGCGAATATTTATTTAAATCTTCAGGTTCAAAATTAAAATTTGACGGATTTCTAAAAATTTATTCTTATAGTGCTACAAAAGATAAAGAAATTGCTGAAGTTCAAGTTAATGAAAAATTAAAATCTAAAAATATAGACTTAGACCAGCATTTTACTCAGCCACCTGCAAGATATACTGAGGCGAGTTTGGTGAAATACATGGAAGAAAACGGAATTGGTAGACCAAGTACTTACGCACCTACGATTGGTACAATTATTGGTAGAGGTTATATAGAACGAGAAAAAAAATCATTAAAACCTACAGAGCTTGCATACATCATCAATGAAATAATTGTAAATTATTTTACAAGTATTGTTTCGGTTGATTTTACAGCAAGTCTTGAAAACAATCTAGATAATGTTGAAAATGATGAATTAGAGTGGAAAAGCATTATAAGAGATTTCTATAGTCCTTTTAAAGAAATGCTAGAGCATGCTGATAAAGAACTTGATAAAATAGATTTAACTGAAGAAACAGATATTGTTTGTGAAAAATGTGGTGCATTTATGAATATCAAACATGGAAGATATGGTAAATTCTTAGCATGTTCGAATTATCCTGAGTGCTCAAATACAAAAGCTATTTTAAAAGAAATTGGAGTACATTGTCCTAAATGTGAGTCGGGTCAAGTTGTTGAAAGAAAAACAAGAAAGTATAAAACTTTTTATGGATGTAGTACTTTTCCTGATTGTAATTTTGTTTCATGGAATAGACCTATTGGACGCTTATGTCCAATTTGTTCAGATGTATTGGTTGAGAGAAAAACGAAAAAAATACATCGAATTGAATGTGCAAATAAAGAATGTAAATATATAGAAGAAATTAATAATGATGAAAAACAGGAGGCTTAAATGAGTAATTTACTTTTAGAAAAAACGAGGAAACTTAACAATATTATTCAACTTTCAGGAAAAAGAACAATTGCATTTTCAGACCTAACTAATATTTTAAAAGATGTATTAGATGCTAATATTTACGTTGCTAGTAAGCGTGGTAAAATTTTAGGAATTAGTTTAGTGGATAATAGTGATAGTCCGCTTATTTTTGATGAAACTACAGGTACAGAACATTTTTCTGAAAATGATAATAAAGAACTTTTAAAAGTGGAATCAACTATTTTTAATGTAACAGAAGAGAAACTAGTGGATATTTTTAAAAATGACAAAACTAGTTATTCGAAATTCGCTACAATCGTTCCTATTATAGGAAGAGGTGAGAGGATTGGAACATTAATTGTAGCTAGAGGTAGTAAATATTCAGATGACGATCTAATACTTGCGGAATATGCTGCAACAGTTGTTGGTATGGAAATAATAAGAGCGAAAAATGAAGCCGATGAAGAGGAAGCTAGAAAAAAAGCGATTGTTCAGATGGCTATAGGAACTCTTTCATATTCTGAATTTGAAGCAATTGAACATATATTTAAAGAGCTAGATGGAGATGAAGGTTTATTAGTTGCAAGTAAAATTGCTGATAGAGTTGGTATAACGAGAAGTGTTATTGTAAATGCACTTAGGAAATTTGAAAGTGCAGGAGTTATAGAATCAAGATCTCTTGGTATGAAAGGTACTTATATTAAGGTTTTAAACAAGAAACTGTTTGCGGAATTAGAAAAATTAAATAAGTAATATTATTGCTCTCAATAGGCGCAAATTTATGATATAATGTATATATCCTTTATTTATTAAAATAAGTAAAGGGTATATATTTTTTTTGTATTTATTTATTAAATATAAAAATATACTCATAATTGTCGATAACATAATTATGGAGGCTGATAATATGATAAAAACATCTTTTAATAATATTGATTTTTTAAAAAAAGCAATGGATGGTTCTTGGAAAAAAAACCAAGCGATTTCAAACAATATTGCAAATGTTAATACCCCTGGATATAAAAGAGAGACTGTTGATTTTGAAAGCGTATTAAGAGATCAAATGAAAATTAATAATGGGGTAAGTATGAAAACTACAAATAATGCTCATATTAATACCTACAATTCATTTGAGCCTACTATTGAAAAGGACAGAAATACAAGTTTTAGAAAAGATAATAATAACGTTGATATAGATACAGAAATGTCTGCATATAGTAAAAATATAATGCAATATGATTTTTTAACAAGACAAATTTCGGATCAGCTTAGAAGAATTAAGATTGCAATAAAAGAGGGGAGGTAGTTTAGATGGGATTTTTTAATAGTATTAATATTAGCACTTCTGCTTTGACTGCTGAAAGACTTAGGATGGATTTGATTTCAAAAAATATTGCAAATGCAAATACTACGAGAACAGCTAGTGGCGGACCATACAGAAGACAAATTCCAGTATTTAGAGAATTAGAAGGAAACTCTTTTAGTGATATACTTAAAAAAGCAAGTGGTCAAAGTGGATCTGGAAAGGGTGTAGAAGTAGAGGCAATTAGAGAAGATATGTCGCCTTTTAAAAGAGAATATAATCCTACTCACCCTGATGCAGATAAAGATGGATATGTCTTACTACCTAATGTTGAAACGGTAACAGAAATGATAAATTTAATTTCTGCTACAAGAGCATATGATGCTAATATTACTGTTATAAATGGAACAAAAGGGATGGCAATGAAGGCACTTGAGATTGGAAAATAGAGGTGATTAGATGAGTTTAATTAATGGACTTGATAATGCAAATATTAATAATATAAGTAAAGTCAACGCAAACCTTTCGCCTAAAAATACTACTAATGTCACAACAAATAATTTTAGCAATTATTTGTTAAATGCATTAGATAAAGTGAATGAATCTGAAATAGATTCTAATAAAATGGATCAACTTCTTGCAGTTGGCGATGTTGAAAATTTACATGAAGTAATGATTGCATCTCAAAAGGCGGAAGTAACTTTAGATTTTGCAGTAGAAGTAAGAAATAAAATTATGGATGCTTATAAAGAGATAATGAGGATACAATTTTAATTATAAATTAGATTTCTTAATTTAATATCATATATTAAATTAAGAAATTGTTTTGTTGATTGACATATAAAAAAAGAGAGGTTACATATATGGGAGAGTTTTTAAATAGAATAAGAACTCAAATGAATGATTTTTTTTCAACAATGGATAAAAAAAGAAGATACTTAATAATTGGTGGTGCTATAGTATTTGTTTTGATATTCGCAGCGGTTATAATTCTACTTACACGAGTTAATTATGTTACTCTTGCTCAAAATGTTACTGTTTCTGAAGCGTCTTCTATTACAGCGGCGCTAGACAAAGATGGAATAAAATGGAAAGACCAAAACACTACAACAATTTTAGTTGATAAAAATCAATTAAGCAAGGCGAAAATGTCCTTATCTGTACAAGGTGTATTAAATCAAAAAGATTTTACTTGGACAGATGCATTTGCTAGTAACTCTTTAACAATGACTTCAGAAGAAAAAGATAAAATGTTTTTAATTGCTAAAGCATCAGCTCTTGAGCAAGCAATTGAATTTTTAGATGGTATTGATGAAGCTGTAGTTCAGTTATTTATACCAAGTGATTCTGCCTATTTATTAACAGATGATTCTGAGTCTAAGGCGAGTGTTATTTTAAAAGTGAAAAATGGATCTACTCTAAGCCAGCCACAAGTTGATGGTATTGTAATGATCCTAGTTAATTCAGTTAAGGGACTTAAAAAAAATAATGTATCAATAATTGACAATACAGGAGTTGAATTAAACAAATCTGGTGTATATGATGATGGGTATGTTGCCTCTAGTCAATTTGATTTAACAAAATCAGTTGAGACTCGTCTTCAAGACAGAATAACAGAATTTCTTTCAAGTTTATATGGCAAAAATAACGTTAAAGTTATGGCTACTGTAACTTTGGATTTTGATTCAAAGGATACGTCGACAAAAGTATTTTCTCCTCCAATTGAGGGGGAAACAAATGGTATGGTTAGAAGTATGTCTCAGATAACGGAAGATGTAAAAAATGGAGATACAGGTGCTGGAGCGCCAGGAACAGATACTAATACAACCACAACAAATTATGCTGCTAGTGATACAGGAACTTCTGGTTATAATAAAGCTTCAAAAACACTTAATTATGAACTTAATGAAATCAGTACTCAAATTTCTAAAGCTAAAGGACAAATTAAAGAAATAAGTATAGGCGTAGTAGTTAATACTGATGCTTTAGTTGATAATAAACTAACAGATGCTCATAAAAATGAATTAAAAAGTTTGGTTTCAGCTGTTTCGGGATTTGATGCAAAAGTTGTTGAAGTCCAAGCTAGAAAATTTGCAGATCCCAATGCTGGATATGATCTTGTTTCAAGTATGGCTACGACTACAAACGGTGTTCCAATCTGGCTATTTGGAGTAATTGTAGCATCCTTATTAATTGGTGGTTTAGTTATATTTGTTCTTTTAAGAAGAAAGGGAAAAGAGAAAGAAGAACAACTTCAAAAAGAAATGGAAGAGCAAATTCAAGAATTGGAAGAAATACCATCAGAATATGAAGACAAGTCAAGTCCAAAGTATCAAATAGAGAAATTTATTGATTCGAGTCCAGAAGCTGTTGCACAACTTCTTAGAGCTTGGATTAACGAAGAGTAGGAGAGTAGAATTTTATGGCGAAAAAAGGTGGATTAAATGGTAAGGAAAAAGCTGCAATTTTATTGATAGGGCTTGGTCCTGATAAGTCAGCGCAGATTTTTTCTCAGCTTCCAGATGATGAGATAGAAGAATTAACACTTGAAATTGCAAATATGAGAAAAGTTAGCCCAGAAGAAAAAGAAGCTGTAATGGAAGAGTTTTATCAAATTTGTTTAGCTAAAGAATTTATTTCCGAGGGTGGTATAGGATATGCTAAAGAAGTCTTAGAAAAAGCGATGGGATCACAAAAAGCACTTGAAATTATAAATAAATTAACGGCTTCACTTCAAGTTAGACCTTTTGATTTCGTAAGAAAAGCAGATGCATCTCAGCTTCTTAACTTTATACAAAATGAACATCCTCAAACTTTGGCATTAATACTTTCTTATTTATCAGCTAGTCAATCTGCTACAATACTAGCTTCTTTACCTCAGGATAAACAGGCTGATGTAGCGCAGAGAATTGCTACAATGGATTCTACTTCACCAGAGATAATAAAAGAAGTGGAATTAGTACTGGAGAGAAAACTTTCTTCTATGGTTACACAAGATTATGCTTCTACTGGTGGAATTCAATCGATTGTAGATATTTTGAATTCTGTTGATCGAGGAACAGAAAAATTCATTATGGAAACTCTCGAAATTCAAAATGCAGATCTTGCTGAAGAAATTAGAAAGAGAATGTTTGTATTTGAAGATATTATTAATCTTGATAGTGTTTCTATCCAAAGATTTATTAGAGAAATTGATAATAGCGAACTTTCTGTTGCACTTAAAGGCTCTACAGAAGAAGTTAAAGAAATTATTTTTGCTAATATGTCTAAGAGAATGGGAGAAATGCTTAAGGAAGATATGGAGTTTATGGGACCTGTTAGACTTCGTGATGTTGAAGAAGCACAACAAAAAATTGTTAATGTAATTAGAAAACTTGAAGAAGCAGGTGAAATTATAATTGCAAGAGGTGGAGGAGATGAATTAATTGTCTAAAGTATTTAAAGCCTCAAGAGTGGTATTAGATAATAAAAAATATAAATTAGCAGATGATATTATTATTACTAACCAAGAAATTATAAGTTCATTTGATTTGACTTCTACTCAAAAACCTGGTGTTGAAAATGACGATGATATTGTAGAAAAAACAAGAAAAGATACCGAAAACTATATGGATCAACTTGTTCAAGAATCAAAAGAAAAAATCAAAGAAGCTGAAAACGAGTATAATAATATTATTGAAAAAGCTTATGATGATTCTAAAGCAATTCTTGAAAAGTCGAAAATTGAGGGTTTTAATATAGGAAAAGAACAAGGTCTTGAAAAAGCTAGGACTGAAATGATAGAAATCATTTCTGAAATTAACAAAAATAAAGAAACTTCTATAAATAAGTACAATAAAATAATCAGTGATTCGGAAGAAGATATAGTTAACTTAGTTATTAGTATAGTTGATAAAATAATGAATAGAATAATTGATACAGATGATTCGTATTTAATTGAAATTGTAAAAAAAGCTATTGAAAAAACATCATATAAAGGAATAGTTACTTTAAAAGTATTTTCAGATGATTATATAAATGCGCTTACTATTAAAGACAAAATTATTTCTAATTATGAAGATGTCGATGATATTTTGATTAAAGAAGACTCATCGCTTACTAAAGGAAGTTGTATTATTGAAACATCATATGGTAGTGTAGATAGTGGTATTTGGACGCAATTTGAAAAATTAAAACTTGAGTTTTTAGATTTATTAAGGAGTGAATAAATTGAAGATACCCTTTAATAAGTATTTTCATGAATTGAATCAAATGAATTTAATTAAATATAGCGGTCGAGTGAGTAAAATTATTGGATTAACGATTGAATCGAAGGGTCCTATGGTTAAGCTAGGTGAAGTATGTGAAATATATTCTGTAAAAAAAGAATCATATATAAAGGCAGAAGTAGTAGGTTTTAGAGATGAAGTAGTACTTTTAATGCCTTTAGGTGAATTAGGTGGAATTGGTCCGGGAAGCAAAGTAGTTGCTACGGGCCATTATTTACAAGTAGGAGTTGGAAATAATATTTTGGGAAGAGTCTTAGACGGACTAGGCACTCCAATAGATGGAGGCATAAAATTATTATATTCAAAAAAATATCCTGCCTTTAATATTCCGCCGAATCCACTACTTCGAAAAAAAATTAGAGAAGTGCTACCTCTAGGTATAAAAGCAATTGATGGAATGCTTACTTGTGGTAAGGGGCAGAGAATTGGGATTTTTGCTGGCTCCGGCGTTGGAAAGAGTACTCTAATGGGAATGATTGCCAGAAATACTTCTGCTGATGTAAATGTAATAGCCTTAATAGGAGAGAGAGGAAGAGAGGTAAGGGAGTTTATAGAAACCGATTTAGGTGAAGAGGGTCTTAGAAGGTCAGTAGTAATAGTTGCAACATCTGACCAACCTGCTTTAGTAAGAATCAAAGGGGCACTTCTTGCTACGGCAATCTCTGAATATTTTAGAGATCAAGGTAAAGATGTACTTCTTATGATGGATTCACTAACTAGATTTTCAATGGCGCAGCGTGAAGTCGGACTAGCTATTGGAGAACCGCCAGTTAGTAAGGGTTACACACCAAGCGTTTTTGCGGCATTACCTAAATTACTTGAAAGAGCGGGAACGTCTGATGTTGGATCAATAACAGGACTTTATACAGTTCTAGTAGATGGCGACGATTTAAATGAACCAATTTCAGACGCTGTAAGAGGAATACTAGATGGACATATAGTACTATCGAGAAAATTAGCTGATATGGCTCATTACCCTGCGATAGATGTTATGTCAAGTGTAAGTAGAGTTATGCCTTTAATTGCCGGAGAAAATCATATGAGATGCGCTAGATATGTTAAAGAACTTACTTCTAAGTATAACGAGGTAGAAGATTTGATAAATATAGGTGCATATAAAAAAGGAACTGATGAAAAAATTGATTTAGCTATAGATAAAAGAGATGATATTAATAATTTACTTACTCAAAAAGTTGAAGAAAAATTTACTTTTGATGAAGTGGTTAATGAACTATTAGCAATTGAAAATTAATCGGAGGTTTTTTTGAAAAAATTTAAATTTAAATATGAAAATATCTTAAAAATGCGAATTAATGAAGAAAGTAAAATAAAAATATTAATAGCAAATCTTAACATCGAATTAATGAAACTTGAAACTAAAAGAGATAATATTTTAACTAATAGAATAAAGTATTTTAAAGAAATACAGGAACAACTGCAAAACGGATGCCAAGCTAGTGTTCTTTTGGAAATTGAAAGAAATAAAAAATATTATGTAGATTCATTAAAGGATGTAGAATTTAAAATTGAAACTATACTGTTTGAATTAAAAAAAGCAAGAGAAGAATATGTGGAGATTCTTAAAGAAAAAAAAATAATGGAAAAATTAAAAGAAAAAAAAGAAAAATTATTTTTAAAAGAAATTGAAAAAATGGAAAATAAGTTAATTGATGAAATAGTAAACTACAAAAATTCGAAATAGTGGTGATGAAATGACTGAAGAAAACAAGAAAAAAGGTGGATCATTTAAAGTGGTATTAGTTTTATTGTTAGTTTTTTTTATATTACCGGGCGGTGTGATTACTGGAGTATATTTTTTAAACCAGTCATTTAAAACTCAGGCAAATGACATACTTTCAAATGTGCCTGGTCCGGTGGGAAATTACTTTGATAGTTTTCCAACACCCCAAGAAAATACTATGAAAATAAAAAAAATATCAGATTATATGCTTACTATTGAAACTACAAGAGCTATTGATAAACTCCTTGTGCTAAAAAGTGATGATACTGCTGTCTACAATTCAGTTATAAAATCAATGCTTAGAACAAATCCTAATAGAACAGAAATAGTACTAGAAGGAGTTCGTGATAGTACAATGAAAAAAGACGTTATTGCTAATACAATAGATCAAATAAATACAGAAAC
This sequence comes from Helicovermis profundi, assembly GCF_033097505.1. Classification (NCBI taxonomy): domain Bacteria; kingdom Bacillati; phylum Bacillota; class Clostridia; order Peptostreptococcales; family Caminicellaceae; genus Helicovermis; species Helicovermis profundi. Next base: position 1,938,188 of record NZ_AP028654.1, on the reverse strand, counting down.
TTCTGACGAATTAAAGAAGAAAGCTGATTATCTAACATCTATTTCAGTTTCAACTGCAATAGATGAAATGAAGAATATTATAAAAAGTTCTATAAATGGATATAAAGATCTTGCAGCAATTGTAAATGTTATGGATTCTGAAAAAGCTTCAACTCTGTTAAAATTCATGAATAAAGAAGATTTTGACAAAACTTTTGAATACATTCCATTTGAAAAAAATGTTGAAATTAAAAAAGCGATTGCTAATGATAAAAATAGAAGAGAAAATTTAAAAAATATTGCCGATATATATAGTACAGAAGATGTAAATAAATTGATTGATACTATTGGTAATACAAAAACATATACTATAGATGAGCTTTCGGTTTTGTATAATGAACTCGGACCAATTAAGGCTGGAAAAATTCTATCAAAAATAAGTGATGATACTTTTACATTTAATTTAATAAACAGTATAAAAGAAAATCAAGTACTTGAAAATGGAAAAGATACTGTAACTAAAGATATTTTAAAATCATTAAAGATTTACAAGAGTTTTGACGATAATACTAAAGAATTATCAGATGTATATAATCAGATGACAAGCGACAAAGTTGCACTGCTTATTAAAAATATGGTGAGAAATAGTGCTAGGCCAACTGAATATACTCTTGATAATGGAGAAAAAATAGTATTAACGGATGAAGATATTGCATTATCATTATTAAAGAGTTTTTCTAATAAAAAAATTAGCGAGATACTTTCTTTATTAGATAATAATCTTGCTTCTGATTTATCTAGAAAAATGACTTTACCAAATTAAGGAGGTGTATTGATGACAAACGATGTGCTTAGTGTGGTTAGTGTAGCTAAAGTTAAACACTTTGATACGTCCTTTAACAAATCTGTGGATAAAGGTTTTAAATCAGTACTAGAAAAAAAAGCTTATAGTAATAAAAGTTTAACTAGAAACAAGAGTAATAAAATGAAAACGGTTGAGGACAAATCGATAGGTCTCAAAGAAAAAAGAATTAATAGTTCTCAAAAAAATATTGATAAAAAACCTAAATTGAGTAAAAAGGTTGAAAGTAATTTGAATAAAAAAAATGATATTAGTGAAAAAATCGATAAGCTGAAAAAAGAAGTTAATAAAGCTCTAAAAAAACTAAAATCATTAAGTAAAAAAGGTGATATCTCGGAACAGGATATCAATTCAATTTTAGATTTTATTGATAATATTGATGTTGAAAATTTAGACAATAATGATGTTAATAATTTTGAATCGTTAATTAAACAATTAGAAACACTGAATGTTAGTGATACAAATAACTTCATAAAAAACTTAGAAAATATTATTGATTTAACTGAAAAAAACATTGATAGTGTTTTAAAATTAGATAAAAAAACCGATAATAAAACAAAAGTCCCAACTATTGATAAAGTTTCAAAAAATGATACAAAATCAATAGAAAAAATTGATAAAAATATAAATTCAAAAGAAACAAAAGAAACAAAAGAAACAAATGAAACAAAAGGAACTAAAGAAAAGATTGAAAAGCTTATAGGAAAAATTGAAAGTTTGAAAGAAAAATTAAATAAACTTTCTGATGAAGGAAGCAAGGATATAAAAGTTACAAAAGAAATTAAACCCACAGATGAAATGAAAATAACAAGTAAGGATGTTGAAGTTAATAAAACAGATAAAAATACAAAAGTAAATTCAAGTAAGCTAGAAAATAATATTAAAAAAAATTCTAAAACAGGAAGAAAGTCAGCTGCAAAAACAGTTTCAAAAATTGATACTGAGGGTGTTAAAACTAAAACTGAGATTTCTGTAGGAAAAAATATTGAGATTTCTAAAAATGAAAATACTTTAATTAGAAGTGCAAAATTAAATAATCCGGTTAGTACTAAAAATTTTGAAAGTAATGTCATGAAGCAAATTACTAATTTTACAAAAAATAGCATCAAATTATCTGAAACAGGTTCTGAAATGGTTCTTAAATTAAAGCCAAATAATCTTGGTAAAGTGTCACTTAAACTTGTAATTAACAAAGGGATTGTTGAAGCTGAATTTAATGTTGAAAATAATTCAGTTAAACAAGTTTTAGAGTCAAATTTAATTGATCTTAGAAATTCTTTACAGGATAAAGGGTATGATCTAGCAGGACTCGACGTATCTGTAAATCAGCAGGATAAGCATAATTCTCAAGATGGAAATGAAAATGGAACAAGTAAAAAACAAAAAAATGAAGAGTTTTTAGATATACTTGATATTTTAGAAGATAATAAAACTCTAAATAACGAATACTCTACAATTAATACTTTAAGATAAAGGAGATGAAGATATGGCTCAAGGTATTTCGGGAGTACTAACGAATGATAATAAAACAGTATTAGATCAAATTAAAAACGATGTATTGAATAAAAGAAAAGTTAAAAATCAAACATTAGATAAAGATGCGTTTTTAAAAATTCTTACTACTCAGTTATCTACACAAGATCCTCTTAGTCCAATGAAAGATAATGAATTTATGGGTCAAATGGCTCAATTTAGCGCTTTAGAATCTACTAATCAACTTGTTGATATTTCAGACAAGAATTTATCAAAAACTGATTCTTTGGTAGCTGAAGTTAAATTATTAAATGAAAACATTAGTGGTTTAGTTTCAAATTTGAGTAAAAATACTACTAATTCAGATATGTTAACTTCACAGACGAATCTTAATAACACGAATGAAAATATACTAAATGAGTTGATAAAGTTAAATAAAGCTTTTGAAGCATATGGAATTAATGAAAATACTACTAATTAGAAAAGCTGGACCTTCGGGAAGCTTATGTTCTTGACTGATTGATAGAACACTAATTATACGAATGGAGGTTACAATTATGATGAGATCACTTTTCTCTGGTGTGTCTGGACTTAGAGCACATCAAGTTAGAATGGACGTAATTGGTAATAATATTGCAAATGTTAACACAGTTGGTTTTAAATCTTCTAATGTTCAATTTTCTGAAGTTTTTAGTCAAACTGTTAAAGGTGCTGGTTCTCCACAAGGTGGAAAAGGTGGTACAAATCCACAACAAATTGGACTCGGTATGGCTGTTGGATCAATAAACGTGAATCATTCAAAAGGTTCAACACAAAGAACTGATAATGCAACAGATCTTATGGTTGATGGAAATGGATTTTTTGTCTTATCAAATGATGCTAATGGACAAAATAAATTTTATACAAGAGCAGGTAATTTTAGTGTAGATAAAGACGGATATTTAGTTGCTCCTAATGGATTTAAAGTATTAGATACAGATCAAAAATCGGTTCAAATAAATCAATCTGAAACTAAAGCGGCTACTGCTTCTTCAGATATGATATTGAAAGGAAATCTTAATTTTAATGATACTGATTATACAACTACATTTGATGTATATGATAGTCTTGGAGATACACACTCTGTAACGGTTAAATTTGAAGGTGCACCCCTTTCATCAAGTGGTAAACTACCTATGAGACCAAGTGACCCTAGATTTGTAGATTCGGACGCAAATGGAGTAGACGATACAGGAAGAACAAGCAATTATTCTTTTAGAAAAGTTTCATTTTCAGATGGAACAACAACTGTTCCAGATCCTACAGCAGCAGCACCAAATAACGAACTTTATGCTATGTTTAATGAAAATGGGGATGTTTGTGATTTCGTTACACTTTCAACACCAGCTGCTATAACTGCTGCAACTGTTACAGAAGGAATTTCAGGAAATTTAGTTTTGGGAATTTCAGGAGCTGCTGATATTACTATTCCAATCGATAAATCTATTTTTTATGAAAATGGTGATTTAACAAAAAATAGAGTGTTTTCTCAGTATTCACAAACAACAGATTTAAAAGCTCAACCTACTGATGGAAATAGCGCAGGAAGCATTAATTCTTTTAGTATTTCATCTACTGGCGAAATAGTAGCTGTCTTTACAAATGGGGAAAGAAAAACGCTTTCTACAATTGGTCTTGCTAATTTTGATAATCCTACTGGACTTATGAAAGTTGGAAGTAATTTATTCTTAGATTCACCAAACTCTGGTACTCCAAAATTTGGTTCTCCGTCTGCTGGCGGATATGGAGCAATTACACCAGGTGCACTTGAAATGTCAAATGTTGATTTAGCAGCAGAATTTACAAATATGATTACAACTCAAAGAGGATTTCAAGCAAACTCTAAAATAATAACAACTTCTGATGAAATGCTTCAGGAACTTGTTAATCTTAAAAGATAATTAAAATAATATAAAATGATTTTGTATTTCATTACCCTCATTATTAATGAGGGTAATGAAAATTAATCAATTACTTAATTAATTTTTAAAAGAGGTGAGGCAATGAATAATAAATTGAATATAAATAATAATGATTACATTGCAATTAAAAAAAGGATAAATGATACTAATAGTAGAAGTAATACTATTAGAAGTAACACTTCTAGCAGTACATCATTTAATGATGTATTAAAAAAAATTGAAGAAAATTCAAATGTTAAATTCTCAAAACATGCTACAAGTAGGCTTAGAAGCAGAAATATTAGTTTATCAGAAAATGATATAAAAAAACTTAATTCTGCTGTGAGTAAAGCAAAATCAAAAGGAATAAACGACGCCCTTATACTTATGGATAACAAAATATTTATTGCGAATGTAAAAAATAAAACAATAGTTACAGCATCAACGGAGAATGAGATTAAAGATAATGTGTTTACAAATATTGATGGTGCGGTAATAGTTTAAAATTAGGAGGAATATATGATTGCTTTAACAAGATTAAATGGAAAAGTATTTATTTTAAATTCTGATTTGATTGAATTTCTTGAAGCTACTCCTGATACTGTTATAAGTTTAACTACTGGCAAAAAAATGGTTGTTTCAGAAGAAGTTGACGAAATAATAGAAAAAATAGTAAAATATAAAAAGAAGATATTTTCATTGTAGAAAATGGAAAAAATGAGGTGGAGAAGTGGATATAGCAACTATTGGTGGTCTAATTTTAGGTTTTGTTTTAATTGTTTGGGGTATATTACAAGGTAGTAACATTGGTGCATTTATTGACGTTGGTTCAGTAATTATTGTAATTGGAGGAGCTTTTGCAGCATTGTTTGTATCATATCCTCTACCACAAGTATTAACTTTTGGTTCAGTTGGGTCAAAATCTTTTCAAAATGCTCCGTTTGAAGTTGGTAAAATAATTGAGAAAGTAATTGAACTTGCAAATGTTGCTAGACGTGAAGGACTGCTTGCACTTGAAGAAGCTGTAAGTGAAATAAAAGACGATTTTCTTCAAAAAGGTGTTATGCTAATTGTTGACGGAACTGATCCTGAATTAGTAAAAAATATATTGGAAACTGAGGTTGCTAATATAGAGGATCGTCATGGAACTAATAAAGGCATGTTCGAAAATATGGGTTCTCTATTTCCAGCGTTTGGTATGGTTGGAACATTAATTGGACTTGTTGCAATGCTTCAAAATCTAAGTGATCCTAGTGCAATTGGACCGGCTATGGCAGTTGCTCTTTTAACTACATTTTATGGCTCGTTATTTGCTAACTTGATTTTTAATCCTATTGCTACAAAACTCGACTATAAAAGTAAAAATGAAATGCTTGTTAAACAAGTAATGATAGAAGGTTTACTTTCTATCCAAGCAGGAGAAAATCCTAGAATAATTGAAGAAAAACTAAAAGCTTTTTTACCTCCAAAAATGAGAAAAAGTATAGGAACTCAGGAGGCTGAGGAAAACAATGGATAAAAAATGCCCTGAATGCAAACAAATCGTTCCGGAATATATGGCGACCTATGGTGACCTAGTAACGCTACTTATGTGCTTTTTTGTATTGCTTTTTGCTTTCTCAGAAATTGATGCACAAAAATTTGATGCTGTTATGCAGTCTTTCCAGGGATCTGCTGGAGTATTATCTGGTGGTAAGTCTGTTACTGAAGCTCAGCTTGTCTTTGACGCTATGCCTGAAGACCAAGTTTCTCAGACGACTCAAACAACTGATAATTTACAAATACTTAAAGAAATAATAAACGATTATATTGAAAAAAATGATTCAAAGCTAGATATTAAAGTTGAACTTACATCAAGAGGTTTAGTTATTAGATTTCCTGATAATGCTCTATTTGATTCAGGTAAAGCTGAATTAAAAAAAAGTTCTATAGATACACTTAAGTTCTTAGGTCAACTATTAAATGATGAAAAATTTTCAACTAGATCAATAAGAATTGAAGGTCATACAGATAATGTACCAATAAAAACATTTAAATATCCATCAAATTGGGAGCTCTCAACAAGTAGAGCAACTAACGTTGCTAAATTTTTTATTGATAATTCTCATATTGATCCAGTTAGGCTTGCTGCTAGTGGATTCAGTGAATATCATCCGATAGCAGAAAATACCACAAGAAAAGGTAGAGCGAGAAATAGAAGAGTGGATGTTGTAGTTCTTAATAAACTTTTTGAAACAGAAGCAGTTCCAAATAATTAAAGGAGTAATTATATGAAAAAAATGTTGTTAATAGGCGGTATTGCTTTAGTCGTAGTAATAATTGTTGCAGTCGTGTTGTTTGTGTTCGTATTTAATAAATCAGACGCACCCAAACCAATTACATACTTAGAGTATGATTTAGGAGAACAATATACAAATATTAAAGATGAAAAGAAAATTCTTAAATTTCAATGCTCAATTGAGTATACAGATGCTACACTAGAAGTTGAACTAACAAAAAACAAAACAAAAATTCTAAGTTCGATTTTAGAACTTTTTAGAACAAAATCATATGAAGATATTATGAAATCAAATGGGCAAGAAAGGATAAGTAGTGAAATACAAGATAGAGTTATAGAAATTCTACAATCTGACTCAGATAATATAACAAATGTGTATTTCGTTCAATTTATAGTTCAAGGATAGATTAAAAATATACTTATTGTGACTAAAGAAAATGAACTTACAGCAAAAAGGTGGTGGTGTAATTGTCTGATGTATTATCACAAAATGAAATTGATGATTTGCTTTCTGCTTTAAGTACAGGCGAAGTGGATGTAAAAGAAATTGAAGATGAATCAAATGAGAAAAAAGTTAGAAAGTATGATTTTAGTAGACCTGATAAATTTGCAAAAGATCAATTACGTACCCTAGAAATTATACATGAAAATTTTTCAAGGCTACTAAATAACTTTTTATCTGGTTATCTTAGAACAGTTGTTGAAATACAAGTATTAAGTGTACAGAGTTTGATATATAATGAATTTAGTAATTCAATTCCAAATCCTGCGATATTAGGAATTGTAAATTTTTCTCCACTAGAAGGTCAAATAATAATAGAGGTGTCGTCAGAACTTGCTTTTTCGATGATAGAAAGGGTTCTTGGTAGCGATGGTTCTATAACTTCAGAAAAAGAATCAAGATCTCTTACTGAGATTGAATTAACTCTTATGAGAAATGTACTTATGAAATTTATAAATTTACTAAAAGAACCATGGAGTAACATAATTGAGCTTAGACCAAAATTAGAAACTATTGAAACAAATTCTCAATTTGCACAGATTGTTTCTCCGAGTGAATCAATTGCACTTGTAACCTTTAGTCTAAAGATTGGTGAAACTGAAGGAATGATAAATATTGCTATTCCTCATTTTGTAATTGAACCTATACTACCTAATTTGAGTTCGAAATTATGGTTTTCTAATTCATCGAAAAAGCCTACAACTGAAATTCAAAAAGAAAGTTTAAGTATGAATGTTGAAAAAACATCTGTAAACATAAAAGTTGTTGCAGGAAGAACAAATATATCTGTACTTGAAATGCTGACATTATCAGTTGGAGATGTTATTGTATTAGATAAGAATGTAAATGAAGATTTTGAAATTTATATTGAAAATGATAGAAAATTTAAAGCAAAGCCAGGAAAGAAAAATAGTAAAATAGCTGCTAGAATAACAGAAAACTTAGAGGAAGGAGATGAAAGTAATGGCTGATATGTTGTCGCAAGAAGAAATAGATGCGCTTCTTAATGGAACTAGTGAAGATGAAGTTAGTAGCGAAGTTGAAAACCTTACCGCAGAAGAAAAAGATGCACTCGGTGAAATTGGGAACATTAGTATGGGAACTGCAGCGACTACATTGTTCACTCTTCTAAATCAAAAAGTTACTATAACAACACCTAGAGTCACTGAAACTACATTAAAAGAAATGCAAAATGATTTTGTTAATCCTTTAGTTATGATATCAATAAAATATAAATTTGGTATTGAAGGATTAAATCTATTGATTTTAGGTGAAAATGACGTTAAAATAATTACAGACCTAATGATGGGTGGTACGGGTGAAGAATTACCTGAAGAACTTACAGATTTGCATCTTAGTGCAATAAACGAGGCTATGAATCAAATGGTGGGATCTTCTTCAACTTCATTATCAGAGATGTTAAATTCTAAAATTGATATTGACCCTCCAGAAGCAATTTATGACAGTATTACTAATATTAAGTTTGAAGATTTAGGTATTGATATAAGTGATGCTATTGTAAAAGTTGCCTTTGATTTAAAAGTAGGAGATTTAATAGATAGTGAAATTATGCAATTAATTCCTATTGATGTTGCAAAAAAAATGGTTTCAGATCTGCTAAGTGGGGGTATTGATGATAATGAACAGGCAAATGAACCTGAAATAGCTACGAATGATGCTAGTATAAATAGTGAGCCACTTATGGGTGGTGCAGTGCCAAATTCTATGCCACAAGCACAACCGCAGTATCAGCCGCAGCCTCAGTATCAACCGCAGCCACAGTATCAGCAACAGCCACCACAAGGTAATTTTAATTACGTAGAACAGCCTCAAGTAAAGACACCAATCAATGCTCAACCACTTCAATATGAAAATTTCGATACAAATGCCAATACTATTGCTTATGCTAGTGATATAGAACTATTAAAAGATATTCCACTTGATATAACAGTAGAATTAGGTAGGACTTCTAAACAGATTTCAGAGATTTTAGATTTTGGTGTTGGAACAGTAATTGAACTTAATAAATTGGTAGGGGAGCCGCTAGATATACTTGCGAATGGTAAAAATATTGCAAAGGGTGAAGTTGTAGTAGTTGATGAAAATTATGGAATTAGAATTACAGATATAGTAGTACCAGAAAAAAGAATGAAAAGTATATAATTCTTAAGGGAGGATTTAAAATGGCAAACGGTATATTAGTAGTTGATGATGCAGCTTTTATGAGGATGATGATTAGAGATGTTTTAACTAAAAATGGGTATGAAGTTTTAGGTGAAGCTGAAAATGGCCAAAAGGCGATAGAAAAATATAAAGAATTAAAACCAGATCTTGTTATTATGGATATAACAATGCCTGAGGTGGATGGAATTCAAGCGGTAAAAGAAATTAAAGCATCTGACCCTAATGCGAAAGTTGTAATGTGTTCGGCAATGGGACAGCAAGCGATGGTAATTGAAGCCATTCAAGCTGGAGCTCGTGATTTTATTGTTAAACCGTTTCAAGCTGATAGAGTAATTGAAGCTGTAAAGAAAGTATTAGGTTAACTAAGAAAGGAGAAGTTTATAATGTTATTGAACTTTTCCTTTTCCTATATTAAGAATTTAAGCTTAATTATAATAGAATCAAAAGCTAGTAATTTCTCTTTGTTATTAAATATAATTTTTATTATAGTGTTTTTAATCATAGTTTATTTTACTACAAAATATATAGGAAAATATGCCGGAAAAAAAATGGCATACAAAGAAATTAAAATAATCGAAAAGACAAATTTAGGATTTGATAAATCATTAGTTTTAGTTGAAGTGCGTAGTAAAACATATTTTATGTTTTTTGATAAAAACGGCTTTAAATTAATTGATAATTATGAAAAAAAATTAGAAAAAGAAAATTAGGATAAATTATGAAAAATATATTTAAGAGAAATAAAAAAATAATACTAATAATATTGTTTATTATATTGAGTGTTTTTGTTTTTTCAAGTTTTGCAATTGCAGAAGATAATATTAAGGTTCCTAATATTGATATATCTTTTAATGGAAGTGATCAGCCAGTTTCGACAGTACAAATAATGCTATTATTAACAATTTTAACATTGGCACCATCTATTTTAATAATGATGACTTCTTTTACAAGAATAATAATTATTTTTTCTTTTTTGAGAAGAGCTTTATCACTTCAATCGACTCCACCAAATCAAGTTATAATTACACTTGCACTTTTTATAACTTTTTTTGTTATGACACCAACGTTTACAGCAATATACAATGATGCTTATATACCATTAAATAATGGTGAAATTACTCAACAAGTTGCTATTGAAAAAGCAAGTGTACCTTTAAAAGCTTATATGCTTAGGCAAGTTAGAGCAAAAGATTTAGCACTTTTTGTTGATATTGCTGGGGTAAAAAATATTAAAGATTACAGTGATGTATCAATGGTGGCGCTTATACCTGCATTTATGATTAGTGAGATTAAAACCGGTTTCGAAATAGGATTTTTATTATTTATTCCTTTTATTGTGATTGATATGATTGTTGCTAGTACTTTAATGGCGCTGGGTATGATGATGTTACCTCCAGTAATGATTTCATTGCCGTTTAAAATATTACTTTTTATAATGGTAGATGGATGGAATTTATTAATACAGAAAATTATTTTGACAATAAGGTAATTGGTGATCTAAATGGATGAGAGTATAGTAATAGATATATTGAATAAAGCGATAAGAACCATTTTGATGCTTTCAGCTCCTATGTTAGTAGTTGCGCTTATTGTTGGATTAATGATTGCAATTTTCCAAGCAACAACACAAATACAAGAGCAAACTTTAGCATTCGTACCAAAAGTATTGGCAATATTTTTGACACTTATGTTTGTTGGACCTTGGATATTAAAGACTTTAGTTGATTTTACGCTTATGATATTTAATTATATGGAAACGTTAGTGGTGTAGTTTATGATATTTAGTGACAACATTATGATCTTTTTTTTAGTTTTTACAAGAATTTCTGGTATTTTTACTTTAGTACCAATATTTAATTCAAAAAACATCCCAATAATTGCAAAAATGTGGTTTGTATTTTTTTTGTCTCTAGTAATTTTACCAGTGGTAAATGCACAGGGTGTTATTATAAATACATTTTTGGATTTTGGTTATTACATCTTTATAGAATTTGTTATAGGACTACTACTTGGAGCAGTAGTTCTATTAGTATTAAATTCGCTATATATAGCAGGAATTATGGTTGATCGAAATATTGGATTTTCAATGGTTAGTGTAATTAGTGCTACAGATGAAGGTCAAATACCTGTAAGTGCAAATTTATATTTTACCATGTCGATGCTGATTTTTTTAGTAACAAATGCACATCATGTGTTGATAATTCAAATTGTTAATTCGTTTAAATTAATACCTATTGGACACCTTATTCTTTCTAAATTTATTATAGATGATTATATTGGAATTATTGCGGGATCATTTGTACTAGGTTTTAAAATAGCAATGCCTTTTATTATCACAATTTTAATTTCCAATATTATACTTGGAATACTCTCAAAAGCGATGCCTGGAATGAACGTTTTTATGATAGGTATGCCTTTTAAAGTATTAGTTGGTCTTATTATACTTTTAGTTGTTATTCCAACATATTTTGTTGTAATGAAAAATATGTTTAACTGGTCGTTTAGTGAACTAAGTAGACTAATGGAGTACATAAGTGGAACATAAAGAAGAGCATTATAAAGAAAAATTAATATTTGATTTACAGTTATTTTCTCAAGAAAAAACTGAGCAAGCTACTGAGAAAAAAAAGAGAGATACGAGGAAAAAGGGCCAAGTAGTTCAAAGTAAGGATATAAATGTATCTTTAAATTTGCTTTTTATATTTACTGGAATAAATATATTTAAAGGTTTTGTTATTAAACGAATATCTGATTATTATTATTTAGTAAATAATTTAATTGATTCTACTGAGAATTTATACAATGTTGTTTCGCTTTCGGCTCTTTTAAAAGAAACTTTGCTAGTAATACTATACGTAAGTATGCCTTTTCTTATGATTGCACTCGTAACTGGTCTCTTACTTTCTTATATGCAGGTTGGTTTTCTATTTACAGTTGAAACATTAAAATTTAAACTAGATAAAATTAACCCAATTAGTGGTTTTAAACGCTTGTTTTCAATTAGATCACTTGTAGAACTCGCAAAATCAGTATTTAAAGCAACACTTATACTAGCAGTTACTTATAGTTATTTAAAAAATAATTCACTTCTTATTGTAAATATTATAAATTTAAGTATTCCTAATATGATTGCAATAATGTGGGATCTCACATATGGAGTAGTTATTAGAAGTAGTATTATACTTTTTACAATAGCAATTTTTGATTATGCTTATAAAAAATGGCAAGATAGAAAAGATACTATGATGAGCAAGCAAGAAATTAAAGAAGAATATAAACAAACTGAAGGTGACCCATTATTAAAATCAAAAATTAAAGAAAAACAAAGACAAATGGCAATGAGTAGAATGATGCAAGATGTACCTAAAGCTGATGTTATAATTACAAATCCTACACATTACGCTATTGCAGTTCTTTATGATCAAAATATAGATATTTCCCCTAGAATACTTGCTAAGGGAAGAGATTTAATAGCAAACAATATTAAATTAAAAGCAAAGGAATTTGATATACCAATAGTAGAAAACAAACCTTTAGCTAGAGGTTTATACAAAAACGTTGAAATTGGAGAAAGTTTACCAGCAGACTATTTTGAAGCAGTTGCAGAAGTACTTGCATATGTTTATGGTCTTAGAAAGTAAGGTGTTTAAATGAAATTTGGTGACATAATAGTTGCGCTATTAGTAGTGACGATTATATTATTAATTATTATACCAGTGCCACTAGCAATGTTGGACTTCTTTTTAAGTATAAATATTGCCTTAGCACTTTTGATACTTCTTCTTGCAATGTTTAATACAGAAGCTCTTGAATTTAGTGTTTTTCCGTCTATGCTCCTTATTACAACACTATTTAGATTGGCTCTTAATATTTCTACTACAAGATATATTCTATCTAAAGGACAAGCGGGACAGATAATTAATGCATTTGGTAATTTTGTTGTTGGAGGAAATGCGATTGTTGGATTTATTATATTTATTATTATTGTATTAATACAATTTCTCGTAATAACAAAAGGTTCTGAAAGGGTTTCTGAAGTTGCAGCAAGGTTTACTTTAGATGCAATGCCAGGAAAGCAAATGGCAATTGATGCCGATTTGAATTCTGGACTTATATCTGAATCAGATGCTAAAGAAAGAAGAGTTAAAATTCAAAGAGAAGCAGATTTTTATGGTTCAATGGATGGTGCTAGTAAATTTGTAAAAGGTGATGCAATTGCGGGTATTATTATCACAATAATAAATATTTTAGCAGGTTTTGCCATAGGTATACTTGTAAATAAATTAGCTTTTACTGAAGCAATTTCCAAATACACTTTATTAACAGTAGGTGATGGATTAGTAAGTCAAATACCTGCTTTAATGATATCAACAGCTACAGGTATTGTCGTTACAAGAGCTGCATCAGACAATAATCTTGGTGATGATGTAATTAGCCAATTGTTTAGGCAGTCCAAAGTTATGTTTATACTAGGTGGAGTTTTGTTTATGCTTGGAACTTTTACTCCACTACCGATAGTACCATTTGATATGTTAGCTGTTGTTTTTGTATATTTAGGATTTGCTTTTAGTGGAGAAAGTACAAAAGAGGAACAAGAAGAAGAAGAGGTGCAAGACGAATCAGAAGATCTTAGAAAACCAGAAAATATAATTCCACTACTACAGGTCGATCCAATTGAATTAGAATTTGGATATGGTATTATTCCATTAGTTGACCCTAATCAAGGTGGAGATTTATTTGATAGATTGGTTATGATTAGAAGACAAATTGCTTTAGAATTTGGAATCGTTGTACCAATGATTAGGCTTCGTGATAATATTCAGCTAGAATCAAATGAGTATATTATTAAAATTAAAGGTAACGAGCTTGCAAGTGGAACAATTATGTTTGATCACTTTATGGCAATGAATCCAGGATCTGTTGATGGTGAAGTTGATGGAATCGATACAGTTGAACCAGCTTTTGGACTTCAGGCAAAATGGATTACATCTGAAGAAAGAGAAAAAGCCGAGATTTTTGGATACACAGTAGTAGATCCATCTTCTATAATATCAACTCATCTAACTGAAATAGTTAAAAAATATTCTTATGAACTAATTGGAAGAAAAGAAGTTAAAAACCTTATTGATAACGTAAAAGAAAATAATTCTGTTTTAGTTGATGAACTAATTCCAGGCTTGATGTCAATTGGTGATATACAAAAAGTTCTAGCTAATTTGCTTAGAGAAGGAATTTCTATTAGAGATTTTGTTACAATTCTTGAAACACTTGCAGATTATGCTACAACTACAAAAGATGTAAATATACTCACCGAATATGTAAGACAATCTTTAAGTCGTTTACTTTCTAATATGTATATGCCTTCTAAGAGAGCAAAAGTTGTAACAATAGAACAAGAACTAGAAAATAGATTTATGGAATCTATTGAACAATCAGATACTGGTTCATATTTGTCAATTGATCCAGTTACCAGTCAAACGTTCTTAAACAATTTAGCAATAGAAATACAAAAAATTATGTCTTTAGGAGAGCAACCAATAATTATTACTGCGCCTATTGTAAGATTTTATATAAAAAAATTAACTGAGCAGTATATACCAGATTTGATAGTGCTTTCTTATAATGAAATAGAGTCAGATGTAGATATTCAATCAGTTGGAATGGTGGGTGTTTAATGAACGTAAAAAGATATATAGTTAAAGATATGGCTGAAGCAATGATTAAAATAAAAAATGAACTTGGTAAAGATGCTATTATTCTTAGTAGTAGAAAAATCAAGAAGCCAGGAATATTTGGCTTTTTTAAAAAATCTTTACTTGAAGTCGTTGCTGCTATAGATGAAGTGGATAATAGTAAAGAAAAAGAAAATTTAAATCATGAGGAATTAAAAAAAGCAATTTTGAAAGTTAAGGAAATTAAAGAATCTTCAACGAAAGGTGTTACTAAGAATTTTGAAGATAATCAAAATAAAAAAGAAAATGAAGATATAGAAAAAATTAATAAAGAAATAAGTGATCTTAAAAATTTAGTTAAAGACTTTATATCTAATGCAAATACAATGAATGAGGATATAATTGAAGAAGAAAAAGAGAGTGAAGTAAAAAAAGTAAAAAACAAAGAGAAAATAATTATTGATGAATTAATTGAGAGAGATATAACTAAGGAAAACGCTTTAAATATAATCAATAGAGCTAAAGAACTAACAAAAAAAGGCGATATTAATAGAGATGACTTTAATAAAATTTTTAATGATATTATTGATGAAATTATTGGTGAAGTTTATACAATTGAAAAGGATGATGCTCAGAAAATATTTTTCTTTGTTGGTCCTACAGGAGTTGGAAAAACAACAACTTTGGCTAAACTAGCAGCACGGTTATCTTTAGTAGATAATAAAAAGATTGCCTTTATTACAGCAGATACATATAGAATTGCAGCTGTAGAACAACTTAGAACGTATAGCGAAATTTTGGGAATACCTTTATCAGTTGTATATGAACCAGATGAAATTGATGATGCTATAAAAAAATATTCCGACATGGATTATATTTTGGTAGATACTGCTGGTAGAAATCATAAAAGTAGTGATTTAAAAACTGATGTTAGGGCATTGTTAAATAAAGTAGAGAATTATGAAGTATTTTTAGTTATTAGCCTAACAACTGGGTATAAAGATATTATTAGCATAATTAATTCTTATAATTTTATAGGCGAATACAAATTTATTTTTACAAAACTTGACGAAGCAAGTTCTTTAGCAAATGTAATTAACGTTAAACTTACAAATAAGGGAAAACTTTCATATTTCACCATTGGTCAAAGTGTTCCCGATGATATTGAAATTGCATCTTCAAAACGACTTAAAGAATTTTTTATGGGGGTAAAATAGATGGATCAAGCTCAAAAACTTAGAGAAATCATTGCAAAACCATCTATAAAAAAACTTGATAAAGAGAAATTTGATTCTAATATAATTGCTATTACTAGCGGAAAAGGTGGAGTTGGTAAAACTAATTTCACAGTTAATTTAGCAATTGCCTTAAGTCAAATGGGAAAAAAAGTTTCAATAATAGATGCGGATTTAGGACTAGCAAATATTGATGTTGTAATGGGAATAGTTCCCAAATACACATTATCTTCTGTAATAAAGGGAGATAAAAAAATTCAAGAAATAGTTACAATTACGAGTGAAGGAATTAAAGTAGTTAGTGGTGGTTCTGGAGTAAGGGATTTAGTTAATCTGAAGGAAGAAGAAATTGAAAAATTAATCAAATCTCTTTCGGTATTGAATGAAGAATCTGATTATATACTTATAGATACTGGTGCAGGAATTGGAGATTCGGTTCTATCATTTATCAAATCAGCGAGTGATGTAATCTTAATTGTAACCCCAGATCCTAGTTCTATTACAGATGCATATGCTGTAGTCAAAAATATTTTTAATTATGAAAATAACGTGAAGGTTGTTGTTAATCGTGTTGATTCAAATAAAGAAGGGCAAGAAGTATTTGAGAAAATTAATAGAGCTTCTCTAAAGTTTTTAAATAAACCGCTAGAAAATATTGGATATATTTATGAGGATTCATCTGTAAAAAAATCTTCCATTATACAAAAACCATTTATTTTAAATACACCAAATTCTCTTGCTAGTAAGGGGATAGGTCTTATTGCATATAATTTAGTTAATAATAGCAAGTTGGTTCCTGCAGTTAATGGTTTTAATAAGTTTATAAATAAATTGTTCAAAAACTTTTAGAGGTTAGGAGGATTAATTTGAGTGATACTATAGACAGTGTATTTCAAGAAGGTGACTTAGTTGAAATACAAATACTTAAAAAAGACAAAGATGTTATATCTTTAAAATCAATAGTTGCTGGAGTTAAAAATTCTAAGGAAATGGTTATTGCGGCACCACTTTATAAAGGAAGATTGTTTCCAATAGATCTTGGAAAAAGAATTTTTGTTATTATAAATAAAAACGATAAGGGAATATTTTCATTTCAAGCTCTTGTAATTGGAAGAAGCAAAGAGGAAAAAGTTTCTGTTATTCATATTTTAGCAACTAGTGTAATAAAAAAATCTCAACGAAGAAAATTCTATAGAGTGCCTTTTTATGAAGAGGTAATCATTAAATTCGAACTTGAAGAAAATGAAAAAAAAATAAATGAAAAATTAATTGAAAAATACAAGGGAAACCCTGATATAATTATAGAGGAAGAAACGGATAGAGAAGTAAATGTATCTTCAAGAGATATCAGTGGTGGTGGTTTAAGATTTATTATAAAAAACGAAGAGTTAAATCTTGGAGATAATATAAAAGGAATTATAAAATTAAAAAATTATAGAATTGAATTTTCTGCGATAGTAACAAGAGCGCAAGTATTGCCAGATTATAATAATACGTATGATATAGGCTGTTCATTTATAAATATGGAAGAAAGTGTTAGATCAAAGATAATTGGGTATATATTTGCTAAACAAAGGAATTTAGTTAAAAAGGACTGATAAATATGAAGAAAAAAGTTTTAGTAGTTGACGACTCAGCGTTTATGAGAAAAGTTATATCAGATTTAGTAAATTCATTTGATAAATTTGAAGTTATTACTACCGCTAAAAATGGAAAGGATGCAATTGATAAAATCAAAAACCTTTTGCCAGATATTGTAACTATGGATGTTGAAATGCCTGAAATGGACGGTATAACAGCACTGAAAATTATTATGAAAGAAAATCCTTTACCAATTATTATGCTTTCAAGTATAACTAAAAAGGGAGCAGATGCAACTATTAAATCTTTAGAACTAGGTGCAATTGATTTTATAACAAAACCATCTAGTATTTTTAAAGTAAACACAGAAGATACTAAAAAAGAACTATTAGAAAAACTTGAAGTTGCATCAAAAATTAAATATACCAAGAATTCTATTTATAATAAACCGATTTATAAAGAAAAACTTCAAAATTTATCTTCGTTTGCTAGAGGAAGTAAAAATATTGAGAAGATTATTGCAATTGGTACTTCAACTGGTGGACCGAGAGCACTTCAATCTGTTGTGCCTAATATACCTGGGGATATAAATGCAAGTGTTCTAATAGTTCAGCATATGCCTAAAGGTTTTACAAAATCTTTAGCTGATCGTTTAAACTCAATGTCAGAACTCGAAGTGAAAGAAGCGGAAGATGGCGATGTTTTAGAAACGGGAAAAGCATATCTAGCACCTGGAGACAAGCATTTAAGGCTTAAGAAATCTAGAAGCGGTTTTGTTATTAGCTTAGAACAAACTGAATTGGTTTCAGGACATAGACCTTCAGTTGATGCTATGATGAATTCAATAGCAGAATTAAAAATAGACAATGTAATAGGCGTGATCATGACTGGAATGGGTTCCGATGGTGCTAAGGGTTTAGAAAAAGTTAAAAAAGAGAAAGGTTTTATAATTGCACAAGATGAAGACAGTTGTGTTGTATTTGGGATGCCAAAATCGACTATTGAGAGAAAAGTTGTAGATGTGGTAGTTCCTTTAGATAGAATAGCAAAAGAAATTATTAATGCGATGGAGGTGTAGTTTTTATGGATATGAGTCAATATATGGAGATATTTATTGAAGAATCTAAAGAACATTTGCAACATATGAACGGTATTTTACTTGAACTCGAGGATGAACCTAATAACTTGGTTCACCTAAAAGAAATTTTTAGAATTGCACATACTATTAAAGGTATGTCCGGCACTATGGGCTTTACAAAAGTAGCAGATATAACGCACGAAATGGAAAATGTACTTGATCTGGTTAGAAATTCAGAAATAAAAGTTACTACTTATATTATTGATGTTTTATTTGAATGTTTTGATACATTGGATGGATATATTGTGAATTTGGAAAACACTGGAGAGGAAGGAGATATTGATTCTTCTGAACTTGTTGCAAAATTACGTTATCTAGTTAAAAATAAAGTTGCACCTACTGAGGGTGACGTAGTCCTCGAAGAAGAAAAAAATGAAGAAACTAGCGAAAAAAAAGTGGCTATAGATAATGAGGGTTTTGTTATTGAACTTGATGGAACTCATAAAACTGTAATTAAAGAAGCAATCAGAACAGGAAATAACGTTTTTAAAATTAAAGTTGTTGTAGAGGATAGCTGCCTACTTAGGGCTGCAAGAGCATTTATTGTATTTAACACTTTAGAACAATTTGGTGAAGTTATTGAGTCTTATCCAATTGCTGAAGAAATAGAAGATGAAAAATTTGATAAATTCTTTGAAGTTGTTTACATTACGAAACTAGATGAAAAAACAATCAAGAACGAGCTTATGAATATTTCTGAAATTGAAAATGTAATAGTAGCCTTTGTTGAACTTGAAGATGAACCAACTGAAACTGTAATAGAAATTCCTAAAGAAGAAAAAATTGATGAAACAAAATCAGTTGAAAAACTAACAAAAAAATCTAATAAAAAAGCTAACAAAAAAACTGATAAAAAAGTTAAACCTAAAACAGCTAAAACTGTTAGAGTTGATATTGATAGACTTGATAATCTTATGAATTTAGTAAGTGAATTAATTATTATTAAAACGAGACTTGAAGATCAAGATAGTATTGAGTCAAAGGCGAATATGAATGAAGCTATTGAATATCTTGAAAGAATAACAACTAGCCTTCATGATGCTGTTATGAAAGTAAGGATGGTACCAGTCGAGAGAACATTTAATAGATTTCCAAGAATGGTTAGAGATTTATCTAAGGATTTGGGTAAAGGAATCAAACTTGTTATGTCTGGCGAAGAAACAGAAGTTGATAGAACTGTAATTGATGAAATCGGAGATCCTCTTATTCATTTAATTAGAAATTCGATTGACCATGGTATTGAATCACCTGAAGAAAGAGTGGCTAAAAACAAACCAGAAATGGGTATCGTAGCACTTAGGGCATATCCAGATGGAAATACAGTTGTTATTGAAGTTGAAGATGATGGAAATGGAATCGACGCAGAAAAAGTTGCGGGTAAGGCTGTTTCAAAAGGTTTATTAACTGAAGCTGAAGTAGAAAATATGTCTGAAAAAGAATTAGTAAATCTATTATTTTTACCAGGACTTTCTACTGCTGAAGTTGTTACAGATCTTTCTGGAAGAGGGGTAGGTCTTGATGTTGTTAAATCTAAAATAGAACTTCTAAATGGTACTGTTGAAGTCAAAACAGTTCTTGGTAAGGGAAGTAAATTTACAATAAGACTACCTTTAACTTTAGCAATAATTCAAGCACTTATGGTTAATCTTGCAAAAGAAAAATATGCAATTCCTCTAAATAATATAAAAGAAATCACAACAATTAATGCTTCTACAATAAGCATGGTACAAAATCAGGAAGTTGTTTTGTATAGAAATAATACTTTACCACTTCTTAGACTTGATGAGATATTAAATGTTGAAAAAGAAAATGAAGAAAATAGAGAAGAACTTATTGTAGTAATAGTAAGAAAAGGTGAATCAGAAGCAGGGTTTGTTGTAGATAGCTTAATAGGGCAACAAGAAATTGTAATCAAATCATTAGGTAAATATATTAATACTTCAAATAAAGGCGCGAAATCTATTGCTGGTGCAACTATTTTAGGTAATGGTGGAGTAGCACTGATTGTTGATCCAAATCAATTATTCTAATAAAGGGGTGATGTAAATGGCTAGTAAAGAATATGTTTTATTTAAAATAAATGAAGAAAATTATGGTATAGATATTGATAATGTCGAAAATATTGAAAAGATTATTCCTATAACTAGAGTTCCTTACACAGAAAAATATGTATTAGGCGTTGTAAATTTGCGTGGTAATATTATACCTGTTGTTGATTTGAGAGCAAGATTTTCAATAGAAAAAAAGGAATTTGATGATGAGTCTAGAATAATTATAGTAAGTGTAAATGACCTCAAAATTGGAATGGTTGTTGATGCTTCAAGTGAAGTTTTAAGACTTGAAAGTGATGATATTGACACAGCACCTCCAGTTAGAGGAAATGTTCATTTAGACTTTGTTAGGGAAATTGGCAAAAACGAGGGTAGAATTATAATGTTAGTAGATTTAAAAAAAATTCTCGGCTTAGTAGAAGTTGAAAATTAAAGCTAGGAGATTAAATTATGGGTGATTATTTTGATGATATCAATTCAATGGTAATTGATGTTTTAAAAGAAATTGGAAATATTGGTGCTGGTAATGCTGCGACTGCATTAGCAAAAATGGTTAATACAAAAGTTGATATGACGGTTCCGAAAGTAAAAATATTAGAATTTTCTGAAGTTCCGGAGATGATTGGCGGAGAAGAAATGCAAGTTGCAGGTATTTTCTTTAAACTTTCTGGTGATTTAAATGGCTCTATTATGTTTGTTTTAGATTTGGATTCTGCATATTCGATTATTGATTTACTAATGCCTAGAGAAGTCAAAGAGCTAGATGAATTTACTATGTCGGCATTAAAGGAAATAGGGAATATACTTTCAGGTTCATATGTTTCATCGCTTGCAAGTTTAACGAATTTAAAAATAAATATTTCAGTTCCTTCCTTAGCTGTTGATATGGCAGGAGCAGTGCTTAGTGTGCCTGCAATTCAATTTGGTCTTATGGGTGACAAGGTATTAATTATTGAAAATGAATTTCTAGAAATCGAAGCATCAAAAAGTACAAAAGGATATTTTTTCTTAATTCCTGATGAAGATTCTTACGATATTTTATTAAGTAGTTTGGGTGTGAGTCTATGAGTAAAATAATTAAAGTTGGTATGGCAGATTTAAAGGTTGTAAAATATCCTGATGCATTAACTACTCTTGGTCTTGGATCATGTATAGGTATATGTCTATATGATCCAGTAACAAAAGTCACAGGACTTGCACATATTATGCTTCCTTCGAGCAAAGCAATTAGAAAAAATTCGAATGAAGCAAAATTTGCCGACACTGGCACGGTGAAATTAATAAAAGAAATGAAAAAACTTGGTGCAGACCCAAAGCGTATGGTTTGCAAAATTGCAGGTGGTGCACAGATGTTTGCTTTTTCTAGTGGTAATGACACTATGAAAATAGGAGCGAGAAATGCAATCGCAGTAAAAGAAATTATGAAATCATTAAGTATTCCATTAAAAGCTAATGAAACAGGTGGCAACTTTGGTAGAACAATAGAATTTTATTCGGAAGATGGTAGACTTTTAATAAAAACTATCGGTCATGGTGAAAAAGTTCTATAGAAAATATTTAAGAATGTGGAGTATGCTTATGAAAAAAGAAAAATTATGGAAATCATATAAGAATACAGGCGATAAAAAATATAAAGATGAGTTAATCGTTGAATATATTGATTTAGTTAAAATAATTTCTGGTAGATTGTATACAAATTATAATTCTCATGTTGAATATGATGATATAGTAAGCTATGGCATCATTGGTCTTATTGATGCCATAGAAAAATTTGACTTATCAAAAAATGTTAAGTTTGAGACGTATGCAAATATTAGAATTAGGGGTGCAGTTATTGATCAAATGCGGTCGTTAGACTGGATTCCTAGAAGTACGCGTCATAAATTCAGGGTTTTTGAGGAAGCAATAAATAAATTGCAAAATCAATTTGGAAATAATTATAACGATGAAGATATTGCAAAAGAACTTAATGTTGATTTAAAAGAACTTTACGATATTATTTCTGAAATTTCAACTCTTTCAATTGCCTCATTAGATGAAAAAATTGAAGAAAATTCAAATTTTGGAGTTAAATCTAATAACCTTGATTTTTCACCGGAAAAAAAACTGCTTTATAATGAGTCTGTAGATAATCTTCATAATGTAATTGAAGGTTTACCTGAGAGAGAAAGAACTATTGTGAATTTATATTATTTTTCTGAACTTACTTATAAAGAAATTGCAGAAATATTAAAAATTTCAGAGTCAAGAATTTCTCAGTTACATACAAAAATAATTGCTAAGTTAAGAAAGACTATAGGTAATTAATGAGATTAAGTTGGAGGAGTTATGGATGAAAATAAAGTTCCATTAAAAAATGATGAGAAAAAATATGAAATAATCATTAAACTTTCTAGTGATTATTATTCTGCGTTTTTGACAATTATTAAATATGAAGAATTTTCAATTAAAAGAGAAGAAATAATTAGTGCCTTAAGCGCTAAAAATATAACTTATGGAATTGAAGAAGAGGCAATTGATTTTATAGTTCAAAATCCTCATGAAGTGAGTGATGTTAAAATTGCTATTGGAAAACCTCATATTAATGGAAAAGACGGTGAAATTATATATAAAATTAAAAAAGATAAAAAAATTAAGCCCAAAATACTTCCAAACGGAAACGTTGATTTTAAGGATTTGAGTTTCATTACTTCTATAAAAAAAGGTCAAATTTTAGCAGAAATGATTCCACCTACAAAAGGTTCTAAGGGAACTACGGTTACTAACAAAGTTATAAATGCTAAATCAGGAAAAATGATTAATTTTAAATTTGGAAAAAATGTTGAACTTTCTGAAGATAGCATGGCTCTAATTGCATCAGCAGATGGTACAATTGTTTTTGATGGTGATAAAATAACTATTATTGAACTTTTAGAGATAAAAGGTGATGTTGGCGTTAAAACAGGGAATATTAAGTTTAGTGGTAAAGTTATTGTAAATGGTAGCCTAACAAGTGGATATATTATAGATTGTGATGATGATCTTGAAATTAGAGGGATAGTTGAGAGTGCTGAGGTGATATGCAAAGGAAACGTACTTATAAGTTCAGGTATTCAAGGTAACGATTTGGCTAAACTTAATATCAAAGGTGATTTAGTAAGTAATTTCATCAATAATTGCTCATGCAAAGTTGGAGGCGATATTGAATCGGGATCAATTATGCATTCAAATATTGTATGCGATGGTTCTATACATTTAAAAGGTAAAAGTGGACTATTGGTTGGTGGTGAAGTGAATGTGAGAAAAGAAATTTTAGCCAAAACTATTGGTTCAGATATGGGAACATTAACTAAATTAACTTTAGGAATAGATAGTGAAATTATCAAAGAATATCAAACTATTACAGACATGTTAAAAGAAACCAAAGAAAGCAAAAAGAAACTTGAGCAACTTATTAATCTATTAACTAGGCAACTTAAATCTGACAAGGACAATGAAGAAACAAAATTAATGCTTGAGAAGACTAAGCTTAGTAAAAAACAAATAAATATGGAGTTTATGGAGCTCTCAGAAAAATTTGTTAAGATTAATGAATTTATTAATGAATTACAAGGAGCAAAAGTTGCAGCTGGGATTATTCATGTTGGTACAATGATAAAAATTGGTAATTCAAATTATAATGTTAAAAACACATTAAAAGGTGTTGAATTATATAGAGAAAAGGGTCAAATTGTTGCAGTTGCAATATAAGAGGTGAGAATATGCCGTTAAGACCAATTGATATGCAAGTTTCTTTGCCAAAAGTGCAAGATAATAAAGCTTCTAGAGAAACTGTTGTGAATAAAGATGCAAATGCTCTTCAACAATCTCAAGCTCAATCAAAAAAAGAGGCCGTAAGTAAACAACAGAAAATATTAAAAAACGAAAAAAAAGAAGACTCAAAAATAAAAAAAGATAAGCATGTTAAAGATTCATTATCAAAGGGAAAAAAGAAGAAGGAAAAAAAGAAGAAAAAAAGTGGTTCGGAAATTGATAAAGTCGAAACAAAAAAATCTTTAACATATCATAAATTTGATATGAAAATATAGTTAATTTGTTAATAGGAGCTGTTATGATAGGAATAATTAGTATAATAGTTGGTAGTGTTATTATAATAGTTTCATATTATTTGTTTCAAAAAGAATTAAATAAAGTGAAATTTGATATTAATAAGAAGTATTCTTTTATTAATAACTCTAATACGAAAGATGTATTAATAAATTTGGAAAAAGTTGAAGATACAATTAATGAATTAAATAGATCTTTTTATGATATTGTTTCTGATCTTGAGGGAAAATATAGCATTCATGAAAAACAATTAGATTTATTTGAAGAAAAACTAGAGAAAATTGAACTTCAAAACAAAATTATCGATAGTGATATAAAGAAAATAAAATCTAATTTATCGAAAGAAATTCAAGGTAACAAAGTAAAACGAATTAGTAAGGAAAATATAGAATATGAGAATTCGGAAGTAAAAGAAGTAGAAGAATTGGTTAACGAAAAAGATTATGACCTAGAAAAGCATATCCTAATACCAAAAAATACGAAAAAAAGAATATTATTAAATGATCTGAATTACGAAGAGAAAAGTATAATTAGAAGTAAAGTAATTGAGTTAAGACAGACTGGATATTCTTTAAATCAGATAGCGAAAAAGTTAGACGTTGGTATAGGTGAATTACAATTAATTTTAAATTTAAGTAAAAAATAGTACACTTTATAGTGTATTTTTTATTGCAATTTTATTTGTAATTTGGTATAATACTAAAGGTCGTATATTACTCACTTGTTAGGATTATAGAGATAGTGCTTATAAAGTTCCTCTATAAAATGAATAACAAGGTGGAAAAACTATGGAGGTGTTTGCTAATGGCAGCAATATCAATGAAACAATTATTAGAAGCAGGTGTTCACTTTGGACATCAAACAAGAAGATGGAACCCCAAAATGAAAGAATATATCTTTACTGAAAGAAATGGTATATATATCATTGATTTACAACAAACAGTAAAGTTAGCTGATAATGCTTATAATTTTATTAAACAAGTTTCACTTGAAGGTGGAAACGTTCTTTTTGTTGGTACTAAAAAACAAGCTCAAGAAGCTATTGAAGCAGAAGCAAAAAGATGTGGAATGTATTTTGTAAACCAAAGATGGTTAGGTGGAATGCTAACAAACTTTAAAACAATTAAAAAAAGAATTGATTTATTATACAAATTAGAAAAAATGGAAGACGATGGAACTTTTGATGTTTTACCTAAAAAAGAAGTAATTAAATTAAAATTAAAAAAAGAAAAATTACAAAGATTTTTAGGTGGAA
This sequence comes from Helicovermis profundi, assembly GCF_033097505.1. Lineage (NCBI taxonomy): Bacteria > Bacillati > Bacillota > Clostridia > Peptostreptococcales > Caminicellaceae > Helicovermis > Helicovermis profundi. The sequence continues at coordinate 1,911,952 of NZ_AP028654.1, read as the reverse complement.
TTAAGGAAATGCCTGGTGCACCTTCTGCAATTTTTATTGTTGACCCTAAAAAAGAAAAAATCGCTATTAATGAAGCTAGAGTACTTGGTATTCCAGTTGTTGCTATTGTAGATACAAACTGTGATCCTGATGAAGTTGATTATGTAATTCCTGGAAATGATGATGCTATTCGTGCAGTTAAATTAATTGCAAGTAAAATGGCGGATGCAATTATTGAAGGAAGACAAGGTCAAGAAGACTCAAAAGAAAGCAAATAGTTGATTATATAACAATTTAGGAGGTATAAAATGGCAGTTACTGCAGCTATGGTAAAAGAATTAAGACAAATTACAGGTGCTGGAATGCTTGATTGCAAAAAAATGCTTGTAGAAACTGATGGTGATGTTGAAAAAGCGGTTAACTTATTAAGAGAAAAAGGACTTGCTAAAGCAGCTAAGAAATCTGGTAGAATCGCTGCTGAAGGTATTGTTACTTCATATATTCATAGTGGAAGAATTGGAGTATTAGTTGAGATTAATTCTGAAACTGACTTTGTTGCGAAAAATGATGAATTCCAAGAATTTGCAAGAGATATTGCGATGCAAATTGCAGCGACAAATCCAACTTATGTTTCAAGAGAAGAAGTTCCAGAAGAAATTATTGCTAAAGAAAAAGAAATTCTTAAAGTTCAAGCTTTAAATGAAGGAAAACCTGAAAAAATAATTGAAAAAATGGTTGAAGGAAGAATAGCAAAGTTTTACAAAGATGTTTGTTTATTAGAACAACCATTTATTAAAGATTCTGATGTAAATGTAGAAACTTTATTAAAATCAAAAATTGCTAAAATCGGTGAGAATTTATCAATTAGAAGGTTTGCTAGATTTGAAGTTGGAGAAGGCCTTGAAAAGAAAGAAGAAAACTTTGCTGAAGAAGTTGCAAAGCAACTTAATGCTTAAAGTATTATTAAAAAGAGAACACATTGTGTTCTCTTTTTTAAAGTAAAGATATAAAAAGATTTAAAGGAATTACAGATGTTTTGTAGAATTATTAAAAAGAATGGGGGAATACTTTTGAAACCTAAATATAAGAGAATAATATTAAAACTTAGTGGTGAAGCATTAGCTGGAGAAAATGGTTTTGGGATTGACCAAGATATTATTAATAATATAGCATCGGAAATTAAAAAATTACATGAATTTGGCACTGAAATTGCAATAGTTATTGGTGGTGGAAATTTTTGGCGTGGAAGGTCTAATGATAATATGGATAGATCAACTGCTGATTATATGGGAATGCTTGCTACAGTAATTAATTCATTAGGTCTACAAGATGCTATTGAAAATTTAGGTTTAGAAACAAGAGTAATGTCTGCAATTGATATGAGGCAAATTGCTGAACCTTATATTAGAAGAAAAGCAGTTAGACATTTGGAAAAAAATAGGATTGTAATTTTTTCTGCTGGCACAGGTAATCCATTCTTCTCAACGGATACTACTGCTTCATTAAGAGCAGCTGAAATTGATGCAGAAATAATCTTACTTGCCAAAAAGGTAGATGGAGTTTATGACTGTGATCCAGAAAAAAATAAAAATGCTTTGTTTTATGATAAATTAAGTTATATAGATGTATTAAATCAAAGATTACAAGTTATGGATTCAACTGCTATAACTTTATGTATGGATAATAATATTCCGATTCATGTTTTTGGATTAAAAGATACATCTAATATAATTAAAGTAAGTTGTGGTGAAAAAATAGGAACTATTATTAGTTAATAAATTTTAGGAGGAAGACTTATGCCAAGTGAAATATTTAGTAATTTAGAAGAAAAAATGACAAAAACAGTTTCTGTACTAAAAAATGAATTACATAGTATAAGAGCAGGAAGGGCTAATCCATCATTACTTGATAGGATTATGGTTGAATATTATGGTTCTAAAACTCCGTTAAAGCAAGTTGCTGCAGTCTCTGCACCTGAACCAAGACTACTACAAGTTTCACCGTATGATGTTACAGCATTAAAAGATATAGAAAGAGCTTTAATTGCGTCAGACTTAGGAATAAATCCTTCAAATGATGGTAAAATAATCAGACTTGCTATACCAATGTTAACAGAAGAAAGAAGAAAAAGTTTAACTAAAGTAGTAAAGAAAACGGGTGAAGATTCGAAAGTTGCACTTAGAAATGAAAGACGTCGTTCGAATGATCTACTTAAGAAAATGCATAAGGACAACGATATAACAGAAGATGAACTAAAAGAATCAAATAAAAAAGTTGAAGAATTAATAAAAAAATATTCAGAAATTGTTGATAAATTAATTGAACAGAAAGAAAAAGAAATTTTAGCTGTCTAATTTTTCTAGTCTATTAAAAATTCAGGCGATATGCTGTCTGAATTTTTAATATTTGTGCTTGAAAATGGAGGGATTATGACTAAAGAAAAAAGAAAAATTCCAAATCATATTGCATTTATTATGGATGGAAATGGTAGATGGGCTAAGAAAAAATTAAAGCCAAGATTATTTGGCCATAAAGCAGGAGTAGAGGCTTTAAAAGACATTGTAAAATTTGGTTCAAAAAATAATATTGGATTTATGACTTTTTATGCTTTTTCTACTGAAAATTGGAGTAGGCCAGTTAAAGAAGTGAATGGATTAATGGAACTTTTAGTTGTTTTTTTAAGAAAAGAAATAAGAGAATTGCATGAAAACAATGTAAAAATTACATTTATTGGCAAAATCGATGAATTGCCTAAACTTCAAAAGAGTGAAGTAAATAAGGCTATGGATAAAACAAAAGATAATACAGGTTTGGTTTTCTGTATTGCTCTTAACTATGGTTCTAGGCTTGAAATTGTGGATGCGTGTAAATCAATAGTTGACCTATGTTTAAATGAAAAGCTAAAGGGTTCAGACATTAATGAAAAATTATTTGAATCGTATTTATATACAAAAGAAATACCGGATCCAGATTTATTAATAAGAACAAGTGGAGAAAAAAGGTTGAGTAATTTTCTTTTATGGCAATTAGCCTATACAGAATTTTATTTTACAGATGTGTATTGGCCTGATTTTAACGTTAATGAATTAAATAAAGCAATTGACGTTTATACGACTAGGAATAGAAGGTTTGGAAAAGTTAAGGAGGAGTAATATGTTAAAGAGAATTCTTTCAAGTATAATAGCTCTTCCTTTATTATTTTTCTTTGTAATAAAAGGTGGAAATTTTTTGCTAATAGCTGCATTTATAATTAATATTATTGCACTATTTGAATTTTATGCATCATTTAAAGGAAATAATATTAAACCAATAAATATTATAAGTTATTTTGTAACAACTTTGCTTTACTTAATGTTATTTTTTTATTTTAGATATGAAGTGTATATGTTTTTGATTTTAACCCTTATATCAACGTCTTTAGGGGTTGTGGTATTTAGTAATAAGTATAAATTATCAGATGTAGCGATAACTATTTTAGGTTTTTTTTATATAACGTTTTCTATTTCTCATATTGTTATGATCGATAAAATTGATAACGGCTTTTTTATATGGTATATATTTATTTTGGCTTGGGTATCTGATACTAGTGCATATTTTGTGGGTTCTTTACTTGGAAGGCGAAAATTAATACCTAACGTAAGTCCTAATAAAACTGTAGAAGGGGCAATAGGCGGAGTAATTGGAGCAATTGTAGTTTCTTACTTATATTCTTTTATATTTAATAAAGAATTTTTGTTGTTTTCTATATTTTTAGGTTTATTGGGAAGTGTTTTTTCTCAAATAGGGGATTTAATTGCTTCAAAAATTAAAAGGATAAATGGTGTTAAAGATTTTGGTAATATTATGCCAGGTCATGGTGGAGTATTAGATAGATTTGATTCTATTATATTTACAGGACCATTAGTATATTACGTAGTATTATTATATCAATATATGGCTAAATAAAAAAATTGCTCTTGAGCAATTTTTTTACATTAAGCTAAGCTTGTTCACAATTTTGTTACTAGTTTTTACATAAATTTGATGTATAATTAATAGAAAACAAAAATAATGTAAAGGGGAAAATATGATTAATTTAGTTATTCTAGGTTCTACTGGTTCAATTGGAACTCAAACGCTGGAAGTTGCAAGAGAAAACAGAGAAGAAATAAATATACTTGCTATTAGTTGTAATAGAAATATTGAAAAATTATATAGTCAAATTAAAGAATTTACTCCTAAATATGCCGTTGTATATAGTAAAACAAAATACTTGGAGTTAAAAAATACAGTTAAATTAACTAAAATGAGCACAGAAATTTTACATGGAATGGAAGGCTTAAATTATATTTCTAAGATTAGCGATGCAGATACAGTAGTGTCATCTTTAGTTGGCAATATTGGACTTGTTCCAACAGTTACAGCCATAAAAGAAGGCAAAAGAATTGCGCTTGCAAATAAAGAAGTCCTAGTTACATCGGGTGAACTTATAATGAAACTAGCAGAAGAATATAATTCTGAGATTATTCCTGTCGACAGTGAACATAGTGCAATTTTTCAGTGTTTAAGAGGAAATAATAAAAAATCTATCGATAAAATCATTTTAACTGCTTCTGGAGGCCCATTTAACAAATTCACTAAAAACGAAATAATTGATTTAAAAGCTAATAAAGCATTAAAACATCCAAATTGGAGTATGGGTAAAAAGATATCTATTGACTCTGCTACACTTATGAATAAAGGCTTGGAAGTAATTGAAGCTAAATGGTTGTTTGATGTAGAACTAAATCAAATTGATGTTGTAGTGCATCCAGAAAGTATTGTCCATTCTTTGGTACAGTATAAGGATAGTTCTGTAATAGCTCAAATGGGACTTCCGGATATGAAGTTGCCAATTCAATATGCTCTTTTTTATCCCAATAGGATGAAAAATGATTATCCAAGACTAAATCTTGCTGAAATATCAAAGTTGACTTTTGAAAAACCAGATTTAGTTAAATTCCCATGTTTAAATTTAGCTTTTGAGTCACTAAGAATAGGTGGAACTATGACTACAGTTTTAAATGCTGCCAATGAAGTTCTTGTTGATTTGTATTTAAAAGATAAAATTAAGTTTTACGATATACCACTATTTATAGAAAGTGTATTAGAAAAACATAAGCCGATTTTAAATCCTACTATAGATGATATTTTAGGCGTTGATAAAGAAATTAGAAAAAAAGTATTTAACGAAGTACTTAAAAATATAAGAAAATAGAGGTGGATATAATGATTACAGCAATTAGTTTTATTTTAGTATTTTGTGCATTAGTTTTTTTTCATGAATTTGGACATTTTGCTGCAGCAAAATTGAATGGAATATATGTACATCAGTTTGCTCTTGGTATGGGACCTGTGCTCTTTAAGAAAAAAATAGGAGAAACTGAATACTCTCTAAGACTTTTACCTATTGGTGGATTTGTTAACATGGAAGGTGAAGATGGAGAATCTGATCATCCAAGAGCATTTAGCAATAAGAAACCCTTTCAAAGGCTAATTGTACTTTCTAGTGGCCCAATTATGAATTTTGTATTAGCACTAATATTATTTTTTTCTGTATTTACTATTATTGGATTTCCTTCAAATATTGTTGGGAATGTGACTGATGGATTTCCTGCACAAGTTAGTGGAATTGAAAGAGGAGACATTATTAAAACTATTGATGGTAGATCTATAAAATCATGGGAAGATGTTATTTCTGCAATTTCTTCTTCAAAAGATACACTAGATATTGTTGTAGTGAGAAATTCAAAAGAAATAGAATTTAATATAGTTCCAAAATTAGATAATGGAAGAAAAATAATTGGCGTTACTTCAGGATATCAAAAGAATTTCTTTAAATCTGTTAAATATTCTTTTTTAGTAGTAGGAGACGTGATAAAAGGCATAACATCATTTTTAATCAATTTACCACTCAAAGGAACTCAGGGTGGTGATGTTGTAGGACCTGTCGGAATGGTCGGAATGATAGGTAAAGCAGCAAAAGAAAGTATGGTGAGACTTCTTCAACTTTCAGCAATGATATCTATTAATCTTGGTATATTTAATTTATTACCACTTCCAGCACTTGATGGTGGACGTATTGTATTCGTGCTTATAGAACTTTTAAGAGGTAAGCCAGTAAATAAAGAAGCTGAGGGAAAAGTACATTTTATTGGATTTGTTTTATTAATGGCATTAATGGTATTTTTAGTTTTTAGAGATATTTCTAAATTTTAGATTGGAGAAAATATGATTAATAGAAGGGTAAGTAAAAAAATTGTTATAGGTGATACTTATATAGGTGGAGATTCAAGAATTACAATTCAGTCTATGACAACGACTGATACAAGAGATATTAAAAAAACAGTTATTCAAATAAAAGAACTTGAAAATGCTGGGTGTGAGATAATAAGAGTTGCAGTACCGAATATTGAAGCTGCAAATGCCCTTAGTGAAATAAAAAAACAAATAAATATTCCCCTTGTTGCAGATATTCATTTTGACTATAATTTAGCACTTCTGTCTATTAAAAATGGTGTAGATAAACTTAGAATTAATCCGGGTAACATTGGCGACGAGTCGAGGGTAAGAAAAGTAGTAGATTACGCAAAAGAGAAGAATATTCCTATTAGAATAGGTGTAAATAGTGGATCAATAGAAAAAGAAATACTTGAAAAATATAATGGAGTAAATGCAAAAGGAATAGTAGAAAGTGCGCTTAAGCATGTAAAAATACTAGAAAAACAAAATTTTGATAATATTGTTATAGCGCTTAAGTCTTCAGATATAATAACAACTATTGAGTCGTATAAATTAATGGCTAAAGAAGTAAATTACCCTTTTCACATTGGAATTACCGAATCTGGTACTCTTCATTCTGGAACTGTAAAATCTTCAATAGGAATTGGTTCGCTTTTACTTAGTGGTTTAGGGGATACACTTAGAGTATCTCTTACTGGAAATCCAATTAAGGAAGTTGAACTAGGAAGAGAAATACTAAGAGATGTTGGAATAAGAAATGAAGGGATAAATCTAATTTCATGTCCAACTTGCGGCAGGTGTAATATTGATTTAGAGAAAATTGCACTTCAAGTTGAAGAAAAAATAAAACACTTAAATAAAAATATTACTCTTGCAATTATGGGTTGCGCGGTTAATGGTCCAGGAGAAGCATCAAATGCAGATATTGGTATAGCAGGCGGAATAAATGAAGCATTGATTTTTAAAAAAGGTAAAATATTAAAAAAAGTTAAGGAAGAAGAATTAATAGAAGAATTAGTGAAAGAAATTGAAAAAATATAAAGGTGAATATATGATTGAATTTAAAGATATTTCTTTAACGTTTGGCAACAAAATTATTTTAGACAAGTTTAATTACAAAGTAGATTATGGGGAAAAAATATGGCTAAATGGAAAAAGTGGAAGCGGAAAATCTAGCTTTGCAAAGCTTCTACTTGGTTTTTTAAAACCTGATAGTGGTGAAATACTCCTTGAAAAAACAATGCTAGATTCATTGTCAGTTTCTAAATTTAGAAATAGGATTTCTTATGTTAGCCAGGATGTAGATTTATTTGAGGGTCTTGTTAAAGAAGTAATTACAACAATATTTAAGTATCCAATAAATAAAAACAATCTATTAAGTAAAGAAAAATTAAGAGAGTTATTGTCAACGTTTTATTTAGAAGAAAATATTTTGAATAAGAAAATATCAGAACTTTCGGGCGGAGAAAGGCAAAAAATTGGTTTTATAATTAATGTTCTACTTGATCGAGATATTTGGATTCTTGATGAAGTTACGAGTGGATTAGATGAGATATCTAAAAAATCAATAATTGACTATTTTATAAAAAATAATAAAACTATTTTTATAATTAGTCACGATAACATTTTTTATGAATATGAAAATTTGAAAGTACTGAGGTGGAATAATGGGAACAGCTAATATTAGTTATTTGTCTATTTTCAGTTTAATAGTATTTATAGCAGTAATATTTATTGTTAATAACAAACTTAGACTTAGTTTAAATAAAGAAATTTCTATAGCTATAATCAGAATGGTAATACAACTTTCGCTCGTTGGTTTGTTTCTTCAGTATTTATTTAAATTAAATATGCCAATTATTAATATGCTTTATTTATTTTTTATGATGATTATTGCAAGCTTTTCTGCAATAAAAAGTAATAAGAATATAGTTAAAAATTATTGGATGCAAATTTTTTTATCGATACTTATTCCTAACCTAGTAATACTACTATATTTTAATACTTTTGTTATTAGATTAGATAATATATTAGATGCTTGGTATGTCATTCCGATTGGTGGAATGCTTTTAGGAAATGCATTAACTGGTATAATTATTACCATGAATTCGTATATTAAATCTCTAGAAGAGAAACATTTAAAGTATTATTATTTACTTAGTTTATCTGCCAATCATAAAGAAGCGATAAAGCCCTATATTAAAGAAGCACTTTTAACATCAATAAAGCCGAGTATTGCTTCTATTGAAACTATAGGATTAGTCGCACTTCCGGGTATGATGACAGGTCAAATATTAGGTGGAAGTGTTCCCTTAACTGCAATAAAATATCAAATTGCAATTATGTTAGCGATTTTTTCAGTAAGATATTTTTGCTCTTTGCTAATAATAGTATTTATATCAGGAAAACTTTTTGATGATTATGGAATAATAAAAATTTAATAATTAATAATTAAATATTTATAAATAGATTTAGCGTGTGGTGTATAACGTGTGGGGTATAAAATGAAAAGTAATTTTAATGAAATAATAAATAAACAATATAATAGTGAAATCTTTGATATTCAAAAAATTGTGTTTGAAAAATCTAAATTGACTTTGACAGTTGATATGATTTTTAATGAAATTGTATTACTTAATTCAATAGAGGAATTGAAAGAGAAAATCAAAAATGAATTAACTGATATTAGTGAAATTAAAATCAATTATAAATTTAGAATTAAAGAAACAGATACTAGAAAAATAATTGAAAATTACTGGGATAATATACTATATGCCATGTCAAAAAAATCTTCATCTCTTGATGTATGGCTTAGAGAAGCTAAGTGGACCATAATAGATAATGTTTTAGAGATAACACTTAATGATGCATATGCAATAGAAACGATTATTTATAAAAATTATGATAAGTATTTGTCTAGAATTTTAAAAAAACATTTAGGTATTGATTTGAAATTAGAGTTTTTGCTTGATAAAGAAAAAGATTTTGCACTTACAAGCTCAATTGATGATAAAAAAAATGATGATATTAAAGAACATTTAAAGACTTTAAATACTGCCCCTAGAGAAAAAACTACACAAAAAAGAAGTGATAATACTAGTGGCGGAATGAAATATAATAATAAAAAAAATAATTCAAATAATGTCTATAGAAATAAAATAACTAGACTTATAACAATGATAGATGAAGCAAATGAAGAAGAAGGAATATTTGCTTTTGAAGGAAAAATATTTGAAAAAAACTTAAGAGATTTAAAAAATGGAAAGGGATTAATAAGCTTTGCAATTACAGATTACTCAAATTCTATAAATTGTAAACTTTTTGCTAAGGAAAAAGAAAAAAATGAATTATTTGATAAACTAAATATTGGTGATTGGTATAAAGTAGAAGGAACACTTAGATACGATACTTTTGATAAAGAGATGGCTTTTTATATTATGAATATAAATAGTGGAAAAAAGGAAATTGAAAAAGAAGATAATGCAAAAGTAAAGCGAGTAGAATTACACTGTCATACTAATATGAGTGATATGGATGGGATTACACCTGTAAAAGAATTAGTAAGAAGGGCTAAAAAATGGGGGCATCCGTCTATTGCAATTACTGATCATGGCGTGCTTCAAGCATTTCCAGATGCTATGAATGAATCTGGTGATGATATTAAAATTATATATGGCCTTGAAGGCTATTTAATAAATGATAATGCTGAAATAGTTATTAATGCAGATGATAGCAACTTAGATCAAGAGTTTGTTGTTTTTGATATTGAGACTACAGGTTTATCTTATAAGAACTCTAAAATAACTGAAATAGGTGCAATTAAAGTTGTTGGTGGAAGCATTGTTGATAGATTTTCAGAGCTTGTTAACCCAGAAATTATGATTCCTGATAATATAGTAGAGCTTACAGGAATAACTGATGAAATGGTAAAAAACAAAGAAACAATTGATAAAATCCTACCCAAATTTTTACAATTTGTTGGAGATTCTCCAGTGGTTGCTCATAATGCAAAATTTGATGTTTCTTTTATTAAAGAAAATGCTAGAAAAATTAACGCTGAATTTAATCCTAGGGTACTTGATACTTTGTCTTTAAGTAGATTACTATTAAAAAGTATAAAAAGACATAAACTAAGTACAGTTGCAAAACATCTTAAAATTAAGTTAGAAAACCATCATAGAGCAATAGATGATGCACTTGCTACAGCAAAAATATTTATTGAATTTATTAGTAGACTTAAAGAGAAAGAAATTAATACACTAAATGAAATTAATGAGTATGCTTTAAAAGAAATGGACTATAAAATGCAAGACACATATCATGTAATTATATTGGTTAAAAATTATGTTGGACTAAAAAATCTATATAAAATTGTAAGTGAATCTAATCTTGAAACCTTTTATAAAAAACCGCGAATTCCTAAAAGTAGACTTTCTGCTATGAGAGAAGGCTTGATAATCGGAACTGCATGTGAAGCTGGAGAACTTTTTAGAGCAATACTCGAAAATAAAACTGAAAATGACATTAAAAATATTATTGATTTTTATGATTATTTGGAAATTCAACCCATTGGTAATAATCAATTTCTAGTGGAAAAAGGTATTGCAAAAGACAAAGAAGAGCTTAAAGAATTTAATAGAAGAATAGTTAATTATGGAGAAAAATATTCTAAAACAGTTGTTGCAACTGGTGATGTACATTTTATTGACCCTGATGATGAAGTTTATAGAAGAATTCTTATGGCAGGAAAGGGATTTAGTGATGCAGATAATCAACCTCCCCTGTATTATAGAACAACTGATGAGATGATTGATGAATTTGAATATTTAGGACAGGAAAAAGCTTATGAAGTAGTTGTCAAAAATACAAACGATATTTCTAATATGATTGATGATATTTTACCAGTACCATCAGAAACATCACCTCCGAGAATAGAGGGGTCAGATGATGAATTAAGAGATATGTGCTATAAAAAAGCAAGAAGGATATATGGGGATGAACTTCCAGAAATTGTTGAAGCAAGACTTGAAAGAGAACTTAACTCAATAATTAGCAATGGTTACGCGGTAATGTATATAATTGCACAAAAATTAGTATGTAAATCACTCGATGACGGATATTTAGTAGGTTCAAGAGGGTCTGTTGGCTCGTCTTTTGCTGCAACGATGAGTGATATTACAGAAGTAAACCCGCTTGCTCCTCATTATGTTTGCCCAAATTCGGATTGTAAAAATTCAGAATTTATTTTAGATGGATCAATAGGAAGTGGTGCTGATCTACCAGATAAAATTTGTCCGAAGTGTGGAGCAACTTATATAAAAGATGGACATGATATACCTTTTGAAGTATTCCTAGGTTTTGAAGGCGATAAAGAACCAGATATTGACCTTAACTTTGCTGGAGTCTATCAAGCTAACGCACATAAATATACAGAAGTATTATTTGGAACAGGCTACGTATTTAAAGCAGGTACAATTGGAACTATAGCAGATAAAACAGCATATGGTTATGTTAAAAAGTACTTTGAAGAAAGAGGACTAACTGCAAATTCGAAGGAAATAGTTAGACTAGCAAAAGGATGCACTGGTGTAAAAAGAACAAGTGGACAACATCCAGGTGGAATTATGGTAGTACCTGATTATAAAGAAATATATGATTTTTGCCCAATACAGTATCCAGCAAATGATACAGAGTGCGGAGTTATAACTACTCATTTTGACTATCATTCGATTAGTGGTAGGTTATTAAAATTAGATATATTAGGACATGATGTTCCAACAATTATAAAAGAACTAGAAGAGTTAACAGGAGTAAATGTACAAGACATCGCACTTGATAATAAAGAAACTGTTTCGATATTTACTTCAACGGATACACTTAATATTATTGATAAAGATTATTCGTGTGAAACCGGAAGTCTTGGAATTCCGGAATTCGGAACAAAGTTTGTTAGGCAAATGCTAGTAGATACCAAACCTTCCACGTTTGCAGAACTAGTTAGAATTTCTGGTTTATCACATGGTACAGATGTTTGGATAAACAATGCACAAGATCTAGTTAAACAGGGAAAAGCAATGTTAAAAGATGTAATATCAACAAGAGACGATATTATGAACTATTTAATATACAAGAATTTACCACCAAAAGCATCATTTACAATAATGGAGCGAGTTAGAAAAGGAAAAGGCCTAACGGACGAAAATATCGCAATGATGAAAGAATTTAATGTTCCAGAATGGTATATATGGTCGTGTAATCAAATAAAATATATGTTTCCAAAAGCACATGCAGTTGCATATGTTATGATGTCATTTAGAATTGCTTATTTTAAAGTACATCATCCATTAGCATTCTATTCAACTTATTTTGGAATTAAGGTAGATGATTTTGATGCAGATTTAGCTAATAAAGGAAAAGAAGCTGTAAGAAACAGAATGAAAGAGTTATCAAATTCACTTGTTAAATTAACAAAAAAAGAGCAAGACTTATTTTCAATGCTAGAAGTAATAGACGAAATGTATTCAAGAGGATATGAATTCTTAAAAGTTGACCTATATAAATCAGACGCAGAAAAGTTTAAAATAGTTGATGGTAAAATACTACCTCCACTAAGAGGACTACAAGGACTTGGTGAAAACGCCGCAAAAGCAATAGCCCTAGTTAGGGATGATAGTGAATTCCTGTCAATAGAAGACATAAAAAAACGAACAAAATCAACCAAAACAGTAATAGAAGCCCTAAGAGAACACGGCTGCATAACAGGCCTACCAGAAAGTAATCAACTTTCATTTTTCTAAAAGCAGTGCGCTAAATATCACAAATTCAACTTAAAGCTTGCTTTAAAAGTAGAATTTGTGATATTTAGCATAGGGCTGAAAGCCCTGACAAAGCAAGGCTGCGAAGCAGATTTGATTGGTCAGCACTGCGAAACCAAGAAAAACAATAAACTAATTATAATGCATTCAACTTAAGGCTTGCCTTAAGAGTAGATTTATTCTATTTTGACATAGGGCTGAAAGCCCTGACAAAGCAAAGATGCGAAGCAGATTTGATTGGTCAGCACTGCGAAACCAAGAAAAACAATAAACTAATTATAATGCATTCAACTTAAAGCTTGCTTTAAAAGTAGAATTTGTGATATTTAGCATAGGGCTGAAAGCCCTGACAAAGCAAGGCTGCGAAGCAGATTTGATTGGTCAGCACTGCGAAAACTAAGAAATTGTATAAAGTTTGGAGGTGTTTATTTTGGGAGAAATGAAGAGCCAATTGTTATTTAATTTTATAGCACCTATCTACGGGTTGTTTTATAAAAGTCAGAAGACAATATTTAATAATATAATTAATGAAATATCAAATGATATTGATATATTGTCATATGAAACAATTATTGATATAGGATGCGGTACAGGTGCCTTGTGTTCAGTACTAGCTGAAAAGGGAATGCTTGTAACTGGTGTTGATCCAGCTAAAAATATGCTGAAAATAGCTAAGAATAACAATAATAATAAAAGTATTAAATTTACTCAGGCTAGTGTTTTAAAAGTATTGCCTTTTAAGGATAAAAGTTTTGATATTGCGATTTCATCTTATGTTGCACATGGACTAAAGCCTCATGAAAGAAAACATATGTATAAAGAAATGAGTAGAGTTGCAAAGAATATAGTCATTATACATGACTATAATGAAAAAAAAGGAATATTTACATCTGTTATTGAATGGTTAGAAGGCGGAAATTATTTCTATTTTATTAAAAATTATAAAGATGAAATGGATGAAGCTTTTTCTAATGTAGATATAGTTAATGTAGATATCAGAGCAAATTGGTATATATGTAGACCAAAATAAATGAATTTCTTGGATTCAGAGGGAGTTTTTACTCCCACTGAATTTTAGAAAACATAATCCATGGCTTTTTTAGAGTTCTTTATCTCCAACTTTTTAAGAAGAGGGGTATTAGAACTCTAAGGCATCGGATAAATGAAGTTTTTCTTTTGCTTAAGCTTATGGTAACAGACTATGTTTTAGTGTTTGCAATAATTGTATTCTTATGATATAATGAAACAAATTAATAAAAAAGCTTAAAGAGTGGGATTTTCCCACTCTTTGTTATTATATTAAATGGCATTTTATAACAATTATAAGGCTGTTTTGACGAAAGGAAGGAATGAAAATGAAAAAAAGAAGAGTAGTTGATATTGTACGCGATATCGCTCTTCCATATTGTGTGGAAAACAAACTCGATTTAATTGATGTAGAATTTGTTAAAGAGGGATCGATTCGTTATTTAAGACTCATCTTAGATAAAGAGGAAGGTATTTCTTTGGATGATTGTTCTTTAGTGAGCAAATATCTTAACAAAAAATTAGATTCAATTGATCCAATTGAAGAAAATTACTTGTTAGAAGTTACTTCTCCTGGAGTTGAGAGAGAATTAAAAAGAGATACAGATTTTGAAAAATTCAAGAACTCAAAAGTAAATGTAAAACTTTATACTCCCATTGATGGTGAAAAAGTATTTGATGGAATTTTATTAGGTCTTGAAAATAAAATTGTTAGCATTAAAAGAAGTGATGATAGTATTAATAAAATTTCAAGAGAAAAAATTGCAACTATAAGAATTTCGGTTGATTTTTAAGGAGGGAAAAAGGTGAAAGATAAAGACGAATTGATGATTGCTTTGACACAACTTGAAAAAGAAAAAGGCATATCAAAACAATTATTAATTGAAACTATTGAAGCAGCTCTTATTACTGCATATAAGAAAAATTTTGGAACTTCACAAAATGTTAAAGTAGTTATCGATGAGAATACTGGTGTTGTTAAAGTTTTTAAAAGAATGGAAGTAATTGAAGGTGAAACTGCATTTGACACAATAAGTTTAATTGATGCTAAAGAAAAAGATCCGGAATATAAAATCGGTGATGTAATTGAGGAAGAAGTTACTCCTAAAGATTTTGGTAGAATTGCAGCACAAACTGCAAAACAAGTTGTAGTACAAAGGATTAGAGAAGCAGAAAGAAGTATCATATATGATCAGTACTTTGAAAGAGAGTCTGAAATAGTAAATGGTATTGTACAAAGATTTTCAAAAGGAACTATTTTTATAAACTTAGGAAATACTGAAGCAGTTTTATTGCCTAGTGAACAAACTCCTAATGAAAATTACACACAGAGTGCGAGACTTAAGACATATATTGTTGAAGTTAAGAAAACATCAAAAGGACCACAAGTACTTGTTTCAAGAACGCATCCAGGTCTCGTAAAAAGACTTTTTGAGCTTGAAGTACCCGAGATTTATGATGGAGAAGTTGAGATAAGAGGTATATCAAGAGAAGCGGGTTCAAGAACTAAAATATCTGTATTTTCACTTAATGAAAACGTGGATCCTGTTGGAGCATGTGTTGGTTCTAAAGGTTCAAGAGTGCAGAGCATTGTAGATGAATTAAAAGGTGAAAAAATAGATATAATCAAATGGGATGAAAATCCTGAAGTTTATATAGCAAATTCACTTAGTCCTTCAAAAGTTGAAAAAGTTATTGTTGATGAAAAAAACAAAAGTGCATTAGTTGTTGTTCCTGATTATCAACTTTCTTTAGCAATTGGTAAAGAAGGTCAAAATGCGCGCCTTGCTGCAAAATTAACTAATTGGAAAATAGATATAAAGAGTCTAAGTCAATACGAAGAATCTCTTATAGTTAATGAACCAGTAGAAGAGGTAAAAGTTACTGAAGAAGAAACACAAGTTACTAAAGAAGAAATAAATCAAGAAGGGTGATTTTTATGAAAAAAAAGAAAATACCTTTAAGAAAATGCGTTGCTTGTAATGAGCAGAAAACTAAAAAAGAACTTATAAGAGTTGTAAAAACTAAAGAAAATGAGTTTTTTGTTGATTTTACGGGAAAAGCAAATGGTAGAGGCGCGTACATTTGTCCTAAAATTGAATGTTTTAATATTGCCTTTAAAAAGGATTCTTTTTCAAGATCATTTCATGTAAAAGTAAGTGATGAGATTTATGAAAAATTAAAAAAGGAGCTTACTGACTATGAAAAATAAATTTCTTGCAATGTTAGGATTTGCTCAAAAATCTGGCAATGTAATAAACGGAGACGAATTAGTTGAAAAAGCTTTATATAGAGGAAAAATATCGCTTGTTATTATTTCAGAGGATGCTTCTAAAGCTATTATTAAGAAATATTCTTTTAAATGTAATGAGTTAGGAATCAGATGTATTATCAGTTTTGATAGAGAAATTCTCTCAGGTGCGATTGGAAAAAATAATAGAACATTGTATGGTATAAAAAACAAGAAGTTCTCCAGAGAATTGATTAAAATTTATGATAGTAATGGCGATTCGTAAAAATACGGAGGTGGAGCATTTGTCAAAAATCAGAGTATACCAGTTAGCGAAAAAAATGGAAATTTCTAGCAAAGAATTGATAGATAAATTATTGGAACTTGGAATAGATGTACATAATCATATGTCTTCAATTGAAGATGGAGACGCTTTGATTGTAGAAGAGTATTTAGCAGAAGATAAAGTGCAGGATGAAGAAGTCGTAGAAGAGATTGACAAAAATGATAAAAGTAAAGAAAGTTTAGTTGATACTTTTAATGCACTTGAAGATCAAGAAGATGTAGTTAGTGAAAGAAAAGCAAATAAAAAAAATAGAAAAAAGAAAAAAAATGCTGGAAATAAAAGAAGTAAATTTAAAGGTGAAAACGAATTAGTTGAATCGACAAATTCTGAAGAAATTATGATTGGTGACACAATTTTAGTATCAGATTTTGCTAGTAAGTTAAATAAAAGTCCAGCAGAAATAATAATGAAACTTATGAACTTAGGGGTTATGGCAACATTAAATCAGGATATTGACTTTGCAGTTGCTAAAACTTTAGCAGAAGATTATGGTGTTGAGATTAATCAAGAAGTAAGAATAGATGCAGCTGAAAGATTTGATTTAGATTTTGAAGATGATCCTAAAGATTTACTTCCAAGAGCACCAATTGTAACAGTAATGGGACATGTTGATCATGGTAAAACTTCATTACTTGATGCTATACGTGATACAGCAGTTACAACTGGCGAAGCAGGTGGAATTACTCAACATATTGGAGCATCTGAAGCTATAATTAATGATCAAAAAATTGTATTCTTAGATACACCTGGCCATGAGGCATTTACTTCTTTAAGAGCTAGAGGTACTAAAGTAACGGACATTGCTATTTTAGTTGTTGCAGCTGATGATGGTGTTATGCCACAAACCATTGAAGCGATTGATCACGCAAAGGCAGCTGGAGTTCCAATTATTATTGCAATTAATAAAATAGATAAGCCAAATGCAAATCAAGATAGAGTTAAACAAGAACTTTCTGAAAAGGGTGTCCTTATTGAAGAATGGGGTGGAGACGTAATTAGCGTTCCTGTTTCGGCTAAAAATAGAGAAGGAATCGAACAGCTTCTTGAAATGGTTCTTTTAGTTTCTGAAATGTTGGAGCTTAAAGCTAATCCAAATAGGAAAGCAGTTGGTACAATTATTGAAGCTAAAACTGATGTAGGTAAAGGAACTGTTGCAACGGTTCTTGTAGAAAAAGGAACTTTAAATATTGGAGATCCTGTAGTTGTAGGATCTACTTATGGTAGAGTGCGTGCGATGTATAATTTTAAAGGTAAAAAAATTAAATTAGCTGGACCTGCCACTGCTGTTGAAGTAACTGGATTAAACGATATTCCTCAAGCTGGAGATAGATTCTATGTAGCAAACGATGATAAGCAAGCTAGACTTATTGCAGAAAAAAGACAAATCGAATTAAGAGAAGAAAACCTTAATGAAACAAAGCATATTTCACTTGAAGATTTATTTGATAAAATAAAAGAAGGTGAATTAAAAGAATTAAATATTATTATAAAAGCTGATGTTCATGGTTCTATAGAAGCTCTTAAAGGTTCATTGCTTAAATTATCAAATGAAGAAGTAAAAGTTAATATTATTCATGCAAATATTGGTACAATAACTGAATCGGATATTTTACTTGCTTCAGCATCAAATGCAATAATATTAGGATTCAACGTTAGACCAAGTTCTGCTGTTCAGAGAAAGGCAGAAAAAGAAAAAGTAAACTATAAAACATATCAAATTATATATGAAGCAATTAAAGATGTTCAGGAAGCACTTACAGGTATGTTAGATCCTGTATTTAGAGAAGTTGTACTTGGTAAAATTCAAGTTAGAGAGACATTTAAAGTTCCAAATATTGGAGTTATTTGTGGTGGCTATGTGCTTGAAGGAAAAGTTGTAAGAAATGCAAATGTTAGAATAGTTAGAGATGGAATCATAATTCATGACGGTAAAATTTCTTCGCTTAGAAGATTCAAAGATGATGTAAAAGAAGTTGCTACAGGTTACGAATGTGGTATAGGTATTGAAAAGTATAATGATATTAAAATCAATGATGAAATTGAAGCTTACATTATAGAAGAAATTCCTAGAAAATAAAAAGGATGGTGTCTTATGGGCTTAGATAGAAGTAAAAGGATATCTGAAGAAATAAAAAAAATTGTTAGTAAGATAATAATGAATGGATTAAAAGATCCTAGAATTTCAAAACTTACGAGCATAACTCATGTTGAAGTAACAAGAGATTTAAGATTTGCTAATATTTTTATTAGTGTATATGATCCAAACGTTGAAGATGATAACACAATAGAAGGACTAAATAGCGCAAAAGGATATATAAGAAAAGAAATTGGTAAAGAATTAAAACTTCATTATACTCCTGAGCCAATTTTCAAGAAAGATGATTCTATACAAAATGGAATGCATATTAATGATATTTTAAGTAAATTATCTAATAGTAATGAAGATAAGAACAAGGACGATGATGAAGATGAAAAATAAAAATTATGGTAATTTATTTAATGCGGACAAGACTTATATAGTCTTGCCGCATATTTTTCCAGATGGAGATACAATTGGTTCTTCAATTGCATTATATAATTTTTTAAAAACAATTTCTAAAGATGTATACATAGTTTTAAATGATGATATTCCAAAAGAAATCGAGTTTTTAAATCAAAATAATATAATTAGTAGTGAAAAGTTTAAGTCTTTAAATATTAAAGATTATACAGTTATAACAATTGATTCGTCCGATTTAACAAGAATTGCAGATAGGATGTTTGTGTTTGATGAAGCAAGCTATAAATATAATATTGATCACCATATAACAAATGAAAATTTTGCTGATGAAAATTTAGTTGATACTGATGTATCTTCAACTGGAGAGATTATTTTTGAAATATTAAAAGATTCAAATTATAATTTTAGTGAAAACATTGGGACTTTAAATGCCTTGTATTCCGCAATTAGTACAGATACAGGATCTTTTAAATACTCTAATACAACATCTTCAACTCATAGAATTGTTGCGGAATTAATTGAAGATGGATTAGATGTAAATTATGTAAACGTTGAATTATATCAAAATACACCACTTAGCAAAATAGAAACACTAAATTTAATGCTAGAGTCACTTTTATTTAAATTTGACAATAAAGTAGCCATTAGTTCAATAACTATTGATAGAATGAAAACAAAAAATCTTAAAGAAGTTAGTTCTGATGGAATGGTAGAGTTTTTAAGAAATATTGAAGGTGTTGAAGTTGCGGTATTTTTACGTGAAATTGAAAAAAAGATTTATAAGGTTAGTTTAAGATCAAAACACGATATAAACGTAAGCAAAATAGCTCTTAAATTTGGTGGTGGAGGGCATGTTAAAGCTGCAGGTTGTAAAATATCTGGTACTTTGAGCGAAGTTACATTCAAACTAATTGAAGAAATTAGAAACGAAATTGAAAGCGAAAGTGAAAGTGAAGTGTAAAATGAAAGATGGAGTAATCAATTTTTATAAACCACAAAATATGACATCTCATGATGTTGTAGCAATAGTAAGAAAAAAATTAAAAATTAAGCGAGTAGGTCATACAGGAACACTAGATCCTATGGCTGAGGGTGTTCTTCCCATATGTATTGGTAGAGCAACTAAAATTGCTGAATATTTAGTTCAAGATAAGAAAAAATATAGGTGCGAAATTTCGCTTGGAATTACAACGGATACTCAGGATAAATGGGGTAAAGAATTAATAAAAAGAGATGTTAATGTTACATCTGTTGAAATGACTTCTTGCATCAAAAGTTTTATTGGTGAGATTGAGCAAATACCACCAATGTACTCTGCTTTAAAGCATAAAGGTAAAAAACTTTATGAATTAGCTAGAGAGGGAATAACTGTTGAAAGGAAACCTAGAAAGCGCACAATATTTAATATTGATATTATAAGTATTGATGAAAAAACAGCAAGTTTTGATGTTGAATGTTCAAAAGGAACTTATATTCGTACTTTATGTTATGATATTGGTGAAAAACTTGGATGTGGAGCTCATATGTCGGCTCTTACAAGGATTTCTAGTGGTAATTTTACTATTGAAAATGTAGTGACTATTGAAGCTTTTAAAGAAATGACATATGAACAAATAGATAAATTAATTGTTACTGCAGATAATGCAGTTTCTAATTTTAAAAAAATTTATATTAAAAATGAAGTGTTAAAACAGGTACTAAATGGCGTAAAATTTAATTTGCTAGATTTTCAGATAAATAATAATGAAAATTCAAAGTATATTGAGTCAGAAAAAGTTCTTGTTTACGATTCAAAGAAATTTCTAGGAATTGCAAACTACCGTTTAAGCGATAATAGTTTAAAAATGGATAAACTTTTTTTTATAGGTGACTAAAATGAAAATAATAAGAACATTAGAAGAAATTAGGGAGTTTAAAAATAACACTGGAATTGCTTTAGGAACTTTTGATGGATTTCATATTGGACATCAAAAGGTGATTTTAAATTTAATGAAAGAAGCAAAAGACAAATCACTAGAAACAGTGTTATTTACATTTAAAAATCATCCAAGAGAAATAATAAATAGATCATTAGTTGTTCCAAATATTATTACATTTGAAGAAAAAATTAAAATAGCAAGTGATATGGGCATAGATTATTTAATTATTATTGACTTTGATAATGAATTTATGAATATAGACCCGAGGCGTTTTATAGAAGAAATTTTAATCAAAAAATTAAAAGTAAAATTACTTTCCGTTGGATATAACTATAAATTTGGGAAAAATGCTAGTGGAGACGTAAGACTTCTCAAACTTTACAATTCTTTTTTTGAATCAATTGTTATTGAAGCGGTTTATTATAAAGAACTTAATGTAAGTAGCACACTTATAAGAAAATTAATTAAAGAGGGAAATGTTGAAAGAGTAAATCATCTTTTAGGTCGTGAATATAAACTTCAAGGTGAAGTTGTTGTAGGGAAAAAAGTTGGTAGAAAATTAGGATTTCCAACAGCTAATTTAGAAGTTGACAATAGCATGTGTAAATTAAAAGCAGGAGTTTATATTACTAAAACATTTATCAATGACGTAGAATATAAAAGTGTGACTAATGTAGGTGTTAACCCGACTTTTAACCAAACAAATTTTAACGTTGAAACATATATACTAGATTTTGATAAGAATGTATACGGAGAGAATATTGAAGTTTCATTTTTGAAATATATTAGAGGTGAAATTAAGTTTTCTTCAATAGATTTACTAATTGATGAAATCAAAAAAGATGTTATTTACGCAAAAGAATATTTTGAAAAATAAGATAGATAAATGAATATCTAAACTGTAAAACAAATTAAATTAATATTTACAAATTACTTTAATTATAGTATACTGACTTAGTGACCTTTTTCTATGTATCTCGATTCACCAACGTTATACATGGATTTTGGCAAAAATAATATGGAGGTGTAGTCAAATGACTAAAATTACAAAAACAGAAATTATGAAAGAATATGCTACTAAAGAAGGAGATACAGGTTCTCCAGAAGTTCAAGTTGCGGTATTAACTGCAAAGATCAATGAACTTAATGAGCATTTAAAAATTCATAAAAAAGATCATCATTCAAGACTTGGATTATTAAAAATGGTTGGTAAGAGAAGAAACTTACTTAAATATTTAAAATCTAAAAATATTGAAAGATATAGAACTTTAATCGCTAGATTAGGTTTAAGAAAATAATTTTAATTGAGCAGGTATTCCTGCTCAATTATTTTTTGCATTAAAGGAAATTTAGTAATATAATAAGGTGAAATGTAAAAATAGAAGACAGATTGGGATTTATTTTATTTATCCTACTTATTATGTTTAGAAAATTATTTGTAAATATAATAAGTAGGATGAATTCCAAAAAAGTTTTCATTATAGGAGGAATTTTATGTCAAGTGAAGTAAGAAGTTTTGAAACCGTAATTGGTGGAAGAACGCTAAAAGTAGAAACAGGTAAAATGGCAAAATTAATAAATGGTTCATGTTTTTTAACGTACGGTGAAACTTCTGTATTAGTTACTGCCGGAGCAAGTAAAAAAGCAAAATCAGGTATTGATTTTTTTCCACTAAGTTGTGATTTCGAAGAAAAATTATATTCTGTTGGAAAAATACCAGGAGGATTTCTTAAAAGAGAGGGTAGACCTTCTGATAAAGCTACATTAACTGCAAGATTAATGGATAGACCAATTAGACCATTATTCCCAAAAGGATTTAAAAATGAAGTTCAAGTAGTTGCTACTGTTATGTCAGTTGATCAAGATTGTCAACCAGATGTAGTTGCAATGATTGGATCTTCAATTGCACTTTCAATTTCTGATATTCCATTTAATGGACCTACTGCTTCAGTTTTAGTTGGTTATGTTGATGGCGAATATATTATCAATCCAACGATTGAGCAAAGTGAAAAATCACTTATGAGCATTATGGTTTCTGGTACTAAGGAAGCCGTAGTTATGGTAGAAGCGGGAATAAATATTCAAACAGAAAAAGTAGTTTTAGATGCTATTATGTTTGGACATGAAGAAATAAAAAAAATAATTACATTTATAGAAACTATAAAAGAAGAAATCGGAAAAGAAAAATTTGAATTTGTTGAACCTGAAAGAGATAGTGAATTTGTTGATAAAATTGTAGCATTTTTATCGGAAGACATGAATACAGTGGTAAGAATTCCAGGAAAAGCTGAAAGAAATGATGCTTTATCAGAACTAAAAGATAGATTAAAAGAAGAGTTTTTAGAAGATTATCCTGAAGAAGAATCTTTCCTTGGTATTATGTTCAAAGAAATTGAGAAAAAATTTGTTAGAAAGATAATCACGGTTGAAGGAATTAGACCAGATGGAAGAACAATTGATGAGATAAGACCAATTTCTTGTGAAGTAGATTTACTTCCAAGAGTTCATGGTTCAGGTATGTTTAATAGAGGATTAACTCAAGCACTAAGCATTACAACTTTAGGTGCTCTTGGAGAGGCTCAAAGAATTGATGGACTAGGACTTGAAGAAACTAAAAGATATATGCATCATTATAACTTCCCACCATATTCAGTTGGTGAGACTGGATTTAACAGAGTTAATAGACGTGCAATTGGTCATGGTGCACTTGGAGAAAGAGCGCTTCTTCCTGTATTACCAAGTGAGAGTGATTTTCCATATGCAATTAGAGTAGTATCAGAAGTTCTTACTTGTAACGGTTCAAGTTCACAGGCAAGTATATGTGGTTCTACATTATCTCTTCTTCATGCTGGTGTTCCAATTAAAGCGCCTGTAGCGGGTATTGCAATGGGACTTATTAAAGAAGAAGATAGCATTGCTATTCTTACAGATATTCAAGGTATGGAAGATGCTTTAGGAGATATGGACTTTAAAGTTGCTGGAACTACAGAAGGTATTACAGCACTTCAAATGGATATCAAAATAGATGGTCTAAGCAAAGATATATTAGAAAAAGCGCTTAACCAAGCTAGAGATGGAAGATTGTTTATACTTGGAAAGATGAATGAAGTAATTAGCCAACCTAGTGAAGAAATGTCTAAATACGCTCCTAGAGTTTATAAAATTATGATTAAACCAGATAAAATTAGAGATATCATAGGACCAGGTGGAAAAGTAATTTCTAGAATTACACAAGAACATAATGTTAAAATTGATATTAATGATGATGGTCAAGTTTTAATTACTGCTAATGATGGAATTGGCGGACAAAATGCACTTAAAGAAATAGAATCAATAGTAAAAGACATCGTAAAAGGCGAAATTTACAATGGTAAGATAGTTAGAATAACTACTTTTGGTGCATTTGTAGAATTATTACCAGGAAAAGATGGACTTTGTCATATTTCTCAACTTACAAAAGAAAGACTTAAAAAGGTTGAAGATGAATTTAAAGTAGGAGATCAAATTCTAGTTAAAGTTTTAGAAGTTGATAAGCAAGGAAGAGTAAATGTTTCAAGAAAAGTACTTTTAGAAGACGAAAAAAAATAAATAATTATTAAATTTACTATAGAAAAGGTGATAATGCAAAATGCATTATCACCTTTTTTTAGTGTGTAATAGTAAATTCAATGTTATTTTCTTAAACCTAGAAATAAAAATAATATATTTATTTCTCTACTACAATTAAATCTCCATCTTTTAATAAACCACTTCCGCTAGTAACTACTTCACTATTAGCATTTAATCCGCTAAGAACTTCATAGTAATTATCAGTTGAATTACCAATAGTAATTTCAGTTTTTTTAGCAGTTCCATTATCATTAATAAAAACATAATTTTTAGAATCAATTAATATAAGAGAAAGTTTATTTACTGATAAAACTTTTAAAGTTTTATTAACATCGAAAGAGAGAACTGTACTCATACCAGGTTTTAAATTTAAGTCACTATTATCAATTAGTACTTTAATATCATATTTTTTTGTTAAGGGATTCATTTCAGGATTGATACTTGCAATTACTCCGCTGTAAACTTTACCAGTATCTGCCGAAGTTACTTTAACTTCTTGTCCTTTTTTTATATTATTTATAAAACTTTCTGAAACACCTGCTGATGAATATACGCTTGAAATATCAATTATTTTAAAGCATCTTGTTCCTGGGTTTATTGATTCACCACTAGCAATATTTTTTTCAGTTACTATACCATCAATTGGTGATTTGATTGAAGTATTTTTTATAGCTAGTTGAAGTGAATCAAAATCATATTTAGCGCTCTCAAGTGAAAATTCAGATGCTTTATACTTGTTTTCTAATGCTTGAAGATTTTTTTTAGTAACAGCACCTTTTTCATAAAGAGCTTTATAATCATTTAAATCCTTTTTATTATTTTCTAAATTGAATCTAGCAATTTTAATTGAAAGAAGAATTTTATTTTTTTGAACAATTAAGTTTTCATCATCAAGTTTGATAAGTTCATCATTCACCTTAATATTGGAGCCAACATCAAAGTAAATATCTTTAACAATACCGCTTGATTTTGAAGAAATATAAGCACTGTCTTTTGGAACTACAACTGAAGTAATAGATAAATTAGTATTAAAATCTTTGTAAGCTATTTTTTCGGTTTTAACATGTATAGCTTCTTTTGTACTTGTAGATATTTCTTTAGGAATTGCATCTTTTTCATCATTTTTTGTACATGAAGCAAATGAAAACGAAATAACTATAATTAGAATAAAAATTGAAATGTTTTTAAGCTTCATTTAACGTACCTCCCTTTAGTGTTAGTTTTTTTAGTTTTTTAGTTTTTTTTCTTATTTTTCTCTCTTCTAGTGAAGTGTAGATTGCGGGAATTATTACTAAAGTTAATACGGTTGCTGTAAGTAGACCAAATATTAAAGTTACACCAAGTGGTTGGAAGAATTTTTCTTTTAATGAAAGTGGAAGAATACCTCCGGTAGTAGTAATTGTTGTTGCCATAACAGGCATAAATCTTGATTTCCCAGTTTCTTTAACTGCCTCATATAAATCCATTCCACTTTTTCTTAAATAATTAATATAATCAACTAATACTATTGCATCGTTTACTGCAATTCCAACAAGAGATACAACTCCAATAAAAGCGACAAATCCAAATTCATTACCAGTAATTAATAGGCCAGGCATAACTCCAATCATTGCCATTGGTACAGTAATGAGGATTATTATTGGCTGTGATAGAGAATTGAATTGTAGAGAAAGTATTAGAAAAACAAGAATAGCTGCAATTAGCATATTTCTAAACATCTCTGTAAAAGATAAATTAATATCTTCAAATTCTCCACCATAGTTTATTGTTGTATTATCATCCAAATTGTAATTTTTTACTTTATCTTTAAACTGAGAAACTATATTTGTTGCATTGTAACCAGTTATTACTTTTGAAGAAACATACATATACCTTTTTTTATCGTCGTGTTGAATCGAAGTAAGACTTTCTTTTTCAACAATTTTTGCAACTTGACTTAGACTAATTGCTTGACCCATTCGATTAAAAATATAGATGGAATCAATATCAGATTTACTAGTAAGAAGATTTTCACTAGTTCTAATAACGATATCTGTGTCCGTTTTATTTTTTGTGAATGTGGTTGAAGTAATACCGTTAATTGCATTTCTAACTTGAAGAGCAATGGAAAGGTCATTAAGTCCAAATTCTGCTGCTTTTTCTTTATTAACTACTATTTGAAGTTCGGGATTTCCAAGTTTTACACTGGAAGATATATCGCGTGTTCCAGGAATAGTGGATAATATTTTCTCAAGATCACGAGTAGTTTTTCTAAGCTTATCAAGATTTGTTCCATTGATTTTGATTAAAACCGGATTGTTCTGCGGTGGTCCATTCTGTAATTCTTGAACATCGATAGTTGCTCCTGGAATATTTTTAAGTGAAGCTCTAAGTTCTTTTGCAAGAACTATTGAAGTTTTATCTCGTTTTGATTTATCAACTAAATCAATAACAATTTTTGCGATAGTAGGATCACTATTATCTGCACCACCAAAACCTTCGAAACTATCTGCTCCAGTAATACCAATATTTGAAACAAAAGTATCTATTTCTTTAATATTGACTAAATGTTTTTCAATACTCTTTACTACATCATCTGTTAAATCAATTGTTGATCCATTAGGCGATTGAACAGCAATATAAAGACGATCCATATCGTCATTAGCAAACATATTAACATTTAATGCTCCAGTAAATATAAGAGACATACTAAGCATAAAAGCTATAAAAGTTGCGCTAATTACTATCAAACGTTTTTTTCGTGATTTTACAATACTATATAAGAAATCCGAATATTTTTTTATAATAGGTAGTTTTTCGCCACCTCTATGAGCTGTAATTATTTTTACAAGCATTAAAGAAGCAAAAATAGCACCAAATACATAAGAAAGTGTTGTTATGTTACCGTCTTCTCTAAAAGCGAGTAAACCTAATATAAAAATAAAAATTACACTAAGCGATTTTTTTATTAAAAACACTTTTTTTGTATCGATTTTTTCTGCTTTATCTGAACGATGCTTTTTAAGAATAATTGCAGAAAGCGCGGGTGTTACAGTCATGGCGATTAAAAAAGAAGAAACGAGAGCAAAAATAACTGTAATAGGTATTGATTTTATAAAAGCGCCCATAATCCCAGAGGTTAAAGCAATTGGGAAAAAGGCAGCAACCGTTGTTAACATTGATGACAAAACAGCTGGGGCAATTTGGTTTGTACCAATAATAGAAGCATCTTTAGCCGAGTAACCTTTAAATCTTAATTGATCAATATTCTCCATAATTACGATTCCGTTATCGACTAGCATACCTACTGCGAGAACTATAGAAAATAAAGTTATAGTATTTAGAGTAAGCCCATATAGCTTTAAAAGCCATAGGGTAGACATAATTGCTAGTGGTATTACTGTTGAAACAATTATTGATTCTCTTAGGCCAATAAATAAGAATAAGACAATTAAAACAAGTAAAAGACCTGAGATAGCATTACTTGTAACTCCACCAAGTTGATCTACAACAAATTTTGCTGTGTCTCCGCTTATTTTTATAGTTATATCATCTGGATAAAGAGTGCCTTTTTCATCTTTTAATATATTTTTAATTAGTACAGAAGTATTTATTATATCTGCAGTTGCTTTTTTCTTAACGGAGATAGAAATCGATGATTTAATATTAACATCGCTATTAGCATTAGTTACAGACATTCTTGAATAGGATGTTACTTTTTTAAATCCATTTTCAACCTTAGCAATATCTTTTAAATAAATTGGAGTATTACCATTATACTTAATAACAGTATTTTTTATTTCATCAAGATTTGTAAATTCTCCAACTGTACGAATAGTATAATTTTTTTTATCTAATGTAATATTACCACCTGGGAAGTTTAGATTTGAAGAGTTAATGGCATTATTAATATCATCTAGTGAAATTTTATAGTTGTAAAGCAGTTTTGGATCTACAATAACATTGATTTGTTTTTTTAACCCACCAATTACAAGAGCTTCTTTAATATCCGCTTCAGATTCTAATCTATCAGATATATCATCTGCAATATTTTTTAATTCTGTAATTGGCCTATCTGAAGTAACGTTAATAATTAAAATAGGTGAATTGTTAGTTTCAAAAGATTCAACTGTTGGAGTTTCAGAATCACTAGGGAGCGAGTTTTGAATTGATGATACTTTTTCTCTTAAATCACTTACTTTTGAATCAATGTCTACACCTTGGTTAAATTCTACAAAAATCTGAGAATAACCAAATCCAGAGTAAGAAGATATATTTTTAATATCGCTTACATCAGAAATTTGCTTCTCAATTTTATCAGTAATTAGACTTTCAATTTCCTCCGGAGAGACTCCACTATAAAGTGTGAAAATATTACCATAAGGTAATATAACCTCAGGTTGAAGTTCTCTTGAAATTGTTAGAAAAGAAGATACTCCAAGTATTGAAATTATAAGTATAATTAGAAAAACTATTCTATACCTTTCAATAAAAAAAGCAGACCATTTACCTAAAAAATTCAAATTTTCTTTTTTAAATTCATTATTTTGTTCATTTGTTTTTTTTGATTCATTATCCATATGTACATCCTTTCATATTTATTTTATTTATTCTCTATATAAATTGTATACTTATTACTTTAGGTAAGTGTTAACAATAATTAGTATAACAAAAAATTGAGTAGAATTGTAAAATATTGAATTAGACTTTTTCGAAGTTCTTGATATTCTACTTAGATTTATGCTAAAATGTACTGATATGTAAAGTACAAAACAAAAGTTGTCTATATTAATGATAATAAACAAACATTAATATTATATTAGAATTATCTTATATCTTAGAGAGGGTATTATTAAAATATGATAGAAAAAAAAGTGCTTAAAAATGGTATTACATTAATTTCAAAACAAATGCCATATGTAAGAAGTGTTTCAATTGGATGCTGGTTTAAAACAGGATCAATTAACGAAAATGAAACAAATAATGGAGTTGCACATTTAATTGAGCATATGCTATTTAAAGGAACAAAAACAAAGGACTTTAAAGCTATTGCTGTGTTTACTGATAAAATGGGAGGAGAGCTTAATGCTTTTACTTCAAAAGAATCAACTTGTTTTTATACTTCAGTGCTTGAAAAACATATGAATGATGCACTTGAAATTCTTTCTGATATTATAATAAATCCACTTTTTTTAAATGAAGAGATTGAAAAGGAAAAGTCAGTAGTACTAGAAGAAATTAATCTATATGAGGATTCTCCAGAGGATTTGTTAATTGATATGACGTCAGAGGTCGTTTTTAGAGGCACACCATTAATGAGACCTATATTAGGCACAAAAGAATCAATAGGCAGATTGAATAGGCAGAGCATATTGGAATACTATAATAAACACTACGTGGCAAAAAATTTAATTATTTCAGTAGCAGGGAATTTCGATGAAAGAACTCTAGAAAATACAATATATAATAAATTTAAAAATATTAAAGATGAAGAAATAATCAAGCAAGAAGGAATCTCTAATTGCTTTAACGCTGGAATTTTATCAAAAAATAAGGATATTGAGGGAAATCATTTTAATATAAGCTTTCCAGGAATTTCTTATGATTCAGCTGAAGTTTATCAAATAATGGCATTAAATAATATAGTTGGTGGAAGCGTAAGTTCAAGGTTGTTTCAAAGAATAAGAGAGAAAAATGGTTTAGTTTACTCAATAGACACATCCAATAATTTTCTTTCAGATTCTGGAACATTTGATATAGAATACAGTGTTAATGATGATAATATAGATGAATTAAACAAACTATTGGTAAGTGAAATTGATCAACTAAGGAAAGACGGTATAACTGAAGAGGAACTCTATATTGCTAAAGAACAGCTGCTTTCAAGCTATCTACTAGGTCTAGAAGACTCTGTAAGCGTAATGAACTGGCTTGGAAGGTCCATTATACATTCTGATAGAGTTAAAACTGAGAAAGAAGTTGAAAACAATATTGAAAAAATAACGGTTGAACAAGTAAATAATCTGATTAAAATTGTATTTGGAAAAGGGAAAATTGCACTTACAGCAGTGGGTAAAAAAGCAGATATTAATTCAAAACGAGTTTATGAGTATTTAACTAACAATATATAAATGAAACTGGAGGAGTTATGAAACTTAAAATTGTAAATATTAGTGAAAACAAACTACCAAAATATGAGACTACAGGCTCTTCGGGTCTAGATCTACTTACAAATAACGATGAAGATATTGTATTAAAGTCACTTGAAAGGACGCTAGTTCCCACGGGATTATTTGTTGAAATTCCTAAAGGATTTGAAGGACAAGTAAGAGCTAGAAGTGGACTAAGTATAAAACACGGAATAACATTAATTAATGGAATAGGAACAATTGACAGCGATTATAGAGGTGAACTTAAAATACCTGTTGTTAATTTAAGCACGGAAGACTTTACTATTAAAAAAGGACTTAGAATTGCTCAATTAGTAATTATAAAACATGAAAGAGTAGAACTAGAGGAAGTTAAGACTTTAAGCGATACCTCAAGAGGTCATGGTGGCTTTGGTTCAACTGGGGTTAATTAATAGCTTTAATTTATACCATTATTTATAGCATTTTTAGTATTCTTCAAGTTGTGTTATTAAAATATTTTTCAAGAGAATATCGTTATCAAATATTTTAAATATTATGAAACAAGATAAATTTAATTAAATTTATCTTGTTTTTTTGATATTTTACTTAAAATTCATAAAATATATACATCCTATGTACTTTTTTAATACATCTCATACCATTTGTGATTATTTTAATGATTTTTATAGTATGATGTATTAAATAGATTTGTTTGCCTTATAAAGAAATGATACTTTTAAGATTAACGTAAATAACAATATAAATAATAAATTAATATTGTTATTAGTAATGTTATCGATATACATTACTAATAACAACAAATCTCTAGGTGCGAATAAAAAAAGTATACATATAAAAAAATAAAATAATTATAGAGAGTACTTATAAAATACACATGTAAGTGTTACACTATAATTAATACAATAGATTTCAATTAGATGTATTGTTTAGAAAAATAAAAATTAATATATCAATTAAAAACTAAATTTTCTTTCATTTATAACCATTTTAGAAAAAAATACAAAAAAGTACATTAATTTACTGACAAACTCTTGACAAAGTCGGGGGCGTGATATTGTATAAATGTCAATTGAATTAATTAATTTTTATAACATAAAAAGTAATAAATTCGTTGATTAACAAATATTTCGGCCGGATATATTTGAAAAAATAAAATTTGGAGGTAATTGAATGTTTAATGAAATGAGTAATGAAGAAATGATGAAGTGTGATGGTGGTGGTAGAATTAGTGACTGTATACCAATGTTTAAACTGATTAAAACATGTGTTAAAATTACTAAATTTACATCTAAAATATCAAGGCCAGCTAGAAATGTCCATAGAGGCGGAAAAATATATCATGTTTCTGCATATACACCAAAGTAATATACTAAAAAGCAAAAGTGATATTAGTATTTAATGTTACTTTTGTTTTAATTTTTTAGGAAGAGATAATATGATTTTATCATTAGGAAAAAAATTTAAGATTAAAAATGAATATATACAAATTCTGTTTTGGGTTTGTGTAATACTAATATATAATGTGCTGATATACTATATATTAGTATTACTAAATATAAAAGATACAACAGATAATATGCTAAATAAAAGTTCATATTTTTTATTTATAATTGATTTGTTTATGGCGACTATAGCTGCAGGTTTTTCTGAAACATTGATATATCAATTGATGCCATTTTTATTAATTAATAAAATATTAAAAAAACGAAAAAAAGATAGGGAGTTTAATTATATATATATTTTATTTTCATCGTCTTTTTTTGCTTTAGCTCATTTGGGATATAGTCTTGTGTATGCGTTATATGCATTTCCGATTGGTGTGTTATTTGCGAAGTTGATAATTTTAGAAAAGAAAGAATCGGGAAGTTTAGAAAAATCATTTTGGTTTATTGTAAAAATTCATGCTAGTTATAATTTAGTAGCAGTGCTATTAATAAGCTTTACATAAAATATGCAAATTTTGTTAGCGTTTGTCTATAACTATAGAAATAAAAGCGAAATGTTCAAAAAAATACTACTGCATAAAACAACACGACATAAGAGATTGCGGTGCTGCTTGTCTTGCAACTGTTTCAAAACAGTACGGACTTAAAATTCCAATAACTAAAATAAGAGAAGTAGCAGGAACTGATAAAAAAAGAATTAATGAATTTGGCATGATAAAAGCTGCAGAAAAACTTGGTTTTTCTGCTAAAGGAGTAAAGGGCAATAAGGAAGAGTTTCTAAATAACTTAATTTGGAGTAAGTTTTTTTATTCAAATGTAGGAGACAAATAAATGTTATTAAAAATTAATAGGTGCATTTTTTTAATGCCAGACTGGATATTTATAATTTTTTCAGTAGTTTTTTCTTTTATTATTGTGGTTTTAATTTATCCGATTGTGACATATGTATTTCCGAATATTCAACAGTCAAATGGATCTGTAAATTTAATAGATTCAACATTTTTTTATAAAATAATAGTAGGTTCTTTAATAGGCCCTCTAATAGAAACTTTAATATTTCAGCATTTAGTAATTAAATTTCTTAAAAAAACAAAATATATATCAAAAAATAAATTACTAATATGTATTATTTCAGGAATTTTATTTGGAATAAGTCACTCATATGATATGTTGTATATTATAAATATAACACTTATAGATTTGTATTTAGCCTATGTATATTTATTATATGAAAATAAAAAACGAAATTATCATCTTTTAAAATAGTATTTATAATACATAGTTTAAGAAATTTATGTGTAACTTTAATGATTGTATTTGCCATATGATTGTATTAGAAATATGAAAAACTGAATTTTAAAATAGCTGAAGTCTTTGTTTATTTAGGTAGTCCAAACAACTTGTTAGGTTAATCAAAAATCATAGGAGTGTTTTAAATGTTTGATAGATATATTCAATCGCAGATAAAAAGTACAAAAGCAAAAAAAAATTCACAATTATTACATAGAACTATTGGACTTATGGTTATAGTAGTAATTCAAATAATTAATAAATCATTTAATAGATATACAATGATTTTATTGACGTATGTCTTGATATTTGTTGTGAATGAACTTGAGAAGATTAAAATAATTGAGACTATGAAAAAAAATGATGAATAAATTTGTAGTTTGTAATAAAAAAAATCATCCACGAAAATGTATATTGTTTAACTTAATATATTTTGGTATAAATTCAAAATACTACAATAAACATATAGAATAGTTGGTGGTAGTGTAGTTCCAAATATTGTATTAGCCATACTATTTATTTCTATTTGTTGAGATGCAATAAGATGCGAAAGTACAAATTAAATCATGTAAATTTTAATAGTGTCATACATAAATTAAGAAAGGAAACCAAAATGTTCAAAAAAAATACTACTTCATAAAGCAACACGACGTAACAGACTGTGGTCTGCTTGTCTTTTAGTTGTTTCAAAACAATACGGATTTAAAATACTAATAACAAAAATAAGAGAAGCAGCAGGAAATGATAAAAAGGGAACTAATCCTTTTGGAATGATTAAAGCTGCTGAAAAGCTTGATTTTTCTGCTAATGGAGTAAAGGGCAATAAGGAAGAGTTTCTAAATAACTAAATTAGGTGTAAGTTTAACGAGAACATTTAATTTACATACATAATAATTTAAATAAGGAATACATATTGTTAATAATAACATAATCGAGGTATATCACTAATAATAACAATATATTAGTTTTAAACCAAAAAAGTATATATATAAAAAAGTAAAATAATTATAAAAAATAATTATAAAATACACATGTAAGTGTTAAACTATAATTAAGACAATAGATTTCACTTAGATGTATTGTTTGGAAAAGTGAAAATTTAATATATTAAATAAAAACCAAATTTTCTTTCATTTATAACCCTTTGGAGAAAAAAATATACATAATTACATATGTATATGCTGGAAATCAAATATTTTTGCAAATGATTAAATTGGGGGAGGATTACTTATGTTTCAAGAATTAAATATAAATGAATTTTACACAGTACATGGTGGCTTTACTAATGAACAAATGGTTAAAGGTGCAGTGATTGCAGGTGGTGTACTTTTGATTGCCTTTGGAATAATGATAGCTGGACTTTCAATCTATGCTGCACTAAAATAAATTATAAAAAAAGGAGATATACTCCCCTTTTTTAGTTTTTTATCTTAATTTAGGATACGATAATATAGAAAATTACGTGTAATAATTTTTGTGGAAAATTTGTCATGACAATAGTTTGGTTTTATGTTTCTTTCTGAAGTCAGTTGATTATTATAATAGTAGATGTAGCTAATAAATTTAATACGAGTGTTTCAAGGGTCTCAAAATTATGATTGTTAATAGAAATTACTTAGTCAATCAACATTGGAAAGAACTGAATTTATGTTAATTGTGATATGTAATAAACATTTAAGAAATTTATTTTGTAAAATATTGAATGAGGTGAAGCAAGTTGAAAAAAAATGCAAAAAGGATATTTTACAACAAGTTTTAGAACAATTAATACCTGGAATATCAGTAATTATGCTGGTAACAACTTTCTTTATTAAATATAGTTTCGCTTGGATGTATATACCATTACTTTTATTAATCGTATATGCAGTTTTAGAATTTAAAAGGAGTAAATTTAGTATTGCTATTTCTATCATTTATTGTTTAGGATTATTTGCTATTATAAGTATTTTTGTGAATTTCGAAAATGACTATTCTAAATTTCATAGAATAATCGCGTGGGGTGCAATGGGTGGAGGAGTAAATACTATAAATTCGGTTCGAATTATTAATGAGCTTATTAAGAAGCATAAAATGAAATAATAAATTAGACGTTGTGAGATAAAAAACAATAAATGAACCAGAACGAAGAAATTAATGGATCTAGTCCAACCTGTGAGAAAAATTCACTTCTATGAGTTCTTATGATGCTGCTATGCCATTCTTTGATATGTTTTAAGAGATACTTTTTAAATTTTCGATTTTAGTGTATAAAGAAAATAAAAAACAAAAACTTGAAAAAATAAAAATTGATAGGTAAAGAAAAAAGTTTATGCATTTTGTTAACTTAAAATACGCTTAGGAGGTACATTATAAATTGAATTAACATATTTAACTTGTAATAATAAAATTCAAATATTAAAAATACAACTATGGACAAGAATTGCAAGGTGGAATATATCGAATTTAAATAATACCTTGTTTCATTAACATATAAAAAAGAAATTTTCAATACTCTAGTATAAAAATACTACTAACCACAAGGAGAACCTATGCAACCAATAAAAGAAAATCAAGAACTAAACCTAACAAATGTAATATCAATAAGAAAAAAGCTATACCAAGAAGACTTAAATGATGAAATTAAAAAAATAGGTGAAATAGTTAAAGAAGAAAAATTAAATTTAAAAAGTGGCCTTATAACAGCTACATATAGTATGCAGTTAAAAGAAGGAAAACAATTTTTAGATGTAGAAATTCTTTTATCAGTAGATAGAGAAGTAAAACTTCCAAATGAATATACATTGAAAAAAGAATTTGTTTTAAAAAATGCAATATACAAAAAGCATATAGGTGACCCAAATGGACTAGGAAAGTCTGCCGAGGAAATGATTAATTATATAAATCAAAATAATTATCAAAGTATAACATCATTATATTGTGTACAGCCTATGCAAGTAACAGATGTAAATAACCCAGAGATAGAATGTTATATAGGAGTAAATCCAAATAAGCTTTAAGCATCAAAATAATAACTATGAAGCGCAGAATAAAAGTAGTCAAAAAAAGTTAGTAAAAACTACTAACTTCATACATAGAAAGGAAACCAAAATGTTCAAAAAAAAATACTACTGCATAAAACAACATGATATAACATACTGTGGTGCTGCTTGTCTTGCTACAATTTCAAAACAATATGGACTTAAAATACCAATAACAAAAATAAGAGAAGTAGCTGGTACTGATAAAAAAGGAACTAATGCTCTAGGTATGATTAAAGTTGATGAAAAGTTAATATTTTCTGCTAAAGGAGTAAAAACAGATGAAAACTAAAATAAACAATATATATAAAATTAACTAAAAAATATACTGAAGATAAGTATCTAGAATGTTCTAACTATAAAAATATATAAAGTTAATATGAAAAGTGCGTACGAAATACACACGATGATGTTAAAATTATATCGTTCTAACTAGAAGTTTAATATTCGAGTTCAAAAAACAATAAATAGAAATTTTTAAGAAATCACATAGATTTCTTTCAATACACAAAACAAATTGAAACTAATTTCAATAAAAGAAAATTTGTACATAAGTGAAATCAATATCTTTAGTAAAATAATTGAAAATATACATATATTTTCAAAAGAAAATATTGACAAAAAGTCGGGGGGTGTTAAACTTTAATCAAGCTTTTGCAATAAATTGTAGTATGAATTTGAAATGTATGATCATGAAAAACTAGTTTACATATTAGATAAACATATTTATTTTTACTTGTAAGGCTAAAACAAAATTTGGAGGAAAGAGAATGTTTAAGGAAATGAGTTATGATGAAATGATGATGGTTGATGGTGGAGATATGGTTGCAGTAGTAATGGGGGCTGCAGCAGGAGCAATGTTTATTGCTGTAGCTCCTGTTTTACCAGTAGCTATAACTGCTGGAGCGGTAGGTTATTTTGTTGCTGGTGTAATATCGGGTGGAGTAGGTTTAGCTGTTAATGACGCACCTAGAACAGATTATTCTAGTGAAAGTACGTCTAGAAATTTATATAATGAAGGATACTGGAGACATAACTAAGATGATTTCTTCAACAATAATTTTAATGCCATTAATTCCATTAATAATTTATTATATAAAATTCGTAGTTTCTGAAAAGAAATTATTACCAAATAAATTCAAAAGGAATATAAAAGATTTTATTTTGGGATATATTTTAGCTGTGATTTTTTTAAGTGTATATACTTATATAATAAAATAATTGCAGATTGATAAATAATAAGGGGATTAGGAAAGATTCCAAAACCTGGTTATTTTGATTTGTTGAGTATGTAAAAATTTACCATACTAGCAGATTGTAAATTTAAAATTTCAATTTGCTAGTATAAATCACAATATACCCAAAGGAGAAACCCATGCAACCAATAAAAGAAAACCAAGAAATAAACCTAACAAACGTAATATCAATAAGAAAAAAACTATACCAAGAAGAACTAAATGAAGAAATTCAAAAAATAGGTGAAATAGTTAAAGAAGAAAAACTAAATTTAAAAAGTGGCCTTATAACATCTACATATAGTATGCAGTTAAAAGAAGGAAAACAATTTTTAGATGTAGAAATTCTTTTATCAGTAGATAGAGAAGTAAAACTTCCAAATGAATATACATTGAAAAAAGAATTTGTTTTAAAAAATGCAATATACAAAAAGCATATAGGTGACCCAAATGGACTAGGAAAGTCTGCCGAGGAAATGATTAATTATATAAATCAAAATAATTATCAAAGTATAACATCATTATATTGTGTACAGCCTATGCAAGTAACAGATGTAAATAACCCAGAGATAGAATGTTATATAGGAGTAAATCCAAATAAGCTTTAAGCATCAAAATAATAACTATGAAGCGCAGAATAAAAGTAGTCAAAAAAAGTTAGTACATACCTACTAACTTCATACATAGAAAGGAAACCAAAATGTTCAAAAAAAAATACTACTGCATAAAACAACACGACATAACAGACTGTGGTGCTGCTTGTCTTGCTACAATTTCCAAACAATATGGACTTAAAATACCAATAACTAAAATAAGAGAAGTAGCTGGAACTGATAAAAAAGGAACTAATGCGTTTGGCATGATAAAAGCTGCTGAAAAACTTGGTTTTTCTTCTAAAGGAGTAAAGGGCGATAAAGACGCGTTTTTTTCTGGTTTTCCACTTCCGGCAGTTGCTCATGTTGTAGTTGATGGACAGCTTCTTCACTACATGGTTATTCAAAAGATTGATAAAAAAAAAGATCTAGTTGTGGTTAGTGATCCTGCAAAAGGTCTTACTAAATTTACATCAGAAGAGTTTTTTAAGATTTGGACAGGTGTTTTAATAATAATGACACCAACGGCGTCGTTTGAAAAGGGTGATAAAACTATTGGTCTTTTTAAACGTTTTTTTGGTCTTTTAAAAGCTCAGAAAAAATTTTTAATGCATATTTTCTTTGCATCTATTTTATATACGGTTCTTGGAATTTTAGGAGCATTTTATTTTAAATTTTTACTCGATGATATTGTACCAGGAAATCTAAGACACACTCTAAATGTTTTAAGCATAGGAATTATACTTTTATATTTATTTAAAATAATGCTTAATGCATTTAGAACTCAGTTATTACTTCATTTAAGTCAAAAGATAGATATACCAATGATACTTGGCTATTATAACCACGTTTTAGATTTACCTATGAATTTTTTTGGAACTCGTAAAACGGGTGAAATTATATCAAGATTTATGGATGCATCTAAAATTCGTGAAGCAATCTCTGGTGCTACTTTAAGTATTATGATAGATACATTAATGGCGATAGCGGGAGGTATTATTCTTTATAATTATAATTCTATGCTATTTGGCATTGCAGTAATTATGCTTATTTTATATGGTCTTATAGTCTTTATGTTTAATAAGCCTATTCAGGACATTAATAGAAAGCAAATGGAAGAAAATTCACAGCTTACTTCATACTTAGTTGAATCTTTAAATGGTATAGAAACGGTAAAAGCATTTAATGCTGAAAAGGAATCAAAATTAAAAACAGAAAAAAGATTTGTTGTTCTTCTTAAACATGTTTTTAAAGGTGGAGTTATAGATAATGTAAGAGGATCAATTACTACTTTTGTAGGTTCTATTGGTGGTGTTGTAATTCTTTGGGTTGGTGCAATTAATGTGCTTGATGGAAAACTTACAATGGGTCAGCTTTTAGTTTTCAATTCACTTTTAGCATATTTTATTGATCCAGTAAAAAACTTAATTAATCTTCAACCCATGATGCAAACTGCAATAGTCGCATCTGATAGACTAGGAGAAATACTTGATCTTGAAGTTGAAAAAAAAGATGATGAACATAAAAAACTTTCTCCCCTATCTTTAAAAGGAGATATTATTTTAAAGAATGTAGATTTTAGATATGGAACTCGTGAAATGGTTTTAAAGAATATAAATATGCATATAAAAGAGGGAGAAAA
Source organism: Helicovermis profundi (assembly GCF_033097505.1). NCBI lineage: Bacteria > Bacillati > Bacillota > Clostridia > Peptostreptococcales > Caminicellaceae > Helicovermis > Helicovermis profundi. The sequence goes on along the minus strand of NZ_AP028654.1, from coordinate 1,871,914 downwards.
GATAGCCTTTGTTGGCGAAAGTGGTTCTGGAAAAACTACATTGGTTAAATTATTAATAAATTTTTACTTGCCAACAAAAGGAGAAATCCTTATAGATGGCAATAATATTAAAGATATAAATATAGAGTCATTAAGGGGAAAAATAGCATATGTTCCTCAGGAGACGTTTTTATTTAGTGGTAGTATAAGAGAAAATTTATCTTTAGGATTGGAAAATGATTCTTTAGAAGAAATGATAGAAGCATCAAAACTTGCTAAGGCACATGATTTTATAAATGAACTTCCACTTAGATATAACACAAGATTAGATGAAAATGGTGCAAATCTTTCTGGTGGACAAAGGCAAAGATTATCAATTACAAGAGCAATACTAAAAAAACCAGATATTCTTATATTAGATGAAGCTACAAGTAGTTTAGATTCTATAACTGAAAAAGCGATAGAAAAAACTATAAATGAAGTAACAGAAAATGTAACAACATTTATAATAGCGCATAGATTAAGTACAATTATGAGGTGTGATAGAATTTTTGTTATGGATAAAGGTGAAATTATTGAATCAGGTACTCATAAAGAATTAATAGAGAAAGAGGGAAGATACTTTGATCTTTGGAAAGGACAAACTATGGACAAGGAAGTAAAAGAAGCAAGTGAGATAGAAATAAATATGCTAGGGGAGGAAGTGAGATGAAGGAATTTACTATGAATCTATCAGAACTTACTGATAGCCGCGAAGTAATGGAGTCAAAACCTTATCCAATAGTAGTGTATTTTATATATATAGTTCTTTCAATTATAATTGTTTCCCTTACATGGATGTATTTTTCAGATATAGATATAGTGTCAAAAGGAAGTGGAATAGTAAGACCTAATGAAGGCGTAAGCCTAGTTAATAATAAGGTTACTGGAAAGATTGAAAAAACAAATTTAATTGAAGGTAAACTAGTAAAAAAAGGTGATATTTTATATATTATAAGTCATAATGATTTGCTTGCTACTAAGGAATTATTAGAAGAAGAAGTAAATACAAATGAGATTAAATTAAATAATTTAGAGAAGTATAAAATAAGCATATTAAATAAAGAAAATTTATTTGATGAAAATAATGAAAAAGAAAAGGAATATTATTTTAAATATATAGGTTTTGCAGATAATTTAATTGCATCAAAAGAAAGTATAAGTTCAAGTAAAAATTCATTAAATTCATTAAATACAAAGTTAAAAGGAATTAAAAATTTAGATAATTCTGTAAAACAAGGTAAAAGTATTTTTAGCGAAAAAGATTTATATTCTTTAAAATATACTGAATACAAGCTAAAAATTGAAGAACTTAGTCAAAGTTTGACTGAATATAGGAAAAAATATGAATCGTCGAAAACACTTTATAGTAGTGGAGCTATTTCAAAAGATGATTATCAAATAATGAAAGTAAATTATGAAAAAAGTAAACTGCAATATGATCAATATATAAATTCATTTCAAACTTCAATAAAAAATCAAATGGTAGATTTAGAAGAACAAATAAAAAATTTAGAGTCAAATGTAAAAAAGCTCTCACCCAATAACAAGGTAAATGGAAGAGTATACCTACCGATTGAAATGAAAACAATAATAGATATAAATAATAGTATTGTAAATGAAAATCAAACATTAAGAAATTTAAAAGAAAATTTAGAAAAAGTTAAAATTAATATTGAAAAAAGTGTTGTTAGAGCAGAAGCAAATGGATACTTAAATATAAAACAAAAATATACAGTAGGAGATTATATAGGAGCGGGAACAGAAATAGCAACAATAATACCTAAAAGCGATAGTGCATATTTAGTTCAAATCTCAATGCCAGAGTCAGAAATATCAAATATAAAAGTTGGAGATACAATAAAATATCATTTTAATGCGCTTCCTTACAGAGAATACGGTGAACTTAAAGGAATAGTAAAAAAGATAAGTAAAGATTCTTCTATAAGTAAATCTGGAATAAACTACTTTATAGTTGAGGCAAATGTAGAAAATAAGCCTCTTTACAGTTATAAAGGCGAAAAAGCTGAGATAAAGATTGGTATGACATGCCAAGCAAAGGTTGTTACAAAATCAAAGAAATTATTGTTTTTCTTGCTAGAGAAGATTGATCTTTGGGGATAAAAACATAAAAAGCGGCTATAGATATTAATAAATAATATCTATAGTCATTTTTAATTAATTTTACTTTAATGGAAACTATTTCACGTTAAGTAGATTGATACATACTTTGCTAAATTCTTATTTTCTACCCTAAAGGAATATTTGCGCAAATATATTTATATAGTCACGACTTATATAGTCTTGACTATACAAACGCCTTATGTTAATCTTAAATTGAGGTGGTGCGACAGTTCGGTGTCGTGTGTATAGTTGGTGGAAATCCAACCTAGTAAGATTTAGCAAATCGCTAGTATCTAGTCTTGGAGCCGAAGTCGCGAGATAAGGTTTAAGCGTAGACAAGAAACTATTCGAGCCGTAATGCGAAAGCGTGAAGTGATTGAGCCTCGTTAGATTATAGAAAGTGGAAGCTGATATTGTCACCTCGATAGTAAGCAAAATAAGTTGTTCGTAAAATGCGAGAATAACTTAAGTCCACCGGGGTCCTAGAGCATGGCGAGTCTAAGAGTGTTACACACTGCATACCTGTGAGATCTTATATGTTCTCTAATGTTTTTTTTTTCAAAGGAGTATCTAGTACACAAGGATCATTTAATCTAAGGTATTGGAAAAGATATATAAGAAGTCGGATTAGTTCATAGTACTAATGAAACCCGTAACGAAGGTGGAGGGAAGGGACTAACATATAAATCGTTTTGTTAGATGAAACATCAATTACACTAGAGGTAAAGAAAAGATGGAAAATGAGTTTAGTGGAATAGCAAAATTAACAAGAAAGCATAAAAAGGTTCAAACTTTAATGCACTACGTTAATGAAAAGACTATTAAGGAAGAACATAATAGGCAAATCAAAGGGAAGACAGCAGGTATTGATGGCATAACAAAAGAAAGTTATGATGCAAATTTAGATGATAATGTGAGTAATCTAATTAGTAGAATGAAAAGATTTAGTTATAAGCCAAAAGCAGTTAGAAGAACCTATATTCCAAAAGATGCAAGTGATAAAATGCGTCCATTGGGTATACCTTCGTATGAGGATAAACTTGTCCAAGGTTCAATGAGAAATATATTAGATGAAATATATGAAAATAAGTTTTACAATTTCTCATATGGTTTCAGAAAAGGCCGAAATGCTCATCAAGCAATAAAGAAAGTTAATGAAATAATAATGAGAAAGAAAATTAATTTCATTGTAGATGCGGATATTAAGGGCTTCTTTGATAATGTAGACCATAAGTGGTTAATAAAGTTTCTCGAACATGATATTGAAGATAAAAATTTTATTAGATATATCAAAAGATTCCTAAAAGCAGGAATAATTGAGGAAATGAATTACTATGAAAGTGATAAAGGTACACCTCAAGGAGGAATAATATCGCCAGTACTTGCAAATGTTTACTTGCATTATGTACTTGATATTTGGTTTGAAAAAGTTGTAAAATCAAAACTTAAAGGTGACGCTTATATCGTAAGATATGCAGACGACTTTGTGTGTTTCTTTCAGTATGAAAATGAAGCAAATAAATTCTATCAATCGTTAATAAAGCGATTAAATAAATTTGGATTGGAATTATCAGAAGATAAAAGTAAGATAATAAAATTTGGTAGATTCGCTAGAGATAATAGTTTGGATGGTAAAACTGAAAGCTTCGATTTTCTTGGTTTCACACATATTAATGGTAAAACGCTTACCGGTAGATATAGAGTGATGCATAAAACAAGTATGAAGAAATTAAAAGTTAAGAAGGCAAATGTTAAAAATTGGTTGAAAGTAAATATGCATATAGGAATACCTGAACTTATTAAGAAAATAAATAAGAAATTAATTGGTCACTATGCATATTATGGTATATCTGGAAACTATAGAAGCCTTGTTAACTTTCGAAGGTTCATACTAGAAGCGTTTTATAAAGTTTTAACAAGACGTAGTCAAAGAAGTTATTTGAATGTTAAACGTTATAGATTATTATTGGAGCATTTTCCAATAAAAGAACCTAAAATTTATGTGGATATATGGTAATTTTGTAAGAATTATATGAAGAGCCTAATGCCTTAATAGGGCACGTTGGGTTCTGTGAGGGGCAAATAGACTACCCTTGCTAAATAAGGAGGTGGAGTCGAGAGTTGTCTACTCGACGTCGTATGTTTGTTGGCAGAAAAAAAGAGCTAGAATTTCTTCAGGAAAAATATACTAGCAAAAAAGCTGAGTTTATTGTATTATACGGTCGTAGAAGAATTGGTAAAACAGCTCTTATCAGGGAATTTGTAAAAGATAAAAATCATATTTTTTATTCAGCTGTTCAGATAACTGATAATGTACAGTTAAATAAAATGTCTAATATAGTTATTAATCACTATAATGCACAAATTTATAATACACAATTTTCTGATTGGGAAGCTTTGTTTAGATTTATTTCAGATCAAACCATATATAATAAGAAAATGGTAATAGTAATGGATGAATTTCCATATATGGTTCAAAATAATAAGAGCATTCCATCTGTTTTGCAAAATCATTGGGATCATTATTTTAGTAAATTAAACATTATGATAATAATATGTGGTTCTTCAATGAGTTTTATGGAAAAAGAGATACTTAGTGAGAAAAATCCTTTGTATGGTAGAACAACAGGTATTTATAAAGTGAGAGAGCTAGACTTTGAATCATCAAGAGCTTTTATGGGCAAAGGAAATCTAAAGGAACATTTAAATTATTATAGTGTATTTAGTGGAGTTCCGTATTATTTAAGTTTAATTAATCCTAAAGATACATTTGAAATAAATTTGAAGAAAAACATTTTAAGTAATGGTTCAGTTCTTTTTAATGAAATTGAGTTTTTGTTAAAACAAGAATTAAGAGAAGTTTCTAATTATAATGCAATTATTGAATCAATAGCACTTGGAGATTCCAAATTAAATGATATTTATCAAAAAACAAAAATAGAAAAGACTAAACTACCATTTTATATAAACAGCCTAATAGATTTAGGGATAATAAAAAAAGAATATTCGGCAACAATTAAAATAAAAGAGCAAGTTAAAAAAAGATCAGGAATTTACAAAATTGATAATGGCTATTTTAGATTTCATTATTCCTTTGTATATCCATATTTATCTGAATTATTGGAAGGCTCAGAAGATATTATTATTGAAGATGTTATTCGAGAGCGGATGCTAATGTTTGTATCAAATGAATTTGAAAAAATATCTATAGAATATGTTAGAAAAATGGGTATTGAGAAAAAATTACCTATTAGACCTATTAAAATAGGTAAATGGTGGGATAAAAATCAAGAAATTGATATTTTAGCTTTTGATATTAATAATAATTTTATATTTGGCGAATGCAAATGGAGAAATGAAAAAGTTGGGGTTAAAATCCTTAATCAATTAAAATTGAAAAGCGATAAAATTGAAATTACACCTAAAAAATCATATTATATATTATTTTCAAAATCAGGTTTTACTAGTAAACTTATTGAGTGCTCAAAACGGGAAGACAATTTATTTTTAGTGGATTATTCTAAAGATGTCGTCACATTAATTTAAAATAATAAAAGTAGTAGTTAGAATGTATTTAGACAATTTGTAGATTTTAGTGAGGTGGAAAATGTCCGATGTAACAAAGAAAGCTTTAGCTAAATCATTAAAAAAAATAATGTTAAATAAGCCACTTGATAAAATCACAATTAATGATATTACAAGTGAAAGTGGTTTTAATAGAAGAACTTTATATTATCATTTTCAGGATATTTACGATTTATTGGAATGGACTTTAAAAACGGAAATTTCAGATATTTTAGGAAAAAATAAAACTTATAATACTTGGCAAAAGGGATTTTTAGAATTATTAAATTATTTAAATGATAATAAAAAAATAATTTTAAATATTTATGCAACGATTAATAGGGATTATATAGAAAGTCATCTTATTTCAGATGTAACAGTACTTATTTTAAACGTGATTAATGAAGTAAGTTCAAATCTGGAAGTGTCCGATATAAGCAAAAATAAAATTGCTAAATTTTATGAAATTGCTCTTGTAGGTATTATACTCGATTGGATAAAAAATAAAATGGAAACAGATCCAAAGGTTATAGTTGAAGATTTAGATATTATTTTAGATGGTGATATTTATAATGCATTATGTAAGTATAAAGAAAATGAAGGCTAAATAGCCTTCATTTTAATTTAGTTACAATACATTTAAATGAATTATATTAAACCTTCCATAGTTGTATCTTTTAAGAGTTTTTTAATTATACCCTCAGCAGGGAAAGGTCTACCAGAATTCATTACTTTTCCAGCAGTAGCAAGAGATCTAATATCGAATTTACTAGCATATATTTCTGGAACTTCTTTTTCTAAATTTAGTAGTCCATAAACACCCATCATTGCAGATCTAACAGAATATTCAACAGTAAAGACACAGTCGTCTTCAACTTCAGCAAATTGGCCTAAGAAAGCTAAGTTTTTACTTGCAGTTGGAATTACTTCAGGTCTATCACCTTTTACTCTAGGCATGAATTGACTAGTTACATAAGGCATCATAACAGGTTTTACAATTGCACTATCTATTATTTCATCCATAAGACTTTCATCTACATTTAAATGATAAAGAAGCTCTTTTAATAATTCTCGTCCTGTACAATCACTCATTTTCTTTTTAATGTAATTGCCCTCATTATCAATAAACAATCCATATGCCCAAAGAACTAATACATCATCAGGTTGATTTTCAAAATGCGGTTGTCTGCTCATAGTAAAACTCATTAGCCAATTAGAATCTTTAATTGATATAACACTTCCAGTTGCACCTTTACCAGAATATGGATCAATACCAGTTAAATCTTCTAATACTTTAGCAAATTTAGATTTTTTAAAAGTAACAGTGAATGACTCCCATTTGGTTTTATCAATATTACCATGAAAAACTTCAGGTTTTCCAAATGATGGATCTTTTGATGCAATGTTATCCCAAAGGTTCCATACAGCACCGGGTCCTCTAATTAACTCGGGAGCGTTATTATCATCTCCAATTGTTGAATTTTCAGTCATCGAACCATTAGTTACAAACACAAGATCTTTTTTAGAAGTTTTAATAAGATCAACTTTTCCATCTTTTACAATATGAATACCAGTAACAACTTTTTCTGAGTCAGTAATATCAATATCTAAATCAGTTACTAAAGTATTATTAACAAAATTAACTTTATGGTCTTTTAACCATTTAACGAGTGGTTTAACAAAAGAATCGTATTGGTTGTATTCTGAGAATAAAATTCCTTGAAGTTTATTCATACCAGGCATTAAATGGATAAATCTTTGCATATATCTTTTCATTTCTACAACGCTGTGCCAAGTTTCAAATGCAAACATAGTTCTCCAAAATAACCACATATTTGTTTCTAAAAATGTTGGATCAAAAAATTGTTCAACTGTTGCAGCACCAAGATCACATTCTTTAACTAAAAATAATTTAGCAAGTTGCTTAACATGACTTTCAGAAAGTCCTAAAGTTGAAGTATCAGCTTTAATTCCTCTATCGTAAATTACTCTTGCAACAGACTTAGTAGGATCCCACTTATTGATTTCAACAAATTCATCTAAAACAGAACGATCAGGATTTTTTATAGTTGGAATATCGCCAAACATATTCCAAGTACACTCATAATGGTCTTCCATTTCTCTTCCACCACGAATTACATAACCATCTTCAGCATTACCAGAACCGTCAAGAGCACCTCCATTTATATTTTTTCTTTCTAAAATACTAATATTTTCACCTGGCATTTTACCATCGCGTACTAAGAAAAAAGCAGCCGATAATGAGGCAATTCCACTTCCAACTAAGTATGCTTTTTTATCTTCAATTCCTTTAGGTTTTACAGTATTAATATTATTATAACTACCCATAAATAGCATCTCCTTTTATTTGTTTTTAAATAAGTTAATAAAATATTTGATTAATTAAATTATATAATTATTAGCTTAAAAGGAAATACACAATATGGGGGATTTGTGTAGATAGATGATGGCATTGTAAGTGTAATCAACTAATAATTAAAAACAATTCACTTAATTTTAGGTAAAATAATAATCAGGTGCTCTAAAGCTACATTATTGTTATAATTTTGATATATTCTATTTGTAGAAGTTAAGAAACTGGTATGATATAATTGCTATTGTAAAAAAAATATACTAATGACTAAGAGTCTAAAATAAAGGATAAATACATGAAAATTATAGTTCAAAAATACGGAGGAACATCCGTAAAAACAAGTGAAACAAGAGAACTTATTGCAAGAAGAGCAGTAAAACTTAAAAATGAAGGCTTTTATCCAGTGATTGTTGTATCTGCAATTGGTAGAGAGGGTGACCCTTATGCAACTGATACTCTTATAAATCTTGTAAAAAGTTCATATGAAGAGCCATCAAAACGCGACTTAGATCTTATAATGTCGTGTGGTGAAATAATTTCATCAACAATTATGTCAAGCACAATAAGGAAATATGGTGCTTCTTCTGTTGCTCTTACAGGGTTTCAGGCAGGAATTATTACAGATGATAATTTTAGCGATGCAAATGTTATAAGAGTTAATCCTGAAAAAATATTAAAGTATTTAAAAGAAAATAATATAGTTGTAGTAACAGGATTTCAAGGTGTTAGTGAAAATGGAGAAATAACTACCTTAGGTAGGGGTGGAAGTGATAACACTGCTGCAATACTTGGAGCTGCACTTGATGCTGAGTCTATAGAAATATATACAGATGTTGATGGGATAATGACTGCGGATCCAAGAATAGTTTCGAGTGCTAGAGTTCTTGATACTGTAACTTATGATGAAATATATCAGATGGCAATAGATGGTGCAAAAGTAGTAGATCATAAAGCAGTTGAAGTTGCAAAACATAGTAATAAACAGTTAAAAATTAAGAATACCTTTAATGATTCTAAAGGGACTACAATTGGGATTGATAATGAGGGTAAAATGTTTTCAAAAGAAGGTTTGTTTACAGCGGTAACAGCTAAAAGCGATATACTGCAATATACTATTTATATAAGTTCAAGTGATTATAGAAATGAAATGTTACTTAATAAGATGGAAAAAGAAAAAATTTCTATTGATATGATAAATTTCTTTGAAGATGAAAAAGTGTTTACAATTAAAATGGAAAAAGAAAAAGAATTGAATAAGATAATTGAAGAACTTTCTTTAAAATATGAAATAAAATATAATTGCTCAAAAATAGCAGTTATAGGACATAGAATTAATGGAATACCTGGAGTAATGAAAAGGATTGTACTTTCCTTAAGTAGAAATAGCATTGAAATATTACAATCAAGTGATTCAAATACTACAATTTGGTGCTTAATTGATAGTAGTAGAAAAAATGATGCCATAAATGTGCTTCATAATGAATTTAATCTTTAATAAATGAATTTCTTGGATTCGGAGGGAGTTTTTACTCCCACTGAATCTTAGAAAACATAATCCAGGGCCTTTTTAGAGTTCTTTATCCCCCGTTTTTTTAAGAAGTGGGGGTATTAGAACTCTAAGGCATCGGACAAATAGTTCATAGAATATGGTTAGCTGTTACAGCGCGCTATGTTTTATGGGCTTTTTTTACCCTAAATCACCAAACCTATGATATAATACTCTGGATGGGGAGGTTTTTATGAATAAGAAAAATAGCGTAAAAAAAGAAAGTAAAACAAAAAAATCACCTAATGCTAAAAAAAGTAGTAGTGTAAAAAAATCTACTAAATCTAAAAAAGTGAATACTAAAAAAACTAATGGTTCAAAAAAAAGCGAAAAAAAGAGTAACTTTGAATCTAAATTAATTTATGAAGTGAAATTGATTCTTTTGATAGGTTTTACAGTTATCTCTGTATTTAGTTTACACACTTTTGCTATGGGAATTGTTGGTGAAACCATAAAAAAAATATATCTTGGCCTATTTTCTAAAACTGCATATATAGTACCTTATGTTGTATTTTTTATTATATTTTTCATTATAAACAATAACCTTAAAACTGTTAGAAAAAAGTATATATTTTCTATTTTACTTGGATTTTTTAGTATTTTAGCAATATATAGTAATTTAATTTATGATATTTCTATGGAAGGTTATAAACTTACTAATATTAAAGTTTTATCTATAGATGGAGTGATTACTGCATTTAACTACGGCGTAATTGGTACGTCGTCTGGTTCTATAGGTACGCTTTTATCCTATGCATTAGTTGGATTGTTTGGAAAAATTGGAACTTATGTTGTTTCCCTTATTCTTTTATTTATTGCAATTGTAATCGGCACCAAAATTTCAATTGTAGATATCTTTAATTCACAAAAGAAATTTGCAACGAATGTAGTTACAAATGCTAATAGACAATACAAAGAGAAGAAAGCTGTATCAAAAGAAAACATTAAACAAAATATAGAAGAGATAAAGCAGAAAAAAACTGAAAAATTTAGCGACTTTGATAGCAATAATTATGTTCTTGATAAAAATATAGAAAAAACTTCTACTAGTGTAAGTTTACCCAGTAATGCTGTAAATACTTCGTCAGAAGAAAGTATGAGTATTAAAATCAATGCATTTGATGACGAAGTAAAATCAAATGTTGTGAGTGAGCCAAGTACAGCTAGTAGTATTAATAATAATGAAATGAATAAGTCCGGTGAAACTCAAAACGTTCAAGTAAAAACAAATAAAGAGATAAAAAAAGAAAATTCAAAAATTAGTAAAAAAGAAGTTAAGAAAATTGAAAATGATCTAGAAAAAGCATCACATATGGAGTATGAAAATTATATTATTCCAAGTGTAAAAATGCTTAGTAATAGTAAAGTTACAGGAACATCAAATAAAAAAGAAATTTTAGATATTGCAAGGAAACTTGAATCAATTTTAGCTAGCTTTAAAGTTGAAGCAAAAGTTGTTCAAATTAGTAAGGGGCCAGCTATTACAATGTTTGAACTTCAACCAAGCCCTGGTGTTAAGGTTAGTAAAATAGTTAATCTTTCAGATGATATAGCTCTTGGACTTGCAGCTCAGCAAATTAGAATTATCGCTCCAATTCCAGGAAAAGCAGCAGTAGGAATTGAAATTCCAAATAAAAATACTTCGCTTGTAACTTTAAAAGATGTCCTTGATACTAAAGAGTTTAGGGATAGTAAATCGAAATTAAGCTTTGCACTTGGAAAAGATATTTCAGGTAACTCTATAGTAAGTGATCTATCTAAAATGCCACATTTACTTATTGCAGGCGCTACAGGTTCTGGTAAAAGTGTATGTGTTAATACCTTAATTGCATCAATTCTTTTTAATGCAAGGCCTGATGAAGTAAAGCTCCTTATGATAGATCCTAAAGTTGTTGAGCTTAATAATTATAATGGTATACCTCATTTGATACTTCCTGTAGTGACTGATCCTAAAAAAGCATCTATTGCATTAAATTGGGCTGTTCAGGAAATGACAAATAGATATAATACTTTTGCTGAAACTTCTGTTCGTGATATTAATTCATACAATAAAAAAGCTGAGAAAAATGATCTTGAAAAAATGCCTAAAATAGTTGTTATTATAGATGAACTAGCCGACCTTATGATGGTGGCGCCAAACCAAGTTGAAGACGCGATATGTAGATTGGCACAGATGGCTAGAGCTGCTGGTATTCATTTAATTGTTGCAACTCAAAGACCATCAGTTGATGTAATTACTGGTTTAATTAAGGCAAATATTCCGTCAAGAATCGCATTTTCAGTTAGTTCCCAAATTGACTCAAGAACAATTCTTGATATGGGTGGTGCAGAAAAACTTCTTGGTAAAGGAGACATGTTATTTTCACCAGTTGGATTATCTAAACCTATGAGAGTTCAGGGTGCCTTTGTTTCCGATGAAGAAGTTGAAAATTTAGTTGCATTTGTTAAAGGACAATCTGGTCAAGTTAATTATGATGAAGGAATTTTAGAAAACACTTCAAGCACTTTGTTTATTGATAATAATGATGATGAATATTTAAGACCCTCAATAGAGCATGTAATTAATTCTAAGCAGGCTTCAGTTTCAATGCTTCAAAGAAAGTTTAGAATAGGATATAATAGGGCAGCTAGAATTGTTGATGAAATGGAAGAAAGGGGTATTGTAGGTCCAAGTGCTGGAAGTAAACCAAGAGAAGTATTAGTTGGACCAAGTTTTTTAGAAGAGGATTCAAGCGGAGAAAATCTTAACACTACTAGCGAAAATCTGTGATGTATTTGATCGATAGTAAATCAATAAAATAATAAATACTTATATAAAAGAAAGGAAAATTATGAATTTAAAAATATATTTTGAAACACTTGGCTGTGCTAAAAACCAAGTAGACTCTGAGATGATGATTGGTATAATGAGCAAAAATAATTATAATATTGAACTTGATCCATCAAAAGCTGATATTATTGTTGTAAACACTTGTGGTTTTATTGGAGATGCAAAAGAAGAATCAATTAATACGATTATAGAGCTATTAGAACATAAAAAAAATGGTATATGTAAAGTTTTTGTAGCCGCGGGTTGTTTGGTTGAAAGATATGCGGATGAACTTGAAAAAGAACTTCCAGAAGTTGATGCATTTATTGGAACAACAAAATTTGTAAATATTTATTATATTATTGATGAAATTTTAAGTAATAAAGAAATTAATAGCAAAAGAATTACTGCAACTGGAGATATAGACGATGATATTGATGAAAATATTCCAAGAATACTTTTGTCTCCCAATTATTATGCGTTTTTAAAAGTCTCAGAGGGTTGTGATAACCTTTGTACCTATTGTATTATTCCCAAATTAAGAGGTAAATATAGAAGTAGAAAAATGGAAGATATAGTTCTTGAAGCAAAAGATTTAGTTAGTGGTGGAGTTAAAGAATTAATTATAATAGCACAGGACACTACAAGATATGGAATTGATTTGTATGGTAAATATAAGCTTTCTGCTCTTTTAAAAGAACTTAATAAAATTGAAGGTTTAAAATGGATTAGACTGCAATATTGTTATCCAGATGTAATTGATGATGAATTAATTGATGCAATAGCGACTCTTGATAAGGTTGTTAAATATATTGATATACCAATTCAGCATGCATCTAATTCTGTGTTAAAAAGAATGAATAGAAATACTTCTAAAGAGCAGCTTTACAGTGTTATAAATAAACTTAGAGAAAAAGTTAGTGATATTGTTATTAGAACGACTTTATTAGTTGGTTTTCCTGGTGAAACTGATGAGGAATTTAATGAACTTAAAGAATTTATTTCAGATGTAAAACTTGATAAAGTTGGAGTGTTTGCCTATTCACTTGAAGAGGACACAGCTGCAGCTAAAATGAAAAACCAAGTAGATGAAGAAATTCGTGAAAATAGAAAAAATGAACTTCTTGCTATTCAAGTACAAATTTCATCAGATAATCTTAATAAATTTTTTGGACGAGAAATAGAAGTAATTGTAGAAGAAAAAGTGCCTAAAGAGAACGTATACCTATGTAGAAGTTCATATGATGCACCGGAAGTAGATGGAATCGTATATGTTAATACTGAAAAAGAACTTGAAACAGGCGAATTTATATCAGTAAAAATAATTGATTCTATGGAATATGATTTGATAGGAGAGTTTTGATATGAATTTACCTAATAAAATTACACTTAGCAGAATATTATTAGTACCTGTATTTTTGTATTTTTTACTTAATAATTTTAGTGTAGATTCACCAAATTATGTGGCGCTTATTATATTTATTCTTGCATCAATAACTGATTTTTTAGATGGGTATTTGGCGAGAAAATTAAATTTAGTATCGAAACTTGGTAAATTTATGGATCCACTTGCAGATAAATTATTAGTTGCTGCGGCTTTAATCGGTTTTGTACAAACGGACCAAATAAGTTCGTATTTCGTATTTATAATTATTTCAAGAGAATTAATTATTAGTGTTTTTAGAGCAGTTGCAGCAAGTGAAGGTGTCGTTATATCTGCAAGTATATGGGGCAAAATTAAAACTAATACTCAAATACTAGCTATAATTATGCTTTTATTAAATAATGCACCATTTAATGGATTAAATATTAGAATTGATATGATTACTTTATATATTGCAACTATTGCAACTGTAATTTCTGGTATCGATTATATTTATAAAAATAGAAATGTTTTAAATTAATGGAGATGATAATGTGAAGGCAGCTATACTTACAATAGGAACTGAACTATTAATGGGTATGACATTAAACACTAATAGTGAGTATCTATCTAGAAAATTAAATGAACTTGGTATTAGCGTTATGTACCATTCTACTGTAGGGGATAATGAAGACAGGATAATTGAGGATATTAATAGACTTTACGAAAAAGTTGATTTAATAGTTACATCTGGTGGACTTGGGCCGACAAAGGATGATATTACTAAAGAAGTTATTGCAAATGCATTAGGACTTGATTTAGTACTTAATGAAGAAGTTAAGCTTGGTTTAATCGAAAGGTTTAAAAAATACGGAAGAAATATTACTGAGAATAATTTTAGACAGGCATATTTCCCTAAAGATTCTATTATTTTAGATAACGATTTTGGTACAGCGCCAGGGTGTATAGTTAAAAAAGGTAAAAAGATGGCTCTTTTACTTCCTGGACCGCCTAGAGAAGTAAATCCAATGTTTGAAAATTACGCTTCTAAAGAACTTCAAAAGATGAATAAAAATATAATTACTTCAAAATTTATTAAAGTATTTGGTATGGGTGAATCAAAAGTTGAAGATAAAATTATGGATATAGTTGAAAATCAAAGCAACCCAACTATTGCCACATATGTTAAAAGTGGAGAAGTGCTTATTAGAGTTACTTCGAGTAGTGAAAATGAAGAAGAAAACTATAAGTTGATTAATCCTATAGTTGATGAAATTACAAGTAGAATAGGTGAATATATTTTTAATTATGAAGATATGTCACTCCCTGAAACAACTATAAATCTTCTTTTAGAAAAGAAATTTACAATATCTACAGCAGAGTCATGCACAGGTGGGCTTATTGCAAAATTAATTACAGATTTTTCTGGCGTATCTGATATTTATAAATGTTCTTTAATTACTTATGCAAATGAAGCAAAAGTTAAAGAATTAAATGTAAGCGAACAATCTTTAGATGAATTTGGAGCTGTTAGTGAAGAAGTTTGTCTAGAAATGCTAGATGGACTCTATGAAAAAACAAAATCTGATATATGTATCACTGTTACAGGAATTGCAGGTCCAAATGGTGGAAGTGAAGAAAAGCCTGTTGGACTTGTATATATCGGTATAAAATATTTTGATAATACCTTTATATTTAAAAAGAACTTTAGAGGTGGTAGAGAAAGAATTAGGATGAATACTGCTTTATTTGCATTTAATGAAATTAGGAAAATAGTGACGACTTAATGTGTAATAGATTCTAAATTTTAAGTTTTACATGGCTTAAAATTTAGAATTTTATTTTATTGTAGAAGAACGAATTGTAAAAATATGTATTTTGTGTTAAAATAAAAATAGAAGTTATGCGGAGAAAAGTTAAAATTGTTAAATTTATTGGATGAAATAATTATTTTAAAATTTTTTTAATGATTAATGCTTGTAAAGGGTATATAAGCAGTGCAGCCTATCAAAACTTCGTTTTGCTTGGCCGCGGGCTTTTAGCCCTATGATTAATTGGATTAAATAATTATTTTAAAAATTTTCTTAATGATTAATGCTTGTAAAGGGTATATAAGCAGTACGGAACGTTTAACTTTGTTAAACTCACCGCTCTCTTTTAGCCCTATGATTAATTGGATTAAATAATTATTTTAAAATTTATTAATGATTAATTATTTGTAAAAGGTATATAAGCAGTGCAGCCTATCAAAACTTCGTTTTGCTTAGCCGCGGGCTTTTAGCCCTATGATTAATTGGATTAAATAATTATTTTAAAAATTTTCTTAATGATTAATGCTTGTAAAGGGTATATAAGCAGTACGGAACGTTTAACTTTGTTAAACTCACCGCTCTCTTTTAGCCCTATGATTAATTGGATTAAATAATTATTTTAAAATTTATTAATGATTAATTATTTGTAAAAGGTATATAAGCAGTGCAGCCTATCAAAACTTCGTTTTGCTTAGCCGCGGGCTTTTAGCCCTATGATTAATTGGATTAAATAATTATTTTAAAAATTTTCTTAATGATTAATGCTTGTAAAGGGTATATAAGCAGTACGGAACGTTTAACTTTGTTAAACTCACCGCTCTCTTTGCCCTATGATTAATTGAGTGGAATAATTATTTGTTAAGGTTATATAAGCAGTGCAGCCTATCAAAACTTCGTTTTGCTTGGCCGCGGGCTTTTAGCCCTATGATTAATTGAAATAAAATAATATTTAAAACTTAGGAGCTTGTTTTAAATATTATTTTATTTCAATTAATCGCACTGCTTTTTTTGTTCACGAGTCTTGACATACTGGTTTTTTTCGATATAATATACTTAACAGAACATTTGTTCTAATTTTAAAGGGTTGGTGAAATTTTAATGGCAAAAGTAAATGATAATAGAAAAAAAGCACTTGATACTGTACTAGGTCAGATAGAAAAGCAATTTGGTAAGGGTTCAATTATGGTATTAGGTGATGAGGGTTCAAGGTTAAATGTTGAAAGTATTCCAACGGGTTCTTTGGATTTAGATATAGCGCTTGGTATAGGCGGAATTCCTAAAGGTAGAGTTATAGAGATATATGGTCCTGAGTCTTCAGGTAAAACTACGGTTTCTCTTCATGCTCTAGCAGAAGCACAAAAGCAAGGCGGTGTAGCGGCATTTATTGATGCTGAGCATGCTCTTGATCCTGTTTATGCTAAAAATATTGGTGTTGATACAGATAATTTAATTCTATCTCAACCAGATACTGGTGAACAAGCTCTTGAGATTGTCGATGCATTAGTTAGGTCTGGTGCTGTTGATATTATAGTTGTAGATTCAGTTGCAGCTCTTGTTCCAAAAGCTGAGATTACTGGTGAGATGGGTGATAGTCATATGGGTCTTCAAGCAAGACTTATGTCACAAGCTCTTAGAAAACTTACTGGTGCTATTAAAAAGTCAAATACAAGTGTTATTTTTATCAATCAGTTAAGAATGAAAATTGGAGTTATGTTTGGTAACCCTGAAACTACTACTGGTGGTAATGCACTTAAATTCTATGCAAGTGTTAGGCTTGATGTAAGAAAGATTGATACACTAAAAAAAGATGGAGAAATTATTGGTAATAGAACTAAAGTAAAAGTTGTTAAAAATAAAGTGGCTCCTCCATTTAAAATTGCTGAATTTGATATTATGTATGGTAAGGGTATTTCTAAAGAAGGAAGTATTTTAGATTGTGCTGTTAAAGCTGATATTGTTAATAAATCTGGTTCTTGGTTCAGCTATAAAGATGAAAAACTTGGTCAAGGTAGAGATAACTCAAAAAATTACTTGCTTGAGAATTTAGATATTTTAAATGAAATTGAAGAAAGAGTAAGAATTCATTATAATTTGATTGAGACTGTAGATGCTCCGAATCAAGAAACTGGAGAAATTTAGGAAGATCATATAGTGAAAAACTGTATAAATGTTAACTGCATAATAGTATAGAAAACAAAAAATAAACTGCAAAAGTCTAAGTAACGAGGCTTTTAGCAGTTTGTTTTTTTGAAAATATTTTAGTTTTTAGTTTACTATAAAATTTTTAAATTCTTCACTTAGTGGTGATAAAGATCGTTTTTTATGAAAAACAAAATAAAAATATCTAACGATGTCAATATCCTTAATTTTAATTTCTTTTACAAGATTAAGTTTTACTTCATTAATTATTGCTTTTTTAGACATAAAGCTTATTCCAAAGCCACTCTCGACCATTTTTTTTATTGTTTCATTATCTTCAATTGTAGCAATAACATTTAATTTACTTATATCAATTCTTGCATTTTTAAGGGCAGTTTCAACAGTTTTTCTTGTGCCAGAACCAATTTCTCTAAAAATTATAGGATACATTAGTACATTTTCGATTGACAACTCTTTAACGTTTTTAAATGTTGAATTATTAGGAGCTATTAAAACGATTTCATCTTCTAGTATATTGATATATTCTAAGTTTTTATTGTTTTCCATGGCTCCTACAAGTCCGAAATCAATTTCCCCAAGTAGTATTTTATCTATAACTTGTTTTGTGTCATTTCTAAGGAGCGTGTATTTTACATCGGGATATTTGCTACTAAATTTCTTAATAACTGTGCTTAAAAAATATTGTTCTGGTATAGTACTAGAAGAAATCTCGAGTTTACCTTCAAGTTTGCCTTTATATTCGTTAAGCGCAAAAAAGGTTTGTTCTTTTTTATTTAATAAATTTATTGCATTTTCAAAAAGTATTTCTCCTGCTTTTGTTAATGTAACTTTCTTGTTTGATCTATTTAATAATACTGTATCGAGTTCTTTTTCAAGTATATGAATATGGTTGCTAATTGTAGGTTGTGTTAAAAATAATTTTTCAGCAGCCTTAGAAAAACTATTTAATTTAGCTATTGTCACAAAACTTTCTAATTGTTTAAAATCCATTTTTCACCTCTATAATTTAGAATAATTCACTTACATTCATGTACATTATAACAGATTTTATAATATTTTTTTAATATATTGTATGCATTTGTATGTTAAAATATATGTATAGATAGATTTGCTTTAGAAGTAGTTATTATTAATAATAAAATTTTAAGTTTTTGAAAGCTAATTAATTCTTATAGGAGTAATATATGAATAAAGGAAAATTATATTCTTTACTAAAACAAAATGAAGGACCAAAACTTGATTTTAAAGAAGAAGTTGATATTACATGTGAATCAGGTAAAAAAGAAATGGCAAAAGATATTATTGCGATTGCAAACAGCCAAGGCGGAAGAGGATATATAATAATTGGTGTTGTAGATAAGACAAAAGTTATTAAAGGAATTGGTGATAAAGAGTATAGGGAAGAATCTATTCAGCAATTACTCAGTTTAAGATGTGACCCTCCACTTGTTGTAAGAGTAGAAAAAGTTAAGGTTGAAAAAAAAGAAGTTTGCGTAATTATTATATTTAGGAGTTTTCAAAAACCGCATCAAATGCGTCAAACAGGCGCGTTCTATCTTAGACGGGGTTCAACTACAGATGTTGCTAGAAGAGATGAAATTGCGAGTATGCTTCAATATAATGGCATTATAAACAATGAAAAGACACCATTATTTAATATGAGCTTAGATGTATATGATAAAGATTTGATTGATAGCTATTTGAGAAAAATAAATTTAATTAATCAAGTAGATAATTATTCTCTTCTGAATAATCTTGGCATTTTTCATTATGATAAAGATAGTGATTCTTTTGTTCCTACTCTTGGCGGAGTACTTATGTTTTGTAAGAATCCACAACTTTTTTTGCCCTATACTGGTATAAGAATTGTAAATCGATTTTCAAAAGATAAAAAGGTTGTGTTTGTTAAAGGAAATATTTTTGATATGATTGATAAAGTGGTTAACTATTTTATGAATTTAGATATTAATTATCCTGTTGATGCTGTAAAAGAAGCGGTTATTAATGCTTTAATACATAGGGATTATTTTGATATATCCAGAGAAATACTTATAAATGTTGGAAAGCGAAAAATTGTTGTAAGTAATCCAGGTAGTACATTTGGGAAAGAAAGGGTTAATAATTTAATACATAATTCGAATCCTAGAAGACGAAATAACTGGTTGTATAATGTTTTTTTAATAGTAGATAGTGGCAAAAATCTTGATAGAGGATTATTTTTTATAAAATCAAGTTTCGAAGAAAGAGTACAATTTATAAATATTAGAAAAACAAATATTTTTAAAGTAGTAATGCCAGGAATGAATAGTTTAAACAAAAACTAAGGTAAAAGCTAAATAAAACAATTGAAATGGAGAGGATGAAATGAGCAGAAATAAAAAAGTGTTTATAGTAGATGATGATCCTAATATATCTGGACTAATCTCACTATATTTATCAAAAGAAGGTTACACTACAACAGAATTTTTATCAGGAAAAGAAATGTTAACAAAGTTTTCTGAAAATATTCCTGATTTAATTTTACTTGATATAATGCTTCCTGAAATGGATGGATATGAAGTATTAAGGGAAATTAGAAAAATAAGCAAAGTTCCCGTTATTATGGTTACTGCAAAAAATGATACATTTGATAAAGTGTTAGGGCTTGAACTTGGGGCAGATGATTATATGGTTAAACCATTTGATCCTAAAGAAATGCTTGCTAGAGTAAAGGCTGTTATAAGAAGATATTCAGATACGACTGATGATTCGAATGTATTAGTTCTTCCGAATTTAATTATTAATATGACTGATTTTAATTTAACTTATTTTGGTAAGAAGATGGAAATTCCACCAAAAGAAATGGAGCTTCTTTATCATCTTGCAAGTCATCCAAATAGAGTTTTTACTAGAGAACAGTTACTTGATCAGATATGGGGTTATGATTATATAGGTGAAACAAGAACAGTAGATGTTCATATTAAAAGATTAAGAGAGAAACTTAGTAACCAAACAGAATGGGAAATAAAAACGGTATGGGGTGTTGGATATAAATTTAGATTAGACAAGTAAGGTGAAATTATGAAAACTATTTTTAAAAAATTATTAATTGTATATTTAGTTGTACTTTTTATAGCGTATATTATTATTAGTGCTGGAGCGAATTCTGTTCTCCAGTACTTCTTTATTAATGAAAAAAAAGCGACCTTATTAAAGCAAGCGGAGTCATTTCAAGAAATGTATTTAGAAGCATGTCAAACAGGTGTTTTAGATGTTGATAAAGTGAGAAGTGAATTAATTTCTTTTCAAAAATATACTAGATCAAGTATATGGCTTATAAAGTCAGATGGAAGATTCTTACTTAACAATGAAAAAAATAGCTTAGTATTTAGTGATTCAGGTATTACTGTAGGTGATCTTAAAAAAGTTTTTGAAAAAAATATAATTACGAAACGTGGTTATATGAATGGTGTAACTGATCAAGTTTTAGTAATTGGTTATCCAATAATTGTTGATAATTCTGCTCATCTTGGTATGTTTATGATGGTACCTATGCCGGAAATATATAAAACTACATCGGCAATTTTTATGATAACAGTTATTGCCCTATCAATTTCTGGACTTATTGCAATTATAATTCTTTTTACAATTACAAGAAGGATTAATAAAGAAATTTCGAGTTTAACAGATGCAGTTAGATATATAGCAAAAGGCAATTTTGATAAAAAAATCAAAGTAAATAGAAACGACGAAATCGGAGAGCTTGCAGAAAGTTTTAATTATATGGCGGATGAACTATGTAAGCAAGAGGCTAAAAAGAAAAAGTTTATTTCAAACTTATCACATGATTTAAGAAGTCCACTTACCTCAATAACAGGATATACAAGAGGAATACTTGATGGAACGATTGAAAGAGATAAGCAAGATAGATATTTAAAAATTGTATTTAACGAAAGTGAAAGATTAACAAAAATGGTAAATGATATGCTTGATCTTTCGGCGATGGAAGGTGGGAATTTAACTTTAAATAAAACAGATTTTGATATTAATTCCATGCTTTTAAATGAACTTGATAAATTTGAAAGTAGAATAATTGAAAAAAAAGTTAAATTAACTTTAAATTTATTTAAAGAATCTATTTTAGCTCACGGTGATGTTGAAAGTATTAGAAGAGTTATTTATAATTTAATGGATAATGCACTTAAATTTATTGATATTGAGGGGAAATTAACTATAAAATCAGAAATTAAAGATGAAAAAATTATTATAGGAATTCAAAATAGTGGTGCGATTATTCCAAAAGAAGATATTAAAAATATATGGACTAGATTTACAAAATTAGATGATTCAAGAGGAATGCAAAGAAAATCTACAGGTCTTGGACTTTCAATTGTTAAAGAAATTATTAAAGCTCATGAAGAGAAAATAGAAGTTTATAGCGACGAAAAAATAGGTGTTATGTTTATATTTTCAGTAGCTACACAAATTTTTAAAAAAAACAATTAGAATTAACATTTTATTCATAATTACTTTATATATTTGATTTAATATTTATATAGATGAATAATATATAAATTGATATTGTTGGTTTAGGAGGTGTGCAATGCTTAGGCGAATTACCGGTAATAAATTAATTAATCGCGATGAAAAAAAAGAAGAGGTTTTTGATAAAATATTTGATAATTTTATTGAAGAATTTTTACAACCTTTCAATAACAAATTAGAAGAAAAATTCAGTTCATTTAAAGTCGACGTAATAGAAACTGAAGATGAATTTGCTATTATTGCAGATCTTCCAGGATTTTGCAAAGAAAATGTTGCAATCGAGTATGATAATAATTATTTAACGATTTCTGCAAAAAAGAATAAAGAAGAAAATTGTACAATTGGAAAATACATTAGAAAAGAAAGACGGTGCGGAGAATTTAGAAGAAGTTTTTTAATAGATAATGTTATATCGTCTGATATTGAAGCAACGTTTGAAGATGGAGTTTTAACAGTTAATTTAAAAAAGTCAAAAGCCAATAATATCAAAAAAATTATTCAAATTAAATAAAAAAATTTGGTGGTGACAATATGATTAACGAAGAAAATAAAAATACAGATTTAAATGATAATATGAATGAAAATGAAAACGGAATTATAAATGATAAAGAAAATATAGAAGAAATTGTATTAGATGATTCAAATCAAAATATAGAAGCTACAAGTAGCATTGAGGCAAATAAAAGTACTAGTGGACCTATTAATAATTATAATTTAAATCAAGATATTAAAACTGAAAGTAAAATTATAAATAAAAAAGAACATAAAAAAAGAAATCCACTTACTTTTAGACAGATTATGTCGCTTGTACTAGTTGCATTTTTATTTGGTGGAATTGGAACTGGAGTCGGCATTGGTTCAATAAATCACTATTATAGAAATGATTTAATGCCCGCTTATTATACATCTTCATCAAATAGCGCCGAAAAAGTTAATACCAGCTATACTGATTCTAAAAATGAAGTTACAAATGTAGTTGATAAAGTTGGTTCAAGCGTGGTTGCAATTACAAATAAGGTTTATTATAAAGATTATTTTAATAATACAAGAATGAGTAAAGACGCAGGTTCGGGAATTATTTTTAGAATAGATAATGATTATGTATATATTCTAACAAATAATCATGTTGTTGCTAATTCCAATCAACTTATAGCAGAAATATCTAAAGGCGAAATGGTTGATGCTAAAATTGTAGGTGCTGATGAATCAACAGATTTAGCTGTAATTAAAGTTAAAAAAAGCGATATAAAAGCTGAAACTCTTTCCTTAATTAAACCTCTTATATTAGGCGATTCTGATAATATTAAAGTTGGAGAAACTGCAATAGCAATGGGAAATCCTTTAGGATATAATAATACAGTTACAGTAGGTGTTATAAGTGCGCTTAATCGTGAACTTAAAGGATCAAATTCATTAAGTTTAATTCAAACCGATGCTGCAATTAACCCAGGAAATAGTGGAGGGCCACTTCTAAATAGTAAGGGTGAAGTAATTGGAATAAATTCAGTTAAGATTGCAGAAACTAGCGTTGAAGGAATTGGATTTGCTATACCTATTAACTCTGCAAAACCAATTATAAAAGAGCTTTTAGAAAATGGATATATTTCTAGACCTTATATTGGAATTTACGGAAAAGATATAGATAAAAATGCTTCTGAAACATATGAAGTTCCAATTGGAGTTTTTGTATATGATGTAATTGAAGGCTCAGGGGCTGCTAGAGCGGGACTTAAAAAAGGTGATATAATAATTTCACTTGATGACAATAGAATTAACACAATGGATGATTTATTAAACGTTATGAAAAACTATAAAGTAGGAGACGAAGTAAATCTTAAAATTGTAAGAGACAGTAAAGATAAAATGGTCTTAAAAGTTAAACTTGGTGACAAGAATAAAGTTCCAACACAAAAAAATTAATATAGACAAAATAAAAGCTATGCTTAAATTGCATAGCTTTTATTTTGTATTATTTTAAAAATAACTCTCTTTCACTTTTAGGAACCATACTTCCGCCAGTTGCCCAAACAATGTGAATAGAATTATTCATTTTATCGGTTAAATCAAATTTGTTTATTAAAGTTTTTCCTTCGATACTATTAAAAATATAGTTTGGTCCTTCAAGTCCAATAAGAGCGGAAGGTTCAAGAAATATATTTTCTTCTTTATACATTTCTTTTAATAAAAACTTAAGTCTATCATCGCTAGTAGTATAAAAACCAGCAATTGAATGGCTTAATGTTTTACTTACTAGTCCAGATGCTCTTCCAACAGCCAGTCCATCAGCCAAAGTTATATTAGTAAGTCCGATATCATTAACTGATATATTTTCATTTAGACCAGTCATTACTGAAAGCATCATACAAGGTGAATTAGTTGGTTCGGCAAATATAGGATAAACATTTTCACCAAAAGCTAATTTAAGTCCAAAAGTTACTCCGCCAGGTCCACCACCAACTCCGCAAGGCAAGTATACAAATAGGGGATGGTCTTTATTTATAGTTATATTAAGTCTCATTAATTGGTCTTTAAGCCGTTGTCCTGCTACTGAATAACCTAAAAACAAATCAATTGAACTTTCATCATCTACGAAATGGCAAAGGGGATTATTTAATGCAATTTTACGTCCGTTTTCAACTGCTACGCTATAGTCTGATTCATATTCTATTACATTTACACCTAAAGAGCGTAGTTTATCTTTTTTCCATTTTTTTGCGTCATTTGACATATGAACATCAACTTTAAATCCGAGTTTTGCACTAATAATACCAATGCTAAGGCCTAAATTTCCAGTCGAACCTACAGCTATACTATAATTAGAAAAAAACGATTTAAATTTTTCAGTATTAAAAATAATGTAGTCATCATTTATTGTAATCATATTATTATTAATTGCTATTTCTTCTGCAAATTTTAAAACTTCATATATACCGCCTCTTGCCTTTATTGATCCAGATATCTTGAGTTCACTATCAGCTTTTAGATACAAATTACCATTAAAATTTTTAATTAATTTATTTTTTATATTATCAATTTTATATATTGGAGATTCAATGAGTCCATTATCTTCTTTTGTTTCAGGGAAAGCAGAGATGAAATATTTAGAAAATCTTTTTAATCTTTCTCTTGCATCAATTACATTATCCATTGAAAAATCAGAGTTTTTTATTAAATCGTAGTCTTTTATATAATTAGTATTTTGCCAAAAAATAGGAGCTTGAGTTTTTAGAAGGCTAATTTCTTCGTACTTTTTTTCAAGATTAGAAAACATAAAATCACTTCCTTTAAGTATGTATGTTATTGTGCTTATTATAGCATAAGCAAGTTAGAATAGTATATTTTCTTTATATAAAAGCAGTTTAGTTAAAATTCCTTAATTTTAAGCTATTACTATAATAATATAATATAGATACATTAAATTTTATAATATGAATAAATATTATTTTAACATATCTTGTAATCGTTTGTATTAGTTAGATATACCGGTTTAAAATATGTTAACAAATTGTGTTTATTATAAAATTATGATAAATTAATTATGTGAAATATAGAAAGATAATTGAGTTTCTTATATAAATATAAAAAATATTATTTCTGCTTATAGCAGAAGTTTATAAACTATAAATAATATAAAATTAATTATGTACTAGGGGGAGACATGACTTTAAAAGATACAGAGTGGATTAGCAATAAATTAATTGAAGGAAATAATTTAGATGAAATACTTAATGAGACTGATAAGTATTTTATAGATAAGGAAGCTAAAAATTTTTTAAATGAATTACTTATAAATAATAAACTTAAAAAATCGGATGTTATTAAGTTATCGGGATTATCTAGTGCTTATGTATATGAATTATTTAATGGTTTTAAAAAACCTACAAGGAACAAATGTATTCAGTTGGCATATGGGTTAAAACTTGATTTTAATGAAACGCAAAAACTGTTAAGATATTTTAATCTTAATTCACTATATGCAAAAGTTAAAAGGGATGCAGTTGTGATTTTTTGCATAAACAAGAAAATGTCGCTATTTGATACCGATGAAATACTTTATGATTTAAAAGAATCAACTTTTTTAAGTGATAAATAAGGGGGATGGTATTTATGGAAAAAGAAAATCTAATTGATGAATTTGAATCAAGATATCCAAATGTTGGAGTTTTTGAAGAAAAATACAATATATTAGAAACATTAAGTAGGACTAAATATTCTAATGTATACAAAGTTATAGATAATAATGGTGCCTTTTTTGCGTGTAAAGAAGTAAGTATTAATGAAAGTGAATTAGTTAAAGAATACAAAATTTTAAATAAATTAGCTCATGATGCACTGCCTAAAGTATATGAAATCATAGAATCAATTGATTCAACATACATAATTATGGAATTTATTGATGGACTTACTATTGAAGATGCGGTAAAAAAAGATAGACGAATTAATTTAGAAGATTCAATTCAAATTATGTTAAAAGTAATTGATGTAGTAAGTTATCTTCATAAAAATAAAGTTATACATAGGGATTTAAAGCCACAAAATATAATGATAACAAAAGATAAAAAAGTAAAACTTATTGATTTTAATGCAGCGAGAACAATATGTGAAGGTAAAACAAATAATTCAGATACTATAATTTCAGGCACAAGGGGCTATGCTGCTCCTGAACAATATGGATTTTCGCAAACTACATTTAAATCAGATATTTTTTCATTAGGTTGTACATTTTTTTATATGTTAAGTGGTGAATTACTTTATGATAGTAGCTTAGGCAATAAATTGGATACTGCCTTAATGCCAATAAAAGTTAAGAAATTTATAAAAAAATCTACAGCTTTTAATCCTAATGATAGATATAAAAATCTAGATGAATTTAGAAAGAAACTATATGATTTGTCAGAAAATACTACTAAAAAAAATTCAAATAAAATTATATTCACATTGTTGATTACATTTGTTTTATTTGGTGGAATTTTTACTGTATTTATATTAAATAATTTTAGTGATTCAAATGAGAATCAAAGTATAAAAAATAATGATATAAAGATAATAGAAAAAGAAAAAACTGAAGTTACAAAAGAAGTTATTAACTCACCTTATATTATTAATGGTATGCCTTATAAATTTGAAGAAAGTAAAATTATTAATAAAGAACTATATGTTGGATTTAACGAATTTATGAAAGTTATGGGATTTAACAGTACAAGTGATGATGGTGATATTCAATTTTTTGATAATAGAGCTACAGTAATTAACATAATGGAAGGTACAAACAATTATTCATTTGTAAATCCATTTTCGAATGGAGCTTTTGATAGTGAATACGCTTATAAATTAATTAATGGTAAAAAATATATTTCTTTAAATTTTATAGTTAGTATAACAGCTTCAACTATGAGAAATAAAGATAATCAAATTATTATTGAATCGTATGATTACGATGGAAATAAATATTCTAATAGAATTGATAAATTAAAAGAAAAGTATCCTTTGTTGGTTAATGCATTTGAAAGAAATTTAAATACTTCGTATTTTGAATATAGTAATTTTAATATTAATTTTTTAGACGAAGATTATAAGTCAAGTGTTGAAAAAAGAATTGATAGAAAAATGGATACTTATTATCAAAAAACTCGCTATAATTCTTTTGAAGAGGAAAAAAATTATCAAATTGCTATAATTGGTGATAAACAATATTTCACCTTATTGACAGGCGAGAACCCTGGTAATTCTTGGGGCGGGGACATTTACGATTATGAAGTTCCATCTTATATTGATAAATTAGATTTAAGTGAAATTCCTATTGAAGTATATAAAAATCAAGTAAATAAATTTGATGAATTATTGCTTAAAGATATTTCGAATTGTATTAATAATATTAAAAAATATTCAGAAGGTGAAAATACAGTTTTTGAAATAAGTATAAATGATTCAGTACCTAATTTAAGCTCGCTATATCTCTATAGAAGTGCTCATAATGGCAATAATGGAGGTATCATTTTAAATGAATCTAATTACAAGGACTTTGTAGTAAAAATTACAGTTGATAAAACAGGTATATTGATACGAAAAGAAATTGATGCTAGGATTGATTTGAAATCAATTCAGACAAATCATCACGTTGAACATTTTGTTAAATTAGATTCTAAATATAAAAATTATGGATCTGAATTAGGTGTTCATATAAATTCTGAAAAGAAAACTAATACTGTTAAAGTTACTATTTATGAACTTGAAGAAGTTAATAAATATGAAAATAATGAAGGTCAGTTAAAGGATACTAATAAAGATGCAACAAATGAAGAGGATTCCATAATAACTGTGGATCTTGATGTTGTTCATTTTGAAGATAAAGCTTTTGAAAAATTAGTGAGGAGAATACTGGGTATTGGGAGTGATGTTCCTCTAACAAAATTGAATCTTGATACTATAACTTATATAAATGTTATAGGAAACCGTATATATGATAGAAATGAGGAGTTTTCTTATGCTATTGGTAATCTTGATTTGGGAGAAGATTATGTAGATGGGACCTTTTATAAAGGGGATCAGTATAAGAAAATTAAAAGAGGTGAAATTAAATCTCTTAAAGATCTTAAATATTTGACGAATTGTGAGGAAGTAGTTATACTTAAAAATCGAATAACTGATGTTAGTGGATTTAGAGATGATATTGCATACAAAAATGTGGATTTTACTGATAATTATATTAAGGATATTACACCGTTAAGGGGTAAAAATATTTTGGTTATTGCTTTAACAGCTAATGATATTAAAGATATTACACCGTTGTCCTCTACTATAAAAAATTTATATGGATTATATATGGGATACAATGAATTAACAAATGTTGAGTTGTTAAAAAGAGGGAGTAACTTAACTACCTTAGAACTTAATAATAATTTGATTGAGAATATTATACCGCTTGAAAATATTGGTTCGATCCAAGACTCCTTAGAGGATGTTTATAAAGGGAATCCTGGACTTCATTAATAAATAAATGAATTTCTTCTTTCAAAAGAACTTCTATGTCTACTATTTTCAAGAAGTGGAAGTATTAGAATACAATGCATCTTATGAATATAAAATATACTACTATCAAAAATTTAGTAGTATATTTTTATATTTTTTGTTTATATTATTTATCCGATGCCTTAGAGTTCTAATACCACCACTTCTTAAAAAGTGGAGGATAAAGAACTCTAAAAAGGCTATGGATTATGTTTTCTAAGATTCAGTGGGAGTAAAAACTCCCTCTGAATCTTAGAAATTCATTTATAAAAGAAAAATTTCTGCTATTAGCAGAAGTATTAGTTTTTGTTTTTTGTGATAATAAAGATATAGAAATTCAGTAATATAGGCATAGATGAGTATTTTAAAGGAGAGAAAAATGATCGAGAGAATAATGTTGAAAATTCAGAACCAAATAGTTGAAGTAGATAAAATGCATAAAAAAATGATTTTATCTACTTGGTCAATGATTTTAGCTATGATAGTGATATATATTGGGCTAGCAATATTTATTATGAGATATACGGATATAAGTCATAGATCAGTTAGAAATTTATTTTTAGTAGTTATATATTTTATATATTCAAATCACAGGAAAAAGAAACAAAATTTTATTCAATTTTATAATACAAATATAACAAATAAGATTATTGAAAGTATTGATGATAAGTGGAAGTGTAAATTTGATGACGGAATTTCTAAAGAAGACATTTTGAAGACGAATCTTATTAAGAATGATGAATATTTTGAATCATCAAATTTTCTTATGAGTACTATGGATGGGATGAAATTTAGATTTTCTCAAATATTAACGGCTCGAAAGTCGAAATTCTTAAAGAAATTTTTAAAGACAAAATTTTTAGGATTTTATTTTGAAATTAAATTGAGTAGAAATATTGAAAATCAATTAAGTATTCACACAAAAAAAAGTGATTTTAGTGAAGAACCTAAGTTTATAAAATCAGCAAATTTAGGACTTAGAAATTTTGATAGTGAGTTTTTTGGATATTGTAATAGTTCAGACGAAATGCTTGATATATTGTCTTTGACTATAATTGACAAATTAGTTGATATAAATAAATCGCTGAAACATGGACTATCACTTAATTTAAATAACGATAGATTATGTATTGCTATAAATTTAAAAGGACCAGAATTAGAACCTAGTATATATAGTAAAATTAATTATAAAAACGTAATAAATTTATACACAAAAGTTTTTAGTATTGTTGAGGAAATAGTAACACTTATTGATAAAAAAAATAGTGTAAATATATATGATAAAAAAACGTCTTAATAATACATGAATTGTTATACTAGATTAAATATATGAAAATGAGTGCTTTATTTTTAAAATAAAAGGGGGAAGTTTTAATGGTATTATTGATTATTGCATTATTATTTTTTATAGGTACAGTTATTAACTTGATTAATGCTCTTTATATAACTGCAATAGTAGAATTATTTATAGGCTTGTTATTAGTTGGAATATATCGTTTTGTTAAATTAGAAGAAAAAAAAGAAGTCGAGTTTTTAGAGTGGTTATATGAAAATCATGATAAAATTATTAGTGAAAGAGCATATTACGATGATGTTAGAATTACACCAAGAACGGAATTGAAACAATATCAACTATGTGTATCATTTTTAATAGTAAGTTTAAAAATGAATTCTAGATATTTTATAATTGATAAGAACCCTAGTAAACTTATTGGTGTAATTTATTTTTTAATGACGACTGTTTTAGGTTGGTGGGGGTTGCCATGGGGACCAATATATACAGTCGGAGCTATGTTAACCAATATTAAAGGTGGTAAAAAAACTACTGTATGTAAATTGTTGTCTAAAATGAAACAAATAGAAGAAAAACAAAATAAAAAAATAATTGCATAAAAAACAAAATAAAAAAAATTAGTTAATAGGTGAAATAAATAAAAAGCTTATAGGAAAAAATCCTTAAAGCTTTCTATTTTTTACCGCTTGAATATTAAAAACATTTTTATATAATTGTTTTAATTAAAAAATATAAATTTTAAATTTTTTATAAAACGTTTGCAAATTGCGATTTTGGTTCATCAAAAATTAATTGATATCTGAAAATCAAAAAAGCTGTATCTTTTCTTGATTTTACATCAATTTTTAATAAATCGACTCTTCTTCCATCTGTAAGAGTTAATTTACTTCCTTGTACTTTTTCGCCATATGCACTTACTTCTTCAATTTCGCTTAATTCTAAAGATTCCTTTACGCCAACTGCGTAACCTAAGGTAGCTTTAAGGTCTCATGTAGAGCAAGCTTTTGCTTCACGATCTTTAAGATTTAAAAGGATGCTTTCTTTTAGAGCATCTTCAACATTTGTTTTAATAAACATTTTATCCTCCTAATATTTATTAGCTAATGGTTGCATTTTTTTTAACAATATTTAAATTATCCACTGTAATTTTATAGTATATAGTGAAAAGTTGCAATAGAATTTAGGTAAGTAGATATTTT
This sequence comes from Helicovermis profundi, assembly GCF_033097505.1. Classification (NCBI taxonomy): domain Bacteria; kingdom Bacillati; phylum Bacillota; class Clostridia; order Peptostreptococcales; family Caminicellaceae; genus Helicovermis; species Helicovermis profundi. Next base: position 1,840,120 of record NZ_AP028654.1, on the reverse strand, counting down.
AACAATGCAAATTGTTTATTAGTGAAAAATAGAATAATGAATTTTGGGGATTATGGTTTATAAGTATATACGTATAAAAAAATATTTACTATATACAACCGAACATATGTTTGCTAAAATATAATAGGTGATAATAATGAATAAAATAATATTTCATATAGATGTAAATTCTGCATTCTTATCGTGGGATGCAGTGGATAGATTAAATCATGGTGAAAAAATTGATCTTAGAAAGATTCCTTCTATTGTAGGAGGTAATCCTATTAATAGGCATGGAATTGTTCTTGCAAAATCGATTCCAGCTAAAAAGTATGGTATCAAAACAGCTCAAACTTTAGTTGAAGCATATAGGCTATGTCCAAATTTGGTATCAGTTCCTCCAAGGTATCATATATACACTAAGGCTAGTAGAGCAATGATGAAACTTCTTAGAGAATACTCTCCAAATATTGAAATTTACTCTATTGATGAGTGCTTTTTAGATTATACAAACATGAAAAAATTATTTGCCTCTCCAATTGAAGCTGCCTATATGATAAAAAAAAGATTATATGATGAACTTGGCTTTACTGTTAATGTAGGAGTTTCATCAAATAAAATACTTGCGAAAATGGCTTCTGATTTTCTAAAACCTGATAGAGTACATACTTTGTTTATAGATGAAATAGAAGAAAAAATGTGGCCACTAGATGTATCAAAACTTTTTATGGCAGGGCGCTCGAGTGTTAAAAAACTTAGAAAATACGGAATTAATACTATTGGAGAACTAGCTAAAAGCGATTTAAGTTTTTTAAAACATATATTAAAAAGTCATGGTGAATTAATTTATAATTTTGCTAATGGTATAGATGATTCAAAAGTAGGAGATTTAAAATATTCTCTTATAAAAAGTATAGGAAATTCAACAACTATTTCTTATGATGTAACTAGCGAGGAAGATGCATATAAGTATTTACTTTCACTTTCAGAAAGCGTTGGTATGAGACTTAGAGCAGTAGAAAAGAGAGCAAAAGTTGTTGTAATTACTATTAAAACGAATGAATTTATTGTAAGTCAAAAGCAAAAAAAGTTATTCGAAACAATAGTTTCTACAAATGAAATCTATAGAGAAGCTAAGCGTTTATTTGATTTGCTTTGGGATAAAAAACCAATTAGACTTTTAGGTGTAAGGGTTGTTACTACTGAGAAAGAACCTTTTAAACAATTATCTTTTTTTGAAAATAAAAAAGAAATTAAACTCGAAAAGCTTGATAATACTTTAGATGAACTTAGAGAAAAATATGGTAAAGATATTATTTTAAGAGCTACATTTCTACGTGGTAAAGTAAAACCGATAACGGGCGGAGTATCGTCAGAAGACGATTACCCTAAAATGCGAAGTCAGCTGTAAAGTGAACACAATTTTCATTTAATTGTCATAAGACTGTGACAAATTAAATCTATAATTAAAACAACTTAAAAAAAGATTATTAGTAGTTACAACTTAACTTAAACTTATAGACAATTATTTGAAAGGAGAATTATAATGAAAAAAATAATATCAGTTTTATTAATAGGTTTAATGATTTTATCAGCAGTAGGATTATCTTTTGCTGATGATACCGTTGGTGCAGTTTCGGCAAAGAAAGATACAAGTTATACACTAGAGGAAATGCTTGAATATGCGATTGAAGATGAATATATGGCAAAAGCAGAATATGATTATGTGATTGATAATCTTGGCGGAGATAGACCTTTTACAAATATAGTAAAAGCTGAAGAAAGACACATTAGTTTATTAAAACCTTTGTTTGAAACTTACGGAGTAGACTTACCTGAATTTGATAGCAATATATATTTAGTTAAACCTGATAGCCTAGAAAATTCATTCACACTTGGTATTGATGCAGAAATTGCAAATATAGCAATGTATGAAGCGTTTTTAAAAGAAGACTTACCTAAAGATGTTCAAAATGTATTTGAATATTTAAAATCAGGATCTGAAAAACATCTTAAAGCATTTGAAAATGGTGTAAATGGAAATAAAGTACAAGGAAGAATAAATAATAGAAAAGGTCGAAACAGTAATAATGAAAGACTAGGTATTGGCATTAGACGTGATGGCTTTAATAGAAAATAATTACAGCTACAGTAGTAAAAAAACTAACTTTATTAAGAGTTAGTTTTTTTACATTAAATTTTAAATAAAACCCATTTACAAGTATTAACTTCGTATTTTATTTCAAATATTTTTAAAGTGCTATTAATTACACTCTCACATTCAAAAACATACATTAAATTTCCACCAAATTTTTCTGTTTTAACACATCTGATTTTATCAATGCTTATAATTTTATCTTCTTCAGATTCTTTTAATCTGAATTTTATAGGGTGTATTTTACCATCTTTTTCAAACCATGCAATCATATCAATTGCTTTATAAACAACCTTCATATTAGCACCTTTCATTTTTTAGTAATAAAAATTAGTGATTTCTATTTCATTATATACGAACGTGTGTTCGTAGTAAAGAAAAAATATTTAATATTTTAAATATTTGTGTATAATAGTATTAATAAATATTTTAATTAGGAGGGAAAATATGTTAGCATTACTTTCGCACTTTAGGTTTTTAATACTTTTTTTTATGGTTATTATATTTTTATATGTTTACTTAAAAATTGCACCTAAAAAAATGTCTTTTGATAATGGAGGTAATCAAATTAAATTAAATAAATGTCCAGAATGTGGTAAAGAAATTAATAGTAAATCAAAATATTGCCCATACTGTGGTTATACTTTTGATGGAAAGGATAAAATATGAAAAATAAAAAGAGCGGAAGATTTATAAAAATACTATTAATTATAGGTGCAATTTTTTTATTAATTGTAGGTGCAATATTTAATATGGTTATTGGATATTTTTCGGGAGACGATGATTTTTATAAAGTTGAAGGAAAGTGGGAAGGAAAAATTGATGAAGAAGTAAATGTTATAACTACTATTGAAAAGGGAAATGTTAAGGTAGATGGATATACATATGCATATATGGATATTGATTTAGCGGATGGTAGTGAGAAACTATTTGAAAATGTTAAATTTAAAGATGGTAGAATAATCAATGCAGATGAAAATCCACAAACTGAGATTGATTTGAATTTATCTGGCGATGAAAAGAAACTTAATGGAACAATAAAACTTAAAGGTAAAGAACTACAAAAAATAAGTTTATCTATGCATTGATGTTAGTTTAGTTAAGAAAATCAAGGCGTATATTAAAAAATAATTTAAACAAATTCTATTTAGATTTTCTATAATAATTATTGTTCAAATGATAATAATTAATTTATATGATTAAATTGTATTGACATAGATAAGTTAATTCACTATAATACTAAGAAATGAATTGTTTGAAAATTATGACGATATAATAAGATTTAGTTTAATTTGATTTGGAGATGTATATTATGATTAATTCAAGAAAACCTATAAACTTTTTAAATAAATTATTAGTCCTCACTAGCAAAGGTTTAGTCCTCGTACTAAACGTTTGTTTAAAGCTATGCAATTTAATAATTTATAAAAAAGAGGTTTATTATAGATGTTTTGAATAATAATTTTTAAATATATTGTTTATTGCGGTAATAAGAAGAGCCTTTTTAGGGCTCTTTTTTTATTATATATATATAAAATAAAAAATGTAGAGAGGTAAAGAGATGATAAAAGAGAGAATGACAATGACTCAGCAAATTTTAGTAAAACATGCAGCAAGAGAGGAAATTGAGGTCGGCCAGATTATTGAAGTAGATGTGGATATGGTACTTGGAAATGATATTACAACGCCAGTTGCAATAGAATCTTTTTTAAAAACATCAGTAATTGATGTTTTCGATAAATCTAAAATTTCTATTGTACCTGATCATTTTTCGCCAAATAAAGATATTAAATCAGCAGAGCAATGTAAAAAAGTAAGGGAATTTGCAAAAAGATTTGATATTGATAATTATTTTGAGCTTGGTCAAATGGGTATAGAGCATGCTCTTTTACCTGAAAAAGGATTAATCAAGCCAAGTGAAATTATAATTGGTGCAGATTCACATACATGTACATTTGGTGCACTTAATGCTTTTTCTACTGGTATAGGCAGTACTGATATGGGTGTCGCTATGGCAACCGGTAGAATTTGGTTTAAAGTTCCAAGTGCTATAAAGGTGAATATTATAGGAAAACCTCAAAAATGGGTTAGCGGAAAAGATGTTATATTAAATTTAATTGGTAAAATTGGAGTTTCAGGAGCAAATTATAAATCATTAGAATTTTATGGCGATGGACTAAAATATTTAAGTATTGATGATAGATTTACTATAACGAATATGGTAATTGAAGCAGGAGCAAAAAATGGAATATTTCCATTTGATGAAATTACAAAAGCGTATCTTGATGAACATTGTGATAAAAAATATGAAATAACGTATCCAAATGAAAATGCGGAGTTTGAAAGCGAAATAACAATTGATCTATCGAAGTTAAAATTAACTGTAGCATTTCCTCATTTACCTGAAAATACGCATGAAATTGATGAAATAAATGAAAAAATAAAAGTTGATCAAGTTATGATAGGTTCTTGTACGAATGGACGAATAAGTGACTTACAAGCAGCATATAAAATATTAAAAGGTAAAAAAATAAATCCTTCACTCAGAGTTATTATAATTCCAGCTACACAAAAAATATATTTAGATGCTTTAAAAAATGGTTATATAGAGGAGTTTATTAAAGCAGGGGCTATTGTTAGTACACCAACATGTGGACCATGTTTAGGTGGTCATATGGGAGTGCTTGCAAAAGATGAAGTATGCATTTCAACTACAAATAGGAATTTTGTTGGCAGAATGGGGCATGTCGAGTCAAAAGTATATCTTGCTAGTCCATCAGTTGCAGCAGCTACTGCAATAAAGGGTTATATTGTTCATCCAAATGAAGTTTTATAATATAAATAAGGATACAAAATTAGAAATATCAAAGATTATGTAAATGTATTATGTAAATCAAAATTATAAGAGAATATACTTACAAAAACAAATATAAGTAAGTCTATAAAAATGTAGATAGAGAATATGGAGGTCATTATGATTATTAAAGGCAAGGTTCATAAATATGGTGATAATATAGATACAGATGTTATAATACCAGCTAGATATTTAAATAGTAGTAATTCAAAAGAGCTTTCAAAGCATTGCATGGAAGATATTGACAGCGAGTTTTCATCAAGGGTAAGACGCGGTGATGTAATTATTGCAGGTGAGAATTTCGGATGTGGTTCATCAAGAGAACATGCTCCAATTGCAATAAAAGAATCTGGAGTAAATATTGTTATAGCAAAAAGTTTTGCTAGAATATTTTATAGAAATGCAATTAATATTGGCTTAATACCAATTGAAAATAGTGAAATATATGAAAAAGTTTCAAAAGGAAATTTAATTTTAGTTAATACTGATGAAGGTATTGTAAATTTAAGTACAGGAGAAGAAGTGAATATTACAAAACCAAGTAAATACCAATTAAATATTTTAGAAAATGGTGGACTTGTTAACTTTATTAAAAATAGAATTTCAAAGCCGGAGGGAATATTAAATGAAATATAATATTGCAGTACTAAGAGGCGATGGAATCGGAAGTGAAATTGTTGAAGAGGCAATAAAAGTATTATTTGCTATTAAAGGTATGAAAGAAAAGATTGACTTAAAAGAATACTCTTTTGGTGGTTGTGCATACGATAAGTTTTCTCATGCATTTCCAAGTGAAACAAAAGAAGGGGTAATGAAAGCGGATGCAGTCCTTTTAGGCGCAGTTGGTGGACCTAAGTGGAATGAACTTCCACTAGAAAAAAGACCAGAAAGTGCACTACTTTCTTTAAGAAAAACAATGGAGGTTTTTTGTAATATTAGACCTGTAAAGATATTTGATTCTCTTAAAAATTTATCTCCAATTAAACTTGAAAACAGAAATATTGATTATGTAATAGTTAGGGAGCTAATAAGTGGAATTTATTTTGGTAATAAAAATACAGAAACTATTGGCGGTGAAATTGCTGCTAAAGATGAAATGTTTTATAGTGAAAGCCAAATAAAAAGAGCAATTGATAAAGCAATCGAAATTGCAAGTAAAAGAAATAATAAAATAACACTTGTTGATAAAGCAAATGTACTAGAAACATCAAGACTATGGAGAAAAGTTGCAAAAGAAAAAGTAAGGGATTCAAAAACTGAAATTGATTATATGTATGTAGACAATGCAGCAATGCAGGTTATACTTAATCCGGATAAATTTGATGTTATTGTAACTTCAAATATGTTTGGAGATATTATTTCAGATGAATCAGGGGCTATAGTAGGATCAATTGGACTTCTTCCATCAGCTAGTATTAGTGAAAGTGGCTTAGGTCTTTATGAACCAATTCATGGTAGCGCTCCGGATATTGCTGGAAAAAATATTGCTAATCCTATTGGAACTATTTTATCAGTTGCACTTTTATTAAGATATAGTTTAAAAATGGACATTGAAGCTGAAATTATAGAAAAAGCAGTAGAAAATGCTATCAATAATAAAATATTATCTAAAGACATAATAGGAGAAAGCGGATTTTCTACATGTGAAATTGGAGAATATATTGCAAATGAAGTAAAAAATTTGTCGAATTAATACAAAAATAACGCCTAATGATCGTTTTTTTACCTATATCTTTATATAATATTTATGGAAGTTTTATTTGTAAGAAAAAAAACACATATTTTATTTCATATGTGTTAAAATAAAGCTAATAAAAAAAGAAGAGGTGACTAGTGTGTCAGATGAATTTCTTAAAGAAGCGATGAATTTGCTTACTGAAGTTGAAGCAGAAAGTGCTATTAAATCAAAGGCAATGGATCTTTACTTTAGGTATATCAATTTTTCCGAAGATAAAGAAAATAGGGATAATGATATAGAGAAATTGGGTGTTAGTGTTTAAAATAATTATGTAAAAAGAGAATATTTAAAAGCTATAATGAAAATTATTTTCATTATAGCTTTATTTTAGTGTGCCCAGCATGGGCACAATCTAACGGGTGAAAGTCCCTAACATACTGTAGATAGGCATTTTATTTACTATTATAACACTTATTATTCTTCAAAATAAACAAAGGACCTACATTAAATAATTGACTAAATTTTAATCAGATTATTTAATATAGGCCCTTTTTATGTTATGCTATCATAAAATAATTAAGAAAGGAAAAAAGACAGAAGAGCCCTTCGAAAGTTTCTTCTGCCTTTCTAAATGCTTACGTAAATCCATAGGATTTTCATAAGTAAGACATATATTATGATAACTATTTTTTCTACAATAATCAAGTCTTTTTCACAAAATTCTTATAATACGATGATTGATCATTTACCGTTTCATCGCCTTTCTTGTAGCTGTGGCCAAAAGGGCTGTCTTATTAAACACGCCTATTATAAACGTTTTATTAAAATTTCTGGTAAATTATACGAACTAAAAATTCTAAGATTAATCTGTAAATGTTGTGGTAAAACTGAATCAGTTCTACCAAGTTGGATTGTTCCTTATTCTCAAATATTATTAAAGGATATTATCACAGTTATTCAGACTTATTTAAAAAAATTACCTTTCGAAAATATTATGATCAACAACTTACTTATTGATGAAAGTAACATTAGATATATTATTCGTCAGTTCAATCGGCACTGGAGAGAGCGATTAGCTGTTTTTAAGATACCAATAAATCATAAATTTACAACTATTATGTCTTTTAAAAAATATAATAGACAGTTTATGCAAATTAAAAGCACTTCAAATATTTTATTTAATAACACCCACATAACTTAGTTTTACGCTTACTTTTTAATGATTTATACTCCTAATAAACTTATAAATACAGGAGGATTTTTTAATGAATAACGATGATAAGCAAAAAATTGCACTTTTTAGGTATAGCATTCTTGCTCCATTAATTAGCGGAACATGTGATGATTCGAAATCTAATAAGGCTTTTTTTCGTGATGCCTCTCATAACACTTATACCAATCCGAGGGGCATGGATACTATTATTTCGGCTACAACTATAGAGCGTTGGTACTATAGTTATCAAAAATATGGTTTTGATGGTCTAATGCCTAAAAGGCGTAATGATACAGGTCAATCAAGAAAACTTGATGATGATATGATAGAGCAAATTAACTATCTTAAAAGTGAATATCCAAGAATTCCTGCTACATTAATTCATCAAAAGTTAATTAGTAATGGCACTATTAACAAAGGTGAAATTTCACTTTCAACAATTAATAGATATGTAAATCAATTAAATAAAAATAATCTTTATACCAATAATAAGGATATGAGAAGATATGAGCGTCCTCATATCAATGAAGTATGGTGTGGTGACAGCAGTGTTGGACCTTACTTAATGATTAATAGGAAAAAACATAAAGTGTGGATTATTGCTATGTTAGATGATGCTTCACGTATGATAACTGGTATTGACGTATTTTTTAATGATAATACAGTTAATGTAATGTCTGTACTAAAATCTGCAGTTTCAAAATATGGAAGACCAAAACGACTAAATTTTGATAATGGATCTTCATATAAAAATAAGCAAATCACCTTACTTGCTGCTCGCATTGGTTCAACGCTTAACTACAATCCACCTTATACACCAACTGGAAAAGCTAAGGTAGAAAGGTTCTTTAAAACCCTTAAACAACAGTGGATGAGTGGACTTAACATGAATGATTTTTCATCACTCGAGGATCTTCGTTTATCACTTTTAATATATGTAAAATCTTACAATCAAAAGATTCATAGTTCTTTAAACGGATTATCACCAATGGACCGTTTTTTTAGTGAATCAGCGCTTATCAAAAGATTAAGTGAAGATCATATTTATAAAAGTTTTCTACTTGAAATAGAGCGGCGAGTTTCAACAGATAATGTAGTTGTAATTAATGAAGTGGAATATGAAGTGCATTATAGATTTTCTAAACAAAGAATTACTTTAAGGTATTCACCTGATATGAAAAATATTTTTATATTAGATAAATATACAGGAGATTTAACGCCTATTAAGTTACTAAATAAGCATGAAAATTCTAAAATCAAACGTGAAAAAGTTAAATTAACAGGAGGAAAAAATTAATGGATTATACAAGTCGTTTTGGGTTAGATTTTAACCCATTTATAAAAAATAGTAAAGAAATAATAATTGAAACATCTGAATACAAAGAAACTTTGTTAAGACTTAATATACTACTTGAAACTAGAGGATTTGGTCTTATTACAGGATCACCTGGAAAAGGTAAAACAACTATTATAAGAAGTTGGTCTAAAATACTAAATCCTTCACTTTTTAAGGTTATTTATAGTTCATTATCAACTCTAACTGTAGCTGAATTTTATAAAAATTTAGCTCAGCAATTAGGTTTAGAGCCAATGATGAGAAAAAATGATAATTTTAAGATAATTCAAAATGAAATTACTAGATACGCTGTTGAAAAACGCATAACTCCGGTTATTATTATTGATGAAGCAAATTACATTAATAATGGTATACTAAATGATTTGAAAATTCTTTTCAATTTTGAAATGGATTCAAAAGATCGTGCAGTTGTATTATTAGTTGGACTTCCAAATATAAATAATACTCTTAGATTAGTATCACACGAACCGCTAAGACAAAGAATAACTATGAATTATCATTTAGATGGACTAAATAAAGAAGAAGCTAGAAGCTATATAAAAAATAAACTCATCGGAGCTAATTGTCATGTAAATATTTTTAGTGAAGGAGCCTTAGAAGGCATAATTAACTCTTCAAATGGTATACCAAGAATTATTAATAAAATATGTAATGCATGCTTATTAATAGGTAATAATCAAAATATTACAGATATTAATAACGATATTGTAATGATGGCGGTTAATGAAACTGAATTAGGATAAAAAATAATAAAACTATGATTTAGTTATTTAATCATGGTTTTATTTCATTTTAAAACACATTATTTAACATGAATAAGCTACATCAATAAATTTGAATATGCTATTTTTTTAGCTATTTTTAACGTAATTTAATTTGAAGAATCCAACATCAAATAATTTGACAATCAACAACATACCCTAGTAGTGGGAAGTGTATAGCTTATGGCAAGGGTGTCCTTGGTGACGAGGAATCTGAAGGAAGCCGGCGGCAAATCTCTGGTCTGACGAACAGAAATCACATAAGGCGCAAGTTGATGGATAAGGTTGCTAAACAAATCAAAGTCCAATAACTACTCGGAATCAACAGCGTAAATGTGGCAGATACATGGAGAGAAAGATTGTGTTCTTACCTGGGGAGATCTCATGGACATGTGAAACATTTGTGTGAATCGTGGTTGAAATAAGATTTATCATGAGAAGTCAGCCGATACCATATTAGTGACTTCGCCTATGAAGTCATGAAGGGTTGAACCTAAGGAGGTGAAAGTCAATGAATGTTACCGAAATCGGGATGAAGAAAAGCAGAAAATATTGTAGTGACAATGACTACTGTCGGAGAGCTAGTGCGGCACACGAAGGGTATGACAGAGTGCTTACCGAAAAGAGGATAACTGAAAACAACATCACCGATGCCGACAGAGATGCAAATGGACTTTTAGAACAAATCTTAGAATCTGCAAATCTGAATAAAGCCTATAAACAGGTGAAAAAGAATAAAGGTTCTCACGGCGTTGATGGAATGGAAGTAGAGCATCTTCTACAACATTTGCAAGACAATGGAGATGAGTTGAAAAAGGCCATACTGGATGGAAAATACCGTCCGCAACCAGTTCGACGAGTAGAAATACCGAAAGACAATGGAAAGAAACGACAGTTGGGAATACCAACAGTGGTAGATCGAATGGTGCAACAAGGAATTCAGCAAATACTATCGCCAATCTATGAAGCAACATTTAGTGAAAGCAGTTATGGCTTTAGACCAAAGCGAAGTGCTCATGATGCCTTAAAGAAGTGCAAAGAATATGCTAATGAAGGTTACACATATGTTGTAGACATGGATTTAGAGAAATTTTTTGATACAGTGAGTCAATCGAAAATGATAGAAATCCTATCAAGAACAATTAAAGATGGACGCGTCATTTCATTGATTCACAAATATTTAATTGGATAGGATATACTTAATTAGACAACAAATACTCGGACATGATAAACTAAAAATAATTAGAAAACGGAGGTAATCATGTCAAAAAAAAATAAGCATTATACAGATGAATTTAAAGTTCAGATAGTTAATTTAATTAAAAATGGTAAACCGCAAATAGAAGTTGTAAATGAATACAATATAGCACGTTCTACTGTTTATAAATGGATTACAGACTATAATACTACTGGATCATTTAAAGCTAAAGATAATAAAAGTGATGAAGATAAAGAACTTGATAAATTACGAAAAGAAAACCAACAGTTAAAAATGGAAAATGATATTTGCCCTAAAGGATAAGTTCCTCTAAGGTGCTAAAGCACCTAGAAATCACTTAAAAGCAAGCGGCGCTAATAATGGGACGAAAATAGCAGTAATAAATGCAAATAAAGATAGGTACAGTATTAGCGCCATGTGTAAGGTTCTTAAAATAGCAAGGTCAACTTATTATTACGAAAAAAAAACAATAAAAATAGATAGTATTTTAGAAAATAGAATTATAGAAATTTTCAAAAGTAATAGAAAAGCCTATGGTACAAGAAAAATAAAAAAAGAACTTTCAAAAGTAAATATGATAGCTTCAAGAAAGAAAATAGGCAAAATAATGAAAAAATACAACCTTATTTCATCATATACAATTAAGCAATATAAAGTAACAAAATCAAAAGTTAATGAAGATAAAATTGAAAATTTAGTTAAAAGAGAGTTTGATGACAAAAAGTGTCTTGAGGTAGTAGTAAGTGATTTAACTTACGTTAATGTAAATGGTAAATGGAATTATATATGCCTAATATTAGATTTCTTTAATCGTGAAATAGTAGGATATGCAGCAGGTAAGAATAAGACTGCAAAGCTTGTATATAAAGCTCTTACGAGAGTAAAAGAGCCATTACATAATATAGAAATTTTTCATACAGATCGTGGAAGTGAATTTAAAAATAAACTGTTAGATGAAGTATTATTAAATTTTAATATTAAGAGATCTTTAAGCAAAAAAGGCTGTCCTTATGATAACGCAGTAGCAGAAGCAACATATAAAATTATAAAAACAGAATTTGCATTTAATAGAATATTTAAGAGTTTTGAAGAATTGGAATTAGAGTTATTTGATTACGTAAATTGGTATAATAACAAGAGAATTCATGGGTCTTTAGATTATTTAACACCCATTGAATATAAAACTATAATGTCTGATAAAAAACTGTCTTAATTAATGTTGACAATCCAAATAGCAGGAGCAATAGTCGATAGAAAGTTTGAAGAAACATCTATAGGTTTAGCACAGGGTGGAAACTTAAGCCCACTGTGCAGTAATATTATGTTGAATGAATTGGATAAAGAACTGGAACGTCGTGGAATACGCTTTGTTCGTTATGCAGATGATGCATTGCTGTTTGTGTTGATTGTCAAATTATTTGATGTTGGATTCTTCAAATTAAATTACGTTAAAAATAGCTAAAAAAATAGCATATTCAAATTTATTGATGTAGCTTATTCATGTTAAATAATGTGTTTTAAAATGAAATAAAACCATGATTAAATAACTAAATCATAGTTTTATTATTTTTTATCCTAATTCAGTTTCATTAACCGCCATCATTACAATATCGTTATTAATATCTGTAATATTTTGATTATTACCTATTAATAAGCATGCATTACATATTTTATTAATAATTCTTGGTATACCATTTGAAGAATTAATTATGCCTTCTAAGGCTCCTTCACTAAAAATATTTACATGACAATTAGCTCCGATGAGTTTATTTTTTATATAGCTTCTAGCTTCTTCTTTATTTAGTCCATCTAAATGATAATTCATAGTTATTCTTTGTCTTAGCGGTTCGTGTGATACTAATCTAAGAGTATTATTTATATTTGGAAGTCCAACTAATAATACAACTGCACGATCTTTTGAATCCATTTCAAAATTGAAAAGAATTTTCAAATCATTTAGTATACCATTATTAATGTAATTTGCTTCATCAATAATAATAACCGGAGTTATGCGTTTTTCAACAGCGTATCTAGTAATTTCATTTTGAATTATCTTAAAATTATCATTTTTTCTCATCATTGGCTCTAAACCTAATTGCTGAGCTAAATTTTTATAAAATTCAGCTACAGTTAGAGTTGATAATGAACTATAAATAACCTTAAAAAGTGAAGGATTTAGTATTTTAGACCAACTTCTTATAATAGTTGTTTTACCTTTTCCAGGTGATCCTGTAATAAGACCAAATCCTCTAGTTTCAAGTAGTATATTAAGTCTTAACAAAGTTTCTTTGTATTCAGATGTTTCAATTATTATTTCTTTACTATTTTTTATAAATGGGTTAAAATCTAACCCAAAACGACTTGTATAATCCATTAATTTTTTCCTCCTGTTAATTTAACTTTTTCACGTTTGATTTTAGAATTTTCATGCTTATTTAGTAACTTAATAGGCGTTAAATCTCCTGTATATTTATCTAATATAAAAATATTTTTCATATCAGGTGAATACCTTAAAGTAATTCTTTGTTTAGAAAATCTATAATGCACTTCATATTCCACTTCATTAATTACAACTACATTATCTGTTGAAACTCGCCGCTCTATTTCAAGTAGAAAACTTTTATAAATATGATCTTCACTTAATCTTTTGATAAGCGCTGATTCACTAAAAAAACGGTCCATTGGTGATAATCCGTTTAAAGAACTATGAATCTTTTGATTGTAAGATTTTACATATATTAAAAGTGATAAACGAAGATCCTCGAGTGATGAAAAATCATTCATGTTAAGTCCACTCATCCACTGTTGTTTAAGGGTTTTAAAGAACCTTTCTACCTTAGCTTTTCCAGTTGGTGTATAAGGTGGATTGTAGTTAAGCGTTGAACCAATGCGAGCAGCAAGTAAGGTGATTTGCTTATTTTTATATGAAGATCCATTATCAAAATTTAGTCGTTTTGGTCTTCCATATTTTGAAACTGCAGATTTTAGTACAGACATTACATTAACTGTATTATCATTAAAAAATACGTCAATACCAGTTATCATACGTGAAGCATCATCTAACATAGCAATAATCCACACTTTATGTTTTTTCCTATTAATCATTAAGTAAGGTCCAACACTGCTGTCACCACACCATACTTCATTGATATGAGGACGCTCATATCTTCTCATATCCTTATTATTGGTATAAAGATTATTTTTATTTAATTGATTTACATATCTATTAATTGTTGAAAGTGAAATTTCACCTTTGTTAATAGTGCCATTACTAATTAACTTTTGATGAATTAATGTAGCAGGAATTCTTGGATATTCACTTTTAAGATAGTTAATTTGCTCTATCATATCATCATCAAGTTTTCTTGATTGACCTGTATCATTACGCCTTTTAGGCATTAGACCATCAAAACCATATTTTTGATAACTATAGTACCAACGCTCTATAGTTGTAGCCGAAATAATAGTATCCATGCCCCTCGGATTGGTATAAGTGTTATGAGAGGCATCACGAAAAAAAGCCTTATTAGATTTCGAATCATCACATGTTCCGCTAATTAATGGAGCAAGAATGCTATACCTAAAAAGTGCAATTTTTTGCTTATCATCGTTATTCATTAAAAAATCCTCCTGTATTTATAAGTTTATTAGGAGTATAAATCATTAAAAAGTAAGCGTAAAACTAAGTTATGTGGGTGTTATTAAATAAAATATTTGAAGTGCTTTTAATTTGCATAAACTGTCTATTATATTTTTTAAAAGACATAATAGTTGTAAATTTATGATTTATTGGTATCTTAAAAACAGCTAATCGCTCTCTCCAGTGCCGATTGAACTGACGAATAATATATCTAATGTTACTTTCATCAATAAGTAAGTTGTTGATCATAATATTTTCGAAAGGTAATTTTTTTAAATAAGTCTGAATAACTGTGATAATATCCTTTAATAATATTTGAGAATAAGGAACAATCCAACTTGGTAGAACTGATTCAGTTTTACCACAACATTTACAGATTAATCTTAGAATTTTTAGTTCGTATAATTTACCAGAAATTTTAATAAAACGTTTATAATAGGCGTGTTTAATAAGACAGCCCTTTTGGCCACAGCTACAAGAAAGGCGATGAAACGGTAAATGATCAATCATCGTATTATAAGAATTTTGTGAAAAAGACTTGATTATTGTAGAAAAAATAGTTATCATAATATATGTCTTACTTATGAAAATCCTATGGATTTACGTAAGCATTTAGAAAGGCAGAAGAAACTTTCGAAGGGCTCTTCTGTCTTTTTTCCTTTCTTAATTATTTTATGATAGCATAACATAAAAAGGGCCTATATTAAATAATCTGATTAAAATTTAGTCAATTATTTAATGTAGGTCCTTTGTTTATTTTGAAGAATAATAAGTGTTATAATAGTAAATAAAATGCCTATCTACAACGGAGCGCTAAAAGGATACTGAGACATATTTTACCGTTCATCGAAGAGAAGCTAAAACTTCGTGTGAACAGAGAAAAGACCTCAGTGTCTTACATTGGACACATAAAGTTCTTAGGCTATGGATTCTATCCAAGTAGAGTTGGTATAAAACTGAGAGTGCACAAGAAAAATGTAGGCAAAATGAAAGTGAAAGTAAGAGAAATCACATCAAGAAGCAAAGGTATCAGTTATGAAGCTTTAAAGCTTAAACTGAAACAATTTGTTAGAGGTTGGGTGAATTATTTTAAACTAGCTGACATGAAAACTCTTTTACAACGTACTGACAGGTGGTTACGCAGAAGGCTTCGGATGTTTATCTGGAAAAGGTGGAAGAAAGTAAGAACGAGGTACAGAATGCTTAAGCGTCTCGGTTATAACCATTCCAATGCAATTAAGTATGCAAATACTAGAAAAGGCTACTGGCAAGTCGCCGGTAGCCAAATACTAAGTTGTTCTATCACAGATAATCGACTTAGAGAGTCTGGTTATCTATTCTTTTCTGATTATTACAAATCTGTTAATGCATAAACTTAGGAAACGCCGTATACGAGACCCGTATGTACGGTGTTGTGGAAGATCGGGGGAATTATTCAATTTCCCCTCCTATCCGATTTTAAACGATTTCTAAAACCTATAAGCTTCATACAAAGCAAATTTTTTCTTAAGTTTAAAAATTTATTTGTCTATTGAATTTTTAGTTCATAATTCCATCAACTTCTAAAGTTCTATCTAAAATTCCACTTAAGTAGGCAAGAATAACTCCGTAGTTTGTAATAGGGACACCAGCTTTTTTAGCAATCATAAGTCTAGATTTCATAGTTTTAGAATTAAGCATACATGAACCACAGTGTATTATTAAGTCGTAGCTATCTAAATCGAGCGGAAAATCATGGCCCATCTTAAAATGAAAATCGAAAGTTTTATTTTCATGTTTAGTAAGAAGATTAGGAATTTTGTATCTACCAATATCTTCGTGAGAATGGTTATGAGTGCAGCTTTCAGAAATTAAAATTTTTGCTCCATCTCTTAGTCTTTTTACAGAACTAATTCCAGAAACAAATGTATTTATATCACCTTTATATCTAGCAAATAAAATTGAAAAAGAAGTTAAATTTATGTTTTTCGGAACAATTTCACTTACTCTTTTAAAGGCCTGCGAATCTGTAACAACTAGGTCAATACTTTTAAGATCTTTAAGCGCACTTTCAAGTTCCGTGTCGCGAACGACATAACTTTTAATGCCGTTATCTAAACAATCTCTGATTAATTGAACCTGAGGTAATATCAGTCTGCCTTTAGGGGCTTCAGAGTCTACGGGAACTACCATAACAACAGTTCCGTTTTCTTTAACTAAACCGCCTATTATAGAAGGTTCTTTGACCCCATCTTTAATATGATTAATTAGAATGTCTTTAAAATTTAAAATATTTTTACTATCGTTAGTAGAAATAAAATAATCATTTGGAAATTCATTTTTAATTTTATTTAATTTGCTTTTTTCAATTAAATCAATTTTATTAAAAACAGAAATGTATGGTATATTAAATTCTTTAAATTCACTCACGAATTCATTTTTCTTTTCTTTATCAAAATTAGTAATATCGTTTAAGTATATAGCAAAATCTGTCCTTTGAAGTATTTTTTTGCTTCTTTCAACTCTTAAATTTCCAAGTTCGCCTTCATCATCAAGTCCTGCAGTATCAATAAATACAACAGGTCCAAGTGGTATTAACTCAATTAGTTTTGAAACAGGATCTGTAGTTGTTCCTTTTACGCTTGAAACTAAAGATACATCTTGACCAATAATGGCGTTAATTAATGAACTTTTACCAGCATTTCTATTACCAAATATTGCGATATGGATTCTATTTGACGAGGGTGTTTTGTTCATTTTTACCTCCATTTTTTTGAGAATTTATATTATCCCAACTAAAATAATCACCTTTAGACATATTAACTTTAAATCCAGCACTATTAATTCTTCTTTCAATACAACCTCTACAATGGGCAGCTTCATCACCAGTACAAATTTTGTCTTTATATATTTCATATTTTTCTCTTACGTTAGTAGGAGATAAATTAGGCATAACTACATTTGCACCTGCCTTAAGAGCTTTTTCTCTGCCGAGTTTGTCTAGCGTTCCCATGGCAGTAGTAGAAGGTAGAAGTACTTGTGGAAGTAAGAGTCTAATTATAGCTAAAAGTATTAAAGTTTGTTCAACACTTCCACCTTTAAATTTTCCAAGTGGTGTATCTTCATGAGGTATAAAAGGGCCTATACCAATCATTTCTGGATCCAAGTCTTTTAAAAATCTAAGATCTTCAACTAAAACGCTATTAGTTTGATTTGGAAGTCCAACCATAAATCCGGCTCCTACTTGGTAGCCAAGTTCTTTTAGAGTTTTAAGGCAATTGATTCTATTTTCAAAAGACATATTTGGATGAATATTTTCGTATATTTCTTTGTTTGCTGTTTCATGTCTAAGTAAAAATCTATCTGCTCCAGCGTTTTTATACTTTTGATAACTTTTTTTTGATTTTTCACCAATTGATAGTGTAATAGCAACATCTGAGAAAAGCTTTTTTATAGAGATAATTAAATCAACTAATACATCGTCACTAAAATGGTTATCTTCGCCGCCTTGTAGTACAAAAGTTCTGTAGCCTAGTTTATATCCTTCTTTACAACAATCTATTATTTGTTCTTTGCTTAATCTATATCGATCGACGTTAATATTTTTATTTCTAAGTCCACAGTAATCGCAGTTATTGGTACAATAATTAGTGAATTCAATTAATCCTCTCATATAAACATCATCTTTGTAATAAATAGATCTTTTTTTTCTAGAAAGTTCAAATAGCAAATCACGATTTTTATCAGTAAAAGAAAATATGTCAATTTCATCTAACAATTTCAAAAGTTCATTGTCGCTAAGATTTTCATTTTCATATAGTTTGTAAATAAGTTCTTCTGTAGTGGGCATTTAAAACTCCTTTCAAAAAACAAAATAACTCCTTCTAAAAGAAAGAGTTAAAGTTAAAATAAAGAAGTTTACATACTTTAAATACAAAAATATGTAATGGTGTAAACTCCTTTAAGTTTAGAAACAACTTTACTTTTAGGAAATTATTATATTTAATTGTGTATTAGAAAATTATTGTATATCTTTATTATTAAAAGCACTTGAATACAATCAAAAGTAAAGATATAATATATATGTTAAAAGTTTATCATTCATTTAAATGAATGTCAATTAACTTTTGACACACAAATAAAATAATAAAATTAGTCACAGATTTCTTTTTTTGAAATAGAAGTTTTTACACTTATATTTTCAAGATTACCTAATTTTCCAGTTAAACTATTAATTTCATCAAGCGTACCAACAACAGTTAGAGAAATCACACTAATTTTTGATTCTTTAAAAGGTAGTCCCATTCGTCCTCTAATGATGCTTTGATAGTCTTTAACGATATCATTAAACTTATTATAGGAATTTTTAGGATTCTCTAAAATTGCTCCGATTATAGCTACTCTTTTCAGCTTAAACACTTCCTCTCAAGTTTTATTATAATATAAGTTTAATAGATATTTGTTTAACAATCAAGAACTAATTATAGGTACTAGTGGATTATATGTATAAATGTAAAAGATATACATGTTTGAAATTTTTCTATTTAAAATATACATACTTGTAAGAAATAAAAAAAAATATTATAATAAGTTAACATAACAAAAATATAAAACATCAAAAATATAAGATATATTTATCCGATGCCTTAGAGTTCTAATACCCCCACTTCTAAAAAAAGTGGGGGGTAAAGAACTCTAAAAAGGTCCTGGATTATGTTTTCTAAGATTCAGTGGGAGTAAAAACTCCCTCTGAATCTTAGAAATTCATTTATTTGTGTTATATTTTATTAAAAACCGGGGGAAAACATTGAGTAAATACGTAAAAGAACATAATCAAGTTGTAAAATTTATTGAAGAAAACAATTTGGTTGAAGCTGAAAAAATTAATAAAATAATATACAATAATTCAATTAAATGCGAATATGATAATGATATTATTAAATCTAATATAAATTTTGGTACAATTTTTGAGAAAAAAGGTGATTTAAATAATGCACTTGATAAATATAGTAGAGCTTTAACACTTGCAAAACATGCAGGTAAAAATGAACTTTGGATAGATGTGCAAAGGAAAAGAGCCAGAATTTTTTTGTTTTCTGGAAAACACAGACTTGCACTAAAAATATATTTAGAACTTCTAAATAAAATTAATGAAGAAAATATATCTATTCATAGAAAAGCATCTATACTTAATAATAGTGCAGTAATATATAGAGATTTAGGGAAAATAGATTTAGCACTAAAATATTTTGAAGAATGTAGAATTGCTTCTGTTAAATCAAATGAATGTATTTTAGAGGCAATATCGCTTTATAATATTGCTGAGATTATGTGTTTTAAAAACCAATATAAGAAATCAAGTGAACTATTAAATCATAGTAGAGAAATATCAATTAGAATTAAAGATGAATTAGGAAAAGATATGTGTAACTGCCTTGAAGCGGAGCTTTATATTAAGACTGATTATAAAAAATCAATAGACATGTTTGAAAAAAGTAATTTAAGAGTTAAAGATATTGGAAATATGCATGACTATATTGAAGTAGTGTATAACTATGCTTTTGAACTTACAAAGTATGATTATACTGAAGTTGCTGTTGAAATTTTAGAAAATTTAAATTTGAAAAATTTATCAAATGAATATTTTTTAAAAGAAAAAGAAGCCTTTAATTTGCTTAGTATGTATTATATGAAACAATCAAATTATGAAAAAGCTTTTTACTACGAAAAAAGAAAATCAGAGTTAATGGAATACACAATTTCTCAGTGGAATGAAATGGAATTTGCTTATATAGGAAGTGATTTTAACAAAGTAACAACCAATAATCAAATGGACGAACTAAAAAGTTCTTTAGAGATTATGGATACACTAAGTAAGATTGGTAAAGTAATTACTACAAGTATTGATTTTAATGATGTTTATAAAATTTTAGAAAAACATCTCTCTAAAACAATGAATCTTATGACTTATGGTGTAGGTATTATTGAAACCGAAAAATTACACTATAGATATTCTCATGAAAATGTATTTAAACAAGCATATATTGATTTAGACGATTATAAAAAACTTATGAATATATGCATAAGAGATAAGAAAGAAATTTTTATAGTTGATTCTAAAAATTTAAGTGAATATAAGAATAAATTTAGTAAAGACTTAGTTGATTTAATTTATAATTCCAAAGTTAAATCAGTTATATTTTGTCCTATATTTTTTGATAATGAAATTATTGGTGGACTTACAGTTCAAAGTGATAAAAATTTTACATATAACTATATGGACTTAGAAAAAATAAGATTTTTATCGTCTTATTTAGCAATATCAATTACAAATTATCAAAAAAACAAAGAAATACTTAATAAAAATAAAGAACTTGAACTTATTTCAAAAGTCGATGCTCTAACAGGTGCAAAAAACAGGCATGCTCTTTCAGAATATATTGAAAGCGTATTTGATAAAAATAAAAATCTTATTATGCCGCTTGGGGTATGCATGATAGACTTAGATCATTTTAAGCAGTATAATGATAATTATGGTCATGTTAAAGGTGATAAAGTTTTAAGTAAAATAACATCAAATATTATTGAAGTTATAAAGAAAGAAAAAGCACATATATTTAGATATGGTGGAGATGAATTTTTAATAATTTTTGAGAAAATATCTAAAAATAACTTAGAAGAAGCACTTGAAAACATAAGAAAAATAGTTTTTGATTTAAATATTGAACATAAATATTCTTTAGTTTCAGATAGAGTTACCCTAAGTGCTGGTGGAATTATTACAGAAAATTCTAAAATAAATCAGGTAGACTTATTTAAATTTGCTGATGAAGTTTTGTATAAAGCAAAGAGCAAATCAAAAAATACATTTATAGTAGAAGAGGTTTGCTAATAAATTTAAAATTTCATACAATAAAAATACAAAAAACAACCTAAATATAGGTTGTTTTTTATATAAATCCGTATAGTATATGTTATAATTTTACTATTATATATAATAAAAAAACAAGGGAGTACGTATTGAATAGATATAAACTTTTAAAAAAATATTTTGGTTATGATGATTTTAGAGAAGGTCAAATAGATATTATTGATAATGTTTTAAATGAAAAAGATTCACTTGTAGTCATGCCAACTGGTGGTGGTAAATCATTATGTTATCAACTTCCTTCATTATTGAAAAGCGGAATAACTATAGTAATTTCACCGCTTATTGCATTAATGAAAGATCAAGTAGATGGATTAAATGAAATTGGTATAAATTCTACTTTTTTGAATAGTACTTTAACAAGTATAGAAACAAATAATAGAATTTCGGGTATTATAGATGGAGCATATAAACTTGTATATGTTGCTCCTGAAAGATTACTCTCTGAAGATTTTATAAGACTTAATGAAAAAATAAATATTGATATTGTAGCAGTTGATGAAGCTCACTGTATAAGTCAGTGGGGTCACGATTTTAGACCTAGTTATAGAAATATACCTCTCTTTATTTCTAGACTAAAAAAAAGGCCAACTATTGTTGCATTAACTGCAACGGCTACTAAACTTGTTATAGAGGAAATAAAGAATAATCTTAAATTACAAAATCCTTTTGAACTAACTACAGGATTTGATAGAAAAAATCTTTTTTATAAAGTTGTAAAGCCAAATGATAGATATAAATATGTTAAAGAATATTTAACTAAAGAATTTAAGGAAGGTTCTGCAATTATTTACTGTTCAACAAGAAAAACTGTTGAATCGTTAAGTAAAAAACTTTTTGAAAGTGGGTTTTCGGTTTCTGCCTACCATGCAGGGATTGATACTGAAAAAAGGAATAGAATTCAAGATGCATTTATGCTAGATGAAATAAAAATTATCGTTGCAACAAATGCTTTTGGTATGGGAATTGACAAACCTGATGTAAGAGCTGTTATACATTACAATATGCCTAAAAATATGGAAGCATATTATCAAGAAGCAGGTCGTGCTGGTAGAGACGGTAAAAAAAGTGATTGTATTTTAATGTATTCACCTTCTGATATAGTTAAACAAAGATTAATGATTGCTCAAAATGCAAATGATTTAAGTAGAGAACAAATTTCTCTTAAAAATCTACAGTATTTAGTTAGTTATTGTCATACAAATGACTGCCTTAGGAATGAGATTACAAGATATTTTGGAGAAGAATCTGTGACTAATAAC
Source organism: Helicovermis profundi (assembly GCF_033097505.1). Classification (NCBI taxonomy): domain Bacteria; kingdom Bacillati; phylum Bacillota; class Clostridia; order Peptostreptococcales; family Caminicellaceae; genus Helicovermis; species Helicovermis profundi. Next base: position 1,817,095 of record NZ_AP028654.1, on the reverse strand, counting down.
TGCGAAAATTGTGGAAACTGTTTGTGTGACTCAGAATTCGTAGATATGACACTAGAATCACAAAAAATATTATCGTGCATATATAGAACCAATCAAAGATTTGGAGTAAATGTAATAATACAAGTACTTAGAGGATCAAAAAATAAGAAAATATTAGATTGGAATTTAGATAAAGTATCCACGTATGGAATAATTACAGATCAGTCTGAAGGCGGACTTCGTGAACTTATAATGAATTTAATTGCTAGAGGTTTTATAGCAATGACGACAGATAAGTTTCCAATAATAAAATTAAAAGAAAGCTCAAGAAAAGTATTAAAAGGTGAAGAAAAAATTCTAATAAGAAAAGAGAGAGTAAAAGTAGAAGATAAAAAGAAAAAACGTGTAATTAAAAATGAAAACTTAAACTTTGATGATAAATTATTTGAACTTTTAGCAAATGTAAGAAAAGAAATAGCAACAAAAAAGAAAGTTCCTCTATATGTTGTTTTCCATAATAGTGCGCTTGAAGAAATGGCACATTATATGCCACTTGATAAAGAAAGTTTTATGAATATAAAAGGTGTAGGTGAGAGAAAATTTAAAAATTATGGATTACAGTTTATGAGAGCGATAGAGGAATATAAGACTAGACAAAGTCAAGAGGATCTGTAATATAAAACGTAAATTAGCTTTTGTAAATAAAAAATATTTTATTTTAAAGGTCAATAATTCTCAAAGACGAGAATTATTGACTTGACATTACTTCGATGTCAAAGTAATATAAGAATATGAAAATAGATAATATGATTTCAAAAATGGGTAAAATTAAAGAAAAAGCAAACGAGTTAATAATAGAAGAGCTTAATAAAAGGGGACATGTTGGTTTGGCTCCTTCACATGGAGATATTCTATCGACTTTGATTTTTCATGGAAATATGACAAAAAAAGAAATATCAAATAAGATTAATAGAAAACAATCAACAGTAACTACTCTAATCAGTAAGTTAGAAAAATTAGGTTATTTATCTTCTCAGGTTAACTTAGAAGACGCTAGGTCAATTGTAGTATCTTTAACTGAAAAAGGTTATAAAATGAAAAATGACTTCATTGAAATATCTGAAATGTTATACAAAATTCAGTATAAAGGTATGACTGAGGACCAAATTGAAAAATTTAAAGAAAATTTAGACAGAGTGTATAAAAATTTTGTGATTAAATAGAATCACATTTTTTTTAAAATTTTACTTCGATATCGAAGTAAAATCGAATATGGAGGATATAAAAAGAAAAATTAACACTCACTTAAAAAATCAAGGAGGAAATATGGAAAAGGCCTTTAAAATGCTAAGAGAAATAAAATCAGTAGTAATTTCTACTGCAACTAATGGAGTACCGACTTCAAGAATTGTTGAAATAATGGATTATGACAGTGGTGGTGTTTATTTTGTAACATGCAAAGCTAAACCATTTTATAGAAATTTGATTATAAATAATAAAATTTCTATAACTGCTATGACAAAAGACTTTATTCAAGTTAGGTTAAATGGGGAAGTGAAAAAAACTGATAAAATTAGAGTTAAAGATATATTTCAAAAAAATCCAAGTTTAAATGAATTATTTTCAGGAAATACTGAAATATTTTCTGTTTTTTATCTTTATAAAGGTAATGGAGAAATTTTTGATTTAAGCGGTAAAAACGGTAAAATGATGCGTGAAAGATTTTCTTTTGGTGGTGAAAGTGTTAATACTAGTGGATGCACTATCACAAATTCTTGTATAGAGTGTGGAATTTGTAAAAAAGAATGCCCTTTTGATGCTATTTCAGTAGGAGAGCCTTTTAGTATTGATCCAAAAAAATGTGATGAGTGCGGTATATGTTATTCTCTTTGCCCAGTAAATGCGATTGAACTTCCTAAAGGTATGTAAATTTAAAAAACTATTTAATAAATTAATAAAAGAAAAATATGTATAGAATATTTCGAATAACATACTATTTTGATAGGAATTTGATATAATATATCTTATATTGCTTTCTATAATATTTAATTTGTAAATTAATGCAGTATTACTTATTCTATTGGGTAAAGTTAAAATGATAGAAAAAATAATATATGGCTGTTAAAGTTTATGAAAATTTAGTATTAGAATTTTTAGGCACTGAATAAATAAACTAAAAGGAGGTTTGATATTGTTAAAAGAAATTTTTCAACTTTATGTTAGTAGAAGTTCATTTTTCACAAAATTACTAGTGGAGCATATTGTATTAACATTGATAGCAGTATTATTAATTACTATTATTGGTTTATTTTTAGGTATTCTTATGACAAAAAATAAACTATTTGCAAGTCTAATGTTTGCGCTTACAAATTTTTTCTACACTATACCATCAATTGCTCTCTTTGGAGTTTTAGTTACAATAACAGGTATTGGTAGAAATAGCGCGATTATTGCTTTAACTATTTATGGTGTACTTCCAATAATAAGGAATACATATGTAGGCATTATGGAAGTTGATACAGAAATTATTGAGTCGGCTATAGGAATGGGAACAACTGAAAAGGAATTATTATTAAAAATCCAATTACCTTTAGCTCTTCCGGTTATTTTTACTGGCTTTAGGACTATGGTAATCATGACGATTGCACTTGGCGGAATTGCTTCCTTTATAGGTGCAGGTGGACTTGGGGTTGCTATTTGGAGGGGTATTACAACGAATTATCCAGCAATGACTATGGCGGGAAGTTTACTTGTTGCGGGTTTTGCAATTATTGTTGATTTATTTTTACAAAATATTGAAAATATTATGAGAAAAAAAATACTAGGAAATGAAAAGAAGGGAGTATTAAATGTATAAAAAAATAATTTTACTAATTTTAGCAGCCTTATTACTTGTCTCTTTAGCAGGTTGTACAAAGGAAGAAAAAAAAGTTGTTATAGCAAGTAAACCTATGACTGAGCAATATATACTTGCAGAAATGTTAAGTCAATTAATTGAAGCTAAAACAGATATAACAGTCGAGCAAAAGATGGGTATTGGCGGAGGAACTTCTAATATTCAACCTGCAATGGAAAAAGGAGAAATTGATATATATCCTGAATACACTGGTACAGGATGGATGTTTGTATTAAAACAAGACTTAATTAATGATCCTAATAAACTCTATGAAGCTGTAAAAAAAGAATATAAAGAAAAATATAATATTGTTTGGAGCGGACTATATGGCTTTAATGATACTTATGGAATAGCGGTAAAAGAAGAACTTGCAAAAAAACTTGATTTAAATTCATATTCAGATTTAGCAAAAGTTAGCGATAAACTTAAAATGGGTGCAGAGTATGATTTTTATGAAAGAGAAGATGGTTATCCGGGACTTTCAAAAGCATATAATTTTAAATTTAATGATAAAAAAGAACTTGATATAGGTCTAAAATATCAAGCGATTTCAAGTGATCAGGTTGATGTAATTAATGTATTTTCAACTGATGGACGTTTAAAAGCGGAAAAATTAAAGGTTTTAGATGATAATAAAAACTTTTTCCCTTCATATTTTGCTGCAACTTTAGTTAGAGGAGAAGTATTAGACAAGTATCCAGAACTGGGGGATGTTATAGAGCTTTTAACAGGGCAAATCAGTAATGAAGAAATGATTGATATGAACTATCAAGTAGAAATTGAAAAGAAAGATCCAAAAGATGTTGCAAAAGAATTTTTAAGAAAAAAAGGTTTACTATAATGCCAATAATTGAATTTATTAATGTTGAAAAAGCATATATAAATAATGATAAAATAATAAATAATCTGAATTTGAAAATTTATAAAGGTGAATTTGTAACCGTTTTAGGAGAATCAGGTTGTGGTAAAACTACAATGCTTAAAATGATTAATAAATTAATAAGCCCAAACGATGGAATTGTTAAAGTTTATGGAAAAGATATTAAGAATTGGAATACTATCGATTTAAGAAGAAGTATAGGTTATGTAATTCAGCAAATCGGTTTATTTCCTCATATGACTGTAGAAAAAAATATCAATTACGTTCTAAATCTTCTTAAAATTAAGGATGAATATAAAAGAAAAACGGCAAATGAATTAATTGAATTGGTTGGTTTAGATAGATCGTATTTAAGTAGATATCCAAGAGAACTCAGTGGTGGTCAAAGACAAAGGGTTGGTGTTGCAAGAGCACTCGCAGCAGATCCTGATATAATTTTAATGGATGAACCATTTGGTGCTGTCGATGAAATTAATAGGAATTCTCTTCAGAATGAAATAATTAAAATTCAAAAAAGACTTAATAAAACAATTATTTTTGTTACACATGATATTAACGAAGCATTAAAACTTGGAAGTAGAATAATACTTTTAAATAAGGGTAAAATTGAGCAGATGGGTACAAAAGAAGATTTGATTTATAAACCAAATTCTGAGTTTGTAAGAAACTTTTTTGGAATAAAAGGTTTTAAGTCTATGCTTGATGAAAAAATTATGATTGAATTATATGAAAAAGTGTTAAATAAGCATATTGACGTTGAAGATGTATATGATAAAATTAAAGAAGTTACACTTTAAAGTAAAAAAGAGTATAAACTACACGGTTTATATTCTTTTTTTGTGAAATATATTTATAATTGTAACAAAGTTGGAACAAATAAAGTGTAAAATTAATTATAGATAAATAGATAAATAGATAAATAGATAAATAGATAAATAGATAAATAGATAAATAGATAAATAGATAAATAGATAAATAGATAAATAGATAAATAGATAAATAGATAAATAGATAGAAGAGGTGCAAAATGAAAAACATGAAAAAAATACAAAATATAAGGAAAATTTCACAAATTCTATTTTTTTTATTAACAATAATAGGATTAATAAATAAATTTGAAATTACAATGACTCTTATTATGGTTTTAACATTTATTATAGGTCCAATTTACTGCGGATTTATGTGCCCATTAGGTTTTTTACAAGACTTAATGTCAACCCTTGGGAGAAAAATGAGCATAAAAAAATTTAAAATGCCAAAATACATTCAAAACTATCTTGTATATGTAAGGTATATAGTACTGTTTATAGTAACAGTATTTAGTTTAAATATTATATTTACTATTTTAAGGTATGATCCAAGATCGAATCTACTTCAACTTTTACTTGGACGTTATTTGGATATAGTTTCAATTTTGATTATAGTAAGTTTTCTATTAATATCTTTATTTTTTGAAAGACCATTTTGTAATTATTTTTGTTATGAAGGAGCTAAATATTCTCTTGTTGGTGCATTAAAATTGTTTAAAATAACAAGGAACGATGAAAATTGTATTAGTTGCAAATTGTGCGATAAATCATGTCCAATGAATATTACTATTTCAGAAAAATCTCTTGTTAATTCACTTCAGTGTATAGATTGCTATGAATGTGTGAGCGCTTGTCCAGTTGAAAACACATTAAATCTTAAAACTGCAGTTAAAGAAAAACATAATAAAAAGAAGATTACTTTATTAGTTGCTATATTATTAGTGTATTTAATTGTTTTTGTAAATCATGCTAATCTTGGTGAAATTGTTAATGCAAACGATTTAAAAAGTATAATGAATAGCGCAGAAGATATAATTAAAAATGAACTAGAATTAGATCAAAGAAAGCATTTTGGAAAAGGTAAATTCAAAAATAATACAAAAGAAATTACATCTAATGTAAATAAGAGTGATGTTAATTCAAATGAAGCATTTAAGGATGATATTTCTAATGTAAATATATCAAATGAATTACCTAAAACTACCACTAGTGAAGTTGATATACCAAATGAATTACCTAAAGCCACCACTAGTGAAGTTGATATACCTAATGAATTACCTAAAACTGATACTAAAAAAGTTAATATTTCAAATGAGACTATAAAAACAGATAATAAACAAGTAACAGAAACTAAAGAAAATAATATTTCATCAAAGGCTTCAACAAAAGAAGTAGTATATATTGGCCAGGCAGATGGTTTTAACGGACCAATTACGGTTGAAGTAACTGTGAAAAGTGGACTAATACTTAATATAGAAGTTGTTAAAGAACACGATGATTATAATTGGTTTTTTAGAGCAAATAACGTTATTCCAGACAATATGATTAAAAAACAAACATACGATGTAGATGTAGTTTCAGGTTCTACTTATTCATCGAAAGGTATAATAAATGCAGTTAAGGATGCACTAACAAACAAGAAAATAAAATAAATATTTAAATAAGTTAATTTAATAAGATGAGCTAATTTTTTTACTAATTTTATTATTTAGTTTTATTAATACTATTATGGGTAGTAATATGATATATAATGTGTAAATTATTTTGCATAAATATATTTTGAAGGTGGTATTATGAATTTTAAAAGTATTATGAAATCAAAAATAGTACTTAATTTAACTTTTGTATTTTTATTGTCATTTTTTGTATTTTTAATTTATGTTCAGTTTATATATACTTTCCCAATTAATTTAACATCCGAAGAAAAATTATTTATTAAAAATCATAATGAGTTAATTTTAGCGCCAGATCCTTCTTTTGCACCACTAGAATTTTTTGATGAAAATAATGAATTTTCTGGTATAAGTGCAGATTATTTAAAATGGATAAAAAAGAATACAGGATTAAATGTAATAATTAAGAAATATCCATCTTGGAGCAAGGTTATAGAAGCTACTAAAAATAATAGAGTAGATATATTAGGTGCAGTTGCTAAAACAGAAAATAGAGAAAATTTTCTACTATTTTCAGAAAGTTATATAAGTATTCCTGAAATTATAGTTACTAGAAAAGAAGCTAGTACTATAAATAATTCTGACCTTAATTTACTTAGAGTGGCTGTAATTAAGTCTTCAGGTACAGAAGATTTAGTTAAAGAAAAACTTAAACTTAAAAATCTTATATTAGTTAATAATACAGCTGAAGGACTTAAAAATCTTTCTTTTGGAGACTGTGATGTTTTTATAGGATCCTTAGCACAAGTTTCTTATTATATTGAAAAGCTTAAAATTGTGAATTTAAAAGTAAATAAAACATTAGATTTTACTTATGATATGCGTTTTGCATTTAGAAAAGAATATCCACTTCTCGAAGGTATAATTAATAAATCTCTAAAAGTTATGCCAAAAAAATATAAAAATGATATTTATAATAAATGGATAAGCCTAGGTTCAAGTAAATCATTGATTGAAAATCTTCTTTTTCAAAGAATTATTGTGGTACTTTTATTTATTACTTTATTTATTTTAATTTGGAGCAGATCTTTAAAAAATCAAGTGAAATTAAATACTAAAGAAATTTTGGATTTGAATGAAGAACTTAAAAATGAATTAAGTAATAAAGAACTGATTCTTATAGATATAATTATGGCAATGACAAATATAATTGAATTATATGATGAATATACAAAGGGACATTCTGTTAATGTATCTAAGATTTCAAAAGCAATAGCATTAGAATATGGACTTAATAAAGCTCAAGCTGAGGAAATATATCTTTCAGGTCTTCTTCACGACCTTGGTAAAGCCTTAATTCCATTAAATATCATTAATAAAAAAGGTGAACTTACAAGAGAAGAGTATCAAACTATTAAAAAACATCCAGTTTTAAGCTATGATATTATAGTTAAGATAAGGCAATTTGAGAAAATATCTAAAAATGTTCTTTATCATCATGAAAGATATGATGGATTAGGGTATCCAGAAGGTTTAAAAGGTGGAGAAATACCTCTTGCGTCCAGAATCATTGCAGTAGCTGATTCATATGATGCCATGACTAGTGATAGATCATATAAAGAAAAGATATCAGTCATAGACGCATTAAATGAAATTGAAAAAAATTCAGGAACTCAGTTTGATCCTAAGTGTGTTAGAGCTTTTATGAAAGCATATGAAAAAAACATAATATAAAAAGCGACTTATAGCTAGTATCAAATTAGTTTATAAGTCGTTTAGTTTTGTATATATTATTATTTTGAGTTTTTACTTTTTTTGTATTTACTATAGTTAGTTTTCTTTTTATTTGCACCATTATTAATCGGTTTAGTGCTATTTTTTTTATTAGAGTCATTAGCTTTAGAAATAATCTTTTTAGTATTAATACTAGCAGCATTATTTTTTTCTCTATCACTTGAAAAGCTAATTCTTTTAATTTTCATTTTAATAAATTTTTCGATTTCTTCCAGTCTTTTTTCATCTTTTAGAGTTAAAATAGTATAGGTTACTCCTGTGTTACCTTTTCTAGCACATCGTCCAACTCTATGTACATAATTTTCTATATCGTCAGGTAGGTTATAGTTAAAAACGTGGCTAATATTTTCTACGTCAATTCCTCGAGATGCTACATCAGTTGCTATAAGAAAATCAAATTGATTGTTTCTAAATCCATTCATTACAATTTCTCTCTTGCCTTGTGTTAATCCACCGTGGAGTCTCTCTACTTTAAATCCACTTAATTTCATTTCTTCAAATAAAGCTTCACTACCACGCCTAGATCTACAAAATACAATTGACTTTGTAGGATGGGTTTCTTTAATTATCCTTAAAAAATCATTATATTTTTGACGATTTGAAGTTTCTAAAACAAATTGAGCTAAATTATCTAGTATTATCTGTTTTTTAGGAGCAGTTACAGAAATAGGATTATTTAAGTATTTATTTGCAAATTTACTAACTGAACTGCTTATAGTTGCAGAAAAGCAGAGAGTTTGCCTTTTACTAGGAAGGTTCTTAATTATTTCATCTACTTCTTTTTTAAAACCGATATGAAACATTTGGTCTGCTTCATCTACTACAAAAATCTTTAAGTTATCAAAATTTATAGTTTCTCTTCTTAAGTGATCTAAAATTCTTCCAGGAGTACCAATAACTAAATGTACATTGCCATTTAATTTATGAAGCTGTGCTTTAATGTCTTGTCCACCGTATGCAGCAAGTATATTTATATCATTATATTTTGAAAGAATCGTTGCGACTTCAGTAATTTGAAGTGCCAGCTCTCTAGTAGGTACTATTATTAAGCCTTGAATATGATCTATTGATGGATCAATTTTTTGAAACATAGGAAGGAGAAAAGCGTAAGTTTTACCTGTCCCTGTTTGAGCTTCGCCTATTAAGTCTTTTCCCTTTAAAATGGGAGGAATACTTAGTGTTTGAATTGGTGTAGGCGTAATTATATTTTGACACTCAAGTGCATATACCCAGTCGCCATTTACACCCAATTTATAAAATGACATAATTCACCTTATCTTTCTTTAAAGTTATTATTATATTGATCAAAAGTCAAAAGTTTGCCATTATAAATAATTCTTTCATCAAGTTCGATTTTATTTCTTTTTTCAATAATATTCATAGATTCTTCTTCTCTAGAAGTAATAATAGAGATAGCAGTTCCTTTTTTTCCATTTCTTCCTGTTCTTCCAACTCTATGTGTGTATTCATTAAGATCTTCAGGTAAATCTAAATTTATAATATGTGTAACATTTTTAAAATCAAGTCCTCTTGCTCCAACATCAGATGCAACCATAACATTTGCTCTTCCATTTCTAAAAAAATCAAGTGCTTGTTTTCTTTCGTTTTTTTCAGCATTACCATAAATTCCAACGGTAGCAATCTTATGATGACTTAATTTAAGTACTACTTCTTGAACTTTCTCATTTCTATTAATAAATACAATAACTTTTGGATGTTTTAATGCATGAATTATTTTTCTTAAAAGGTCAATTTTGTCCCGTCTTTCTGCTCTAACAAAAATATGTTTTATATCTGAATTTATTTTTTCGCCTGTTAGACTAATTAATTTAGGCTCTTTCATAACTTCACGAGCTCTTTCTTTTGTTCTTTCACTAATTGAAGCTGAAAAAGCTAAGACTTGTCTATCGCGAAGTGTAGTTTTAATAATAGCTTTAACAGTAGACATATTATTATCAGAAAGCATTTTGTCAGCTTCATCTATAACGATCGTTTTAGTTTGGTGAGCTTTTATTTTTTTTAGCTTAATTAATTCTAGAATTCTTCCAGGCGTACCAACAACAATGTGTGGTTTTGCTTTTAAATATTCAATTTGTCTTTTAATATTAACTTGACCTATTATTAGAACACTTCGAACTGGAAATTCAGAGTTTTTTGCCAATGCTTTTATAACATTATTTATTTGAAGTGCAAGTTCGTGAGTGGGAACAATTACAATAGTATGAAGTTCCTTTGAACTTGTATCTATTTTTTCAAAAGAAGGTAGTAGAAAGGCAAGTGTTTTTCCGCTACCAGTTACGGCTTCAGCGATAACATCATTTCCCTCTAAAATATCTGCTATACTATCACTTTGTATTTTTGTTGGTATAGTAATATTTTCTTTTTTTAAACCATTTATTATTTTTTCGTTTATATTTAGCTTTGCAAAATTATTCATTGTACCTCCGATTTTTAAAAAGTAATTACTTTTAAGCATATAAATTCATAATACAATAAAGTTAAGTAAAATAAAAGATGATATTGTAAATTTATTAAAAACTTAATAATATAAAATAAGTTTTTTTAGTCTATTATATTTAAAAAATATTGCTTTTACTTAAATTACAATACATGTACAAGGAAAGTATAAAATGTTAGAAAATTGCAAATATTTTAGATGCGAAAAGTAAAATAATATGTTAATATTATAACTAGAGTGATAAATATAGCGTAAATTTTATATATATAGTTAAAATAAATAAAACGCACAATAATCGCTTATTTAACAGCTTAATCTATAATAAAAACTGTTAAAAAAAATATTCTTTTATAAAAAATGGGGGAGGATTTAAAATGAAGATTTTAATTTGTGATGATTCATTGATGATTAGAAGACAATTAAAAAATTTAATATTATCACTTGGAGAATATGAAGTTTTTGAAGCTGAAAACGGAAGTAAAGCTATTGAAGTGTATAAAGCTAACAAACCTGAGCTTGTTTATATGGATATTATTATGCCATAGTTGAATGGAATCGAAGCGGTTAAAGGTATTGTTGAACATGATAAAGAAGCTAAAGTTGTAATGTTATCATCTGTTGGTACAAAAGAAAATTTAAAAGAAGCACTTAAAGCTGGAGCATCGGACTTTATTCAAAAGCCAGTAGAAATTGAAATTCTTAAAAAAACTTTAGTTAAATTTTCAAAGGGGGCTTAAAATGTTTACGCAATTTTTTGGACAATTTCTTTTAAATCAGGATTTAATAAAACCAGAAGAATTAAAAGAAGTATTTAAAAATGTCAAAACGACTAGATTAAGACTTGGTATGATTGCAATAAATGAAGGATTTTTAAATGCAAATCAAGTTATTAAAATAAATGAACTTCAGAAAAAACACGATAGAAGATTTGGTGAAATAGCTGTTGAATTTATGTATATAACTAATGATGAATTAGATATAATACTAAACAAACAACAATCAGAACATCTTATTTTAGCCCAAACAATGGTGAACTTAGAATATATGACTATTGAAGAGTTTGAAAAAGCTATTGAAATGTATAAGAAACTTTATAATATTTCAAATGAATCTTTTGAGGAATTAAAAAATGGTAAAATTGAAGATGTAATATACAGTATGTTAAAAATTGATGATAATGATATTAAAGATTACGTAACGTTATTTTATAAAAATATTATAAGATTTATTTCGGATGAAGTCTATATTTCTGAGTCTACAAAACTAGAAAGTAATGAGAAATATAAATTTTTGTTTGAACAAAACATACGTGATGATAAAAATTTATATACAGCATATACAGCTTCTAGAGATGTATTAATCTCATTTGCGGAAAAATATTCTAAAGAAAAAATTGAGACTATAGATGAATACACATTAGACGTTTGTAAAGAATTTTTAAATTTACACAATGGATTGTTTGCAGTTAATATGTCTGATAAAAATATTAAAATAAGGCTTAATATTCAGTCGTGTAAAGAAAATTATATATTGGGGGGAAAAGATCTATATATGATACCTTTTCACACGAATATTGGAGAAATAAAACTTATAGTTGGATAAATGAATTTCTTAGCTTCAGAGGGAGTGTATACTCTTTCTGAAGTTTTTATTTTTTTTTCAGTAGTATTAGTTTTTAAATATATTAAATCTAAAATTCATTTTAATTATATTTTAATGAAAAAATTTAAATTATAGTATAATACATAATATATAAATTAACAGAAATGAGAATGGAGGTTTTTATGAATATTAAAAAAAATAATATGAAAATAGGATTATTAATTTTTATAGTGACTATAGTTATGATTTTATCATTTGTTAGTTATGCAGATACCACCTTAGAAAATGATATTAAATTAATTGTTGATGGAAAAGACATTACTAGTTTATCAAGTCCAGTCATTGAAAATAATAGAATGCTTGTACCAATAAGATTTGTTTCTGAAGAACTTGGGGCAACTGTTATATGGGACGGTGAAAAGAGATCTGTATATGTAAAAAAGGGCGAAAAAACTGTACTTTTATGGATTGATAGCAATTTTATAGAATATAATGACGGCACTATACATAACCTTAGTGATGTTAAGCCTAAAATAATTAACGAAAGAACCTATGTACCTGTTAGACTTATTAGTAATGCCTTAGGTGTAGGGATAAAATGGGACGAATTAACTCGGAGTGTTATTGTAAATTCAAGTGAAAAATCTGCAATAAAACCATTTTTTGATATAAATATTACATCTTTAAATGACGGTGATATTGTAAAGGGGAAAACTCTAATAAAGGTGGATGCTTCAAATACTTTTAAAAGTAAAGTAAAAAAAACAAGGCTACTTATTTTTAATAAGGGAGAATCAAAGGGATATATCGTTAAAGATGAAGATGGTTTTAACTTTGAAATAGCATATCTTCCTAAAATAGAAGATAAGGGAGAAAAAGTATTAGTAGCTGCTTTTTATGACAAGGACTCAAATTTTCTTGGTGGAGATGCTGTTACTATAAATATTAATGTTGATCCAGTGGTTACATTAAAAGCTTCAAATGACAAAACTGTAGTTGGAAAAATAGTATTAACGTCATTACTTAATTTTACAGCTAATTATGTAAATTACGAATTAACCAATACTGAAAATAATAAAAAAATAGTGCTTAAAGAAAAAGATCCAAAACTTTCAAGTACACTTATAATTGATTATGAAGATAGAGGGACTTATAGTATTAAAATGATTGCATATGATTTAAATGGAAATGCTTACGAAAGTGATATTAAAAATTTATCAGTAGATGCTAGTAGGACTTTATCGCTTAATAATATAAAAAGTGGAATGACAATAAATAAACCTATTTCATTATTAGCAAAAAGAAATTTTGATGTAACTGAAACAAGCTACGTTCTTATTGATAATAAAACAAAAAAAGAGACTATTATTGCAAAAGTTCCATATGGCAGTTACAAATGGTTTCCAGACTCCAAATATTCAGGTGATAAAGAAATATTTGTAAGAGTTAAAGATATTTATGGAAAGATACATGAAAGTGACCATAAAAAGGTTTATATTGATGGAAGTGACAAGGTCTATTTATATGGAGTAGCACCAAATCAAGTAATTGATGGAAAGATTGAACTTTATGTAAAAACTAATTTTAAAGCAGATAGTGTGAATTATATACTAAGAAATAATACTAGTGGTGGTAAAAGATATATAGCAATGAATCTTTCGGCAGATGACAATTTTACATTTACTCCCCTAAAAGATGATGTTGGAGATATTTCACTTGAAGCGGAAGTCTTATATAATGGGAAAAAAATTTCAAGTTCTAAGACTTCCTTTAAAATATATAATGGTACTCTTTATAAAGCAAAAGCTTTAATTGAAAAAGAAAAATTTCTCGATTTAGCATCAAATCTTGCAGTGGAATCCTTTAAGAAAACTGGGATGTCAGCTGCCCTTCAAACAGCGCAGGCGATACTTGAAAGTGGTTGGGGACAAAGTTTACCAGTAGACAAATATAATGGTAAATTTTCATATAATTTATTTGGGATAAAGGGCACATCTACTAATGGATCAGTAGTATCAAATACTTGGGAAGTCTATAATGGTGTAACTTATAGGATTGATGCAAACTTTAGAGCCTATAATAATATAAATGAGAGCTGGGACGATCATAAAAAAATACTACTAAATTTATCAAGATATAAACCTTTTAGAGATGTTATGTATGATAGTACATTAGGTGCTTGGGCTATTAAAAGGGCAGGGTACGCAACAGATCCAAAATATCCTATTAAACTTATTAATATTATTAAGAAGTATGATTTAGAAAAACTTGATATGGTTGGAATATAGGCAAAAGTAAAACCATCTATTTTAAGAGCTTTAACTCTTAAAATAGATGGTTTTTAGAATATTATTATAGTAATTTTATTATTTTTTCAAGCTCCTCAGAGTGTTTTCTTGCAAGCTCAAAATCAGTATTTTTTAAAGCTAATTCAACTTTAGTCTCAACTGATTTTTTCTTTTGTTCAATTTCTAAGTAGTCTTTATTAAAGTGATTAGCATAAATCATCTTTCTAAATTTTCGCATACTTATTTTTCTAATAGTTTTGTCCTCAATAATTAAGACATAATCCACACAATTAACTATAGAATAAAAATCATGAGAAACCATTAAAATTGCACCTTTGTAATTTTTGATGGCTTCTTCTAAAGCAATTTGTGAATAGGTGTCCAAATGACTTGTTGGTTCATCAAGAAGCAGCATATTTGCTTTACTGGCAGAAATTTTAGCTAATTGAAGAATATTTTTTTCTCCACCTGACAATGATTCGATTTTTTGCTCCACAATCTCACCATCAAAACCATAATTAGAAACATATGATCTGATTTGAGCGTATGTTTCAAATCCTGCATCAAAAAACTCGTCATATATTGTATTTGATTCATTTAGTATTTCGCCTTGGAGTTGAGAAAGGTATGCTAGTTCAATATTTTCATTTACTTCAATAGAAGAATTGTTGTTTTTAAATATTTCTCTTAAAAGTGTTGTTTTCCCACAACCGTTTGGACCGATAATAGCTACTTTATCAGTAGATTTAATTTCAAAGTTGATATTTTCTAAAAGAAGTTCGTCAAAAGAAATACTATAATCACTAACTTTTAAAGCTATAGTTTCTTCAATTTCATTATTAGTAACTAAGTTTATATCTGGTTTTTTAATAGCTACAAAAGGGGCTTTGATTCTACGTTTTTCTAACCTTTCTTGAATTTTAACTCTAGCTTTTAGTGATTTTCCTCTTGAAGATTCAGAATTGTAAGTTGCTATAAGTCTTAATTTATCAATTAAAATTCCATTTCTTTCGATTTCTTCATCATCTTCTAAAGAGAGTTCTTGTAATTCAATTTTGCTTTGAAGTAAAGAAAAATTATAGTCGATATATCTGCCTTCAAATTCTTGTAATTCCATATTTTCAAGATGTATAATTTTATTAAAGCAATGATTTAGTAGATATCTATTATGGGTAATTACTAACATTCTTTTTTTATGTGAATTTATTAATTTTTTAAGAGCATTAAGATTTTCAAAGTCTAAAAATACATCAGGTTCATCCATAATCATTAAATCTGGGCTATTAAGCATTTCTTTGATTACTTGAATAAGTTTGAATTCTCCGCCACTAAGTTCAGATAGTCTTAGATTTTTATGTTGGCTTAATTTTGCAAGATTTAAATTTTTATTAATATTGCTTTCAAAATTATCTCCATCTATTGCATTAAATGAATCAAGTGCTATTTGATATTCTTCTAGTAAAGAATCAATATCTGTAGCTGTTTCCATTTCACTACAAATAGATGAAATTTTATTTTGTAGAAAAATAAAGTCTTCACTTATATAGTCAAAAACTGTAGTTTCTTTAGTTTTATCCAAATTTGAAAACTGACTCACATATCCGATTTTCCAAGATGGATTTACTTCTAATTTTCCATCATACATATAGTTTTCTGGATCTGTAATGATATTTATTAAAGTGCTTTTTCCACTTCCGCTAGTTCCAATGAAAGCACAATGATCTTTGTCCTCTATTGTAAATGAAATATTGTTATAAAGGTTTTTATTGGGAAATGAGTAGGATAGTTTATCAACTTTTAACATTTTTTTACCTCTTCTTAGCATTAAAAAAAAGCTTATAAAAATAAGCTCTTGATATATTATTTATATAATTAAATTGTGTAATTGATTATTTATGTTGTAAAAATATTTTTGAGTTTACCGTAGGTAGCATATCATTATTGTTGATTAAATTCAATCATTTTATAATAAAATTTATAAATATTCAAAAAAGCGTGATTTATGTCACGGAAATTGGATATAAATTTTGATATACTTCAACCATGTTAAAGAAAAACTAATATGGGAGGTTTATATGTTTACAGCAACTAAAGATACACTTTCAAATGCATCTGTTAAAAAAGTAACATTTATGAAATCATCATTAGGTAGGTACATAGTTGCATCAGCTTGGGCAGGTGCTTTTGTAGGATTCGGAATTTTTTTAATTATGGTAGTTGGTAGTATTAGTTCTGGTGCAGGCTCTCCTTATACAAAAATATTTATGGGGCTGTCTTTTGGAATAGCACTTAGTTTAGTTATAATGGCAGGATCAGAGTTATTTACAGGTAATAACATGATTTTAGTGGTGGGTGCACTTGATAAAAAAGTAACGTGGTTAGATGCTTTAAAAATCTGGATAGCGAGTTATATAGGTAACTTTATTGGTTCGTTTATTATTGCGGGGCTATTTGTTTTGACTAGTATGCAAGGTAGTCCAGTAGGTGATTTTGTTTTAAAAGTGGCAGCGGGGAAAATGGGTGGTGAATTTATGCCGCTATTAGTTAAGGGCATACTGTGTAATTTACTAGTTTGCCTTGCAGTACTTTGCTCTATTCGAATGAAAAGTGAATCTGGAAAACTAATTATGATATTCTGGTGCCTATTTGCTTTTATCACATCTGGATTCGAACATAGTGTTGCAAATATGACTATTTTTGCAATGGGCTTATTTATGAAACATCCAGAAACAATTTCAATTGGAGGAATGTTTGCCAATTTGATACCAGTAACAATTGGTAATTTTATTGGTGGTGGAATTCTGCTTGGTGGTACGTACTTTTATATGGGTAAAAAATAAGGGGGATAAATATGGGCATTCATCTAAGCAATATTGCTTTTAATGATTACTTAGAAAAGCTTTCAGAAAAATATCGTATATTCGCACCTATTGTTAAAGAAGGAAAAGGAAAATTTGCAGAAACAAATGTGGTAGGTTATGGGGAAATTAAAACCCTTGAGGAAATAGAAATAGATAAAAAATCATATTTTTCTCCAAAAGAGATTTTCTATCCTATTAGAGAGACCCTGTTTTATTTTACAGATAATAAGATAGAAGTACCAAAATTTGAAGAAAAACCGCTAGTAATTTTTGTCAGACCATGTGATTTAAATGGTGTCAGAAAATTAGATACTATTTTTCTCCGTAATGGCGAGGCAGTTGATTTTTATTATAAACGACGTAGAGACTTGGTTAAATTTGTGATGATGGAATGTACTGAAGGTTTTGATACATGTTTTTGTGTGTCAATGGGTTCAAATGAAGCACATGATTATGATGCAGCGATTAGATTTGAAGATGGTTCTGTTAGTTTAAAAATTGTAGATGATGCATTGATGGTTGAAAACCTTGATGGACAAGAGAATATAGATTTTGAGCCAGAATTTATAAAAGAAAATAAAGTAAAAGTAAATATACCTGATGTAGATAAAGTGACAAAAGAAACATTTAATAATGAAATTTGGAAGGAGTATACAAGTAGATGTATAGCATGTGGACGTTGCAATACCTCTTGTATTACATGTTCATGTTTTACAATGCAAGATGTTTCGCTTAGTGATGACAATCGTATAGGTGAGAGAAGACGCGTTTGGACAGGTTGTCATGTTAATGGATTTAGTGATATGGCTGGTGGGCATAGCTTCCGCGATAAGAATGGCGAGCGTATGCGTTTCAAAACAATGCATAAAATCAATGATTTCTACAAACGATTTGATGAGCATATGTGTGTAGGATGTGGGCGTTGTGATGATGTGTGCCCTGAATATATATCTTTTTCAAAGTGTATCAATAAACTGAATGAAATTGTCAAGGAGGATAGCGCTAATGAATAATCCTTATTTACCACAAGCATATAAGATATTAGAAATAAGAAAAGAAACAGCGATTGATTATACATTTAAGGTAGCTTTTCAAGGTAATGTTATTGGTGGACAATTTATGGAAATCTCTATTCCAGGAGTTGGAGAAGCTCCGATTTCTATTTGTAATTTTGATAAAACATCACTTGAAATGACAATTCGTAGAGTTGGTAGATTGACAGACAAAATTTTTAACCTACAAGCTGGTGACAGTTTATTTATGAGGGGGCCTTACGGCAACGGATTTGACACTAATATATTTAAAAATAAGGATGTTGCATTTATTGCTGGTGGAACTGGTCTAGCGCCTATTCGTAAAACTATTGATCATTTTATGACAGGTATTGATGAGACAAAAATTCTTGAAGTATTAGTTGGTTTTAAATCACCAAGCGATCGTTTGTTTATTGATGATTTAGATAGATGGTCAAAGTTTGGTAATGTAACAGTAACGGTTGATAAGGGCGATGATACTTGGCAAGGTGAAACTGGACTTATTACTACACATATTGGTAAATTAGATTTATCTAATGTAAAAGAAAAGATTGCTGTTGTTGTAGGACCTCCGATTATGATGAAATTTACAACTCTTGAGTTGATTAAAAATGGATTTAAAGAAGAAAATATATGGGTATCTTTTGAAAGAAAAATGAGTTGTGGTATTGGAAAATGTGGTCACTGTAAAATTGATGAAACTTATATATGTCTAGATGGACCTGTATTTAATTATATAAAGGCTAAGACGTTAATTGATTAGGAGGTTGGAAATGAGCATTAATCGTAAACAAATAACAAAGAATGCCTATAGAATAACCAAAACGCGTGGCAAAACTGCCTTAAGAATTCGTGTTCCTGGTGGTTATCTCGAAGCAAAATATTTTACTCTTATTCAATCAATTGCAGAAGAGTATGGTGACGGAACGGTTCATATTACGACTCGTCAAGGTTTTGAAATACCTTTTGTAGATTTTGATTCAATACCTGAAATCAATAAAAAAATTAGACCTTTGATTGAATCATTAGGCCTTGCTGTAGAAGTGAATGATTATGGTTATCCAGCTGCTGGAACAAGAAATATATCGGCATGCGTAGGAGACAGAATTTGTCCAATGGCTAATGACAATACAACAAGAATTGCAAAACGTCTTGAAAAAACATGTTTTCCGAATGATTTTCATTTTAAGATAGCTGTAACAGGATGTCCAAATGATTGTATCAAAGCACATATGCAGGATTTTGGCATTATATGTACAACAGAACCACAATATGACGTATCTAGATGTATCAGTTGCGAGGCGTGTGTCACTAATTGCAAGCAGAAGGTGACTGGAGCCCTTACTATGAATGGATTTAACGTAGAGAGAGATACTGAAAAATGTATTGGATGTGGTGAATGTGTATTAAAATGCCCCGTTGGCGCGTGGTCTAGAAGTGAAAGGCCTTATTACCGCATGGTGATTATGGGTCGTACTGGTAAGAAAAACCCTAGAATTGCTATGCCATTTATGAAGTGGGCTTCAGAAGATGTGATAGTTCAAGTGATTAAAAATACTTATGATTTTGTTGAAAAACATATTGATCGTTCACTTAAAAAAGAGCATATCGGTTATATTGTGGATCGAGTAGGTTATCAAGTGTTTAAGGAAGAGGTACTTAAAGATATTCATTTAAACGACAAGATTCAAATTGCTGAGAATATTCAGTGGAATGGTTATAGGTACAAACAAGATAATCAGTTTAAATCATTTTAACGAAACTAGGAGGCCGTGTTATGAGAGAAGTATTTGCACTTGAAGATATATTTAATGTAATGATTGAACTTGAAACACTTGGTAATATTCATTATGATAATATGAAAGGGCTAACTGATGTTTTAAGTCTAAAAGTACTATTCGAGAGTCTTGCAAAACAAGAATTTGCCCACAAAAAATTGTATGAAAAATACAAAAAGGAAATTATTTCATTCAATAGTGATAAAGTGGACGATGAGTATAGAGCTTATATGGACGTTCTTTTGGAACAAACTGTAAAATTTTTAAGTGAAAGCCGTGAAGTAACTAATTTTCAAAATGGTTTTGACATTTCTATTCAGTTAGAGAAAGATACAATTTTATTCCTTAATGAAATTCGACTACTAATAGATAGTAGCTATTATGAATCAATTGATAGGATTATAAGTCAAGAAAAAGGCCATCTTAGAGCATTATTTGAATATAAAAACAAATTGAAATTAGTATAATTAATGAATAAAAAAAGAGAAGGTGAACTTTCATCGTCTCTTTTTAGCGCTGTCCATTATTACATAGTTGATAGAATTAATAATTAATTTGAAAGTTTGAAATAATATATAATTTATTGTATGATTAAACAAATGGTTTGTGATAAAAGAAGTAGAAAGAGAAATGTTATAGATTAAATAATTATGTAATTGAATGAAGTAGAAATAATTAGATGTGTGGGAGAATAATAAATTATGAAAAAAATGGTTAAAGTTATTTCGGTTATAATAGTTATAATTCTATTTGCTTTTATATTAAACTCATACCAAGTTCCTAAGCGATGGCTAATAAATTTAATAACAAATGATGAGAGGATAGATAAAATAGAGTATGTTTCAGTTTATTCAAATGGGAATATAGAAATGATTGATAAATTTAAAAGTGATGATATCGAAATATACACTGCTGATTCAGATTGCTATGAATCATATATTTCTGATAATGAAGTTCTTAATAAGTTAAAGAAAATTGTTTTAATAGATTCGGATGGGAATACTGTTGATAACGATGAAATAATCACAGAAATATTCCAAATAGCAGAAGAAATTAAGCATGATATTTGGAAATTTCAGATAATTATGGATGATGATAAGTATTTTGTGATTGTAGAATTGAATGTAAACTGGCAATCGCCGTGTGATTTTTATGAATATGATCAAACTCAAAAAAAATTAATACTTTTTCATAGATTTGATGATGTTGATATTATTGGACTTTCATTGACAAAAGGTGAGTAGTTATAATTATAATAACAATTTTACGACTAACACTATGAAAACTTTTGGCTAAAGAGTTTTTGTGAAGTATAATTAGGAAAAGAGGTGAATGGTTTATGAAAACTAGAGATAAATATTTAACTAAATTGATACAGTATAAGGATAATGAATTTGTAAAAGTGATTACAGGTGTTAGACGTTCAGGAAAATCATCAATATTGCAACTATTCAAAGAATATTTATTAGAACAAAATACTAGTGAAGAAAATATTATTGAGATAAACTATGAAAAATTTATATTCGAAGAATTAAAAGATGGTAAAAATCTTCATAAATATAAATGGATAAAATTAAAGATGATTCTAAAGTATATATATTAATAGATGAGGTTCAAGAAGTAGAAGAATGGGTAAAGGTCGTTAATAGTCTTAGAGTTAGCTTGAATGCTGATATATATGTTACTAGTTCAAATTCTAGAATGTTCTTAGGAGATCATTTGACATATCTGTCCGGAAGATATATTGAGTTGAAAGTTTTTCCCTTGTCATTTAAGGAATTTTTACTTTTTAAAGCTTATAAAAACCTTAATATTGAAAAAGCTTTTGTAGTAGATACTGGACTAAGGAACAGGTTGATTGGATATAGGTAAGGAAATTTAGGTCATGTTATTGAGAATATAGTGTTTTTAGAATTATTAAGAAGAGGTTATGAGGTTACAGTTGGTAAAAATCTATCATATGAAGTTGATTTTATAGCTGTGAAAAATGCAGAACCTCTTTATTTTCAAGTTAGTTTAACCACTTTAGAAGAATCAACTCTAAATAGAGAGATACAATCTTTAAGTAAAATTAATGATCAGTATCCTAAAATTTTAATAACAATGGATAAAGTTGATTTGTCTAATAATGGAATTAGGCATTTGAATTTATTTGACTTTTTACTTGATGAAGCATAGCTACACATGAATCTATCTAGCAATCAAGAAAATAAAATTTACTAATTTAATATTGTGCTTATTTTGTAAGCGTATATTCTCTTAAACTCTAGTCTTATAGTCTAATATTATTAGGTAATGTTTTTGATCATAGCAACAAAGCGTCTAATTCACGTGGATTTTCTAAATCCAAATTTGGAAGCCTCTCAAATAAATACTCAAGATAATAAAACGGTTTAAGTTTATTTGTTTTTGTCGTTTCTATTACACTGTAATAAATAGCACTATCAACTGATTCATTAGGTGATCTAGAAAACATCCGATTCTTTCTTCTAATCACAAATGGCTTTATTGCTCTTTCGGCTCTATTGTTATCAATTTCTATTCTACCATCCTTTAAAAATCTTATTAATTTATTACACTGATTTAAAGTGTATTTTATTGCTTTTCCAAGTGGAATTTTAGTATGCATTATAAATTTTAAAAATATCTGCATTACAAATTAATGTGGATATTTTTTGTTTTTTAATCTATTTAATATAAAAATTAGTATTAAATAAAAAATAGCACCCTCTATATAAACTTACGTTTATATAAATGACTATTGATATAAATGCCGGTTTATGTTATAGTGTGATTATTAAGAATAATATGAACTGTAATTATAGAAAAATAAAAATTTAATATTTTTTATAATTATATTTACAATTTTTCGAACAGACAATATACACAAGAGGAGGTTTAATATGGGATCACAATTTTTTGTGTGGAGTGGAATGTGGATTTTTCCGGTAATTGGGATAATTGTAATGTTATTTGTTTTTTACATGGTTTTTAGTCGTGGAAGATTTAGTGGTTGTAGTTCATCATATGATTATAATAGGAATTTTAAAGATGATAAAAATTCAGAGTCAGCTTTAGATATACTAAATAAAAGATATGTAAATAGTGAAATATCTAAAGAGGACTTTGAACGAATGAAAAAAGATATAATAAGTTAATGTCTTTTAACTTATTATTTTACTAAAAACAGATTCTAAGCTAATATGGATAGTAATTATTGGAAGGAGGAAGATATAATGAAAAATTATGTGGAAATTCAAAATACTTTTAAAGTACTAGCTGATGGAAATAGAATACGTATAATTGAATCTTTAACTAAAGAATGTAAAAGTGTGAATTCAATTGCAAAAAATGCAGGACTATCACAACCTTTAGTTTCGCATCATTTAAAAGTACTAAAAGAAGCTTCAATGGTCAGAGTTGAAAGTCAAGGAGCTTATAATTTTTATTGATTAGCTAGTGATACGATCTGGAAGATCGTCAATATGGTTGTAAATTACAATTTAAAGGAAGTTAAATAGATATATTGTTTTGAGGTAGGTGGTATTTAGAGAAATTGATGTTAGTCATTATTGTCAAATACAATATGTTAAATTACTTGATAGCTACTACAAGGAGGAATTATGAAACAAATGATGGAGAAAATGATGTCTGGAATGATGAAACCTGAAGATATGAAAGAAATGATGCCAAATATGATGGATAATATGTTTGCGAAAATGTCACCAGAGGAACGAATTGAATTTATGTCGAATATGATGCCAAAATGTCTAAATATGATATTTTCAGAGCTTGATTCAAAAGAAAAGCAAAATTTAGCAAAAGAGATGATTTCTAAAATGCAATCTGTTTTTGAAGAAAATTTAGACGTAAATAAAAAATAAGTTTAATATAGGACAATTTTTCATTTGAAATTTTGTCCTACTTTTGAAATTTTGGAGGTGCTTTATGAAAAAAATAGGAATTTTAGCATGTGAAAAATTTATGCTGCGTGGTTGTCCGGGTTCAGATGTATGTTGGAAATGTTTTGATTATGCAACTAATAAAAAAGGTAAATTTGAAGTATATGAGGAAAAAAATATTCAAGTTGTTGCTATGGCAACGTGTGGCGGCTGTCCAGGAGTAAGAGTTGTTAAACAAGGAATGATGTTGGCTAAACAGAATATAGATGCAATTCATTTTTCAGGATGTATGCTACAAGATGTTAAATGCCCTTATTTTGATGTAAATGAAATTGCAAAAGAAATAGAAAACAAAACAGGTATTCCAGTTATAGTAGGAATAGAATAAAATGATATTCTATTTAATTTGTGGTATCGTGGTTCTTGTATTCAGCACTATTCTTGCTATGGCGGGAATGGGTGCAGCATTTATTTTTATTCCAATTTTTTATTGGCTTGGGTTACCATTAAATGTTGCAATTCCAACAGGATTATTTTTGAATGGATTAAGTTTATCAGCTGCGTCTTTTAAAAATATTGTACATAAGCGTGTTCAGTATGATTTAGCAGTGCCTATAGCAATTGCATCATTTATGATTGCTCCTTTAGGTGCATATTCTAGTAAGTATATTGATAGACATATTTTGATGAGCTTATTTGCAATGTTTTTACTATTCTCAGGTTGTATGATTTTATTTTATACTCCTAAAGCTTCTAAAAAAATATTTTCTAAATCCAAACAAATAAAATATGGGGTTGTAATTGGTAGCTTCGTTGGATTTATTTCGGGACTTCTTGGAGTTGGTGGAGGAAGTTTAATTTCACCGATTTTGTTATATTTGGGAAATAAGCCTAAAAAAATTGCAATTATAACAGCTTTTGTGGTTCCACTTTCTTCCTTTTCAGGGTTTATTACTTATCTTGCAATGGGAGATATAAATTTTTATTTATTACTAATAACAGGATCTGCGTCAATTGTTGGAGGTTTGCTTGGAAATTGGTTTATGAATGAAAAGTTACATCCTAGTCAGGTTAAGAAAATTATTGGTGTAATAATTTTAGTTATAGCAATAAAAATTATATATGGATTGTTGTAAAATAATTTTAGCATCTCTCTCGATTTTTTTGGAATATAAGAGAGGAAGTCGTGGATCTAAAAATTATGGTTAACAATATTGGGTTAATAATTGTGAGTATCTATAGTAGTGGCTACACATGAATCTATCTAGTAATCGAGAAAAGAAAATTTACTAATTTAATATTGTGCTTATTTTAAAAATTAAAACTATAGAAAGAAATTAATCTTTCTATAGTTTTAGATATTTTTTACTATTTAAAATATTAAGCTTTTGGTTTCATTAGTGGGAATATAACACACTCTCTAATAGGTCTATCCATCATAACCGAGAATAATCTCTCAGACACACCGAATCCGAAAGCAGGTGGCATACCATATCTTAGAGCTTCTATAAATGTTTCATCATGTTCATGAGCTTCTTCATCTCCTGCTTCACTCATTGCACGTTGTTCTTTAAATCTTGCCTCTAAATCAAGTGGGTCGTTTAACTCAGTATAACCATTACCCATTTCAGATCCTGCAAGTATAATTTGCATTTGAGCAACTTTTCTAGGATCTTCTTTAAGTCTCTTAGGTAGAGGATTAAGTTCAACTGGTTGTCCAACTAAGAATCCAGGACCAGATAAATCTTTTCTAACTACTTTCCAAAGTAAGTCTACCATTCTCCAGAATCCAATATTAGTATCATATTCAACTTTATACTCATCTAATTTTGCCATAACAACGTCTTTAGTTGTGTTGAAGATATTTACACCAGTTGTTTCTTCGATGATTGTTTCAAAGTCGTAGATTTTCCATTCATCATCCATATCGATTTCAAATCCACGAGTTGAAAATTTTGAAGAACCCATGACTGCTTTAGTTATTCTTCTATATAATTCTTTTGTAAACTCCATACCATCTTTAAAATCCGCATAAGCCCAGTAAAATTCACATTGAGTATAGTCTTGTAAATGCTCATTACTCATACCTTCGTTTCTAAATTGTCTTCCAATTTCAAAAGTCTTTTCAAACCCAGCAACTAGAAGTTTTTTCTGCCATAGTTCACCCATAGAAATTCTTAAGAATACATCAATATCTAGTGCGTTGTGATGAGTTGCAAATGGTGTTGCAGCAGCTCCACCTGAAGAAGTTTCAAGTATAGGAGTTTCAACTTCTAAGAAGTCATTTTCAATTAAGTAATTTCTAACTGTACTCCAGAATTTTTGTTTCTTTAAGAATAATTCTTTTACATCTCTATTTGTAATAATATCTAAATAACGTTTTCTAAATTTGATTTCGTCATCAGAAATTCCATGATATTTTTCTGGAAGAGGTTTTAAAGATTTAGTTAAATGAATATACTCTTTAGCTTTTACACTTACTTCACCTGTGTTAGTTTTAAAAACAATTCCACGTATACCAATAATATCTCCAATATCACACTTATTGAAAAGTGTAAATTCTACTTCTGAAAGTATATCTTTTCTTAAATATATTTGAATAAGTCCATCATTATCTTGAATATGCATAAATCCGGCTTTACCTTTACCACGTTTAGTCATTATTCTTCCTGCAACAGAAACATTAATTTCCATTTCAGCAAGCTCTTCTTTAGATACATCAGCATATTTTGTTTTTAATGCTTCAGAATAATCAGAAATATCAAATCTGCTACCAAATGGATCCACACCTAGTTCCTCTAAATCCTTTAATTTATCCATTCTAATTAATTCTTGTTCACTAAATTTTGTTTGTGCTACATTTTTTTCTTCACTCATAATATTATGCGCATGATAGTTTTTATCACGCTACCTCCTTTTTCATTTAGAATATAAAAAAGCTCCTTACAATATATTGTAAGGAGCGTATATACGCGGTACCATCCTAGTTTCACTTAATTCGATAACGGTGTTTAGCCGGCTAATTAAAGCAACTCATGAGGCTTTATCCATATTAATACATATTAGCTTCCACCAAACGCTAACTCTCTTAAAGGTATTTAGTACTTCATTTCTCAGTCATAGTTTTAATTTATACTACATAATTTTTTAGGAAATGTCAAATTTAAAAAATATTATTGTATATATGACAAATGGCACATTCTGGGCATATGCTATTAACTTGTTTTGTGGTATAATTTAAATACTAGGGACTTGTAATTACAAGGAGGCGTAATATGACATATTCAACAAAATTATCATCAGCTTTTAATGATACAAAAAACAGAAGCAAAAAACTATCACCACAGTCAGGTATGTGTTCGCTTTGCACTGAAGATTGCATTGGCACGTGTGAAATTGGATTAGCTGGAGTTCTTGGAGCAAGAACTGTTTACCCTACAAACACGGGAACAAATCAAGTTGGATCAGAAAAAGATTACTCAATTGATTATTCTCATTTTAATATAAATGGTCGTGTTTTTGGTGCAAGAGGTGTCAATCCTACATATAATGAAGCATCTATATTTAATGTAAATCTAGAGAGAACTTATGGTAATACAAATATAATAAAACTTGCAATGCCAATTATCTTGCCTGCCTTAGTTAAATTAAATTGGGAAGATTATTATGCAGGAGCTGCAATGGCAGGTATAACTTGTGTTATTGGAGAGGATGCTAGAAATAAAGATCCAAAACTTGTTATTGAAGATAATAAGGTAAACCATTTTCCAGCTCTAAAAAAAATGCTTGATGCATTTAGAAAATACTATAGAGGTTATGGTCAAATTGTTTTACAGTGTAATGTAGAAGATGATATGTATGGTGTTCCAGAATATGCTATAAGTGTTGAGGGTGCAGAGGCTATTGAATTTAAATTTGGACAATCTGCAAAAGGCACACAACCAGTTACTAAACTTAAAAATATTGAAGAAGCTTTAATTAAGCAAGAAAAAGGTATTTTGGTACATCCAGATCCAACTAGTCCTGAGATGAAGAAGGCATATAAAGAAGGAGTTTGTCCTAATTTTTATTCTTATGGAAGATTACCTCTTTGGGAGGAAGATTATTTAGTTAAACGTATTGAAAGTTTAAGAAAACTTGGAGGGAAAAACTTCTATTTTAAAATGGCGGGTTATGATCCGATAGATTTAGAAAAAGTAATTCGTATAGCGAGCGTAGCGGGTGTTGATATGATTACATTTGATGGTGCAGGTGGTGGTAGTGGTTATAGTCCTTGTAAAATGATGAATGAATGGTCTATGCCAACGGTTGTTTTAGAGCAGGCAGTTAATACAATTGTGAATAAGGTGAAAAAAGAAGGAAAATGGATACCAGCTATTGTTATTACTGGTGGTTTTGCATCAGAAGATCAAGTTTTTAAAGCATTGGCTTATGGAAATGGTGATGTGACAGCTATTGGAATTTGCCGCGCTACTATGGCAGCTGCAATGACCAGTAAAAAGGTTGGAGAAATGCTTAAAGCAGGTACAGTACCTACGCATTTAAAATCTTATGGTAGTACAAAAGAAGAGCTTTTTGGAGATTTAGCCGATTTAAGAAGCATATATGGATTAAAAGCCAATGATTTTTCAACTGGTGCAATTGGAGTATTTTCATATTTGAATAAAATTGCATTTGGACTTAGGCACTTTTTAGCACTAAATCGAAAATTTGATATTGAGTATATTGATCAAACAGATTTGATTCCATTAACGAGAGATGCTAAAGATCTTATGAATGATAAATGGTTTAAATAGATAAAAAGCTGCTATTAATTTAGCAGCTTTTTTGTAGAAAGTGATCAGTTCTACTCATTATTCTTTTTCACCACTTTTTTCAAGCCATTCTTGATCTGGACTAAATCGAAGAATTAATTCCATTAATATTCCAATCACAATAAGTGCAGAAAATGTTAAAATAAATCTTGCCAGTGCAAAAGATATTCCTAGAAATTTTATTTCCACCATAAGTTGAGGTATTTTTAGTGCAGCCCATGATCCTAAAAAAACAACCATATTTCTGATACTAGCACCTTTACGGAGCAGTGATGCAGTCATTGGGAATGCCACATATAATGGTCCTGTTGGTAATGTACCAAGTGCTAGTGAAAGTATAATCCCTTTAATTCCAGAACCACTACCAAGCAATTTTTGAATTTTATCTTTTGGCACCCAAATTTCCATTAATCCCATCAGTATAAACACTGGAGGCATAATTAAAATCATTTCTTTGAAGTAATCTAGGGTCACTTGTATTGAACGCATAGCTACATCAGTACTCCATATCGATAAAGCAATAAACACAAAGATAATAAGAATGGGGAACATAAATTTTTTTATTAAGTTAATCATAAAATCCACCCCATAATACTTGCTATAATTAAGGCAGCAACAAATCCTAATCCATTACGTAGCAATGTGAATTTCTTGCCCAAAGTTTTAATTTCCATAGGTGCTGTGACAACACCAACCATAACTGAAGTTGTTACAAATGCCGATATAGTCATAACTGTTGCACCAGAGCGTAAAAGTGATCCTGCTAGCGGGAATGCAACTATGGAAGGAATTAGTGTTATTGCACCGATTACTGATGCAATAAGTGTTGCTATAATTCCTGCTTCTTCACCTACTAATCTTGAAATTGTTTCAGGCGTTAAAATTCCCAATGTTAATCCCACAATACCAAGCACCGTCAATAGAGTTGGCGTTGTTTTAAATAATGCTTTTCGTGCGATTTTAAGAGCTTTTATAGTTTTTTTCTTACTCTTAATAAAAGATACCACTAAGCAAATGGTCAATAAACCGTACATAGTAATAATAATCAATAAACTCACCTTCCTATTTTTAATATTTACTTGTATACACATAAGGCTTGGCCTGTAGTTGTTTCCATAAATAATGTGTACTCTTACTTCTTCAATATGAAAATACCCTATTCTAAGTAAGAAAATCAAAAATCGAAAATTACAACAATTATTAATAAGAATCCTTGATTTACTAATAAAAGGATTAATTAATACATATCCTTTAGCTATAATGAATGATATAATGATGTTAGCTCATTTGAGCGTATACGTGGAGGAATTATGAATAATACTGAAAGATTAATGAGAATTAGTAATGCCTTAGATTTTAAAGCCGCTGATTTAGTTAAAATATTTAAATTAGATCAAATTGAAATGTCAGAAGATGAAGCTGAATTGTTATTACAAGGTAAGAATGAAAAACATTTTGAATATGAAGATTTAGAATCATTTTTAAATGGTCTGATTGTATTTTTTAGAGGAGAAAAACCTTTAAAGGATGGACAAGAAAAAAGACAACCAACATTAGTTGAAGACGTCAAAAGTATAAATAATGTTATACTTAAAAAAATGAAGATTGCTCTATCTCTAAACAGTGAAGATATGCTTCAAATGTTTAAGTCAGTACAAGTAGAAATTTCAAAAGATAAACTAACTACACTATTTAGAAAAGAATCACATAAAAGTTATAGATATTGTAGCGATGTAATTGTGATTGGTTTTTTAAAGGCTGTTTCGAAAAGAAGATAGAATCAACAAGAAGTAAAAATCAACTTGACAAAAAAATACTTCGGTGGTAGAATTAAATTAATTCGAAGGAGGAAGTAAAATGGATTTCGATATAAATAATTTAGAAAATATGATGTTTGATTATATCGATCAATTTAAAATGCTTTTATCACAGGATACATGGAAAAACGTTTTACTTAACTGTACAAAAAATGAAATGTTGGTATTACTGATGTTATATAGAGGCAGCGATGTGAATATGAGTCAAATAGCTGAGTATCTAAATGCTCCTTTGAATACAACAACCGGTATTGTAAGCCGTATGGAAAAAAAGAAAATGGTGAGTAGAATTCGAAGTGAGCAAGATAAAAGAGTAGTAACTATTGTGTTAACCGAGTCTGGTACTAAAGAAATTGCCAATATATTAAGTGTATTTTTGGATTATGGTCAACGTGTTATGATGTCGTTGACTAATGATGAAATATCTTTGTTATCAGGTGTGATTAAAAAAATAGTAACAATAGTAAGTCAAACAAAAACTACAGATAAAGTTGTAGAAAAGAAAATAAGAAAAATACTTATAGATTAAAATTTACTGCCAAATGGCAGTAAAAAAACACATGATACTTCGACAGAAGAACTATTCGGGAAAAGAATTAAAATGGAGGTAAATGTATGGGAAGAATAATAATATTTACAGGAAAAGGTGGAGTCGGTAAAACAAGCATGGCATCAGCACATGCACTACATTCTGCTAAAGAAGGTGCAAAAACATTAATTGTAAGCACAGATATGGCACATAATTTAGGTGATATATTTGAAGTTAAAGTTGGTAAAACAATTACTCAAGTAGTAGATAATTTAGATGTACTTGAAATTGATCCGAATTATATGATGGAAAATGAGTTTAGTGATATGAGAAGAGCGGTGTCAAATATGCTTTCATCATTTGATATGTCCTTAGGTACTTTAGAACAATTAAGTATCTTTCCAGGGATGGATGAGTTATTTTCATTACTTAAAATCCTGGATGTGTATGAAAGTGGTATTTATGAAAGAATAATAGTAGACTGTGCACCGACTGGTGAAACTTTGACATTACTTAAGTTTCCAGAACTTTTATCTTGGTATATTGAAAAGTTTTTTCCTATAGGAAAAGTTGCTATGAGAATTTTATCACCTGTATCTAAAGTTATATTTAAAATTGAACTTCCTGATAAAGCAGCTATGTCAGATATAGAGAAGTTATTTATAAAGTTGATTAAATTACAAGAACTACTAAAGAATAGTAGAATAACATCTATAAGGCTTGTAGCTATGCCAGAAAAGATGGTTGTAGAAGAAACAAAACGTAATTACATGTATATGAATTTATTTAATTTTAATGTAGATGGAGTTTACATCAATAGAATATTACCAAGAGATATTGATAATGAATTTTTCGATGAGTGGATAAGTATTCAAAATAACTATATTGAAGAATTAAACAGTATTTTTGTGGATGTTCCAACATATGAAGTGCCTTGGTTTGATAGTGACTTAAGCGGCTTAAGTGGTATCGAAAAAATTGAGAGTGCAGCACTTAGTGGCTGGGATGTATTTAAAGTCAATGATGTGCAAAAAGGTGAATCTTTTGAAACAGTGAAAAATGGTTATTTATTAAAACTATACCTACCAACTGTTGAAAAAAAGGCACTCGATATGCATGAATCAAATACAGATATTATTATTAAAATTGGAAATTACAAAAGAAATATACCAAAACCAAATGCACTCAGAAATCATACAATCAGTGGTGCTAAATTTGAAGATCAAATGCTTTTAATTGCATTAACTAAGGGTTAGAAAGGGTGATATTATGAATATTATAAACGAAGAGTCAATTGAAATTATTATGGAGATTTCTAGACTAAAAAAGAAATTATTGAAATCAGTTGTTCCTGAAAAGACAATAAAACATTTAGAGGTAATTGCTAATGAAGTAAAAGAAATATTAATAGAAAGTATCGGTGAAGATACTTGGGATAAAAATAAATCTAAGTTAAAAAAAGTTGATATTGATTAGGAGGGTGAATATGCGAATTATTTTATATACAGGTAAGGGCGGTGTTGGCAAAACTACTATTGCAGCTGTAACGGGTATTAAACTTGCATCAGAAGGTAAAAAAGTTATTATTATGAGTACAGATCAAGCACATAGTTTATCTGATTCACTAGATGTTAAATTAACATATGAACCAACTAAAGTAATAAAAAACTTAGAGGCAATGGAAATTGATGTTTTATCAGAAAGCGAAAAATCTTGGGGTGAGATGCAAGAATACATCAAACAACTAATTTCTTCAAGAGCTGAAGGTGGACTAGAAGTTGAAGAATTATTGGTATTTCCAGGTTTAGAAGAGCTATTTTCTCTATTTAAAATTTTAGATATCTATGAAAAAAATGAACATGATGTAATAATAGTTGACTGCGCTCCAACTGGAGAAACGCTTACCCTCCTTAAGTTTCCAGAGATGTTCGCCAACATGATAGAAAAGATCTTACCTCTTAAAAGAAAAGTAGTTAAGGCTACGGGGCCAGCTATAGAAAAAATCACAAAAATACCAATGCCAAAGGATTCTTTATTTGCTGAATTTGAAAAACTCTTTAAACGTTTAGAAGAACTGCAAACATTGATGTTAAATAAAGATGTATTGTCACTTAGAATCGTAAGTACACCTGAAAAAATCGTTATCAAAGAAACTAAACGTAATTTTACTTGGTTACATCTTTATGATTACAATGTAGATGCAATCATCATCAATAAAGTTTATCCAAAAGAAGCTTTAGAAGGATATTTTAATAGATGGGTAAGCCTGCAAGAAGAAGGCTTAAAAGAATTAGAAGATAGTTTTAGAGACGTTCCAGTCTTTAAGTTAATGTTGCAAAAGCATGAACTAAGGTCAGTAGAAACATTAAAGAAAATTGGTGGTATATATGGCGAACTAGACCCTTCGGATGTTTTAGCAAGGCAAAAAATATTTACAGTAAGGCAAAATGAAGAATCATATATAATGAATGTATATCTGCCATTTATAGAAAAATCAGATATGGACTTAGGTCAAACGGATGGTGAAATACAAATTACAATAAAAAATGAAAAAAGATGTTTGCTACTTCCAAAACAACTACAAGGAAAAGAGATTGTATCAGCTAAACTTGATAAAGGAATACTAGCTATTAAATTTGCATAGAATATAATAATAATAATAATATTATTATTATATTATGTTAAAGTGAAGAGGTGTAAACTATTATAAACTAAAATATTAACACAGATAATATGTGTTAATATTTTTTTTGTAAAATTTCGTGTAATTTTATTGTTTATTATATAATAGAAAGTGAGTATTCCTAATAGACAATAAGTACTATTGCATGATAAAATATAATAATGAATTTGGATGAATGAAGTATATACTATATATGACATCGTAAATTTAAATCTAACCATTTTAATAGAAAAAGGAGAATTTCAATGAAATACAAATTTAAGTTATTAGTAAGTCTTTTGATTTTAGCGCTAGTATTTGCAGGCTGTTCTAAAAAGGTAGAAGTGGCACAAAGTGAACCTGCCTTAGAAAAAGTAAACGTGGTAAGTTCTGAAAATAATCCAATTGTGACAATAGAATTAGCTGATGATAAAAAAATTGTAATTGACTTGTATCCAGAGAAAGCTCCAAATACAGTAAATAATTTTATCTCACTTATTAATAGTGGCTTTTATGATGGATTGACATTTCATAGAGTTATTGAAAAATTTATGATTCAAGGCGGAGACCCTGATGCTACTGGAGGCGGTGGTCCAGGTTATAGTATTGCTGGAGAATTCTTAGAAAATGGTTTTGATAATGATTTATCTCACGTGCGTGGAGTTATATCAATGGCGAGAACTAATGATCCCAATTCAGCAGGTTCACAGTTTTTCATAATGCAGCAATCATCAAAGCAATTAAACGGTAAATATGCGGCTTTTGGAATGGTAAGAAAAGGTATTGAATTTGTTGATGAAATAGCAGCTTCAAAAGTTGATAGGCATGATAAGCCAATAGAAGATATAGTTATGAAAAAAGTAACAGTTGATTTAAATGGATATAAAGCAGATGAAGTTACAAAATATAATAAGTAAAATTAGTTCTTTAAGATTTATCCGATGCCTTAGAGTTCTAATACCCCCACTTCTTAAAGAATTGGGGTATAAAGAACTCTAAAAAGGCCCTGGATTATGTTTTCTAAGATTCAGTGGGAGTAAAAACTCCCTCTGAATCCAAGAAATTCATTTATAATACAAAATTAAATGGAGGAATATTATGGATTATTATATTAGGCCAATCTGTATTGGTGATGGAAAAGGAATAAATGAACTTAGAAGAATGCCAGGAGTTTTTGAAAATATACTTGGAATTCCTTCTGAAAGAATAAAAACAAATGAAAATTATATTGAAAATATGGATAGCAATATGCATCAATTTGTTGCAGTGAAAAATGAATTAGGTGAAGAACAAATAATAGGTACAGCAGGAATTGTTGTATATGCAAATTCAAGATTGCGTCATTCAGCAAGTTTTGGAATTATGGTACATAGAGATTTTCAGAATATCGGTGTAGGGACTAAGTTACTAGAAGCGATTATAGATATGGCAGACAATTGGCTTATGTTAGTAAGGGTTGAATTGACAGTTTTTGTTGACAATGAAAAAGCTATTAACTTGTATAAGAAATTTAATTTTGAAGTTGAGGGTGTAAAGAAAAAAGCCGCAATAAGAAATGGTAAATATGTAGATGAACTTATGATGTCAAGAATCAGAGAAATAAATGCTTAGCAATATTATAAATATAGATGAGAAAGATAATTATAGAATCGTCGCAATTAGTGACGTGCACGGACATAAAAATGTATTAGAAAAACTAATTAATAAAGTTGATTTGGCAGATAATGATTATTTAATTATTATTGGAGATTTTGTAAATAGAGGTATAGATAGTTATGAAACGTATGAGTATATTAAAACACTTTCAAAACGTGAAAGAACAATTATCTTAAAAGGTAATCATGAGTTTTTTATGCAGAAATTTCTTACTAATAGAGAGAAATTTACAAGATTACTATCATTTTTAAAAGCTGAGCCTTATGAAACTATAATTGGCACTATAGTTAAAAAAGAAAATATTGATCTACATACTCTTGTTGATGAAAATGAACTATTTAATATGGTCAATAATAAATATAAAGAAATGATTGATTTTTTATCTAAGCTTCCAATTATTGTCCAATTTGATGAATTTACTTTTGTGCATGGAGGCTTTGATGAATCATTCTCGATAGATAAAGATGAAGATAAGTTTCTTAAATATGATGATTATAATAATTTGAGTAAAATAAATGATAAAAAAATAGTAGTAGGACATTGGCCTGCAGGTAATTTAAGAGAGAATATATTAACAAATAAACCTTTTTTTAATAATGATAAAAATATTGTTTTTATTGATGGTGGGCTAGGTGTAAAGAAAAGTGGAGAGTTAAATGCTCTTATAATCGAAAAAAGAAATAATGAATTAAGTTATAGTTTCATGCAAGAAAATATGTTTAAATCAAAATCTATACTTCGTGAACATAGCTTTAATACTGAGGAAATAGTTTTTGTTGATTATCCTCACTTCGAGTTTGAAGTATTAGAACTTGGAAAGTCAATGGCCAAATGTAAACATTTGCATAGCAACAAGGAGTTTTCTGTGTTTACTTCCTTATTATTCTTAAATGAAGGCAAATATGAACTTAAAATAGAATATGTCAATAAATTTTTAAACTTAAAAGTTGATGAATTGGTAGAAGTTTGCGCCGAGTTTGAAGATTGTTTGTTGGTTAAACATAATGAAGAGTTTGGATGGATAATGAGTTTTCAAGTATAAAAATCATTTGTTTTTTAATTTTTAATCAATAATAGTTTTAATTTTTATATAATGTATATGTTAGTAATTTACTGTAAAAGCATAAAATACTTAGATTCAACGAGATGAATAAATCTAGTTGGATCTTTTCTTATACATATATAATAGGATTAATATTTACTAATTTATAAATTGAAAAACAACATTTTTAATCTCGAATTCCTATGTTTCACTTAGAAATAAATAATATTTTCACAAAAAAATAAAAAATAATTTGACATTGGAGTAAGTCCAATGTTTATAATCGGCTTATAGACAAAATATAGATAAAATATAGACAAAAAAAAGGAGAATACAAATATGAGCAATTACAATGCAGTATTAGGAAGAAACACAGAAAATGCACCAATTGCAGGTCAAAACTCACAAACTGTAGCTTACTCTCATTACAACAATTTTTCAGCACAATTACCTATTGATCCAAAAACTGGTGAACTAGTAGTTGGTGGAATTAAAGAGCAAGCAGACCAATGTTTTAAAAATGTTAAAGCAATTGTAGATAGTATCGACCATGTTATGAGTGATATTGTAAGAATTACAGTATTTGTTACAAATATCAAAGACCTTACTGCTGTTGATGAAGTTTATAAAAATTATTTCACAAGCTACCTTCCTACATTGACGCAAGTTGCTGTAGCTGCTTTACCTATGAATGCTTTGGTTCAAGTTGAAGCACTTCTTTCTCACGGTGAAGGTACAATTCCAAATGCACCACAATCAGGTGACTTAATAAAACTTACAAATAATACTTTAAATGCACCAACTAGCCCATTGTCAACTCAAATTGTATCTTTTTCTCATTACACTAATGTATCAGCTCAATTACCTATTGATCCAAAATCGGGTAGATTTGTAGTTGGCGGTGTAAAAGAGCAAACTGCACAATGTTTAAAAAATATAAAGGCGATTTTAGAAAGTGTTGATGTTCCTTTTGACGATATCGTTAAAATTAATGTTTTCCTTAAAAATCTTTCTGATAACGAAGCGGTAAATGAAGTTTATACAACATTCTTCCCAGATTCTGCTATAGCAAGAGCGGTAGCTTATTTTCCAGCACGTACAACTGTAGAAGTTGCAGATTTACCAATGGGTGCTTTAGTTCAAATTGAAGCAGTAGTTTCATATGGCGATGGTACTCCTCCACAGCTTGTAGAAGATAGACATGGTCTTATCTTAGAAGCAAACAATACTGAAGATGCACCAAAATGTTCTTTATCTACACAAACTGTAGCATTTTCTCATTACAATAATATTTCTGCTCAATTACCAATTGACCCTAAAACTAGTGAAATAGTATCTGGTGGAGTAAAAGAGCAGACTGAGCAATGCTTAAAAAATATCAAAGCAATTATAGAAAGTGTTGATCATGTTATTGAAGATGTAGTTAAAATAAACGTTTTCGTTAAAAATATTGCAGATATGGATGCAGTAGATGAAATGTACTCAACATTCTTCCCTAATGGCCTTCCTGCTAGAAGAATAGTTGGAGTATCTACTTTACCTAAAGATGCATTAATTCAAATAGATGCAATTGTAGCAAATGCTGAAGGAACACCACCATTAGTATAAATAAATGTGTACATGTTTTAAAAAAATAGACTGATTATTTAAGGCCACTGAAAAGTGGTCTTTTATTATGTCCAAAAACTGCCTTAAAGAATAGTTGAACTGAAATATGATTAAAATTCGTAAATTTCTTTGTTCAGGTTAAAACCAGGAAATTCCTTTAGTCGGGTTAAAACCCGGAAACTCCTTGGATTTGTAGGTGAATGTGGTAAGCTTAATATATCAATGATAATGAAATTAAAAAATTAATAACATGACAAAGGGGAACCTACATGACATTTCAGGAATTAAATTTAAATCAATTTATTATAAAAGCAGTTGAAGAAAAACACTACGAAACTCCAACTGATGTACAAGAAAAAGCGATTCCTGCCATATTAGCTGGCAATGATTTAGTGGTTTGTGCACATACAGGCTCGGGTAAAACAGCTGCATTTGCATTAGCAATATTACAGTCAATTTTGAAAGAACCAGTTGAAATAGAAAGTTCTAAATTAATCAGATCTTTGATTTTGGCGCCTACTCGAGAATTAGCAATTCAAATTGGTGAAAGTTTTGAAGCTTATGGAAAATATTTAGATATAAGAATTGGTGTCGTCTATGGTGGTATAACACCTAAACAACATATAAAAGTATTAAAAAGAGAACCAAATATTTTGATTGCAACACCTGGACGACTTTTAGATTTAATTGGGAAAGGATATGCAGATTTAAGTAAAGTTGAAATTTTTGTTCTTGATGAAGCTGATAAGATGCTTGATGTAAAGACTCTTCAAGATGTAAAAAAAATTGTATCAAAGCTTCCAAGTGATAGACAGAATATACTTTTTTCTGCTACAATGCCAGCAAAAGTTATGAAAATAGTATATTCTATTTTAAAAAATCCAGTAAAAATTGATGACAAAACTACATATAAAAAGGGAACGAATATTAAACAACAGGTGTATTTTGTAGAAGAGACAGAAAAAATTTCATTACTATTATCATTACTAAAAGGAAAATCTTATGAATCTGTTCTTATTTTTACAAGAACAAAGAAGATTGCTGATAAAGTTGCAAAAGCAATCAATATACAAAACATTAGGACTAAAGCCATTCATGGCGACAAAAATCAATCGGAAAGATTAAAATCGATAGAACTTTTTAAAAATAAAGAGATAAAAGTTTTAGTAGCAACAGATGTTGCTGCAAGAGGTATTGATATAAGTGGTATTTCTTATGTGATAAATATGAATATTCCAAACGTTAAGGAAACATATATTCATAGAATTGGTCGAACTGGAAGAGCTGGGAAAAATGGTGTTGCTATATCATTTTGTAGTAGTGAGGAGAAGAATTTTTTAAAGAAAATTGAAGAATTACAAGGCAAATCAATTGAAATTGTGAGTGAATAATCAAATATAGGTATATGAAAATGTCATAATTCTTGTATAAATTAATAAAATTTTAATAATTATTTGAGCTTTATTTATAGATTTTTATTTATCGCATATTATTGTTTGAATATTTATAAAATAGTATAATTATATAAAGTATTATAAAAGTTTATTAAGGGGATGATAATGTGAAATTTGATGTAAATCTTTTAGATATTGTAGTTGTCTTTATAAATGCAATCGATCGAATTAATCCTATACTAAAAAATCATCATAGACGTGTTTCAGTTATAGCGTATTATATCGGTGAAGCGTACGGACTTAAAAAAAATCAGTTAACATCACTAGTACTTGCTGCTTCTTTACATGATATAGGGGCATTAACTGTTAAAGATAGTCAAGAATTAATGGTTTTAGATGTGATAAATCCTGAGAAACATGCTGAGATGGGAGCAAGGATGTTAAAATCATTTAAACCTTTTGATAGAATTAGGCAAATTGTTTTGAATCACCATGTAAATTATGAAAATGAAAAAGAAAATTCAAATGAAACTATACCTTACGAAGCATTCATAATCCACCTTGCAGACCGCATAGAAATTTTAACTCATAATAATACGCTAGCACTTAATCAAAGAGAATATATTTTAAAAAACATTGAACCATTAAGCGGAAGTGTTTTTGACCCGAAACTTGTTGAAGTTTTTTCAAAAATAGCTAAAAAAGAGTTCTTTTGGTTTGAAATTGATAATCTGACTATAAATGAATTAGTAAAAAAATTGGATACAGATGGATTTGGCTTAAAAAAAGATTATGATACTTTAGATGGTCTAGTAGCTACATTAAGTAGAGTTATTGATTATAAATCAAAATTCACTGCATCTCATTCAATACAGGTGTCTCATGTAGCATATCGTCTTGCTTGCTTAATGGAGCTTGATGATGAAACTTGTTGGGGCATTAAAATTGCAGGGTATCTCCATGATTTTGGAAAAATTGCAATACCATCAGAAATTTTAGATAAAAATGGTCCTTTAACTCATAATGAATACAATGTGATAAAAACACATCCTTATTATACCTATGATATGCTTAGTCGAATTACATGGCTAGGTGATATCGTAAAATGGGCAGCTTTTCATCATGAACGATTAAATTATTCTGGTTATCCACGTAAACCTGAACCTAAAGAATTAGACGTTGAAGTAGAAATAGTGATCTATGCAGATATTTTTTCAGCTCTTTCTGAAGATAGACCTTACCGCAGAGCATTGAATTATAAAGAAATTATGTCAGTAATAGATAAAAAATTTAAATCTATTGTAGGTGAAGATGTATATGATGTTCTAAAAGAAAATGGAGAAATTATATACAAGGAAATCGAAGAAATTGATAGAAAAAGTAAGATTGACTATGAAAATTAATTGAATAAAAGATAAAAAACAATAATTAATTATATTGAAAAAAATATACTTTGATGTAAATATATGAATAACAATAATAGACCATACTTTGAATAGTATTATATTCAAAGTATGGTCTGTTGCGTTTGTAAATGACTATAAGGGGTATAAATAATAGTGTATAGAATTATTGTTTATACAATGAACTCTGCGTATTAATTTGATTAATAACATATAGAAACGGCAAATAGACGAAATTGGAGGTCCCTATGAAGAAAAAATTAATTATTGCTTTTATTGTGTTTACAGCAATAGGAGCTGGTATATTTTATTTTTTGACAACTGCTAATATTGGAGAAAAATATAATACAGTAGAAGTTAAAAAAGGAGAAATGAAAAAATATGTTCAGGACGTGGGTAGGATTAGTTCAAAAAATATTAGAAGATATTATGGAAATGGCCTAAACAAGGTAGAAAAAATACCTCTTGAACTTGGAGAACATGTAAAAAAAGGGCAACTACTTGTTAAATATGAAGATAATATAGATTTAGAAATTCAAAAGATTCAAAAGCAGATTGAGGCACTTGAAGCTACCTATAGAAATGCTTTATCAGGTACAGACAAAGAAAGTATTAATAATTCTATAATAGAAATATCTAGAATTAAAAATCTTTTGCAAACTGCAACAAAAAACAAGGATAAAACAGAAGAACTTTTTACTAATGGAGTCGTATCTCATAAGGAACTAGAAGATGCTGTTAATAATATGAAGCAACTTCAAAGCAGTCTTAAAACAGCTGAGAATACGTATAATCAACTTACAAAAGGTATTTCAAAAAATATTAAGAAAAAATATGAAGCGGAAATTGAAGCACAACTAATATCTTTAAAATTATTAGAGAAAAAAAGATCAAATTATGAAATTTATGCGAATATTGATGGTATTGTGACAGAATTAAATACCTTTGAAGGTGATATACCGTCTCCAAGTACCAAGATTATCGAAATTCAAGATCCAACAGAAAAAGTTATATTAGTTGATTTTTTAGCGGAAAAAGCGATTAATATAAGAGAAAATTTTGCAGCAGAAATATCAGACACTGATTTTAATATTAATAAAGAAAATCTAAAAGTTAATCGAATATATCCCAAAGCTTTTATGACTTTATCTGAGCTCGGTGTTAAAGAAAATCGTCAGACTGTAGAAATTGATCTTCCAAAATCTGCTGAAACGCTTCCCTTTGGAATTGAGTTAGAAACAAAAGTGATAGTTAATGCGCCAAGAGAAGTACTTATAATTCCAATAGGTGCTACTTTTCAAAAAAGTTCAAAAACGTTTGTTAAGGTTCTTGAAGATGGAAAACTTGTTGAAAAAGAAATAATAAGTGGCGAAAAATGGGACGGAAATATAGAGGTAAAAAGTGGATTAAAGGTAGGAGATTTAGTAATACTAAATTATCAAGAAAACTAAGTAAAATTTGAAAAGAAAAAACTTATGGATGAGGGGATGAATAGGATGATAAAAGTCAAACACTTGTACCATTCATATAGTAATGACAATAAATACGCAATTAAAGATTTGAATTTTGAAATTAAAAAGGGTGAAATATTTGGATTTTTAGGTCCTTCAGGTGCTGGAAAATCAACTACTCAGAATATTTTAGTAGGTATTCTACAGCTCCAGCAGGGTGAGGTTGAAGTTGCAGGTTATAATATTAAACATATAAAAAATGAAATGTTTAATAAAATTGGAATGTCTTTTGAACAATCAAATCTTTATAGCAAGATGTCTGCTTTTGAAAATCTTGACTTCTACAGAAAATTGTTTGATGTGGAAACGAGAGACCCTAATGACATGATAAAATTAGTGGGTCTTGAAGGAAAAGAAAATATTAAAGCTGGAAAATATTCAAAAGGTATGAAGCATAGGCTGACATTTGCAAGATCTATGATTAATAACCCTCAGATGTGGTTTCTTGATGAACCAACTACAGGGCTGGACCCTGCAATATCATCTCAAATAAAGGATATAATTAAGAAAGAAAACGAAAAGGGTGTCACAATCTTTCTGACAACTCATAACATGTATATTGCCGATGAACTATGTGATAGGGTTGCCTTTATAGTAGATGGAAAAATTAGACTTATAGATTCACCAAAAGCATTAAAACTTAAATACGGCGAAAAGTTGGTGGAAGTAGAATACTTTAAAGACGGAGAATTAATAAAGGATAGCTTTTCCACTGTTTTTAAAGATCAAAAAGATAAATTAATTGATGTTATTAATAAGTATGAAATACTTACAATGCATACCAAGGAGGCAAGTCTTGAGGAAATATTTATTAAAGTAACCGGAAGGGGTCTGGTATAAATGAAACTCTGGTATAGTTTTAAAAAAGAGCTGATTTTATCTTCAAAAAGTTGGTATTTTTATATTGAAATTGGAATGGCCCTAGTACTTTTGCTTATCCTTTTATTTGTGGTTCCAAAAAATTTTGATAAAAAAAGTAAGGAGTATATTTATCTTGATCTACCTCAGGTTATTAAAGACAGATACACAAAGAATTTACTTGAAGATGATCTAGATAATATAGCTAAGCAAGTGGAAGTGAAAGTGGATAAAGATATTATTGATGCAGTGCTTTATGAAACAGAAGAGTCGAAAATTTACTTGGTTGATAGCTTAGACAAGTTGGATGTATTTTCTAACACTGAAAGAGTACCTGCAGTTCACATTCATATAAATGATGACAATCAAATTATTCACACCTACTATTTACAGGGATATGAAACAAAGAAGCTTAAAAACCTTCTTTTGGTATATAACAACAGATTAGCAGGAAATGATGTTGTTAAAAATTATTCTGATAACATTGAAGTAAGACGCCTTTATAAGGATAAGGAGACATTAAGTGATAAAGAGAATTTGGTACCTGTATTTTTAACTTTCAATGGGAGTTTGATGAGTATATTTATTATTGCAGCTTATATCTTTCTAGACAAGAACGAAGGAATAATAGTTGCGTACGCAATAACTGCATCTTCAGTTTGGAGCTATTTGATTAGTAAAATCGGAGTTATAATACTAACAAGTATTGTAACATCTCTAATTATAACCCTGCCAATAATGGGACTTCAACCAAATTATTTAGTACTTTTGATATTTCTAATTTCTTCAGGATTTTTTGTAGCATCGATTGGCTTATTTCTTGCAAGTTATTACAACGATATAGTAGAGGCGTTTGGAGTAATGTATATTCTTATAATGCTTATGATTATGCCAAATATTTCATATTTTACGCCTAGCTGGGATCCAAGTTGGATAAAGATTATTCCTACCTATGTTATGCTTCAGAGCTTTAAAGAAATAATATCGGTAAATGGAAACATGACATATGCGCTTCTTGCCTCCTTAGGTTTTGCTGTGCTTGGGATTGATGTTTTTATTTTGGCAAATTATAGATTTAAAAAGACACTGTCCAGGTAAAGGAGTGTTATAAAATGATAAGACGAATATACCTAATATTTAAGAGAGACCTAAAAACAAGTATAAGAAATTTTATAAGCTTGTATATACTTGTTATACCT
Organism: Helicovermis profundi; assembly: GCF_033097505.1. Classification (NCBI taxonomy): domain Bacteria; kingdom Bacillati; phylum Bacillota; class Clostridia; order Peptostreptococcales; family Caminicellaceae; genus Helicovermis; species Helicovermis profundi. The sequence continues at coordinate 1,772,708 of NZ_AP028654.1, read as the reverse complement.
ATCATTTTTGCCATTATGATTAATGTCTTTTCGCCAGGAATTAACGATACTTCAGTTGAAGTTGCACTTCTTAAAGGAGAAAACACACAGCAGATTGAATACTTCAATCAGTTTGCAAAGGTTGAAGTGTTTAATACTTATGATGATATTGAAAAGCGCCTTAGAAAAAGAGACAATATAATAGCTGTACTTTTAGATAAAACTAATGGATATTATATTTTGACACAAGGAAATGAGCCGGAATATATTGTAGACTACGTAAGGAACTTAATTACTTTTGACTACTATAATATTGAAACGGAGGATTCAATTGCTGAAATAGTGGATTATAGTAGAAAAATACCACCTTTGAAGAAAATTATGGTCAATGTATCAATGATTTTTACCTCAATTCTTGGAGGTATGATTATCGCTTTAAACATCATAGAAGAAAAAACAGACAATACAATAAGTGCAATTCATTTATCACCAGTATCAAGAATAGAATATATTGCTGGAAAAAGCGTAATTGGAATTTTTGTTCCAATAGTGAGTTCGATTCTAATTTTATTTATAACAGGATTTAGAGATATCAACTTTTTCCATGTGCTTATTATGGTGACAACTTCATGTATTATAAGCATACTTGTAGGATTTATTGAGGGTATAAATAATGATGATGTTATTAATGCAGCAGGTAATATAAAATTACTTTTTTTACCCTTATTTGGAGCCATTATAGGTGAAGAACTTTTGGCTGACAAGTGGCAGATTTTATTTTACTGGATACCATTTTACTGGACATACAAAGCTAATGATCTTATTCTTTCAAATAAAGGATCATGGCTTGATATAATCTATTATTCTGGAATTGTACTTGGAATAAGTGCCCTAGTATTTTTGGTATTAGCGCCAAAAATAAGAAAAGGCTTGAAGTAGATTAAAGAAAACAAATAGGAGGTAATGATTATGAAAATATGGGCAACTTTAGCAATAGTATATGCAGCTTTAGTAGTTATTATTGCTGTTACAAAACCAGAGAAAATTTGGAACATGAAAAAAATTGAGTTATTTAAAAAAATACTAGGTGATAAAGGAACAGAAATATTCTTTTACATTTGGGCTCTGATTTTTCTTGTATTAGGCGTTTGGTTATTTACAAAATAAGTAAAGTGGAAGTTGTTTTTCAAAATGCAAGGCAAAAGCCTTGTATTTTGTATTATTTTTTTTTGGCAAAAATAGTTTAATATTTAATTTTCAATAGTAAAATAACGCAATCACAGGTATATATAAAGTTTACGTAAGATATACTAAATATGTTAAAATAGAGTAAAAAAGAAATATGAGGATATAAATTTATGAAAAAACTTGTAATAGGTATACTTGCACATGTAGATGCAGGAAAAACCACATTATCAGAGAGCTTACTTTACTTAAGTGGTAAAATTCGTCGACCAGGACGCGTAGACAATAAAAATGCATATTTAGACACCTTTACTCTTGAAAAAAGTCGAGGTATTACTATATTTTCAAAACAAGCAGTAATGAACTTTGATGATCTTGAATTGACTTTACTTGATACTCCAGGACATGTTGATTTTTCAGCTGAGATGGAAAGAACACTCCAAGTTTTAGATTATGCAATTTTGGTTGTAAGTGGAGCTGATGGCATACAAAGTCATACGAAAACACTTTGGAATTTACTTGAAATCCATAAAATTCCTACATTTATTTTTATTAATAAAATGGATCAAAGTGGAACTAATAGACAAAAGCTTATGATTGATATAAAGAAAGAATTAAGTGATAATTGCATTCCTTTTGATGAAAAAGAAGATGACTGGTATGAGCAGATAGCCATGTGTGATGAGGAAGTTATGGAAAGCTACTTAAATACAGGTAATATAGAACTTGAAAAGATTAGAATATTACTAGCACATAGAAATGCTTTTCCTGTATATTTTGGTTCCGCTCTTCGTCAAATTGGAGTAGAAAAATTAATAGAAGATTTGAAGTTATATTCAAAAATACCTTGTTATTCAAATGAATTAGGAGGTAAAATATATAAAATTACAAGAGATTCACGTGGGGAAAGATTAACTCATATAAAGATAACTGGTGGGTCATTAAAAGTAAAAGATACTATTAATACAGAAGGTATAGTAGAAAAAATAAATCAAATTAGAATTTATTCTGGAGAAAAATATAATACATTATCTGAAGTTGAAGCTGGAACTGTGTGCGCCTTAACTGGACTTAATAATACTAAACCTGGTGAAGCTATAGGAAAGGAACGGGATCCGATTTCACCGCTACTTGAACCAATTTTATCGTATCAGCTAATTTTGCCAGAAGCTATAGATGAACTTCAGATGCTTCCAAATCTTAAAGAACTGGAAGAGGAAGAACCAACACTTAGAGTTCGTTGGAATAAAGATTTACAATCGATATATATTCATGTTATGGGTGATGTTCAAATAGAAGTATTACAGTCAGTAATTTTAGAGAGATATGGTATTTTAGTGACATTTGATAAAGGAAAAATTGTATATAAGGAAACAATTTCTACGGTTTGTGAAGGCGTTGGACATTTTGAACCTTTAAGACATTATGCTGAAGTACATTTACTCTTGAAGCCTGGTGAAAGAGGGAGCGGCATTATAGTTGATAGCATATGTAAAGAAGATATACTAGAAAAAAATTGGCAAAGGCTTATATTAAGCCATCTTAAAGAGAAGGAACATGTTGGGGTTTTGACTGGGTCATATATTACAGATATAGAAATTACCCTAGTTTCAGGAAAAAGTCATAATAAACATACATCAGGTGGTGACTTTAGAGAAGCAACTTATAGAGCGCTTCGTCAAGGCTTAAAAGAAGCTGAAACGGTTTTACTTGAACCTTATTATAAATTTAGATTGGAATTACCAGAAAAATTTGTTGGTAGGGCTATGACAGACATTGATAAAATGCATGGACAATCTAAAATTGAGCATGCAGACACTGAAAAAACAGTGTTAACTGGTATTGCACCAGTTTCTACAATGCGAAATTATCAGCAAGAATTAAACACATTTACTAAGGGGTATGGAAAACTATTTATTTCGATATATGGTTATGATGTGTGTTATAATTTCCAAAAAGTAATTGAAGATGCAAATTATGACTCTGAACGAGATATTGAAAATCCAACGTCTTCTGTTTTTTGCGCTAATGGATCAGGATACATTGTTCCTTGGAATGAAGTAAAGAAGCATATGCATGTTGAAAATTATCTTAAAGCAGAAAAACCCCAAAATACTAGTGGTAAAGCTAATGTTAATAAGAATTCTAAATCAACATCAATAAGCTTAGAAGAGATTGATGCCATTATAAATAGCACCTATTATTCAAATAAGGGGAAAAAAAATAACTGGAAAAAACAAAAAACTGCTAAAGAAAGTTACTATGAAACTGTATCTACAAGTAGGGTAGTTAAAAGAAGACCAACTGGAGATGAGTATCTATTAGTTGATGGCTATAATATTATATTTGATTGGGATGAGCTAAAAAACATAGCTAAAGATAATTTGGAATCTGCTAGAATTAAATTAATAGACATACTTAATAACTATCAAGGTGTTAGAAATGGACATTTAATTCTTGTGTTTGATGCTTACAAAAATAAAGATCGCACAGAATCTACTGAAAAATTTCACAATATAAGTGTTGTTTTTACTGGAGAAAATCAAAGCGCAGACCACTATATTGAAAAATTTGCACATGATAATCAGAGTAAATACCGCATAACGGTAGCATCATCAGATGGTCTAGTACAAAAAATTATTAGAGGATTGGGTGCTAATATTTTATCTGCAAGAGAACTTAGAGAAGATGTACTAGAAGTAGAAAAAAGACTGCATGATGATTATTTAGATAATAAGCTAAAAAAAGGTGTGCCACTAGAAGAATCTATTTCTGAAATTGAAAAAGCTAAGCTAAAGTTATCTGTTAATACAAGTAAAGAATAATGAAGATATTATATAGTCATAAAGATCACTTATATTTTCAAAAAATGCCATTATAACTAAACTTTTTAGTTGTAATGGCATTTTTAAAATAATCTATATTTATTATTGTAAAGATCAAAAACAAAGGTGTTTGAACTAAATGTTGAATTAAAATACATTTAGTATAATAAAAACAAAATAATTTTCAACATACGTCAAATTATTACAATAAATGTGGTACAATTAAATAGTCGTATTACAATTAATAAAGGTAAGTACTTGTTGAAGTTTTAACTGTGTAAGAATACAAGGTGTAATTGATTTGGTTGTAGAATAAAAGTTTAATATATTTATATAGCTTGTCCTCTTTGAGTAGTATTCCCAACATACGGGAAGCACGCTATTTGGACAGTGTTCTTGGTGGGAGTTCGGGAAGTAGGGAGTTATGTGAAAGCAAAAGCTAGATATTGTTATTATAAAATTCAAGTGATTAATTAAATGGTAAAATTTTTTACAAGTTTAATGTATTAAATATAAATTATTGTAATGATAGGGGGAATAAAAAATGAAAAAAGAATTTATTAAAAGTTGTAAGGTATTAGAAAATATGAGTACAGAATTATATACAAAATTAGATTCCGTTGGTGAAAAACTAATAGTCAAAGATTTATCGAAATGCTTTTCAAAAGATATTAAAAAGGGTTATACAATTGTGACAAATGATGTTGTTGAAGAAGTTAGTGTTAATGGAAGTATATTTACACTAATTAATAAAAAAAATGAGGTTTATAAAGGATATAATTTATTTTTTAATAAGAAATTTAATATGCTCCATTTAGGATTTTTATACAACGGAGATATTGTTTCACCACACATCGAAGGCGAAGCAGAAGAATTAGTAAAGAAATATAATGAAAAGGAATTATTTGAAATATTAAAAGTTGTTATTAAGTTAAGTAATTTGATAAAGCTTGATGTTAAATATCTTGATAGCTTAGATGATATAGATGAATTAGATTTTGTGTATAAGAATTATAATGGTCTATTTGAAGGTAAAGAAATTTTCAATGGAATAGAAGCTGTAATTAAAGACTATACAGAATTATCAAAGTAGAATTACATTTAACGCTTTTTCCTACACATAACACGCCAATTACCTTCATATCCCTTGTGTTTAAAGAGATTGCGATTTACGTGGATATGAACTAAAAAAACAAATCGAAACAAAAATAGGGATACGACGGAAATTGCGGGAACGTTATCGGAAAGAACTACATTATATTATGCATCAAAAAATATAGTTGTTTTATATTGATATAGAAGTAAAGAATAATTCAGATGCGACGCGCCATTTTGCATTTAAGAAAGTGGAGCAAATGTTCGCGAAAGATATTCTGGTTTTAGTTGAAGGTTTTAAATGCGACGCGCCACTTAGTAATTAAGAAAGTAGAGTAATTGTTCGCGAAAGATGTTTTGATTTGAGTTTAAAGTTTTAAATGCGACGCGCTATTTTGCATTTAAGAAAGTGGATCAAATGCTCACGAAAGATATTTTGATTTGGGCTTAAGGTTTTAAATGCGACGCGCTAACTTTGTATCAAGAAAGTGAAATAATTGCTCGCGAAAAATATCTTGTTAGAGCGAATGTTTTAAATGATTGAAAAAATTAATGTGTTGTCAAAACATGCAGTACCTACCGATAACACGCCAGTTCCCTTCATATCCTTTGTGATTAAAGAGATGTTGAGTTACTAGGATAGGAACTTTAAAAAATAAAACGAAGCAAAGATTGGATACGACGGTAACTGCGGGAACGTTATAAGAAAGAACTACATTAGATTATGCATCAAAAAATATAATTGTTTTATATTGATATATAAGTAAAAAATAATTCAGATGCGACGCGCCATTTTGCATTTAAGAAAGTGGAGCAAATGTTCGCGAAGATATTTTGTTTTGAGTCGAAGGTTTTAAATGCGACGCGCCATTTTGTATTTAAGAAAGTAGAGTAAATGTTCGCGAAAGATGTTTTGGTTTGAGTTTAAGGTTTTAAATGCGACGCGCCATTTTGCATTTAAGAAAGTGGAGCAAATGCTCACGAAATATAGTTTGGTTTGGGCTGAAGGTTTTAAATGCGACGCGCTAACTTTGTATTTAGAAAGTAGAGCAATTGTTCGCGAAAGACATTTTAATTTAGATTGAAGGTTTTAGATGCGACGCGTCAACTTTGTATTAAGAAAGTGAAGTAATTGCTCACGAAAAATGAATTATTTGAGCGAATATTTTAAACAATTGATAAAATTAATGTGTTGTTAAAACATGCAGCACCTTCTTATAACACACCAGTTCCCTTCATATCCTTTGCGACTAAAGAGATATCGAGTTACTTGCTATAAATTTTAAAGAATAAAATGAAGCAAAGATAGGATACGACGGTAACTGTGGGAACGTTAGCTTACAGTCTAACAAAGTAGAATATAATTCAAAAACTTTGTGTGGATTTATATTTATATTAGGCATCAAAGGAGTAAAATATATATGGAATTTATAGAGATAAAATCAAATTGGGGGTGTAAAAATAAAAAATGAATTGATGATACAAGATAAAGATACCTTGGTGGTTTTATTACCTGGTGGCACTTATACAACATTTGCTCCACTTTTATATTATTCATATAACGTATCAGTTCAATCTGGATATGATGTTTTAGCTATTGAATACGGTTTTCAAAGAATTGATAAAAAAGTTGAATTTAATAATGATACATATTTGCTTTTAATAAAAGAAGTTAAAGAAGCTGTAAGAAAAGCTTTAGATAAAAAAGAGTATAAGCATCTAATCTTTATTGGAAAATGTCTTGGGACTTATATTCAAAATGTAATTAGAAAAGAGTTTGAAAAATATAATCAAAAACATATTTTTTTGACTCCGTGGGCTGAATGTGTAGAAGGTATAAATAAGACGGATAGTATGGTTATAGTTGGAACTAATGATGAAGGTTTTAAACAAGAGCATATTGATATGATTTCTAATAATAAAAATGTGAATTTAAAAATTATTGAAGGTGCTAATCACGATTTAGAAAAGGACGATTATGTTGATAGCCTAGAGCTACTTTTAAATATTAGTAATTATATATACAAGTTTATTAATAAGTAGTTTGGTTTAATTATAATTAAAAGTGAATGCTCACGACCATCAGCTAACACGCCAATTCCCTTCATATCCCAGTGTTTAAAGAGATTGTGATTAAATTGGATTTGAATTTAAAGAGTAAATCGAAACAAAGATAGGGATACGACGGAAATTGCGGGAACGTTAAGCGCAAGCATGTCACTGTATTATGAATAAAAGAAGGTGAGTTTATGTTTAAAGTATTAAATTACAAAGATTTTAATCAAGAATTAGTTGAACAACTAATGGAATTTACTTATAAAGAATCTACATATGAAATATTTGAAGATTCCTATTTAAGTAAAATTGATAAAGAAAATGAATATGAGAAAAAGAAAGCGCATGAAAAATTTAAATCTGATTATTATAATTTCATTGAATCGTTTATGTCATCTCCAAATGACTCACAGTTTATTGCAGTTATAGATAAAGATAATAAATATGTAAGTGGAGTAAGAGCAATAAAGATGAGTGAATTAATATGGTTTGAAGAAGCTTTAGAAACAGCAGTTGATTATAGAAATTGTGGTTACAGTACAACTTTAATTAAAGGATTGATTAGACATCTTGAAGGTGAAAAATGTGAGATTATAATTGCTCATGTAAGCAAATTTAATATTGAGTCTATAAATTTACATAAAAAACTTGGATTTGAGTTGACATCAAAAAAAGTGATTGATGAAAATAACAAATATTGTCCAAATCAGCTTCAATTCGAGTATAAAATAAAAAGGAAATTAAGTTGAAGTCGTGAAATGCCAGCGCATAACACGTCAGTATCCTTCATATCCTTGAGGTTGAGAAGATTGTGATTTGCTTAGATATGAATTTAAAAGATAAAATGAAGTAAATGTAGGATACGACGGAAACTGCGGGAACGTTATCGGAAAGAACTACATTATATTATGCATCAAAAAATATAGTTGTTTTATATTGATATAGAAGTAAAGAATAATTCAGATGCGACGCGCCATTTTGCATTTAAGAAAGTGGAGCAAATGTTCGCGAAAGATATTCTGGTTTTAGTTGAAGGTTTTAAATGCGACGCGCCACTTAGTAATTAAGAAAGTAGAGTAATTGTTCGCGAAAGATGTTTTGATTTGAGTTTAAAGTTTTAAATGCGACGCGCTATTTTGCATTTAAGAAAGTGGATCAAATGCTCACGAAAGATATTTTGATTTGGGCTTAAGGTTTTAAATGCGACGCGCTAACTTTGTATCAAGAAAGTGAAATAATTGCTCGCGAAAAATATCTTGTTAGAGCGAATGTTTTAAATGATTGAAAAAATTAATGTGTTGTCAAAACATGCAGTACCTACCGATAACACGCCAGTTCCCTTCATATCCTTTGTGATTAAAGAGATGTTGAGTTACTAGGATAGGAACTTTAAAAAATAAAACGAAGCAAAGATTGGATACGACGGTAACTGCGGGAACGTTATGTGAAATTAATTACTTGATATGATAGGAGAAAATATAAATGGACGATAAAGGTACAAACTTTGAAGTTATAAAATCTAAAAATATTTTTGATGCAATGAATGATAGAATAGCATCATTTATGGAAAGCAAAGATAGCTTGATAGATGAAGATTTATTAGAAGGATTTAGTGATGCCTTTAAAATTGTTAAATTACTAAATAATGGTCGTAATTATATAGTAAAAAAGAGATTAGCACATTTTTTGAAGGGATTTAATGCATGTAATGAGCCAACTGAGAAACAACTTAATAGGTTATATGATTACATAAAAGATGAGAAAAGAGCAGAATATGTGACTGATAGTGTGAATAAAGCAATAAATTCCAATTCAACTAAATCATCGTTTTTAATTGGTTTGATATTTAATAGGAGAATAAACTCTGACGAAGAGTTTGATTATAAGGATTTGATATGTATAAATGCACTACAATCATTTAATGATTTTGACATTGATAACTTAATAATTATTAAGAATTATTTTTACTATTATAGGGATATTAGAAGACGTAATAGTAAAATAGTTTGGTTTGATTTGTATAGAGGTTTTAAGAATTATTGCAAAGAGAAAGAAATTAATGTGGATAATAGTTTAGAGCTAACAGCAGAAAAATGTATTGCGTATCAAATTGTAATTCGTAGTATAGAAGCTGAAATCGATATTGATGATGATAGTCCAGGTGATGCTAGCGTAAATACTGATGAAAGTATAAAATTCAGCGGTGCTGGGATTTATTTATTGGAGCATTTGAATTATTTAGAATCAATTCAGTAATTCGTAATTAACTGCACATAACACGACAATTTCCTTCATATCCCTTGTGTTTAAAGTGATTACGCTTTACATATATATGAACTTAAAGAATAAAACGAAGCAAAGATAGGGATACGACGGAAATTGCGGGAACGTTATGTGACAGAACTGCATTAGATTATGCATCAAAAAATATAATTATTTTATATTGATATAGAAGTGAAGAATAATTCAGATGCGACGCGTCATTTTGTAATTAAGGAAGTGTAGCAATTGTTCGCGAAAGATATTCTGGTTTTAGCTGAAGGTTTTAATGCGACGCGCCACTTTGTAATTAATAAAGTAGAGTAATTGTTCGCGAAAGTTGTTTAGGTTTTAGTTGAAGGTTTAAGTGCGACGCGTTAACTTTGTATTTAGAAAGCGGAGCAATTGTTCGCGAAAGATAATTTAGTTTTGGTTGAAGGTTTTAAATGCGACGCGCTAACTTTGTATTTAGAAAGTAGAGCAATTGTTCGCGAAAGACATTTTAGTTTAGATTGAATGTTTTAGATGCGACGCGTTAACTTTGTGTTTAGAAAGAGAAGTAATTGCTCGCGAAAAATATCTTATTAGAGCGAATGTTTATAAAGAATTGAAAAAATAAATTGTTGTTAAAACATGCAGTACCGGCACATAACACGCCAGTTCCCTTCATATCCCTTGTGATTAAAGAGAGGTTGAGTTATTAGGATAGGAACTTTAAAAGATAAAACGAAGTAAAGAGGGGACACGACGGAAACTGCGGGAACGTTATCTGAAAAGCCACAAACATGAAATAATACACTTTGTAAATTAGAAAACAATTAAAGATGTAGAGTATAAAATAAGAAGGAGAATTATAAAAAAATATGAATATTATAAGAATTGCAAATTTGTCATTAAAATCATTAGGTGTTTATCTAATATATGTAGTAATGGGTGAAGGTGTTAGTTTTATTTCTTTAAGTTTTTTAAATGGAATTAAGATAGAAGATATTTTAGAGAATAGTCTTATTTTTTCAGAATATTTATTATTATTGATAGCTGGGTTAATATTTTGGTATTTCTCAGAATCAGTTGTAAAAATTATATTAAAAAATGAGAATAATGGTGATGCAGAAATTATTAGTGATATTAATTATCAAAAAATTCAAAGTATTGTTTTATTCATATTAGGAATTTCTGTAATTTTGTTTAGTGCTTCTAACATATTACGAACTTTTACTTCAATCTCTACTATGAGTAAATTATATGATGGAAATCAGTTTTACAATAATTTCAGGATAATATCCTTTATACAATTAAGTGGACGAGCATTAACTTTAATTATTGGAACATTACTGATAAGAAATAGAGAAAAAATCAATGTGGTAAAAAGTAAGATTAATTAGTTTGTGGCTCAGCAGATAACACGTCAGTTCCCATCATATCCCTTGTGATTAAAGGTACATAGAGTTACATAGATATTGGTGGTAAAAAATAAATAGAAGCAAAGAGGGGACACGACGGTAACTGCGGGAACGTTATGCAAAAAGCAGAGCGAAGTAAATGTTGAGAAAGGGAATATTATGAATAAATATTTAGGACAAACTGTAAAGATAAAAATTGATAGACCATTGGGTTCAAAGCATCCAAAATATGATTTGTTTTATCCAATAAATTACGGATATATTGAAGGAACGATTGCAGGAGATGGTGAAGAAATTGATGCATATATTTTAGGTGAATTCGAACCACTATCTGAGTATGAGGGAAAAGTAATTGGAATAATTAATCGTAAAAATGATAATGAAGATAAACTAGTACTAGCAAAGGAATTGAATAGCTATAGTAAAGAGCAGATACAAGCACTAACTGAGTTTCAAGAACGTTTTTTTGAATCAGATATAATAACTTTCGATTATATAAAGAAATCAATTAGAAATACAGTTAAAGCGTTAATAAAATCAGAGGATAAAATTTTAGTTTTAGAAGAAGTGTGTAAAGATGAAACATACTATCATTTACCAGGTGGAGGTATAGAATTTCTTGAAAATAATGATGATGCTTTAAAGAGAGAGATTAATGAAGAAATAGGTTGTGAAATAGTGGATTTTTCTTTGTTTAAGACTTTAACTAACATGTTTGAAATAGATGGAATGAAGGCTCATGAAATTGTTCAAATATACAATGTTGAGTTAGAAATTAATCCTAAAATACTTGATGGTAAAGCTATGACTGGAGATATTGTCGAAAGTAAGTTTAAACTGGTACATCCGGATGAATTTAAATCAAAAAATAAAGTATTTCATCCAGAAAAATTAATAGAATACTTATAAAAAAATCGCTCTGCTCATCGCATAACACGCCAATTTTCATCATATCCTCGTGTTTAAAAGTTTGCGATTTGCTTGTATATGAATTTAAAGAATAAATCGAAACAAATATAGGGATACGACGGAAACTGCGGGAACGTTATGCAAAAAGCAGAGCGAAGTAAATGTTGAGAAAGGGAATATTATGAATAAATATTTAGGACAAACTGTAAAGATAAAAATTGATAGACCATTGGGTTCAAAGCATCCAAAATATGATTTGTTTTATCCAATAAATTACGGATATATTGAAGGAACGATTGCAGGAGATGGTGAAGAAATTGATGCATATATTTTAGGTGAATTCGAACCACTATCTGAGTATGAGGGAAAAGTAATTGGAATAATTAATCGTAAAAATGATAATGAAGATAAACTAGTACTAGCAAAGGAATTGAATAGCTATAGTAAAGAGCAGATACAAGCACTAACTGAGTTTCAAGAACGTTTTTTTGAATCAGATATAATAACTTTCGATTATATAAAGAAATCAATTAGAAATACAGTTAAAGCGTTAATAAAATCAGAGGATAAAATTTTAGTTTTAGAAGAAGTGTGTAAAGATGAAACATACTATCATTTACCAGGTGGAGGTATAGAATTTCTTGAAAATAATGATGATGCTTTAAAGAGAGAGATTAATGAAGAAATAGGTTGTGAAATAGTGGATTTTTCTTTGTTTAAGACTTTAACTAACATGTTTGAAATAGATGGAATGAAGGCTCATGAAATTGTTCAAATATACAATGTTGAGTTAGAAATTAATCCTAAAATACTTGATGGTAAAGCTATGACTGGAGATATTGTCGAAAGTAAGTTTAAACTGGTACATCCGGATGAATTTAAATCAAAAAATAAAGTATTTCATCCAGAAAAATTAATAGAATATTTATAAAAAAATCGCTCTGCTCATCGCATAACACGCCAATTTTCATCATATCCTCGTGTTTAAAAGTTTGCGATTTGCTTGTATATGAATTTAAAGAATAAATCGAAACAAATATAGGGATACGACGGAAACTGCGGGAACGTTATGTGAAAGCAAAAGCTAGATATTGTTATTATAAAATTCAAGTGATTAATTAAATGGTAAAATTTTTTACAAGTTTAATGTATTAAATATAAATTATTGTAATGATAGGGGGAATAAAAAATGAAAAAAGAATTTATTAAAAGTTGTAAGGTATTAGAAAATATGAGTACAGAATTATATACAAAATTAGATTCCGTTGGTGAAAAACTAATAGTCAAAGATTTATCGAAATGCTTTTCAAAAGATATTAAAAAGGGTTATACAATTGTGACAAATGATGTTGTTGAAGAAGTTAGTGTTAATGGAAGTATATTTACACTAATTAATAAAAAAAATGAGGTTTATAAAGGATATAATTTATTTTTTAATAAGAAATTTAATATGCTCCATTTAGGATTTTTATACAACGGAGATATTGTTTCACCACACATCGAAGGCGAAGCAGAAGAATTAGTAAAGAAATATAATGAAAAGGAATTATTTGAAATATTAAAAGTTGTTATTAAGTTAAGTAATTTGATAAAGCTTGATGTTAAATATCTTGATAGCTTAGATGATATAGATGAATTAGATTTTGTGTATAAGAATTATAATGGTCTATTTGAAGGTAAAGAAATTTTCAATGGAATAGAAGCTGTAATTAAAGACTATACAGAATTATCAAAGTAGAATTACATTTAACGCTTTTTCCTACACATAACACGCCAATTACCTTCATATCCCTTGTGTTTAAAGAGATTGCGATTTACGTGGATATGAACTAAAAAAACAAATCGAAACAAAAATAGGGATACGACGGAAATTGCGGGAACGTTATAAGAAAGAACTACATTAGATTATGCATCAAAAAATATAATTGTTTTATATTGATATATAAGTAAAAAATAATTCAGATGCGACGCGCCATTTTGCATTTAAGAAAGTGGAGCAAATGTTCGCGAAGATATTTTGTTTTGAGTCGAAGGTTTTAAATGCGACGCGCCATTTTGTATTTAAGAAAGTAGAGTAAATGTTCGCGAAAGATGTTTTGGTTTGAGTTTAAGGTTTTAAATGCGACGCGCCATTTTGCATTTAAGAAAGTGGAGCAAATGCTCACGAAATATAGTTTGGTTTGGGCTGAAGGTTTTAAATGCGACGCGCTAACTTTGTATTTAGAAAGTAGAGCAATTGTTCGCGAAAGACATTTTAATTTAGATTGAAGGTTTTAGATGCGACGCGTCAACTTTGTATTAAGAAAGTGAAGTAATTGCTCACGAAAAATGAATTATTTGAGCGAATATTTTAAACAATTGATAAAATTAATGTGTTGTTAAAACATGCAGCACCTTCTTATAACACACCAGTTCCCTTCATATCCTTTGCGACTAAAGAGATATCGAGTTACTTGCTATAAATTTTAAAGAATAAAATGAAGCAAAGATAGGATACGACGGTAACTGTGGGAACGTTAGCGAGCATTAAAATCTGGAAATAAAAAAGACCTCAATTGAGGTCAAAATTAGTCTTTGTGAATACCTAAATAGTCTTTAATTGCGAGTTGTAATAAATGCGAAAAATTAACTTTGTTTTCAATAGCAACATCGTTTAACCATTTAGGAATTGTTAAAGTTTTCTTAACAGCTTTATTTTTCATATAGTCTCTAACTGATATCATCCATACATCAATTAGCACGATTGTTTCATTCTCAGAGTGTTTAATGTGTTGAATATTGCTTGGATTAGGGATAATTTCATTATCGTCTTCAAGACCGTAAAGGTGTAATTCTAAAGCTTCTTTGGCATTGGAAACAGCTTCTATATCATTGCTTCCATATGAAAAACATCCTGCTAAGTCTGGAAATTCAACAGATATGCCATCGTCGGCATAATGAAAAATTGCTGGAAAAATATATCTATCTTTGTACATAGTAGCACCTACTTTCATGTATTAATTATAATAAGCTAACTAAATTTTTTTAAACCAGCTTGTTTTAGAATACTTTCGATAGTTTTACGAGGTAAATCTTTTTTAGGATGTGGAATAGTAACTAAGCCATCTTTATGAGGATGTCTAAGTTGGTGATGAGAACCTTTGATTCTAATAACTTTCCATCCATCATTTAAAAGTATTTTAAGTAGTTCTTTTGAGTTATAAGAACGAGAGTTCATTATTCCCTCCAATTAATTATTTAGAATAAAAACAAAACCTAAAAAGAAAAACTTTCATCCTATACGTACATTATACACGTGTTTTATTAATGAGTCAAACGATTTAAACGCTCTCTAACACACCAGTTCCCTTCATATCCTCGTGTTTAAAGAGATTACTAATTACTTATATATGAACTTAAAGTATAAATTGAAATAAAAAATATGGATACGACGGTAACTGTGGGAACGTTAGACGAAAGATTTCAACTTACAAGGAGAAATAAATGGACCGATTAAAATATATTGAGCAAAAATTATTAGAGTGGAATAATTCTATAGAATTATCTAATAAAGATTTATATTCTACTAACTATGAAGCTATAGAAAATTTAATTATGAAAGAATTATTTTCAGTCTATCACAGTCTATTATTTTGGCATTTTGCTAATATTAATAGCGCATTGAGAAATTTACATTATTGGGCTGATCCGAGTAGAGACTTTATTCACATAATAGATGAATACGAAAATGTCTGTAGAGCTTTGATTAACACTGAATATGAATTTTCAATTACGGAATACTATTCAGTTGTTATTGAAAAATGTAAATTATTTCTTGATTCTTCAGGTGGAAGCCCAATTCCAGAGGAATTTGAAAAAATTGTTTTAAAAGAATATGAAGCTATTTTTTCACTTAAAAATACAGTTAGAGTTAACGATGTAATGAAAGCGTATGAACTTAAAATGATTGGTGATGGTTCATATGCAAATGTATATAAGTATAAAGATGAATTTTACAATAAAACTTTTGCTTTGAAAAAAGCCAAGGTAGATTTAGAGGATAAGGAAATTATTAGATTTAAAGAAGAATTTAATGAAATGAATAAATTGAATTCACCATATGTATTAGAAGTTTACAAATTTAATGTTGATGATTTAGAATATACGATGGAATATGCAGATATTACTATGGATAAATACATATTAAGTAATAATGACAAAGTGAAATTTAGTCAACGAATTTCATTTGTAAGACAAGTATTCAAAGGATTAGACTATATTCATAGTCAAGGATTACTCCATCGAGATATAAGTACGACAAATATATTGCTTAAGATATACCACGATGTTGAAGTTATAAAAATTTCAGATTTTGGGTTGGTTAAAAGAAAAAATAGTAACTTGACTAGTTTATCTACAGAGTTCAAAGGCTCATTAAACGACCCTAAATTAGCAATGTACGGAAATTTTAAGGATTATAAAATTGAACATGAAACATTTGCTTTAACTCGTTTAATTTACTTTATAATGACAGGTAGAAAAAAGATAAAACTAAAACCGAATAGCACCTTAAATGAGTTTATAAATAAAGGTATATCTGATAAAATTTCTGAGCGTTATTCATCTATAGTAGAAATAAGAGAAGCATTTGAACAGTCTATAGTTGGAAAATGGATACCGTAGAAAACCTTCGTCTAACACATCAATTTCCTTCATATCCCTTGTGTTTAAAGAGTTTGAGATTAAATTGTATATGAGTTTTAAAAGATAAAACGAAGTAAAGATAGGGATACGACGGAAATTGCGGGAACGTTAGCAGAAATTTTTCAAATTGTAATAATATTCAAAAGTGGGTATTTATGGATAGAGAATATGAAGTTCTTAAAAAATTTACCAAATCAATTAAAACAACAAATAGGTATTTTGTTGATAAAGATATCATTGATTGCCTCAAAAGTGTTATTTTTAATAAAACTTTTGAACTAAAAAAAGGCGAAAAATATTACCGTGGTAGAATTCGTGATGATATTCAGAAACCATATGAAGTTGTAGATATGATGATGCCAAATAGTACTATAAAGTCATTGGGTAGATTCAATTCTTATGGAATAAATCATTTTTATTTAGCGACGGATATTGAAACAGTAGTTTCGGAATTAAGACCAAATGCTAGAACAAAAATAGAAATTGCTGAATTTGAACTAACTGAAGATATAAAGATTGTAAATTTAACAGATAAACATGCTATTTCTGATTATAGTGCGGATTTTAATCTATCGTCTTTTATTTTATTATTGGGTGGGATGTTCTCTAGGTCGTTCTCTAAGGTTGAATCATCTTTTGATTATTTACCAATGCAATATTTCGCTGAATTGATAAAATCAGAAGGTTTGGGTGGAGTGTTATATTTTAGTTCATTATTTGATCAAAATCCAGAAAAATGTAATCTTACTTTATTTAGTGATCAAATAGTTAAATGTAATAGTATTAAAACCGTTGAGATTAAGAGTATTAAGTATCAAATAATTTGAGAAACTTCTTCTAACACGACAATTCCCTTCATATCCTCGTGATTAAAAGGGTTGAGATTTACATATATATGAACTTAAAAAATATAATGAATCAAAGATAGGATACGACGGAAACTGCGGGAACGTTAGCTTACAGTCTAACAAAGTAGAATATAATTCAAAAACTTTGTGTGGATTTATATTTATATTAGGCATCAAAGGAGTAAAATATATATGGAATTTATAGAGATAAAATCAAATTGGGGGTGTAAAAATAAAAAATGAATTGATGATACAAGATAAAGATACCTTGGTGGTTTTATTACCTGGTGGCACTTATACAACATTTGCTCCACTTTTATATTATTCATATAACGTATCAGTTCAATCTGGATATGATGTTTTAGCTATTGAATACGGTTTTCAAAGAATTGATAAAAAAGTTGAATTTAATAATGATACATATTTGCTTTTAATAAAAGAAGTTAAAGAAGCTGTAAGAAAAGCTTTAGATAAAAAAGAGTATAAGCATCTAATCTTTATTGGAAAATGTCTTGGGACTTATATTCAAAATGTAATTAGAAAAGAGTTTGAAAAATATAATCAAAAACATATTTTTTTGACTCCGTGGGCTGAATGTGTAGAAGGTATAAATAAGACGGATAGTATGGTTATAGTTGGAACTAATGATGAAGGTTTTAAACAAGAGCATATTGATATGATTTCTAATAATAAAAATGTGAATTTAAAAATTATTGAAGGTGCTAATCACGATTTAGAAAAGGACGATTATGTTGATAGCCTAGAGCTACTTTTAAATATTAGTAATTATATATACAAGTTTATTAATAAGTAGTTTGGTTTAATTATAATTAAAAGTGAATGCTCACGACCATCAGCTAACACGCCAATTCCCTTCATATCCCAGTGTTTAAAGAGATTGTGATTAAATTGGATTTGAATTTAAAGAGTAAATCGAAACAAAGATAGGGATACGACGGAAATTGCGGGAACGTTACATGCAATAATTTTCTAAGTCTGATCTTTATTAAAAAATTGGAGGTAAATAAACATTGAAAATAAGAAAAATAAAACAATTCAATAATGTACGAACATTTATGATAACGCTTTTGATTATAATAATCTGTATATTGATTATGACGCTTAAATCTAAACTAGCCGAAATACGTTATGTTTTTGGCGTTTTTAGTATAATTGGTGTGATTTATTCAATATACAAAGAAGAACTAAATAATTTCATACTTTATTTAGTTTTAATAGTTTTTGTAGGCTCAAGTAATTTCGTTAATATACTTGAATTGTTTAGAGGATTTTTGAAGGGTCAGATTCTAATTGAATCAAATGACATATTAAAAATATTACAGGTTTTTGGAACAATTTTCTTAGGTTTGATGGCTTATAAGAATGGGAAAATAGCAAATGATATGAATATCGGAAGAATGAAAAGAGAAGATGAAAAAGAATTCAATGAGTTAAAGTTATCAATCATAAAGTTTCATTATATTCAAAAGAATATTCGACTATTTAACGAAAACTTGAATAATAATTTGACTAGTATTACAACTCAAATGAAAAAAATGAAAGATATAAAAAATGAGAAAGATATATTTCAAGAATACACAACAGTGTTGTTAGATTTTAAAGTTTTAAATACTAGACTTATTAATAAATTAGAATTCATTTGCATCGAATATGATAAAAATTTAAAAGAATTCTCTGATAACAGTACTTTCAATCCTAGTAGTGAAATGCTAACAACTATGTACACACAATACAATCATCTAGTAATTGCAAAACAGAATTGCTCAGATATTGAAGAAAAAGTAGATGGATACTTGATTGAAATAAATAGTGCAAGTGTGGATTCGACAATTAAAGTTAATCTAGCAGCTACTTTTGAGTCAACGATACAACTTTCATTAGATTATGTATGTAAGAATACTCAAATGTTCAAGGATTACCATCTTGAATATAAAATGACAAGTGAAGTTATGAATTATTTTGATGATGAAGATATCAACATGTTCAAAGGTTTACATGATGAGATAAAGAAGAAGTACGAAGATAATGAAAATTCGGAATAAAAGAACCGTGTTTTTCAACGAAAAAGACTGCATGTAACACGTCAATTTCCTTCATATCCCATGTGTTTAAAGAGATTGCGATTTGCTTGGATATGAAAATTAAGGAATAAATCGAAACAAAGATAGGGATACGACGGAAATTGCGGGAACGTTATCTGAAAGAATTACATTATAATATGCAACAAAAAATATAGTTATTTATATGGCATAGAGAGAAAAAAACATTACTATTGTTTGATAAAATGTTATAATTGGTTGAAATAACTTTTGCTAAATTATGCTCTTTAAGTGCGACGCGCTAGATTTGTATTTAAGAAAGTGGAGCAAATGTTCACGAAAAAAATTTTAGATTGAGCTGAGGGTTTTAAATGCGACGCGCCACTTTTGCAGTTAGAAAGTAGAGTAAATGTTCACGAAAGATATTTTAGTTTGGATTGAAGGTTTTAAATGCGACGCGTTAACTTTTCATTAAGAAAGTAGAGCAATTGTTCGCGAAAAACATTTTATTTAGAATTGAAGGTTTTAGGTGCGACGCGTTAATTTTTTATTAAGAAAGTGAAGTAATTGCTCGCGAAAAATGACTTGTTTGATCAAATGTTTTAAGTGAATGAAAAAAATAATGTGTTTTAAAACATGCAACACCTTCAGATAACACGTCAGTTCCCATCATATCCCTTGCGATTAAAGAGATATTGAGTTACTTGGATATAGATTTTAAAAATTTAATCGAAGCAAAGATAGGCTACGACGGAAACTGCGGGAACGTTAGCGAGCATTAAAATCTGGAAATAAAAAAGACCTCAATTGAGGTCAAAATTAGTCTTTGTGAATACCTAAATAGTCTTTAATTGCGAGTTGTAATAAATGCGAAAAATTAACTTTGTTTTCAATAGCAACATCGTTTAACCATTTAGGAATTGTTAAAGTTTTCTTAACAGCTTTATTTTTCATATAGTCTCTAACTGATATCATCCATACATCAATTAGCACGATTGTTTCATTCTCAGAGTGTTTAATGTGTTGAATATTGCTTGGATTAGGGATAATTTCATTATCGTCTTCAAGACCGTAAAGGTGTAATTCTAAAGCTTCTTTGGCATTGGAAACAGCTTCTATATCATTGCTTCCATATGAAAAACATCCTGCTAAGTCTGGAAATTCAACAGATATGCCATCGTCGGCATAATGAAAAATTGCTGGAAAAATATATCTATCTTTGTACATAGTAGCACCTACTTTCATGTATTAATTATAATAAGCTAACTAAATTTTTTTAAACCAGCTTGTTTTAGAATACTTTCGATAGTTTTACGAGGTAAATCTTTTTTAGGATGTGGAATAGTAACTAAGCCATCTTTATGAGGATGTCTAAGTTGGTGATGAGAACCTTTGATTCTAATAACTTTCCATCCATCATTTAAAAGTATTTTAAGTAGTTCTTTTGAGTTATAAGAACGAGAGTTCATTATTCCCTCCAATTAATTATTTAGAATAAAAACAAAACCTAAAAAGAAAAACTTTCATCCTATACGTACATTATACACGTGTTTTATTAATGAGTCAAACGATTTAAACGCTCTCTAACACACCAGTTCCCTTCATATCCTCGTGTTTAAAGAGATTACTAATTACTTATATATGAACTTAAAGTATAAATTGAAATAAAAAATATGGATACGACGGTAACTGTGGGAACGTTATGTAAAATTTAGGAGGCAGGAAATTGATTGAAAAAATATATGAAGTATATAATCCTATAGTAAAAAAATTCTCAAAGAATATAGCAAATATAACAGATATAAATAATTTATCAGCACCTCATATACCAGGTATTGGTACCGAGTACATGAACGCAAAATTACGTATATGCTATCTCGGAATAGACACTTTAGGATGGATTAGTATCGAAGAAGCTATGAATAATTATGATTATTACATTGGAAAAACTACTGTTTGTTTATCTAATACAGATCATATTGGTCAGTGGAGTGACAACGGTAAGAGGTCTCCGTTTTGGAGATTTGTATTTAATATGCAATTTAGGTTAAATGATATGGGTTACCTTGGTTTTGAGACTAACTTAAATATTGAAAGCAATAATAAGTCTTTGAATGCATTTGCTTGGGGAAATACTAATGCATTAGAAAAAATGGCAACATTGAATAAAAAGAGTAAAGTAATAGACAAGAAAAAGTATAATGAGTTGAAAATGGAAACAGGTATTTTTGATAACATTAGTAATTTTTCATATGCATTAAATCCAGATATTTATATAGTAATGAACTGGGGCGATAGATGTGGTTTGGAAGAATTTATAGGTGAAAGTAACATTGTTAATAGAGAAGAATTAAATGAGTATGTATGGAAACTTACTTTAAAAGATAACCGATTACTATATTGGACATTGCATCCTCGTGGAATGAGTTTTAAGGGAGGATACAAAAAATATTTAGAAATAATCTTAAACTCAATAAATAATCACAAAAGCCACCTAAACATCACATAACACGACAGTTTCCTTCATATCCGTAGTGTCTAAAGAATTTGTGATTTTCTTAGATATGAACTTAAAAAATAAATCGAAGCAAAGGTAGGGATACGACGGAAATTGCGGGAACGTTATCTGACATGATTTTTAAAATAGTGTATAGAAAAAAAGTCTAGACTGTGTAGTCTAAACTAAATGTATTTCAACTTTTTTATTTAATGCTAGTGCTACCTTTTTAAGAAATTCAATAGATGGGTTAGCATTACCGTTTTCAAATCTAGAAATATTAGATTGTTTGGTACCAACTAAATCAGCAAGTTGTTTTTGAGTTAAATTGTGTTCAATTCTTGCTGAAATAACTTCTTCGATGAGTTTATATTCAAGTTCATTTTTGAGAAGTTCAGCTTTAACTTCTGGGTTAGAAGCTATAATTTTACTTGCATTGCTCCATTGCATGAGTTACCTCCGATCGTTATAGTTATCCATATAGTCTTTAGCTAGTTTTAAATGTTTACTAGGAGTTTTATTAGATTTCTTTTGAAATCCATTCAATAATACAAAGGTTTTGTTAAGGTGTAGAAAATAGAAAATTCGTGTATTATCACTACTGAATTTGATTCGTAATTCCCATAAACCTTTATATTTTTCACCTTCAATCTTTTTAGTATGTGGGTAAGTCAAATTTATGCCGAATTTTTCAAGCAAATCAATTTCGCGTTTAATTTTTGCTTGATGTTTGGCTGGTAATGATTGAATAAATTCTAAAACAGGAATTTTATTTTCCTTAGTATATAATTCGATATTCCAATTCATATCTAATTATATCATATAAGATATAAAAAGTATATCGTATATGATATACAAAATAGATTATTGAAAAAAATAACGTCAGATAACACGCCAATTTCCTTCATATCCCTGTGTTTAAAGAGATTGTGATTAAATTGGATTTGAATTTAAAGAGTAAATCGAAACAAAGATAGGGATACGACGGAAATTGCGGGAACGTTATGTGCAATTCTATGAACAAAGTTATAGTAGAGTTATAAATATTGATTATCTAATAGGGGGATGACAATGCAACTAAAAGATTATGACATTATATGTGGTAATGAAATTGATATTAAAATGGTAAGTAAAAGTGTTGGCAATCTAGTTAAAAAGAGAAGTCCTGAATATAAATTTCATGTTTTACTACATGGTTCAGATAAATCCATTGGTCATATAAATCTTAGATTTGGAAATAATGAAAAAATAATAAACTACATAGGGCATATTGGTTATGGTATTGATGAAAATTACAGAGGAAATAAATATTCAGTTAAGGCTTGCGAACTGTTAAAAGTGGTCTTGTTAGACTATAAAATTGAAAAAGTTATTATAACGTGTAATCCAGATAATTATCCTTCCAGAAACACATGTGAACTAATAGGTGCCAATTTATTAGAGATAATAGAAATACCAAAGAATTCAGATGCATATTCAGAAACTGAGACAAAAAAATGCAGATATGAATGGCTATTATAGTATTGTCTATTTTATAAAAAGTATAAAATAAGTTCCTAGAACTACACATAACACGCCAGTTCCCTTCATATCCCTAGTGATTAAAGAGAAACCGAATTACTTGGATATAGATTTTAAAAAACAAATCGAAGCAAAGATAGGGACACGACGGAAACTGCGGGAACGTTATGTGACAGAACTACATTAGATTATGCAACAAAAAATATAGCAATTTTATTTGATTTAGGAGTGAAAAACAATTTAGGTGCTACGCGCCACTTTGTAATTAAGAAAGTAGAGTAATTGTTCACGAAAGATATTTTGGTTTGAATTGAAGGTTTTAAATGCGACGCGCCAACTTTGCATTAAGAAAATGGAGTAAATGTTCACGAAAGATATTTTGGTTTGAGTTGAAGGTTTTAAATGCGACGCGTCAACTTTGCATTAAGAAAGTGGAGTAAGTGTTCACGAAAGATATTTTGGTTTTATTAAGAAGGTTTTAAATGCGACGCGCCAACTCTTTATTAAGAAAGTAGAGTAAATGTTCACGTAAGATATTTTGGTTTTAAGTAGAAGGTTTTAGATGCGACGCGTCAACTTTGTATTAAGAAAGTGAAGCATTTGCTCACGTAAACTATCATATTTGAGCGAGTGTTTATAAAGAATTGAAAAAATTAAAGTGTTGTTAAAACATGCAGTACCGGCACATAACACACAGTTCCCTTCATATCCTCATGTTTAAAGGGATTGAGATTTGCTTGGATATAAGATTAAAGAATAAAACGAAATAAAGATAGGGATACGACGGAAACTGCGGGAACGTTATAAGAAAGAACTACATTAGATTATGCATCAAAAAATATAATTGTTTTATATTGATATATAAGTAAAAAATAATTCAGATGCGACGCGCCATTTTGCATTTAAGAAAGTGGAGCAAATGTTCGCGAAGATATTTTGTTTTGAGTCGAAGGTTTTAAATGCGACGCGCCATTTTGTATTTAAGAAAGTAGAGTAAATGTTCGCGAAAGATGTTTTGGTTTGAGTTTAAGGTTTTAAATGCGACGCGCCATTTTGCATTTAAGAAAGTGGAGCAAATGCTCACGAAATATAGTTTGGTTTGGGCTGAAGGTTTTAAATGCGACGCGCTAACTTTGTATTTAGAAAGTAGAGCAATTGTTCGCGAAAGACATTTTAATTTAGATTGAAGGTTTTAGATGCGACGCGTCAACTTTGTATTAAGAAAGTGAAGTAATTGCTCACGAAAAATGAATTATTTGAGCGAATATTTTAAACAATTGATAAAATTAATGTGTTGTTAAAACATGCAGCACCTTCTTATAACACACCAGTTCCCTTCATATCCTTTGCGACTAAAGAGATATCGAGTTACTTGCTATAAATTTTAAAGAATAAAATGAAGCAAAGATAGGATACGACGGTAACTGTGGGAACGTTAGCAGAAATTTTTCAAATTGTAATAATATTCAAAAGTGGGTATTTATGGATAGAGAATATGAAGTTCTTAAAAAATTTACCAAATCAATTAAAACAACAAATAGGTATTTTGTTGATAAAGATATCATTGATTGCCTCAAAAGTGTTATTTTTAATAAAACTTTTGAACTAAAAAAAGGCGAAAAATATTACCGTGGTAGAATTCGTGATGATATTCAGAAACCATATGAAGTTGTAGATATGATGATGCCAAATAGTACTATAAAGTCATTGGGTAGATTCAATTCTTATGGAATAAATCATTTTTATTTAGCGACGGATATTGAAACAGTAGTTTCGGAATTAAGACCAAATGCTAGAACAAAAATAGAAATTGCTGAATTTGAACTAACTGAAGATATAAAGATTGTAAATTTAACAGATAAACATGCTATTTCTGATTATAGTGCGGATTTTAATCTATCGTCTTTTATTTTATTATTGGGTGGGATGTTCTCTAGGTCGTTCTCTAAGGTTGAATCATCTTTTGATTATTTACCAATGCAATATTTCGCTGAATTGATAAAATCAGAAGGTTTGGGTGGAGTGTTATATTTTAGTTCATTATTTGATCAAAATCCAGAAAAATGTAATCTTACTTTATTTAGTGATCAAATAGTTAAATGTAATAGTATTAAAACCGTTGAGATTAAGAGTATTAAGTATCAAATAATTTGAGAAACTTCTTCTAACACGACAATTCCCTTCATATCCTCGTGATTAAAAGGGTTGAGATTTACATATATATGAACTTAAAAAATATAATGAATCAAAGATAGGATACGACGGAAACTGCGGGAACGTTATGTGACAGAACTACATTAGATTATGCATCAAAAAATATAATTGTTTTATATTGATATAGAAGTAAAGAATAATTCAGATGCGACGCGCCATTTTGTATTTAAGAAAGTGGAGCAAATGTTCGCGAAAGATATTCTGGTTTGAGTTGAAGGTTTTAAATGCGACGTGCTACTTTGTATTTAAGAAAGTAGAGTAAATGTTCGCGAAAGATGTTTAGGTTTGAGTTGAAGGTTTAAATGCGACGCGCTAACTTTGTATTTAGAAAGTGGAGCAATTGTTCGCGAAAGACAATTTGGTTTTGGTTGAAGGTTTTAAATGCGACGCGCCATTTTATAATTAAGAAAGTGGAGTAAATGTTCACGAAAGATATTTAGGCTTGAGCTGAGGGTTTTAGATGCGACGCGTCAACTTTGTATTTAAAAAGTGAAGTAATTGCTCGCGAAAAATATCTTATTAGGGCGAATATTTATAAAGAATTGAAAAAAAAAATTATTTTTAAAACATGTAGTACCGGCACATAACACGCCAGTTCCCATCATATCCCTTGCGACTAAAGAGATGTTGAATTACTTGGATGTGGATTTTTAAAAATAAAACGAAGCAAAAATAGGATACGACGGTAACTGCGGGAACGTTATGTGACAGATTCAAAACCCTAGGGAGTGTTTGTTTAAAAATTATATCGTGAGGAAAATTTAAATGATTAAGTACGTAAATAGTAAAGAGAACATCGAAAAATATGAGTACAATGGATTTTTTGTAGGTTGGCCAAAACCACCTAGTGGAAAAATGCTTAAAAAAATATTGTTAAATAGCAATTACACATGGTTGGCGATAGATGACAAAGAGCAAAGAGTTGTTGGATTTATATATGCAATAACTGACGGATTTATATCGGGATATATACCATTGTTAGAAGTGCTACCAGATTACCAAGGTCAAGGCATTGGAAGTAAATTAGTAAATTTAATGTTAGAGAGTCTAGAAAAATTATATATGATTGATTTAATTTGTGATAAAGACAAGATATCTTTTTATGAAAGATTTGATATGAGGGAAAATACTGGAATGAGTATTAGGAATTATTCAAACCAATCAGGAGAATAGAATGGTTAAACAAAGTTAATGGAAGTTTTGAAACCGGCACATAACACGCCAGTTCCCTTCATATCCTTAGTGATTAAAGAGAAATTGAATTGCTTAGATATTGATTTTAAAAAACGAATCGAAGCAAAGAGGGGACACGACGGAAACTGCGGGAACGTTATGCAAAAATCAGAGCGAAGTAAATGTTGAGAAAGGGAATATTATGAATAAATATTTAGGACAAACTGTAAAGATAAAAATTGATAGACCATTGGGGTCAAAGCATCCAAAATATGATTTGTTTTATCCAATAAATTACGGATATATTGAAGGAACGATTGCAGGAGATGGTGAAGGAATTGATGCGTATATTTTAGGTGAATTCGAACCACTATCTGAGTATGAGGGAAAAGTAATTGGAATAATTAATCGTAAAAATGATAATGAAGATAAACTAGTACTAGCAAAGGAATTGAATAGCTATAGTAAAGAGCAGATACAAGCACTAACCGAGTTTCAAGAACGTTTTTTTGAATCAGATATAATAACTTTCGATTATATAAAGAAATCAATTAGAAATACAGTTAAAGCGTTAATAAAATCAGAGGATAAAATTTTAGTTTTAGAAGAAGTGTGTAAAGATGAAACATATTATCATTTACCAGGTGGAGGTATAGAATTTCTTGAAAATAATGATGATGCTTTAAAGACCAGCTAGTAATAGTCAAGTAATTTAATAAAAAAAGTTCTTATTAAAAATGAGCATACTAAATAATGCTCGAGTAAAAATGAACATTCAATATTATTTACTGTAAAAATATTTATTAAGCAGCAACAGGATTATGAAGTTTAGATTCTAAAAACATCCTTTTGTGGACGAGTGGATTTCTAACTTCATATGGTTTTTGATTTTTTAGTATTGAAAAAATATAGCGAAGTAGTTTATTCATAACAGCTACAAGTTTAACTTTTTTCTTTTTCTTATCAAGGGCTATGTGATAATATTCATACAAAACAAGATTTATTGGCTTTTTATTTTTACTTGTACGTATTGAAGCAAGAGCGACTGTGTACAAAGCTCTTCTATCTATAGCAGTACCACGTTTGGACATTTTATTGCGATCACCGCTAAAATTGCCAGATTGATTAACGCTAGGATCTACACCGAAAAAAGCTACAAGTTGTTGAGGCTTAGAAAAATTATTAATATCACCCATTTCAACTAACAAAGTAATTGCAGTTATATCACCAAGACCTTTGAAACTTTTAAGAAGATTAATATTTTGTTTAAATACTTCTCCAAAAGAGGCATTGTCAATATATTGGTGAATTTCATCTACAATATTTCTAAGTTGATTTGTATAAAAATCAAAACTTTCGCTAAAACGTATTACTTTAGATTCAAAAAGCAAGGGAGTAATACCAATGATATTGGCACTATTAGCGATTTTTATAAGTTTGTTATATTTATTATTAGCCCAACTAGAACCACGTCTTGATGACTTTGTTAGAAGTTCAATAACAACTTTGGGCTCAGCGTTAAGAAGATGTTTAGGTGTTGGATATTTTCTAATAAATATTAAAGGTGTCTTACCTGTTATATTAGCAAATGCATTTTGAAGTCCTGGATAGTTAATATAAATATTATTTGAGAAAGTTTTTTTCAAATTTGCCTTTAAATCAACAACTTTGTAATACTCACGAACTAGGAGTTTAAGGTGTAAAAACTCCTCACTAGTGAATGTTGAAGTCTTTACATTATCAAATTTACAAATTTTTGCGATGGAAAGAGAATCTAATTTATCAGTTTTTACTTTTCTTATGTTCGAATTCTTGTTAGAATTAGTTATCAGAGGATTTATTACATGTATATCAATCTGATTTTTAACAAGAAAATGAAGAAGAGTAAGATGATATATTCCCGTGGATTCGCAAAATACTTTGGGACTATCGTTAAACTCTTCTTCAATTTTTTGTAGAAAAAGAAGAAGTTTATTGAAGCCCCCAAGTGTATGGCTAATTTTAAGGTTCTTACGGAATACGTCGCCATTAGGTTTTAAAGCAGTAACTACTGAAAAATTAGCAGCAACATCAATGCCTACAACAGGCAAATGGTAATAGTTAGACATAAAATAACCCCCATTTAAAATAATAAAGAGTAACAATAATTAGTGAGTCAATTAACCTTGTAAGTGACACGAATAATTCTCTAATAATATTTATGATCAAAGAGAAATTCAACCAGCTAAATCAAAGAATCTCACAATAATGCAAGCTTTGTTACGAATATAAACTCAAGAAATGAGTCATTCAAGGAGAAGACGCATATACTCTTTATGAGATAACTATAATAGAAAAATTACAGTATGTTAAGTGGTTGAACTTATTTTTAATCACAAACAATATAAATGAATTAGGTAAGAATATTCGCAAGAAACTTAAGCAATATTTCTAACCTAATTATACAAGGAGATGTGATTAATTTTTATTAATTAATCATACAAGATATTATGAAGAAGAAAAATTCTAATGAATTAAAGAAATATGAAGATATACTTCATTTACCTCATCACGTTTCAAGTCGAAGACCTCAAATGACTATATCTAATAGAGCGGCTCAATTCGCACCATTTGCAGCTGTAGTTGGACATAATTCTGCCGTTAAAGAAGCAGCAAGATATACAGATCAAAGAAAAGAATTGGACGAAATGGGAAAAGCTCTTATTGATAATCAACTACAAGAAATAGATGCACAACTTCCAAATGAGGTTGATGTAGAAGTTATATACTTTAAGGCTGATAAGACAAAATCTGGTGGAGAATATATTAATAAGAGTGGAAAAATTAAAAAAATCGATATAAATAAAAGAGAAATTCATATGGTCGATGGTGTTAAGATAGGCATTGATGATGTATATAGCTTAGTAAATAATACTTCTAAATCCTATAAATAGATGCTAATGTAGTTTAAGCAAATTATGAACACTAAATATTTAGGAGAAAATATTAAAAAATTTGGTTTTGGATTTATGCGTTTAGCAATGGTTGGTGATAATGTTGAATTGGAACATACTAAAATCATAGCTGATAAATTTATTGAGAACGGATTTACGTATTTTGATACTACATATTTCTATATTATTGATAAATATGAAGAAGCATTCAAAGAAGTGCTCAAGCAAGAGAATCATATCAATTGATTCTAAAATGCAAATATAGCTGTGTAAAAAATTTGCACATTTTTTTATATATTGAGGAGGTTTAAATGTCTAGTATCAAAATTAATAAAGAAGCTCCAAATTTTGAAATTGAAGATTTTAAAGGTAATAAAATCAAACTTTCTAATTTTAAAGAAAAAAAGAATGTTCTAATAGTTTTTAATAGAGGATTTATTTGACCATTTTGTAGAAAACATATGATGCAGTTGCATCAAGATTATGATTTATTCGTAAAAAAAGAAACTGAAATAATTATAGTTGGACCTGAAAATAAAGAAAAATTCACTTCGTTTTGGGCTGAAAAAGGATATATGTTTTATGGTATTCCAGATGCAAAACATAGTGTTATTAAGCTATATGGACAAAAGGTTAATCTTTTTAAATTAGGAAGGATGCCAGCACAAATGTTGATCGATAAAAATGGAACTCTTAGATATGTACATTACGGACATTCTATGACGGATATTCCTGAAAATAATGAAATGTTTAAGCTAATCGATACACTATAATCGGTAAAAAGCTAAAATAATAATGTTAACTATGATTTGAATTACGATTGGAGAATGTACTATGGTGAAAGTTCCTAAAGTACATACATAATTTTTTATTATTTATATTTTACATGTTTTTGGCTTTTTTTAGCGTGTTTTCATCCATACCTTAAACAAAAATATAAAAATACCTAACTCTATGAGCAAGGTATTTTTATCTTGGTGCCGAAGGCGGGAATCGAAGGTGGAGCCCACCATGCGTTTGTTATTAACTGAAGTAATAGTAATTGATTATTTTATTTATTATTTAGATTTTACTTGTTTTTGGCTTTTTTTAGCGTGTTCTTATCCATACCTTAAGACAAAAACGAAAAACACCTTACTCTAAAGAGCAAGGTGTTTTTCGTTGGTGCCGAAGGCGGGAATCGAACCCGCACGCCCCGAAAGGCTCTGGATTTTGAGTCCAGCGCGTCTGCCAGTTCCACCACTTCGGCATGCAAAATGTACAACTTGACGACAAAAACAATGATAACATAAATTTCTAATATTTACAATAGAAAATTACATATAAATTTACTAGATTTTGTTGAAAATATTATTAAAAAAAGTAAATAATTGTTTGCCATATGTCTATATTTATAATATTATATGTATATATAGTTAATTTTATATACTACATAAAAACGGGGAGGAAAGAAATGAAAAGAACTAAGCAACTGAATTTAATTATTGCAACTATGATGGTGTTTACACTGTTTTTTGCAATTCCAGCTATTTCTTTAGCTGACTCTGCACCTGCACATACTATTGATATAGTAGAATTCAATGACTTTCATGGTAATGTTGCAGAAGATGTAAATAGTTGGGGAAAAAACATTGGTATGGCAAAAATGGTTGGTGAAATCAACGATTTAAAAGCTAAAAATCCAAATACTGTTGTGATTTCTGGTGGAGATAACTACCAAGGAACTGCAATTTCTAACTTAACTTATGGTAAACCTGTTAATGAAATGATGAAAGCTGTTGGAACTACTGCATCAGCTGTTGGTAATCATGAATTTGATTGGGGTCAAGATTATCTTTCAAAATGGTCTAAAGAAGGTAATTTTGATTATTTAGCTTCAAATATTTATGTTACAAGCACTGGCAAACCAGTAGAATGGGCAAAGCCTTATAAAATTATTGAAGTAGATGGAGTTAAAATTGGTCTTATTGGACTTGCTCATCCTGATACTTTAACACTTACAAAAGCTGAAAATGTTACTGGTCTTGAGTTTAGAGATCCAGTAAAAGCTGCTCAAGAATGGATTGATTTCTTAAAGGCTGGTAAAGCTGCTGAAGGAACTCCTGATGTTATTATTGCTGTAACTCACCTTGACTCAGCACAAAACTATGATACTAAAGAAATTACTGGTTCTGCTGTTACTTTAGCTAATGGTGTAACTGGACTTGACGGAATTATTTCTGCTCATAGTCATAAAACAGTTTATGGTAAAGTTAATGGAGTTGCAATTGTTCAAGCATACAAATATGGTAGAGCTTTAGGACACCTTACAATTACATTAGATGCAAATAATAAACTTTTAAATGTTGAACCAACAGTAGATGCTGTTTATAAAGTTAAAAATGACATTATTCCTGATCCATCTACAGAGAAAGTTTTAGCAACTTATGAAGAGAACTTTGCTCCAATATTAAAAGAAGTTGTTGGAAAAACTACTGCTACTTTTACAAACAATAGAAAAGATGATAATGTAACTCCATTAGGTCAATGGGTTTGTGAAGTTATGGCAAACAAAGTTGGAGTGCAAGTTGGTATTCAAAACGGTGGCGGATTAAGACGTGATATGTATGCAGGCGATATTACAATGGGTGATATGTATGAAATTATGCCTTTTGATAACGCATTAGTTACAATGGATCTTCCAGGTAAGGATTTAAGAGCTGCAATTGAGCATGGTATTTCTAATCCTGATGTTTCTAACGGTTCTTTCTCAGGCCTATTAGTTACTTATGATCCAGCAAAAGAATTTGGACAAAGAATTGTTTCTATTAAATTAGCTGATGGTACACCACTTGATGATAATAAAAATTATTCTGTTGTAGTAAATGACTTTATGTTTGGTGGTGGAGATAAGTATGATTTCTCGAATGCTACAAATGTTGTAAATACTTATGTTCCAATTAGAGACGTTTTGGTTGAAGCAGCTAAGAAAGGAACATTAACTCCAAAAGCTGTTACTGAAATCAAAGCACTTCCAACATACACTGTTGTTTCGAATGATATGCTTTGGAAAATTGCAAAGAAATATGGAGTAACTTATAAGGCTATTGGTGAGTATAATGGACTTAAAAATGTTAATTATATTATTCCTGGTCAACAATTAGTAATTCCTGTACAATAATAAAAATATAGCAAAATGTATTTGAAAAATATGCCCTCTACAAGTTGTAGGGGGCATATTCAGTTAATTAATTGAAAGGATGAAATTTTGAAAATAAATAAAAAAATAATTTTATTGGTTCTATTTATAATTATGCAATCTATTTTTTCTTTCGTAAATTTTGCAGATGATTCTAATAGTACAAATACAGATGTTAATGCTAAACGTAATGCTTACTACAATCAGTTAACTAAAGAACCAAAGTATCAAATAATTAGAGCTAAAATACTAGAAGTTCCACTTGATGAAACAAAAGAAATAAGAAATGATATTCCTATTGAAAGCGATAGAAGGTATCAACATTTAAGAATTATTATAACATCAGGAAATCATAAAGGAGAAAAATATACCGTTCAGAATCTTATAGAAATGGTTAACCCATATAAGTTAATATTTAAGAAAAATCAGTCAATGTTACTTAGAATGATGGAAGACAAAGATGGTAAAATCGTTAATCTTCAAGTTTATGAAAGAGTAAGAGATAAATATATATATTTTTCGATTGCAATATTTTTGATTTTTTTAATAATGATTGGTGGTAAAAATGGTATAAAGTCAATACTTGCTTTAGTATTTACTGGACTTGCTATAGGTTTTATTCTTATTCCACTTATTTTAAAAGGATACAATCCGGTTATAATTTCTACTATAACTTGTACAATAACAACGGTGGTGTCACTACTATTGATTATGGGGAAAAATAAAAAAATGATTTCTGCTCTTCTTGGGACCGTAACTGGATTAATAATATCAGGAATTATGGTGTTTATTGTGGGTAATCTTGCAACGCTTACAGGTCTCGGCAATGAATCTGCTCAATTACTTGCATATTTGCCTAAGAATATGAAACTTGATTTTAAAGGCATTTTATATGCAGGAATTATAATAGGAGCGCTTGGAGCCATAATGGATGTTACAGTATCTATTTCTTCAGCTATGTGGGAAATTGAAGAAGTACATCCGAAAATAAAAACCAAAGATTTACTTAAATCGGGATTAAATGTTGGTCGTGACATTATGGGTTCTATGTCAAATACTTTAATTTTAGCCTATGCAGGTGGATCTATACATCTAATATTATTATTTAATGCATATAATTTGAAATTAATAGAAGTTATGAATATGGATTTAATAGCATCTGAAATTATTAGAGCTGTTGCTGGTAGTATTGGGCTTGTTAGCGCAATACCTCTTACAGCACTTTTTGCAACTTACTTTAGAAAAAGCAGACACCTAAAAAATAGAGTTTAAAAAACTCTATTTTTTTATTTATTGTTTTCAAAATAGCAAAAGTATGATAAAATGGTTTACATAACATTGTTTTTATGTGTTCTTTCTTACTTGCGATTAGCGCAGTATTTATTATATTGATAAGGAGTTTTTATGGATCCATTAACGCATGGTGTACTCGGAGCGGCGGTTTCAGCTTTTTCTGGTCAAACAGTTTCATTAACAAATCCTATGACAATTGCAGCAATTGTTGGTTCAATTGTTCCTGATATTGATGTTGTAATAAGGTTATTTAAAGATGATATGTATTATTTAAGACATCATAGAGGTAGAAGTCACTCTCTGCCATTTCTTATTTTATATTCATTTGTGATTACTTTTATTTTATCTTTTATATTTAAAGGTATGAATATGCCTTTAGTTTTTTTATTTTCATTTTTAGGAGCTACGTCGCATACTTTGATGGATATTTTAAATTCCTATGGTGCTATGCTATTTAATAAAAAGTTAAAATTTAATTTACTAACACTCTATGATCCATTTATTTCTTTAATTTCTTTATTTTTGATATTCTACAGAAATCAAAACAATATTACTTTAATTACTTCGGCAGTATTAGTAGCTGTGTATTTATATATTCGCTATATATGGAAAACAAAAGCCTGTGATTTTGTTAAAAAGTACTATAATATTCTAGAGAAAGACACTATTATTACTATCTTGCCTTCTTTAAAAACATTTTATAAATGGGACTATATTATAAGTTCAAAAGAAGAAAGCATTGTTGGAAATGTAAATATATTTTCTAAAAAAATAAATGAAATTAAAAGACTTAATAAAATAGATAAAAATCTTGTAAATGTATTTAGGTCTACAAAGCTTGGAAAATGTTTTATGGATTATTCTCCCAATGTTCATGTTAGTCATGAAGAAAAAAAGGATACAGTTATTCTTAATATAGTTGATTTAAGATTTATTTTCAAAGATGATTTTCTTCACAACGCTACTTTAGTAATTGATAAAGATTACAATGTTCTAGAAGCATATGCTCATCCTTATAATAGAGAGAAGTTTATTCCTATATTAGATGTAGTTTAATATATATATATTACTTTTGAATTACGTTACATTATAAAAATTTAAATATAAATTTTTTTTTGATATTATTAACTTAGAATTAGTTTTCTAAGTTTTTTTGTTTTTTATGGAACTTTTATTAAATAAATCAGTCTAACTAATATAGAGTGATGAAGGGAGTGAAAAAATGAGAGAAGCGGATCTTATAGAAAAAAGTATAAATGGAGATGTTAAAAGTTTTGAACTTTTAATCAAAGACTACCAAGTTTATGCTTATAATATTGCTCTTAGGATGATGAAAAATCCTGAGGATGCAAAAGATGTATCACAAGATGCACTTATAAAAGTATATAAGAATATAAAAAGATTTAAAAAGGATTCTTCTTTTTCAACTTGGCTTTATAGAATAGTTATTAATACGTGTAAAGATGAACTTAAAAGACGTAAAGAAACTATTTCTATTGATGAGAGGGAAGAAAGTTATGATGTTATTGAATCAAAAGACAATAATTATAATCCTGTAACAGAATATGAAAGAAAAGATATAAGAGAAAAGATTAATGGAGCAATTTACAAATTACCTATTAATAATAGAACTGCAATAATTTTAAGAGATATTGAAGGATATTCTTATGAAGAAATAAGTAAAATTGAAGAAACAACAATAGGGACAATAAAATCGAGAATAAACAGAGGTCGAAAAATACTTAGAGAAATACTTAAGGCGGAACTTCAAACTGTAAGTGAATTTTAAGGAAAGGAGGAAAACATGAAATACGAAAATATCGAATATTTAATAAATAAGTATATAGATGCTGATATTACGGATTCAGAAAGGAAAGAATTAGATATGCATTTAAAAGAAAGTGAAGAATGTAAAGAACTTTTTGATGAAATGGTTTTAATAAACGAAATGCTTGGAGATATAAAACTTAAAGAACTTCCTGAAAATTATGAATCTGAATTAAATGAAAAACTTGAAAACGGAAATATTATACAGCTAAAAAATCAAACAATGAAAACTACTAGTAAAGTAAGTAAAAAATCAAAGAATGTAATTTCTAAAGGTAAAATATTTCATATTAAATCATTTGTTAATGGTCATAAAAAAGGGTTTATTGCACTAGCAGCTTCATTTATTATTGGATTTGCAAGTTATAATGCTCTTATGTCTAGTAATCTTAATAATATGAATTTAATGATGGATGAGTCGGTTTCTAGTCCTATGAGTATGGATATGGCAAGTGCTCCTGAAATGGATATGTTAGTAGAATCTGCTCCAAGTTTTAAGAGCTCAATTGATGGGGAGACTCTTAGTAATAATACAAGGTCTGGAAATATTGAAAATTCAAAAGCTATAAGTGCTAAAACTACTAAGTCTTCATCAATAAATACTAATAATTTTAATGGACGAAAAATAATAAAAAATGGTAATTTTTCAATTGAAGTCGAGGATTTTGATAAAACAATTACTTCTATATATCAAATAGTAAAAAATTATAATGGTTATATAGAAAATTTTTCTTCTTACGATAATGGCAAGTATATTAGTTCAATTGATAAAAAATTAAAAAGTGGTAATATTACAATCAGAATTCCAGAAAACAAATTTTATGATTTCTTTAATCTAGCGGGTGATTTTGGAGAAGTTAATAACAAGAATATATATACTAGCGATATAACATCACAGTATAGAGATTATGAAAATGAAGTCGCAAATTTAGAGGTAAGAGAAAAAAAATTAAGAGAAATAATGAATGAGGCTAAAAACATTAAAGATGTGATTGAAGTTGAGAGAGAGCTTTCATTAGTTAGAGGAGAAATCAATAGGTATAAGGGTAATTTGAAAAATTGGGATGAAGAAGTAAGTTTATCGAGTATTAATATTAGTATTGTCGAAGTTGAAAAATTAAATAAAGAAGTAAATCCAATTGACAAAAGTATTTGGCAAAAATCAAAAGAGGGCTTAATTACAAATATCAATAAAATGGTAACTTTTGTGCAGATACTAATTGTTTTAGCAATTTCAAACCTACCTATTATTATAATCCTCACTATTATAGCAAGTCTTATATATATTTATTATAAAAAGAAAAAGAACTTAAACGATTAATATTGTGGTTATTATAGTAGTTTAAACTTAAATTAAAAGGAGAAATATTATGAAAAAATTAATTATTGGTAGTATTGTAGGAATCGTGGCTGTAGCATTAATGTTTGGAGGAGGTTATATAAAAGGGACATCTACTTCCTCAGCGGATGAGATTACAAAAACTTCTGCTAATAAAGTTAGTGTAACAGGAAGTGGAACAATATCTATGAAACCAGATGTGGCGTATGTAAATGTGGGTGTTACAACTCAAAATGAAGTTGCAGCTTTAGCACAAGAAGAAAATAAAAAGCTTATGAATGCTGTTATGGATTCACTTCTTGATATGGGATTATTAAAAGAAAATTTAACTACAAGTAATTACAGTCTTTATAAAACAACTTTATATAATAAAGAAGAAAAAGAAGATGTTGTTATTGCAAATAATACCTTAAAAGTAAAATTAACTGATTTAGATATGGTAGGTAAAGTTATTGATGTAGCTGCTAAAAATGGAGCAAATAAAATTAATAGTGTTAGATTTGAAGTAGCGGATACTACAAAAGCATATAATGATGCACTTGTTTTAGCTATGAAGTCTGCGGAAAGTAAAGCCAAAGCGATTATGGGAACCTTTGATGAATCACCAATTAAACCTTCTTCAGTTACTGAATCTAGCTATGGCGGAAGAATGTATAATGAAAATGTTTATGCAGATTTTTCTGCAAAGGCTTTGTCAGCTTCTACACCAATAAATGCTGAAAATATTGATGTTACAGCAAATGTTACAGTAGAATATCAGTATTAGTAATAAAAAAACAAAAACGTTAAAAAAGCGAGCTCTTTGAGCTCGTTTTTTTAACGTTTTAAGATGATTATTAGTTTTTTATATGATAGAATAAATAAGAAAATAAAAAATGGAGCGTGAATATGAAAGATAAAGTTATTATTATAGATGGTAATAGTTTAATAAATAGAGCTTTTTTTGCGATACCTTCATTATCTAATAAAGAAGGCATTCCAACTAATGGTATGTATGGATTTTTAAATATGTTATTTAAACTTCTAGATAAACACAGTCCTAAATATGTAAGTGTTGCATTTGATTTAAAAGCTCCAACATTTAGGCATAAACTTTCAAGTGATTACAAAGGAACTAGAAAAGGTATGCCTGATGATTTAAGACCGCAAATGAACATGCTTAAAGAAATATTAGATAATTTAGGCATTAACAGAATGGAACTTGAAGGTTTTGAAGCTGATGACTTAATTGGAAGTGTTGCAAAACTTTGTGGTAGAGAAAATCTTGATGTGATGATTTTTACAGGTGACAAAGATGCACTTCAGTTAGTTGATGATAATATTACTGTTTACATCACCAAAAGAGGGATAACAAATCTTAAAGAATACAGAGAAGAAGATGTTTTTGAAGAATTTACTTTGATGCCTAATCAGATTATCGATTATAAAGGCTTAAGTGGTGATACTTCGGACAATATTCCTGGAATACCTGGTGTTGGACCTAAAACAGCTATTAAATTACTTTTAGAATTTACAACGGTTGAAAATTTAATACTTAATTCAGAAAAGGTAAAAAATAAGAGAATTAGAGGATTAGTTGAAGAATATAAAGAACAAGCACTTCTTAGTAAAAAACTTGCTACAATAGTTACAAATATACCATTTGAATTTAATGTAGATGAATTATTAATAAAAGAAAAAAATATTGAAAAATTAATTGAATTATATAAAAAATATGAATTTACTTCTTTTATTAGAAACTTGAAAGAAGAGAGCTTACATTTGACAAATACTACATCTGAAGATGAAATAAACAATAATTTAGTTGAAGAAGAAGAAATTGAATTTAAGTTAATAAATAATCTTAATGAACTTTCAAATATGGTTAGTGAAATTAAAAAAAACAAAGTAATTTCAATTAAGTCAATATATGACAAGGCTAATATTAGAACTAATGAAGCTATTGGATTTGCAATTTCTGATAAAGATACCACTTACTATGTTGATTTATTGGGTGAAGTTAAATTTATTGATTTAAAAGTAATTCTTGAAGACGAAAATATTAAAAAGATAACTTATAATGGAAAAAGAGAGTTTTTAATAGCATTTAGATATGGTATAAGCATTGAAAATCATACGTTTGATGGATTTATTGCAAATTACTTGATTAATCCGAGCAGAAACAAATATGAGCTTTCAGATGTTGCTATGGAGTATTTATCAAAGGCAATAAAGTCTAAAGAAGATTTGCTTGGAAAAGGTGCAAAAGCAAAAAAATACTGTGATATTAGTTTTAGTGACTTATCCAATTATAGTGCTGTTTATTCAAGAATACTATTTGAAGTACATTGTGAATTAGATAAAAAACTGATTGAACTTAATTTAAGTGAATTATTTATTGATGTAGAAATTCCACTAGTTGAGATATTGGCTTCTACTGAATATGAGGGCTTTAAAGTTGATGAAAGTGTTTTAAACGAAATTGATGAAGATTTAACCAATAAACTGCGTGAAATTGAGTCTGAAATATACTCTTATTCTAACGAAAAATTTAATATTAATTCACCTAAACAATTAGGCGTGGTTTTATTTGAAACACTTGAACTTCCAGTAATTAAAAAGACGAAAACAGGATTTTCTACAAGTCATGATGTCTTAATAAAACTCGAAAAAAAACATCCTATTGTACCACTTGTAATAGAGTATAGAACTTATTCAAAATTAAAATCTACATATGTTGATGGAATAAGAAGTGTAATAAATAAAGAGACTGGAAAAGTTCATTCAAGTTTAAATCAAACTGTTGCAGTTACAGGAAGACTTAGTTCAAGTGATCCTAATATGCAAAATATTCCTGTAAGGATTCCTATCGGAAGAAAAATTAGAAAAGTGTTTGTTGCAGATAATAATTGTAAATTAATAGATGCTGATTACTCACAAATTGAACTAAGAGTACTAGCGCATATGTCAAAAGATGAAAACCTATTACTTGCCTATAGAGAAAATTTAGATATTCATACTATGACTGCTTCAAAAGTTTTTAATATTCCCTTAGATGAAATTACAGCAGATATTAGAAGTAGAGCGAAAGAAGTGAATTTTGGTATTGTATATGGTATGAGTGACTATGGTTTAAGTGAAACACTTAAAATACCAAGAAAAACCGCAAAGCTATATATAGAACAATACTTTGAAAAATATCCTGGTGTAAAAGAATATATGGATACAACAATCAAAGAATGTAAGGAAATTGGATACGTAGTAACTTTACTAAATAGAAGAAGATATATTCCTGAAATAAATCACAAAAACTTTAATTTAAGGTCATTTGCTGAAAGGACTGCAATGAATACTCCAATTCAGGGAAGTGCGGCTGATATAATTAAAATTGCAATGATTAATGTATATAATAGATTAAAAAGAGAAAAATTAAAATCCAAACTTATACTTCAAGTTCACGATGAACTTATTATTGACACAAGTGAAGATGAAATAGAAATTGTAAAAGAAATTTTAGTAGATGAGATGGAAAATGCATATAAACTTGATATTCCGCTTTTGGTAGATATGAAAGTGGGGACTAGCTGGTTTGATACAAAGTAGCAAAAGAAAGAGGGATGAAATTGAAAATTATAGGACTTACTGGAGGAATAGCTTCGGGTAAAAGCACTGTATCAAAAGTGCTAAAAGAACTTGGAGCGATTATAGTAGATGCAGATAAAATTGCTCGTGATGTTGTAAAAAAAGGTGAAAAATCATTAGAAGAAATTGAAGAAACATTTGGAAAAGAAGTTATTAATAAAGATGGAACTTTGGATAGAAAAAAACTTGGAAAGATTGTATTTAGTGATTATAGAAAATTACGATTATTGAATGCGATTACCCATCCTAGGATTAAAGAAAAAGTTTATGAAGAATTTGAGTATTACAGAAATAGGAATGAAAATATTATTTTTTTTGATTGTCCTTTGCTATATGAAAGTAAATATGAAAATGATGTAACAGAAACTTGGTTAATATATGTTGATAAAGAAACTCAAATTGATAGGCTAGTTAAAAGAGACAATATTAAAAAAGAAGAAGCGATAAAAAGAATAAATGCTCAGAAGTTATTAGTCGATAAAATTGAATTATCAGATATTATTGTTTATAATTCTTTTAGTATAGAAGAGCTTAAAAATGATGTATTAATACTTTATTCTGGATATACCAATACTAAGATTATAGACAATTTAGAGTATATGAAAAAAAATAGCAGCCATTAGGCTGCTATTAATTGGTGCGAGAGACGGGACTTGAACCCGTACAACCTAGTGGTCACAGATCCCTCAAACCTGCGCGTCTGCCATTCCGCCACTCTCGCTTGTATAAACTAGCTTACTTATATTCTCATTTTTACTCACATATGAATTATAATGGTTATTTCTCTTTATGTCAATATGATTATATTTTAAAGAGTGCTTTAAACTTTAAAAGTTTAAATGCATTTAAAGATATATTTGTTATAATGTAGGAGTGCTTTCAAAAATAATGTATAATGGCGATAAGGAGGTAATGATGCGAAATATGAAGAGCGTATATTTGATAGGTCTTGGAGCAATTGGAGCTTCATTTTGCTCAAAATTTATTGAAAATGACTATGAAAATTTTAAAGTAATTGCAAATGGAAAACGTAAAGAAAAATATGAGAGTTCAAAATTTATCGTAAATAATAAAGAATATAAATTTAAGTTTATTTCAAGTGAAGACAATATGGAAAAAGCTGATTTAATTATTATTGCTTGTAAATTTCATCATTTAAGTGATGTTATCAAGCAAGTAAAACCTTTTGTAAATTCTAAAACGGTCATAATGTCTTTACTTAATGGTATATCAAGTGAAGCTATAATTGCCAAAGAACTTGGTGAGGAAAAATTACTATATTCAGTATGTTATGGAATTGATGCGCTTAGAAATGATAATGGTATAAGTTATAAAAATTTGGGTACTATAATGTTTGGTGAAAAAGAAAATAGTGTGTATTCTAATAGAGTAGAAGGTATTAAGAATTTATTTGATGAAGTTGGAATTCCTTATGATTCTCCTAAAGATTTAATGAAAGTTATATGGCGTAAATTCATGATAAACGTTGGAATTAACCAAACTTCAGCAATTCTTAGAGCTGATTATAAAGTTTTTCAAAATGATTACTATGCTAGAAAGCTAATGGATGATACCATGAGAGAGGTAATTGGACTTGCAAATAAATTAGGGATTGACTTAGGCGATGAGGATATTGAATTATTTCATGATTTTATTGATACATTCGCTCCAAATGGAAAAACTTCAATGCTTCAGGATATAGAATCTAAAAGAAAAACTGAAGTTGAAATGTTTGCAGGAGAAATGATAAAATTAGGTGGACTTAATAGTTATGACACACCTATTAATAATATATTATTTGATATGATTAAAACGATAGAAAATAATTACTAGAAAAGTTAAAGACCAGCTAGTAATAGTCAAGTAATTTAATAAAAAAAGTTCTTATTAAAAATGAGCATACTAAATAATGCTCGAGTAAAAATGAACATTCAATATTATTTACTGTAAAAATATTTATTAAGCAGCAACAGGATTATGAAGTTTAGATTCTAAAAACATCCTTTTGTGGACGAGTGGATTTCTAACTTCATATGGTTTTTGATTTTTTAGTATTGAAAAAATATAGCGAAGTAGTTTATTCATAACAGCTACAAGTTTAACTTTTTTCTTTTTCTTATCAAGGGCTATGTGATAATATTCATACAAAACAAGATTTATTGGCTTTTTATTTTTACTTGTACGTATTGAAGCAAGAGCGACTGTGTACAAAGCTCTTCTACCTATAGCAGTACCACGTTTGGACATTTTATTGCGATCACCGCTAAAATTGCCAGATTGATTAACGCTAGGATCTACACCGAAAAAAGCTACAAGTTGTTGAGGCTTAGAAAAATTATTAATATCACCCATTTCAACTAACAAAGTAATTGCAGTTATATCACCAAGACCTTTGAAACTTTTAAGAAGATTAATATTTTGTTTAAATACTTCTCCAAAAGAGGCATTGTCAATATATTGGTGAATTTCATCTACAATATTTCTAAGTTGATTTGTATAAAAATCAAAACTTTCGCTAAAACGTATTACTTTAGATTCAAAAAGCAAGGGAGTAATACCAATGATATTGGCACTATTAGCGATTTTTATAAGTTTGTTATATTTATTATTAGCCCAACTAGAACCACGTCTTGATGACTTTGTTAGAAGTTCAATAACAACTTTG
This sequence comes from Helicovermis profundi, assembly GCF_033097505.1. Lineage (NCBI taxonomy): Bacteria > Bacillati > Bacillota > Clostridia > Peptostreptococcales > Caminicellaceae > Helicovermis > Helicovermis profundi. The sequence goes on along the minus strand of NZ_AP028654.1, from coordinate 1,729,146 downwards.
GGCTCAGCGTTAAGAAGATGTTTAGGTGTTGGATATTTTCTAATAAATATTAAAGGTGTCTTACCTGTTATATTAGCAAATGCATTTTGAAGTCCTGGATAGTTAATATAAATATTATTTGAGAAAGTTTTTTTCAAATTTGCCTTTAAATCAACAACTTTGTAATACTCACGAACTAGGAGTTTAAGGTGTAAAAACTCCTCACTAGTGAATGTTGAAGTCTTTACATTATCAAATTTACAAATTTTTGCGATGGAAAGAGAATCTAATTTATCAGTTTTTACTTTTCTTATGTTCGAATTCTTGTTAGAATTAGTTATCAGAGGATTTATTACATGTATATCAATCTGATTTTTAACAAGAAAATGAAGAAGAGTAAGATGATATATTCCCGTGGATTCGCAAAATACTTTGGGACTATCGTTAAACTCTTCTTCAATTTTTTGTAGAAAAAGAAGAAGTTTATTGAAGCCCCCAAGTGTATGGCTAATTTTAAGGTTCTTACGGAATACGTCGCCATTAGGTTTTAAAGCAGTAACTACTGAAAAATTAGCAGCAACATCAATGCCTACAACAGGCAAATGGTAATAGTTAGACATAAAATAACCCCCATTTAAAATAATAAAGAGTAACAATAATTAGTGAGTCAATTAACCTTGTAAGTGACACGAATAATTCTCTAATAATATTTATGATCAAAGAGAAATTCAACCAGCTAAATCAAAGAATCTCACAATAATGCAAGCTTTGTTACGAATATAAACTCAAGAAATGAGTCATTCAAGGAGAAGACGCATATACTCTTTATGAGATAACTATAATAGAAAAATTACAGTATGTTAAGTGGTTGAACTTATTTTTAATCACAAACAATATAAATGAATTAGGTAAGAATATTCGCAAGAAACTTAAGCAATATTTCTAACCTAATTATACAAAGGAGATAAGGATGAATTTAGTATTTAATTTAGGTGCAATGGTAATGCTCGCGGCTTTTACATATTTGAATTATAAAAATTTAAGTAAATCACTTTTAAGTGCAGGCAAAATTTTAATAGAAAAGCATATTAATAAAAAATTATATTTTTCTGGGGTGGTTGTTCTTATTGTAATGTATCCATTATCTATTTTCGCTAGAGGAGTAGAGTTTAATTCAGTGGTTATCTCTTCAATAGGAGTTTTATTACTTGTAATGGTGAGCTTTTTTGTGACATATAAAACAAGTTCATTTTACATTTGCGAAAATGGTGTGGTTTTAAAAAGTATTTTTTATGATTTTTCTAGAGTAAAAAGATATTCTTATATTGAAAAAAAGAATAAACTAAAGATATCTATTGAGGTACAAGGTAATAATGGAAAAGAATTTCAATATTTTTATACTATTAAAGAAGAGGAAAGATCATCAGTAAGTAAAATTTTTAGAGAAAATATTGGTTCAAAAAATAAAAAAAATAAAAAAAAATAGATATAAAATAAAAATTTGGGGTATATATTTAGTGAGGTGAGTGTTATGAAAAAAATACTTGTTCCAATTGATGCTCTTGGGTTAAATGAAAAAACATTTAATTATGCAAGAGATTTATCAAAATTATATGGAGCTGATATTCTCTTATTAAATGTAGTTAGCAGTAACAATATGGCATCAAGAATTACTCCGAATATTACAATGTATAATAATTATTTTGATAATATTGATATGCAAGACACCTTTAAGATTTCGAATCAAATACTTGAAAATGAAAAATTGAAATTTACGAGTGTTGGAATTGAGTGTTCTATAAAATCTGATATAGGTAATATTGCACTTGTTATTATTGATGTTTCTGAAGAAGAAAAAGTAGATATGATTATTATGCCAGATAAAAGTGATTCAGCAATAAAACATTTTTTGCTTGGGAATATTACTGATAAAGTAGTACATCATGCTAGTGTACCAGTTCTTGTTGTAAAATAATATTTTAAAGATACCATTATGGTATCTTTTTTTTGAAAAGGTGAGGTAATTATGGTTGATTTTTTAGCAGTGTTATTAATTGTTTTGTTTTGTTTTGTAGTATATATTTACATAAAAAAGATTGCCTACAATAATTCATCGGAAAATAAATTAAAAGAAATTATTACTAATTTTGATAGTAAAAATGATTCTAAAATGCATAATTTTATTAAAAAATTAAAAAATATAAATTATAGCGATAATGATGGAATATTAATTATTGAATGGATTATAAGCTGTAATTTAGAAAAGAAATATGATGACGTTGATTTTACTATTCTTTTTAATGAAGTTTTATTAGATAAATCGCTTTTGTATTTAAAATACTTAAAAGAAAATTATGATAAAATATCATATAAATATAGAAGCCTAGTGCTTGATTACATTTCTTGGTTTAGAACAAATGAAAATTATAAGTTTTTCATTAATTCCTTAACCAATGATTTTGATAAATTGAATCGAATCCCTTTAACTCATTTAAAAGAAAAACCAATATTTTCAGAAATTATATTTCCCAAATTACTTCCTTTTATTTTTTCTGAAAAATCTGCTCAAATTCTTGATCTAATGAATCAATATTTAGAAAAGAAATTACTTTATATTGATAAAGACCAAATATATAAAGAACAATTACTTAAAAAATGGACTCAGCTTGAAAAAACTTCTTTAGAGTTCTCTTTCAAAGAGTACAAAAATAGAATTAAAGTAGAAAATGAATTGTTGATTTTAATTGATATTTTTGCATACTTATATGATGAAGAAATTATATTACTTCTTAAAGAAAAAACAAAAAGTTCTAATGAAAATATAAAAACTCATGCATTAATTTCTTTAATAATGCTAGGAAACGAAGAAGAAGGAGTTTACTATGTATTTGAAAATCTAAGTGAAAAAATTGAATGTAGGACTTTTTTATTTGAAAAACTTAAACAAATAAATAGAAACGAACTATTTCCGGTGAAATATTACACACAAAAGTTTTTTTCTGAAGGTGATATTTATAGAAAAATTAAGGCTGATTATAATCTAAATAATCTCGTTTTAACTTCAGAAAAAAATATAGCAGGGAATTTAAAAATTTATTACTATAAGTTTAATTATTTTGAAGAAAATAGTATTTCTAAATGGTATGTTGCTGTATCAGGCCCATTTTTAACTAGTGAAAAACCACAAATTACAGGCTTGGGTTTAACAAATTATAAGTTAATCGAATATAGTGAAAATTTAACTAATGTATTTAAAGATGATATAAACAGGTGGACTATGAATTATAATTCATAATTTTGATAAAAAAAGTACAAAGATTGTTAAAAAAAGTTTACATTTCTCTAATATAGTGTAGAATATAATTAAGTGAACTTAATATATTAAATATTATTTTAGAGGTGAGTAAATGGAATTTGGGCTAAAAATAATTGCAGTTGCACTTTTAGCAATATATATTTTAAATCAATATCTTAATCAAAAGAAAAAGAGAGTGTAGGTATGATTTTAAAAAAACATTTGAAAGATAGTTTATCTTTCAAATGTTTTTTGTTTACTTTAAATCTTTATTTACAAGATGCTAAGGACTAAAAGTATTAATTGTAATATTATATTTTATCTTTAGCAGTGTAATGCGTATGAAGAAGAGAGTGAGCTTTGTCACCATAAGGTTTTCCAAGATACTCTTCATATAATTTAAGAATTTGAGTATTTTCATGTGATTTTCTTTTTGTTTTATTTCTATCTTCTTGATAAATTGCTTCTTGACGCTTTCTAATGATATCCATATCTCCATGATGGTAAGGTTGTCCACCTCCACCAATACATCCGCCAGGACATGCCATTATCTCAATTGCATGATATTTGGATTTTCCTGCTCTAATATCTTCAAGTAATTTTCTTGCATTTCCAAGTCCATGAGCGATACCAATATTTAAATCTAAATCGCCAACTTTTACAGTTGCTTCTCTAATGCCTTCAAGTCCTCTTAATTGAGTGAATTCAACATCTTTAAGTTCATCTCCTGTAATCCATTCATAGGCTGTTCTAACTGCAGCTTCAATAACTCCTCCTGTAGTTCCAAAAATTACTGATGCACCAGTGCTTTCACCCAATATTGAGTCGAAGTCTTCTTCGCCTAATGTTGAAAAATCAATAGTAGCTTCTTTTAGCATTTGAGCAAATTCTCTTGTAGTAATAACTACGTCAACATTATTGTTGTGGTCTTTAGATAATTCAGTTCTAGCAGCCTCAGCTTTTTTAGCTAGGCAAGGCATAATAGATACAACTGAAATATTTTTAGGATCAAGTTTTTTCTTTTCAGCATAATATGTTTTTGCTATAGCTCCTAGCATAATTTGAGGTGATCTGCATGTTGAAGGAATATCAAGCATATCTGGAAATTGATGTTCAAAGAATTTTACCCAAGCTGGGCAACAACTTGTAAGCATTGGAAGTGTGCCATTATGCTGAATTCTATGAACAAGTTCTGAAGCTTCTTCCATAATTGTTAAGTCAGCACCAAAATCTGTATCAAATATTCCATCAAATCCCATTCTTCTAAGAGCAGCTGCTATTTGACCAGTTGAAATTGTTCCAGGTTCCATACCAAATAATTCGCCAATTGCAACTCTTACTGCAGGAGCAACTTGAACAACAACATGTTTTTTGGGATTATTTAAGTCCATCCAAACTTTATGAGTATTATTTACTTCTGTAAGAGCAGCAGTAGGACAGACTGCAACACATTGACCACAGAAGGTACAAGAACTATCAGCCATATCAATATTGAATGCTGGTCCTACAAAAGTGTTAAATCCTCTGTTTACTGCTGAAAGAACGTTAACTGTTTGAACTTCATTACACATAGTTTCACATCTTCTACACATAACACATTTGTTTGGATCTTTAACAAGTGAGAAAGAAGAAGTATCTTTAACATAATTCATCATTTCTCCTTCCCATTTAATTTCACGAACACCTAAATCATGTGCTAATTGTTGAAGTTCACAGTCTAAGTTTTTTGGACAAGTTAAGCATTCTTTTGGGTGATTTGAAAGTAAAAGTTCTACAGCCATTCTTCTTCCAGTAATTGCTCTTATTGAATCGGTTGTTACAACCATACCATTAGTAACTTTTTCTGCACATGATGGTACTAGGGTTGGTCTTCCTTCAACTTCAACAACGCAAACTCTACAAGATGCTACTTGGTTTACAATTCCAAAACCTTTAAGATCTAAGTGGCAAAGAGTTGGAATGTGAACGTTTACTGATTTTGACGCTTCAAGAATAGTAGTTCCTTTTGGGACTTCTACATCGAAGCCGTTTATTTTAAGTTTAATCATTTCCATAGATTCTTTCCTCCTTAAGGCTTAATTACAGCATCAAATTTACATGCGTCATAACAAGCACCACACGCGATACATTTATCTTGATCAATTACATGTACTTCTTTTGGTGAACCTGAAATACAATCTACTGGGCATTTTCTAGCACATGCAGTACAACCAATACATTTTTCAGGATCAATTGAATATTTCGCAAGTGCTTTACAAGTGCCAGTAAAACATTTTTTGTCATTAATATGAGCTTCGTATTCCTCTCTAAAATAATGTAATGTGCTAAGAACAGGGTTAGGAGCAGTTTGACCTAGTCCGCAAAGAGCAGTATCTTTAATCATATTGCCAAGTTCAATTAACTTATCAATATCTTCTGGAACACCTTCACCATTTGTAATTCTGTCAAGAATTTCATACATTCTCTTTGTTCCAACTCTACAAGGTGTACATTTACCACACGATTCATCTTGAGTGAATTCAAGATAGAATTTTGCTATGTTTACCATACAGTTATCTTCGTCCATAACAATCATACCACCAGAACCCATCATTGATCCTATACTTTTTAAACTTTCATAGTCAATTGGAGTATCTAAATCAGCTTTAGTTATAACGCCACCAGAAGGTCCGCCTGTCTGAACGGCTTTAAAATCTTTATCATCAGTAATACCACCACCGATGTCGTATATTATTTCTCTAAGAGTTGTTCCCATTGGAACTTCAACTAGTCCTACATTATTCACTTTACCAGCAAGAGCAAAAACTTTTGTTCCTTTAGATTTTTCTGTGCCAATAGAACTGAACCACTTTGAACCTTTGTTGATAATAGAAGTAATGTTTGCAAAAGTTTCAACATTATTAACACATGTTGGCTTGCCGTTGTAACCAGATTCAGCAGGGTATGGAGGTTTTTTCGTAGGTTCTCCTCTACATCCTTCAACTGAATGAATTAAAGCAGTTTCTTCTCCGCATACAAAAGCGCCTGCTCCAAATTTAATTTCAATATCGAAGTTAAAATCACTACTAAATATATTGTTGCCAAGTAGGCCCAATTCTCTAGCTTGTTTAAGAGCAATTTCAAGTCTATGAATAGCAAGTGGATATTCCGCTCTAATATAAATTACACCGTGATTTGCTCCAATTGCATATGCTCCAATTGCCATAGCTTCAAGGACACTATGAGGATCACCTTCTAAAATTGATCTATCCATAAACGCGCCTGGATCACCTTCATCAGCATTACATATAATGTATTTTTGATCATTAATAGATCGTTTTGTAAATTCCCACTTAAGGCCAGTAGGGAAGCCACCGCCGCCTCTTCCTCGAAGTCCACTATCTTTAATAACTTTAATAACATCATCTTGAGTCATTTCAGTCAATACTTTACCAAGTGCTTCATAGCCGTTAAATGCTATGTACTCATTTATATCTTCTGGGTTAATTAAACCACAGTTTCTAAGTGCAATTCTATATTGTTTTTTGTAAAAATTCATTTTGCTGTATTCGTCAAGTTTTATATCAGTTACAGGTTCACTATATAATAGACGTTCCACTTTTCTACCTTTAATAATTTGTTCTTCAATAATTTCTTTTGCATCTTCAGGTTTTACTTTTACATAAAAAACATTATCTGGGTGGATTTTTACAATAGGTCCTTGACCACAGAATCCAAAACAACCAGTTTTAACAACTTTTATTTCTTTATCATATCCATTCTTTTTAAGTTCACTTTTAAGAGACGAAATTATTTCTTCGCTACTAGATGACACGCAACCTGTTCCACCACAAACCATTATATGACTTCGGATTTTAGACATATTTACCTCCTTTATGCTTTCTCAAATGTTTTTATTAGAATATTTTCATCTAAAAGTTCATTGTTCAATATATGCTTTTCTATTATGTCTATAGCCATTTTTTCATCAACATTTCCATATAGAACTGGTGAATTACCAGGTATATTAACCTGAACTGTGGGTTCGCTGTGGCAATATCCCATACATCCAACTTGAATTACTCGGATATTTTTTATGTCTTTTTTATCTATTTCATCTATAAAAGTATTTAAAGTTTCTCTAGCGCCGGCTGCGATACCACAAGTAGCCATGCCAATTAATACTTCAATAATATCTTCACTACTATTTCCAGTTTCTCTTAAATTAACTTTTTTTGCAGATGCTTCACGAATTTTTCTTAGTTCATCTAAAGATTTAATCGCCATATTATTCCTCCTCTTTGTAAGAACTTATAATATCTATTACGTCTTCTTTTTTGACATGGCCAAATACTTTTTCGCCAATCATAACAACAGGAGCAAGTCCACATGCACCAATACACCTTATGTCTTTGAGAGTAAACATCTTATCTTCAGTAGTTTCTCCAACTTTAATTCCAAGTTCATCTTTAAAAACATCAATAATGTTTTCTGCGCCTTTAACAAAACAAGCAGTTCCCATACAAACGCTAATAACGTGTTTACCTACAGGTTTTTGAGTAAAGTATGAATAAAAACTCACTACACCAAAAACTTTAGCGGCAGGTAAATCTAATCTTCTTGCTACAAAAAGCTGAACTTCTTTAGGTAAAAAGCCAAATAGATGCTGAGCTTTATGTAGTACATGGATTAATGAGCCTTGCTTATCATCAAGCGTATCAATGTAAGACTGAAGTTCGTTAAGTTTTTCTTTTGACAAATTCTTAACACTCATTGTTTCAAGTTGCAATTCGGGTTTTAACATTCTTCCACCATCCTTTCATTCTTATAGCATAATTTTATAACAAAACGCATAAAAATACACATACTATTTAATGATTGAATATTACGAATATTTAACATAAATTAATTTTTGATAAAAATTCATATACTCTTTATAAGTAAATGTACATTAAAACTTAATTTACATGTAAATTGTAGATAAGGTTAACAAAATATAAAAATTTTGTTTAATACGACAAAATTGTATAAAAATAAAATTATATGTCTAAAATAGCTTTACGCAAGATTTTTTTGGATATATACTAAATAGGAAATACAGGTGATGTGTTAAATATAATTATAAGGGGTGACATTTTGATTAAATTAAATTATTCAAAGTCAATGGTTAAAGAAGAAGAAATTAGTTCTTTTAAAGAGTTTGTTAAATCTGCTCACTATAAATTGCACTTAAAAAGTGGATTAGGAAATGATTATGTTGGTTGGGTTGATTATCCTATAGAAGTTTCCAAAAAAGAATTAGAAAGAATTAAAAGTGTAAGCGAAAAAATAGTAAGTGATTCAGATGCATTAGTTGTTATTGGAATTGGTGGATCATATTTAGGTGCAAGAGCAACAATTGAGGCACTTTCGCATAGCTTTTATAATTCGCTATCAAATGATCAAAGAAAAACACCGGAAATTTATTACGCTGGAAATAATATATCGGGCAAATATTTGCATGATTTAATTGATGTACTAGAAACTAAGAATTTTTCAATAAATGTTATCTCAAAATCTGGTACTACTACAGAACCAGCTATAGCTTTTAGGACGTTAAAAAAACTTTTAGAAAAAAAATATGGAAAAGAAAATGCGAAAAAGAGAATTTACGCAACAACAGATTCATCAAAAGGTGCTCTTAAAAATCTATCTGATAAAGAAGGATATGAGACTTTTGTTATTCCTGATGATGTTGGTGGAAGATATTCTGTTTTGACGCCGGTTGGACTTCTTCCGATTGCAGTAAGTGGTATTGATATCACTAAATTATTGGAAGGTGCTATTAGTGCACGTGAAGAGTATATGAATGAAAATATTGATGAAAATATTTGTTATCAATATGCAGCGATTAGAAATATTCTTTACAACAGAGGAAAAAGCACAGAAATAATGGTTAATTATGAACCAAGTCTACATTATCTTGGAGAATGGTGGAAGCAATTATTTGGCGAAAGCGAAGGAAAGGATAACAAAGGTATTTTTCCAGCAGCAGTCGATTTTTCTACTGATTTACATTCTATGGGTCAATATATACAAGATGGACGAAGAAATTTAATGGAGACAGTAATTAAAGTTAATGATACTGGACTTGATATGAGTATATCAGAAGATGAGGCAAATCTAGATGGACTTAATTATTTGTGTTCAAAAACTATGAACGATGTAAATGAAAAGGCTTTTGAAGGCACACTTTTAGCACATTATGATGGTAATGTACCTAATGTTATTATTGAACTTGAAAAATTAGATGTATTTACTTTTGGAAAACTTCTTTATTTCTTTGAGAAAGCTTGCGGTATTAGCGGATACCTACTTGGCGTAAATCCATTTAATCAACCTGGTGTTGAAGCTTATAAGAAAAATATGTTTGCCTTATTAAATAAACCAGGCTACGAAGAACTAGGAGAAATTTTAAGAAAGAAGCTTTAGTATAATTTAATTAACAATAATTGAATATAAAAAAGGAAAATCTAATGGTTTTCCTTTTTTTATGTATGTATATAGGTGTTTTTAAAACAAAAATATGCTAATATCTTATGATATAATTTTAATAAAAATGAAAATCAAGGAGAAGAAAATATGTATATTGGAATAGATCTTGGTGGTACTAATTTAGTAGTCGGCCTTGTAAACGATGATGGTGAAATTTTAGAAAGAATAACAAAAAAAACTAGAGTCAAAAATGGTGCTACGGAAATTATCAAGGATATGATTGAAGCAATAAAAGAGATCATTGATAAAACCCACGCGGAAATTAAATCTATAGGGATTGGAATTCCAGGTTTAGTTGATAAAGAAAATGGTGTTGTATCTGAATGTGTTAATTTAAATTGGCATGGAATTCATATAAAAAAAGAAATTGAAAAAGAATTAAATACTTCTGTTTTTATTGATAATGACGCAACAGTTGCGTCGCTTGCAGAATACGTTAAAGGAAGTCTTAGAAATACTGATACAAGTATCCTAATTACACTAGGAACTGGAATTGGCGGAGGATTTATTATTAATAAAAAAGTTTATTCTGGTGCAAATGGTATTGCATCAGAAATTGGTCATATGGTACTAGGAGAGAATTTCTATAACTGTAATTGCGGTAGAAATGGATGCTTTGAAACGTTTTCATCTGCAAGTGCTATTGTGAAATATGCTAGTAAATTATTAGAAGAAAATAAAGAAAAAGAGAACAGTGAATTAGTAAAATTCTATAATTCTAATGAAGAAATTACTTCAAAAATCGTTTTTGATTTTGCCAAAAAAAATGATGAATATGCTAATATAATTGTAGAAAGATTTTCTAAGTATATAGCGAAAGCAATAGTTAATTTAATGGTAATTATTGATCCAGAAATCATTTCTTTTGGCGGTGGAGTATCTCATGCGGGAGAATTTATGCTCAAAAAAATTAGAGAAGAGTTTGAAAAAGAGCGAATCTTTAAAAATGTTGTGCCTCCAAAATTCGTATTAGCAGAAATGGGTAATGATGCTGGAATAGTTGGAGCAGCGTTCCTTAATAAATATCAATAGTATAAAATACTTAAAACTTTATTATTATGTATATTTTTTCGAATATTATTAATTGAGTATTATTAATAATAAAAGGTTTTTTATTGATATTGTAGTATAATTATAATGTATGGGAGGAATTATGAATACAAATAATTGTGATTACTACGAAAAAATGGTTGATAGACTTACCGATGTTGGCGTTAAACTTTCAGCTGAAAAAAATATTGATAAACTGTTGGAACTAATTTTACTTGAGTCTATGGATATTACTTCTTGTGATGCTGGAAGTATATACATTGTAAAAGAAGAGCCTGCTAAAAAGATGCTTGTTTTTAAATATACTAAAAATTATTCTAAAGAATTTCCATTTAAAGAATTTGAGATGAATATTGATAAAAATAGTATTGCTGGTGCATGCGCTGTAACAAAAAAAATATATAATTTTAAAAAGATGAGCGAAGTGGAAAAGAAACTTGGATTTAAGCATAATACTTCGTTTGATAAAAGTTATGGTTATTCTACTAAAAATATGTTAGTATTACCATTACTTAATTTTAAGAACGATGTCATCGGTGTTATGCAGCTAATTAATAAAAAAAATGACTCAAGTATAAAATTTGTTAGTGACTCTGATTATGAAAATCATGTTACTGCGTTTTTAGAAAGTGAAGAGAAAATAATAAGTTCCTTATCTTCTCAAGCAGCTATTCTAATTGAAAGAAGTGAACTTTTTATTGAACTTAATGATTTACTTGAGTCATCTATTAAAACCCTTACTACGGCACTTGACCAAAGGGATCCAATAACTGCAGGTCATTCAAACCGCGTTGCAAAATATGCTCTTAACCTTGCAAAGGGAGTTAATGCTGATAATTCAGGTTTTTATAAAGACATGTTTTTTTCAGAAGATGAACTAAAGGAACTTTATATTGCAGGATTACTACATGATGTTGGTAAGATTGGTGTAAAAGAATATGTACTTATGAAAAGAGATAAACTTAATTCTCCTGAAATAGAGGCGATAAGATCTAGATTTAAATATATTAAAATTATGATAGAACTAAAAGAAATAAAAAATATAGATAGTGAGCCTTCCGCAAAACTTGATTATGAAATCGAGATTAAAAATAAAATAGATTTTTATGTAGAAAAATTAGAGAAAATTAATAAATGTGGATTTTTAACTAATGATTTAAAAGAAATCTTAAATGAAATAAATGGACTTGAAATAGAGGATTTAAATGGAGAAAAAATAATTTTGTTATCAGAATATGAATTTAAAAACTTAAGTATTCAAAAAGGCAACTTAACAAATTCAGAAAGAAAGATGATTAATGATCATGCAACATTTACAAATGAAATACTTAAAAGAATTACATGGTCAAGAGATTTATTAAAAGTTCCAATGATTGCGAGTAATCACCATGAGAAACTAAATGGAAAAGGATATCCTAAGGGCCTCAGCGCAGAGAATCTTGAAATTAGATCAAGAATTTTAGCTGTAGCAGATATTTTTGATGCATTAACTGCAAAAGATAGACCATATAAACCTGCAATTCCAATACCTAAATCACTTAGTATTTTGCATGAAGAAGCAGATAGAAATAATATTGATAAAAATCTTGTAAATTTATTTGATGATTTTGAATTATACAAATCGTAACTTGATTTCATAATTTTAGTTTCAAATTATAGAAATTAAACACTAATGCTAGTATATAAATTTAAAAAGTAGGTGACTAAATGAAGTACAAAGTGAAACTGTGGGGAGTAATGGGATCGTGCCCTGGAGGCAAAAAAGAACTTCTAGAATACGGTTCAAACACATCATCTGTTACAATTATGAACAATAACACTCTTGTTATTTTTGACTGTGGATCTGGAATTGTAGGACTCGGTCATAGTGATATTGATTTTACAAAATTTAAAAAAATTGTTATTTTTATTACTCATTATCATTATGATCATATTATTGGTATGCCTTTTTTTTCTTTATTTTATAATCCTAATTTAAATATTTCTATTTATGCACCTAGATTTCAAGGATTAAATTCTAAAGATGTTTTATCAATGCTTTTTAAAGAGCCTTTTTTGCCTATGAATATTAATCAATTAAAAGCAAACATTGAGTATAATAATATTGAAGACTATGATACAGTTAAAGTTAATGATTTAGAAATTGATAAATTTAGGACAGACCATCCAGGAATTAACTATGCCTATAGAGTAAAAAAAGACAATCATATATTCTCATATATTACGGATCTTGAGCATTCAAAAGAAATTGACGAATCTTTAATTGAATTTGTTAGAAATTCGACAAATATATACTATGATTCTAATTTTACTGATGAGGAAAAATATTTACCTCGTTACGAAGGTTGGGGTCACTCTTCCCATTCAAAAGGGATAAAGTTAATGTTTGATTCAAATAGTAAAAATATTTATTTGGGACATCATGGTCTTCATAGAAAATTAAAAGAACTTATTGAAGTTGATGAGGCAACGCCTGAAAACGTTATAATAGCAAAAGAAGGCATGGAATTTGATTTGTAGAGTTTTTTTATAGGTTGATTTTATGATGGGGGATAAATTGATAATTGAAATAGAAAATTTAAATAAAAATTATAATGAAAAAGTTATTTTTAATAAATTTAATTTATCAATAAAGAAAGACATAATTACAGTAATTCTTGGACCTTCGGGTTGTGGCAAAACGACATTACTAAACTTATTATCAAAAATTGACCTTGATTATAAAGGAAGTATTAATATTAATTCTGATAAATTAAGCTACGTTTTTCAAGAAGATAGATTATTGCCTTGGTTAAATGTAAAAGAGAATATTATGTTTGTTAATGACAAACTTACAGAAAAAAAAATTAATGATATTCTAAAAGATTTGAACTTAGAAAAAGAAATTAATTCATATCCACAAAAACTAAGTGGGGGTATGAAACAAAGGGTTTCTATTGCAAGAGCATATTCGTATGACTCTAAAATTATGCTGATGGATGAACCTTTTAAATCTCTAGATATTCTACTTAAGAAAGATTTACTTGGTAAATTAGCAGCCTTATGGGACAAAAATAGAAATTCCATTATACTTGTAACGCATGATCCATTAGTAGCTTCTTTACTAGCTGATAGGATTGTTTTTTTATCTAAAAGTCCTGTGAAAATTTTAGGCGAGATAGAATTAGATTTAGATAAAAAATTAAGGTTTAAAAATAGTGAATATGTTGAAAATATAACTGAAGAAATTCATAGAATACTTGGAGAGTGATATTATGAAAAAAATTATGATTAGTATAGTGATTTTTATTATGATTTTTTCGATAGTTGGCTGTACTGCAACTAAATCCGAAGAAATAGATTTAAATTCAGATGATAAAACTAATAACAAAACTGTAGACGTGAATGATGATTCTACTAAGGTAAAAACTGTAGATGTTAATATAACTGTACCTGCAGGTTCAACTGCACTTTCAATGGTTAAACTGATAAAAGATGGAGTAGATATTGAAGGGTATAATGTAAATATCGAAGTTATTAAAGCTACAGATTTATTAGCTTCTAAAGTTCTAAGTGGAGAGTCGGATATGGTTCTTCTTCCAACAAATTTAGCTGCAAAACTTTACAACAAAGGTGTGGATTATTCACTTAAGAGTGTTAATGTATGGGGTTCATTGTTTTTAGTAAGTGCAGAGCAATTAACTAGCATTAAAGATTTAGAAGGCAAAACTATTACTATGATAGGAAAAGGACTTACTCCAGATATATTAATGAAGTATATTTTAAAAGAGAATAATGTAAAGGATGTAGAATTTAATTATGTTAGTGGTGGAAGTGAATTAGCTCCTTTGTTTTTATCGGGAAAAAGTAAAATATCTATTATGCCTGAGCCTGTATTATCGATAATTTTATCTAAAAAACCGAATACAAAAATTGTTTTAGATTTTCAAAAAGAATGGAAAAGCATATCGGGTGGTGACTCGAGCTATCCGCAAGCCGGAATATTTGTTAAAAATTCCTTTACAAGTAGTAACAAAGAATTCGTTGAAAAATTTATGCAAAAATATAGAGATGCAAGTGAGTGGGTTAATACTAATAAAGAAGAGGCTGGAATCTACTACGAGTCATTAGATTTAGGTCTTCCTGCAAAAGTGATTGAAGAATCAATTGAACGTTCTAATATACATTTTGAAACAGCACTTGAAGCTAAGGATGATTTAAACAAGTACTATAATGTTTTATTTGATAATTCTAAAGATTCAATTGGAGGAAAGGTGCCAAGTGAAGATTTCTACGGGAATTAGTAATATTTTTAAAATAAATAAATTAAAGTCTGTATTATTAATTGTTTTAGTATGGCAAATTATTAATATGATTGTAGGTAAAGATTATTTAGTACCTTCACCATTTGAAACTTTACAAAGACTTTTAGATATTATTGTTAATATAAATAGTTTGTTCAATATTTTAATTACGCTTTGGAGAATGGTCTTTAGTTTTCTTTTATCATTTATTTTTGGAATTGTTCTAGGAGTGCTAAGCGGTGTTAAGGAAAATGTAGAAGAAATTTTAAAACCATTCGTTAATATACTTCGTTCTACTCCAACTATGTCAATAATATTACTTTCACTTATTTGGCTTGGATCGGAAGGAACAGCTATTTTTGTATGTGTATTAATTGTTTTTCCTATTGTATATACTAATATTCTAAAAGGAATGAAAAACATTAATAATAAATATATAGAAATGGCAATGGTATATAAAGTTTCAAATATAAAAATATTAAGGTATATTTATATACCATCAATAATGCCTTTTCTTATAAGTTCAATTTCTTTAGGACTTGGATTAAATTTAAAAGTTTTAATAGCTGCTGAAGTTTTAAGTCAGCCCAAGTATGGTATAGGATCAATGCTTTATAATTCAAAAATAAATATTGACACTAGCGCAGTTTTTGCGTGGTCAATTATTGTAATACTAATCACAATAATCATTGAAAAATTGGTATTAAAAAACATAAAAGGAGCTAATAATGGAATATTTTAGATTAATCGCGGGAATAATATTTTTGGTTATGACTTATTATATTTTAGAAAATAAGTTATCATTTTTAAAAAAATTAAAGAAAAAACCATATCTTAGAATGGTTGTATTATTTATTTATATGTATTTAGGGGTGACATTCTTAAAAAATATTTAGATTGCTGAACTTTATTATTATTTTATGTATTATTATTCGCAATTTTCTTGAATCTATATAATAATAATGATACAATGTTAATGCATTTTTAATAATATTATAGATTACGTTTGTAAAAGCTTTCGTTTTTACAAACGTTTTTAATTGATTAATGGAGTGAAATATGACTAATAGAATTGCAGTACTTGGTGGACCAAGATGTGGTAAAACAACACTTATTCAGCAGTTATATGTTGAGATGAAAATAATTGGATTAAATGTTGGCTACGCTTTTGAATACTCGACTGAATATTTAAGAGATAAAGGAATGATTGAAACAATTTCAGAGCAATATGGTATTTATTTAGGTCAAAAAAGATTAGAAAGTAAATTGTCTGAATTTGATTATGCACTTACCGATTATGCAACTTTTGTTCCCTATATTTATGGAAGATTTATGCTTGGAGATAAAGAAAGAACAAAAAAAGAGATTGAAATTCTTAAAGATTTATATATGCTTGCACTTGAAGATCTTGCAAATTATGAAACAATATTATATTTGCCAAGGGAATTTGGTTATGAGAAAGATGGGGTTAGATGGCAAGATGAAGAGATTGCCAAAGAAATTGACGATGCAATTCTTACATTTTTAAAATCTGAAAACATTAAGTATATGGTCGTTTCTGGTTCAACTAAAGAGAGAGCTAGTAAAATATTGCACCATTTAAATTTAGAACCTGTAGAAGATTCTGTATCGTCTGCATTTTTAAAAGAATAGTAAAAAGAACTAATAAAATTGTTATTTTATTAGTTCTTTTTTGTTATAATTAACAAAGCAAGGTAGGTGAAAATATGTTTATTAAAAGTTATAAAAACAGATTACTATTATATATTAGTTCTACTATAATAATATTTTCAATATTTATTATTCTATATAATACTCAATTTTATTACAATAATCTTTTAGAAGTTTCAAATAAAAAAAATCTTAGTTTTACAAAAAATGCATCTATCGCCTATTCAGAATGGATAAAAAAAAATATGCGAGAGTTAGACGTTTTTTCAAATTTGGATTTAGTTAAAAATTATAATGATAATGATTCCAACCAAAGGGATGCACTAAATTTGATTTTGAAATTAAGTGGAGAAAATAGTTTATTTGACTACTATTATATTTCAAATAATAGTGGATATTTTTTAGCATCGAATCTTAAGGGGAAAAGAAGTATTGTTGAAAGAAATTATTTTACTAGAGTTATTTCAGGCCAAAATACAGTTTCAAATGTTATTAAGTCATCAATTGATAAGAGAAATGTAATTGTTTTTTCTGTTCCTATATACAAAAATGAAAAAATAATTGGTGCTCTTTCTGGTGTTAAATATTCTAATTCACTAGATTACTTGATGAAAAATTTTGGAGAAAACAAATATTCAAATTCTTATATAATTGACGAAAATGGGAACATTTTGTCCTCAAATGATATAAAAAGATATAATTCTTCGTATAAATTGAAAAACATTTACAATATAAAGCCATCAACAAAAAAATTCCTAGGTTTTGATAATGTTGGCTATTTAAATACTTATAAATCAAATGATATTAATTTTTTCTTTTATGATATTCAAAATACTATGAACTGGAAAGTTATAAGTTATTCTGATTTAAATGAAATAAGGACAAAAGTTTTTCATAGCATAATGTTTGAAGTTGGTTATATTACAATACTGTTGTTTTTAGGCGCAATATTTATTAATAAAAATTCTCAAATGATTCTTGAACCACTAAGTTCTTTTGGAATAATTTTTGATGAAGTTACAAGTGGAAATTACGATATTAGGGCAAAAAAATATAAAATCATTGAGATTGAAAATATGAGTCATAAATTCAATATGCTAATGGAAAAAATAGTTGATGTTTTATTTAAAGATAGATTAACTAAAATGAATAATTATAATTATTTTATTTTTCAGTTAGAAAAAAAATTTGATAATAGAAATAGCAGTTATAATAATAAAATTGGTGTATTACTATTTGGAATTGATAATTTCAAACTACTTAATGATACGTTCGGTTTCGAAATTTGTAATAAATTATTAGTAGAAACTAGTGAGCTTGCCTTGTCAAGTTTAAATGAAGACTTCACCTTTAGTAGACTTGGTGGAGATGAATTTGCGATATTAATTACTTGTGAAGATCCAGAACTTGAAAGTTATAAAATATTTAAAAAACTAAATAACCAGTTAAATAATGGAGTGGATTATGGAAGTGGAAATGTAAATTTATCAATATCAGCAGGTGTTACAATTGTTAATATGGAAGAAAACTACTTAGAAGTAATGAATAATGCATATATTGCGTTAAATAAAGCTAAAAATAGACATAATAGTAGCATAGAAATTTTTAACGATGAAATAAAGTACGATATATATGAAGTTGCAGAATTATCTCTATTAATGAAAAATGCAATGGAAAATTCTGAAATTACTATTAATTATCAACCGATTTATTCGCATAAGCAAAATAAGATAAGGGGATTTGAATCACTTATTAGATGGGAATCTAAAACAATTGGTATAGTAGAACCAGTTAAATTTATACCAATTGCAGAAAATAATGGTATGATTTTACCTATTGGAATTTTTGCACTTGAAAATGGCATTATTGATATTTTAAAGTTGAATTCAAAGTTTAACGAAAATTTTATTCTTCATCTTAATGTTTCTTATATTCAATTACTTAATACAATTTATATAAATAAACTTGAAGAATTATTAGATAAATACAAGTATGACCCCAAAAATATTGTTTTTGAAATTACCGAAAAAATACTGCTTGATGAGAGTGGTGATATTATTACTAATATTAGACGTATTAAAAGATTGGGTTGTAGGTTTGGACTTGATGATTTTGGAAGTGGATTTACGTCGATAACAAATTTAAATAAAAATATTTTAAGTATAGTTAAGATAGATAATAAGTTAATTGATAATTTTCAAGATGAATCAATAAAATTGATAATTGAATCAATAATTTTAATTGCAAAAAAATTTGGACTTTATATTATTGCTGAGGGCGTAGAAAATAAAAATCAATTTGATTATTTAACTCAAAATGGTTGTGACTTAGTGGAAGGACATTATATTTTTAAAGCTAAAAATATTGATAATGTAATAAAAAAATTAGAAGAATTTTATTGACTTTATTTTTTTCTATATTATACTTTATTAATGTAGGATGAGTTGGAAAAAGTATTGTACTAAGATTAGTACTAAGATAAGAGAGGAAAAAATGAATATTTTAGATAAACTTACAGAGTATATAAATGAGAATAATATTGACTATAATTTTATAGCAAAGGAATTAGAAGTTGAGGCGAAGGAATTAAAGAAAAAATTGCTTTGGGATAAGAATATGTTAATAAGTGAAATGGAAGATATATTTACTTTACTTAATATAAGTTATGAAGATCTTGTTTTAAATAGTGAAGGCAATATTATTAAACAAATATCTTTTGATTCAAGCATCGAAGATATTATGGAATCGCTTTCAGAGGATGAACAAGAATTTGTTCAAGAACTTATGAGATTAGTTGAAAGCAATACACAATTAAAAAATGAAAAAAGTAGAAAAATGTATATTAATTAAATTATATTTTTAGATGGAGCTATTAATTTAGCTCTTTTTTTTATGCGGATTTTACAGAACGAAAGGTGTAATAATACCTCCTAGGAGTGAAAATCAATTTATTTGTCCGATGCTTAGTACTAAATGATAGTAATAAGTATTATGAGTAGTTGACAAAAGAGAATATGTTTCGTATAATACTTGATATTAGTACTAGGTAATAAAAGTGGAGGAAATATGAATAATAACGATATTAAAGAATTAATGACTCATATGGTAAATTGTAATTTGAAAAATTTTGAATATAGTAATAATGGTATTACTTTAAAAATTGAAAACTATGATATTTATGAAAATCAATTTGATAATAAATTATCAAAAAAGATTAAAGTGAAAGAATTTGATGAAAGCTTAAATGACGTAAATGATAACTCTAATACTACTAAAGAGACAAGAAATAATTTTGAAGCAGTTAAATCTCCAATTGTTGGAGTCTTATATGAGTCGCCATCACCTGATAAAGATGCTTTTGTGAAACTTGGAGATATAGTAAAAAAAGGTGATGTCGTATGTATTGTTGAGGCAATGAAAGTAATGAATGAAATTACCGCAGAATTTGATATGAAAATTATTGAAAAAAACGCAAAAAATGAGGATTTGCTTGAATATGGTCAGATAATTTTTACAGTTGAAAGAGTATAGGTGAATTATGTTTAAAAAAATATTAATTGCAAATCGCGGTGAAATTGCTGTTAGGATTATAAGAGCTTGTAGAGAAATGGGGATTGTAACGGTAGCGGTATATTCTGAAATTGATAAAAATGCACTACATACACAACTTGCAGATGAATCTATATGTATTGGATCAAATAAAGCTAGTGACTCATATCTTAATATGAAAAATATACTTTCTGCAACTATAAATTCAGGAGCGGATGCAATTCATCCGGGCTTTGGTTTTTTATCAGAGAATCCAAAATTCGTACGTATGTGTGAAGAATGTAATATAGTATTTATTGGTCCCTCATCAGATGTTATAGAAAATATGGGTGATAAGTCAAAAGCTCGTGAAATGATGATAAATGCTGGTGTACCAGTAGTTCCAGGTTCCGATAAAATTCTTGAAGATTTTGAAGAAGTTAAGAAAATGGCAGATGAAATTGGATTCCCTGTTATTATAAAAGCTTCAAATGGTGGTGGGGGAAAAGGTATGAGGATTGCATATACCTCTATAGAGTTAGAAAATGCTTATAATACTGCAAGAATGGAAGCAAAAGCGTCTTTTGGCGATGACCTTATGTATATGGAAAAGTACTTAGTAAATCCAAAACACATTGAATTTCAAATACTTGCAGATAACTTCGGAAATATTGTTCACCTTGGTGAAAGAGATTGTTCGATGCAAAGAAATAATCAAAAAGTGATGGAAGAAGCACCTTCATCAATAATTGGTCAGGATTTAAGAGAATTGATGGGCAATACTGCAGTAAAGGGTGCTAAGTTTGTTAATTATACAAGTGCAGGTACCATGGAATTTTTACTTGATAATAATAACAATTATTATTTTATGGAGATGAATACAAGAATACAAGTTGAACATCCCATAACCGAATTAATTACAGGTATTGATTTGATAAAAGAGCAAATAAAAATTGCTGCAAATATTAATTTAAACTATAAACAAGATAATATAAAAATACATGGACATGCAATTGAATGTAGAATTAATGCAGAAAGTCCAAAGAAAAATTTTATGCCTTCACCAGGTGAAATTAGCTATATAAATTTACCTGGTGGTTATGGAGTTAGAAATGATATTTCTATTTATACTGGCTACAAAATACCACCAAATTATGATTCGATGCTTGGAAAAATAATTGTACACGCAAATACTAGAGATGAAGCTATAAATATTATGAAGAGATCACTTGGTGAATATATTATAAAAGGTGTAGAAACAAATATTGATTTTCAGTATGATTTAATATCAAGTAATGAATATATTAGTGGAGAATTTACTACTGGATATGTTAGTGAGTTTATAAAAGATTACATTTGATTTTTTCGAAGGAGGATAGAGAAATGCTAAAAAAATTATTTAAAAAAACAAACTATATATCTTTAAATAATGTAAATAGTGAATTGAGAATAAATAAACCTAGTATACCAGATGGAATGTATATAAAATGTAAAAAGTGCTTAGAAATGGTATACAGCGATGACTTAGAAAAAAACTCATATATCTGTCCTAATTGCGGAAATCATTTTAGATTAACGCCGATTGAAAGAATAGATAATATTGCAGATAATGATTCATTTATTGAAATGTTTGAGGAACTTGAAAGTATTAATCCTCTAAATTTTGATGGTTATAATAAAAAAATTGAAAAAAATAAAAATAAAAGTGAAAGAACAGAAGCTGTTTTAGTTGGAACATGTGAAATTGATAATGCAAAGGTTGCAATTGGAGTAATGGATTCAAGTTTTATGATGGGTTCAATGGGAAGTGTAGTTGGTGAAAGAATAACATTAATTACTGAATATGCAACAAAAAACAGATTACCGTTAATTATTTTTACAGCGTCTGGTGGTGCTAGAATGCAAGAAGGAATTTTTTCTTTAATGCAAATGGCAAAAACTTCTATGGCGATTAATAAACATTCAAGAAAGGGAAATTTATATATTTCAATTTTAACTGATCCAACAACTGGTGGTGTAACAGCAAGTTTTGCAATGCTTGGTGATATTATTATTGCAGAGCCTGGTGCATTAATAGGTTTCGCAGGTCCAAGAGTGATTGAACAAACAATTAGACAGAAATTACCACAAGGATTTCAAAGATCAGAATTTTTACTTGAACATGGATTTATTGATAAAATTATTGAAAGAGAAAAACTTAAAAAAAACATTTCATTAATTCTATCTATTCATAGGGAGGATTCGTTAGACTATGCATAATAGAGATGAAGTATCAAAAGTTTGGAGAAAGGTAGAACTTGCAAGGCATAAAGATAGACCGACTACCTTAGAATATATCAGTCTTATATTTGAAGATTTTATTGAACTTCACGGTGACCGCTTATTTTCTGATGATAAGGCTATAGTGGGTGGTATTGCAAAAATTGATGGAATGCCTGTAACTGTTATAGGACATCAAAAAGGGAGAAACGTTACAGAAAATATTAAAAGAAATTTTGGTATGGCTCACCCTGAAGGCTATAGAAAATCACTTCGACTTATGAAGCAAGCTGAAAAATTTAATCGACCTATAATTTGTTTCATTGATACACCAGGAGCATACTGTGGTATAGAAGCTGAAGAAAGAGGTCAAGGTGAAGCAATTGCCAGAAATTTATTCGAAATGGCTGATTTAAAGGTTCCAGTAATTTCAATAATAATAGGTGAAGGTGGTAGCGGAGGAGCTTTAGCACTTGGTGTAGGAAATAAAGTTTATATGCTTACTAATACAATATATTCAATACTTTCACCAGAGGGTTTTGCGACTATATTGTGGAAAGATTCTAGCAAAGCAAGATATGCATCTGAAATAATGAAAATTACAGCAGAAGATTTGCTTGGATTTAATATTATTGATGAGATTATTGAAGAAGATGAAAAAGGCGCGCATATTAATATTGCAAATACAGCTAAAAAATTAAAAAAACAACTTTTATTTGATTTAAATGGATTTAAAAAATTAAATGGAACTGAATTAGTAGAACATAGATATAACAAATTTCGAAATATGGGTGAATTTAATACAATGTAGTAGAAAAAGTAAGTTAGATTATTCTAACTTACTTTTTCTAGTTAATGAAATAATTATTTTATGATATAATGAAATAAGTTTATTTTTTAAGAAAAAGAAGCAGGTAAATGGGGGTAATATGAATTTAGAGAGAAATATATCATTAAGCCAAAAGGCTAAAATTCAAATTCTTGATCACATAAAAAAGAGTGCTTTTAAAGTAGATGAAATCCTTCCAAGTGAAGCGACTCTTGTAAAAATGTTAGGAGTAAGTAGATATACAGTTAGAGAAGCTCTTGCACTTCTTGAACAGGAGAGAATTATCTATAAAATAAAGGGTAAAGGAACTTTTTTAAATAGAAGGCCAACTTTAATTGAATCAGGTCTTGAAAAACTAGATAGTATAACAGAAACTATTAGAAAATTTGGAATGATGCCAGGTACTAAGTGGATTGGTGTAGAAGTAAAGAATCCAAGTGACGATATGATTGAAAAATTAAAATTAGAAGAAGGAGAAAAAGTTGTTACATTTAAGAGGCTAAGAACAGCTGATAATAACATAGCTTCTTACTGTATTGATACTATGCCGGTCAAATATTTCGAGCATATTCCTTACGATATATCAGAAGAATCTATGTTTTATTATCTTGAAAAAGAGCTAGGAATATATGTTGAATCTGCTATTTCATATATTATGCCTACAAGACCGTCTATGGAAATGATTAATGAACTTGATGTTAAAATTGATCAGCTTTTTATTATGTTACATCAAATACATTTTGATAAATCTGGAAAACCTGTACTCTATTCAAATGATTACTTTAATCCAGAAATTATAAAATTTAAAATAAATAGATTTAGAGAGGAGAGATAATGAATATATTAATTAGGAATACCAAACTACTTACTATGAAAAAAGAAGAAATAATTATTTCAAACATCGGAATAGTTGAAGATGAAATTGCATTTATAGGAAATGTTCCAGACGAATTTATACCAGATGAAATTATAGATGGAGAAAATTTTATAACAATGCCAGGTTTAATTAATGCACATACCCATATAGCAATGTCTCTTATGAGAAATTATGCTGACGATTTACCATTTTGGCCTTGGTTAACTGAAAAAATATGGCCGCTTGAAGAGAAACTTGAAGGAGAAGATGTTTACTGGGGTTCGCTTTTAAGTATTGTAGAGATGATTAAATCTGGTATAACTTGTTTTAATGATATGTATTTTTTTATGGATGATGTTGCAAAAGCTGTCGAAATTAGTGGTATAAGGGCTAATTTATCAAGAGGTCTGACGGGAGAAGGAAGAAGCGATGAAGCAATAGCTAAATTAGATGAATCTTTTAAGTTGTATAAAGATTGGAATAATAAAGCGGATGGTCTTATTAAGGTAGAACTGGGTCCGCATGCTCCATACACTTGTGACAATGAATATTTAAAAGAAATTTCAAAAAGAAATGAAGAATACGATCTGGGGATACATATTCATTTAAGCGAATCGCCTAAAGAAGTTGAAGACTCATACAAAGAATATGGAATGTCGCCAATTGAAAAGGTTGAAAAAACAGGCTTGTTTAAGTATAGAACTATGGCAGCTCATTGTGTTCATATTTCAGATAATGATATTAAGATTTTAAGTGAAAATAATGTTACAGTTTTAAATAATCCAGGTAGTAATATGAAACTTGCAAATGGCTTCGCAAAAGTAAAAAAATTAATTGATAATGGAGTAAATGTTGCACTTGGAACAGATGGATCTTCATCAAATAACAATTTAAATATGTTTGAAGAAATTAATTACGCAGCTCTAATTAATAAGGCTCTTTCAAATGAACCAACTGATATACCAGCATTTGAGGCGCTAAAAATGGCAACGATAAATGGTGCTAAGGCACTTGGTAGGGAAAAAGAAATTGGAACAATAGAGGTTGGAAAAAAAGCAGATATTATTATGATTGATATTGAGAAACCACATTTTTATCCAAGGTATAATTTAATTTCTTCTTTGGTTTATTCTGCAAGTGCAGCTGATGTTTGTAATGTTATAATTAATGGCAAAATTATTATGAAAAATTATATTGTTGAAACAATCAATGAAAGAGAAATTATGCATAAAGCAAATGAAAAGGCGATGGAGCTAGTAGACAGAATTAACTAATATGATATGGAGGTTTTTATGGCAGAAATTAATTCAATTATATTTGAAAATAATATGCTTAAACTTATAGATCAAAGAAAATTACCAACTATTTTTGAATATTTTACCTGCACTAATTATAGAGACGTTGAATATGCAATTAGAGAAATGGTAGTACGAGGTGCACCGGCTATTGGGGCTACGGCAGCTTATGGAACTTTACTTTTAGTAGATGAGTTAATAAAAGAAAATTTAACGAAAGTTGAATTTAATAAAAAAATAGATATTGGACTTGAATTTTTAAATAATTCACGACCAACTGCAGTGAATTTGATGTGGGCGATTAATAAAATGAAAGAAGTTATTTCTACTAATTCTACTAAATCTTATGATGATATATCTTTAGCTGTAAAAAAGGAAGCAATATTAATTCATAAAGAGGATATTGAAACAAATAAAAGAATGGCTAAACATGGTGCTAAGTTAATTAATCAAGGAGATACAATTCTAACACACTGTAATACTGGTGCTCTTGCTACCGCAGGATATGGAACAGCACTTGGAGTTATAAGAGAAGCTTTTTATCAAGAAAAAAATATTTTTGTTTATGCTGATGAAACAAGACCAAGACTTCAGGGAGCAAGGCTTACAGCGTGGGAACTTATGGAAGAAGGTATACCTTCTAAACTTATAGTAGATTCTGCAGCAGCTACTTTAATAAGAGACAAAAAAATTGATATAATTTTAGTAGGAGCAGATAGAATTGCTCTAAATGGAGACAGCGCAAACAAAATTGGAACTTTTATGCTTTCTGTTATTGCTGAGAAATATAATATTCCTTTTTATATTGTAGCACCGACTACTACAATTGATTTCGATATCGTAAGTGGTGGGGAAATTGTTATAGAAGAAAGACCTTCTAATGAAATTACTATTATAGGTGAAAGAGTAGTAGCCCCAGCAGGTATGGAAGTATATAATCCAGCTTTTGATGTAACTCCGAATGATTTAATTAATGGCATAGTTACTGAAAAAGGAATTATATATCCACCATTTGAAAAAAATATAATAAAACTTAAAAATAATATAGGTGATTAAATGATAAAAAGAGTTGCAATTATTGGTGGAACAGGTGTTTATGGAATAAATAGCAATGAAATAATTTTAAATATAAAAACAATTTACGGCCAAGTAGAGGTAAATATTATTAAATTAAATAATGATAAAGAGATAGTTTTTTTACCTAGACATGGTAAAGGGCATTCTACTCCACCGCATTTAATAAATTATAGGGCAAATATGATGGCTCTAAAAGAACTATCAGTTACACATATATATTCAACATGTGCTGTAGGTTCTTTAAATGAAAATTATGATATTGGTGATATAGTAATTATCAATGATTTTTTAGATTTTACAAAAAATAGAATTAATACTTTTTTTGATGGTGATGATGGCGTTAAACATACGGATATGTCTGATCCTTACTGCTCGTATTTGAGAAATAAGGTCATGAAATTTTCGAGTGATTATGATATTAATATCAAAGGGAATGCAGTATATGCATGTACAGAAGGACCTAGATTTGAAACAAGTGCTGAAATAAAAATGTATGGCTTTATGGGGGCTGATGTTGTTGGAATGACGAATGTACCCGAAGTTGTGTTAGCTAAAGAACTTGGAATGTGTTATTCGGCAATTGGAATAATAACTAACTGGTGTACAGGTTTTAAAAAAGGGGAAGATATAGTTTTACATGAAATAGCAAGTTCGATTGAAAAAAATAAAATTAAATTAGAAAAAATGTTTATAGAAATATTGTCTGGTGATTTAAGTCAAGACGAATGTAATTGTAATAATGCAATTTTAGAATTATAGGAGGAAATATGAGCTTAAAATATTTAAGAGCTAGAGAAGAAGTTATAAAAACAGGAGTTGAAATGTTAAGGCTTTCTCATGTTGTTGGTACTTGGGGTAACATTAGTATGAGAATAGAGGATGAAAATTCATTTGCAATTACACCTAGTGGAGTGGATTACGACAAAATTAAAATTGAAGATGTAGTTATAATCGATTTTGATGGAAATATAATTAATGGAGAATTAAAGCCTTCTATAGAGTGGGGACTACATTTAAATGTCTACAAACATAGAAGTGATATTTCAGCGATTGTTCATACGCATTCTACTTATTCTACTGCTTTTGCTATAGCAAGAAAACCAATTCCAGCTTCTGCTGAGGACTTAGTTCAAATTGTTGGAGGTGACGTTAAAGTTACTAATTACGTTCTTCCTGGATCAACTGAACTTGGAATTGAAGCTGTTAAGGCGCTGGAAGGTAGAAACGCTTGTATTCTTGCAAATCATGGACTCTTAAGTGCGGCGGCAACTCTTAAAGAAGCATTAAAGATTGTAAATGTTGTTGAAAAATCTGCTCAAGCCACAATTTTTGCAAATTTACTTGGTGGAGTCGTAGAACTTGGTAAAACTGATGTTGATTTTATGCGAGATTTTTATCTAAATAAATATGGACAGAGGTAGAATATGGATATGAATAATGCAAAGATAAATACACTTTTGATACACGGAGCAAGTGAAAAAAACAATTCTAAAAAAGCCTTAAATTCACCAATTTATATGACGTCAACATTTACTTTTGATTCAATAGATGACGTAGAAAAAGTAATGTCTTTTGAAAGTGATGATTATGTTTATACAAGAGGTAATAACCCTACACTTAGATTGTTTGAAAATAGAATGGCAGTTTTAGAGGGTGGAAAAGGAGCTGTAGCGTTTGCTTCTGGTATGGCTGCTATTAGTTCTGTTCTTTTTTCTCTTTTATCGCCAAAGGACAATATAGTAATTAATAAAACTATTTATGGTTCTACGTACACAGTTGCAACAAAATTACTTCCAAAGTATAATATTGATTATAAATGTATTGATTTGAGTAATGAAGAAAATTTAAATAATTTAGAAAATTTAATAGATGAAAATACTAAAGTAATCTATTTTGAAACACCTTGCAATCCAACTTTAGCTATTATTGATATAAAAAAGGTTGTTAAAATTGCTCATAAACATAATATAAAAGTTGTAGTTGATAATACATTTGCATCACCTTATCTTCAAAGACCACTTACTCAAGGTGCTGATATTGTCGTTCATAGTGCTACAAAATATATTTGTGGGCACGGCGATGTTGTAGCAGGTGTTGCCATAAGCAAAGATAATGACTACATAATGAAACTTAAATTCGATTATATGTGTGAATTTGGAGGAGTTCTTAGTCCATTTAATGCTTGGTTACTACTTAGAGGATTAAAAACATTAAGTGTTAGAATGAGGGAACATCAAAAAAACGCTATGATCTTAGCTGAGTATTTAGAAGAACATCCTAAAGTAAAAAAAGTTTATTATCCTGGACTTTTGAGTTTTTCTGGTCATAATTTAGCAAAGGAACAAATGGATGGATTCGGAGGAGTATTAAGTTTTGAACTAAATGGTTCTTTAACTGATGCTAAAAAAGTAGTAGATAATGTAAAACTTCTTAAACTTGCCGTAAGTCTTGGTGATTGTGAATCGCTTATTGAACTCCCGTCTGCAATGACTCATAGAGGGTATGACTCAGAGAAATTAAAAGAATTTGGTATGAGCGAAAGCCTGATTAGGATTTCAGTAGGTATAGAAGATATTAGCGATATAATTAATGACTTAGATATTTCGTTAAGTATGATTTAAATGAATATTACTTATGGAGGTTAATTTGTTATGAAAGATTTATCAAAATTTGAGTATAAGGTCTTGAAAACAATAGGAGAAACTATTAACGATACAATGAAAATTGACGATTTTTCTTTTTTAAATGAAACTGATGAAATACTTAAAATTAGAGAATTAGTATATTATATCGACATATTAATAGCAAAAGGTTATATTTATTCTAATGATGATTATTATGAATACAATGAAAATGATAAAGTGAATTTTAAATATGTAAATAGTGCTACTAAAATTAATTTTACTAAACTTACTTTAACTGATTTAAGCAAAAAATTATTTGAACATTCTTTAAAGAAAGATTCTTTAACAGAAAATATTTGGTTTGTTGTATTTTCATACATTATAACTTTTTTACTTGGAATGGTAGCAATGTATATAATTAAATCCTAGGAGGAGTATTTATGTTCAAAAAGATTGAAGAAGATGCTTTGCTTGGTATAGGAAAATTTTTAAGTGCAAATGAAAAAGTTAAAGATGATTTAATACTTAGCGATGACTTTGTGGAAGATGAATTGGTTGAGGAAGATGATGAAATCACATCTGTTTTTGAGCAAGAAATTGATGAAACATTAGTGAATGATAATAAGAATAAAATAGAGACAAGTAAAAATATTGAAAGCGACTTTATCCTTTCGCTTAAAGAACAAATTGAATATCTTAAAAGTCAAATTGATGTGAAAGATAAGCAATTAGATAAAAAAGATGAATTAATTAGAAATTTTCAAGTACTTATGAATAATGATAAAGATAGAATATTGCTTCTTGAGAATAAAATGTTTGATAAATCAGAAGAAAATAATTTAAATAAAGAAATATTGAATACAAAATTAAACAAAACTGAAAAAGACCAACTTAATATAGAAAAAAGTGTTAATAAGTTTTCATTTTTTAATATTTTTAAAAATAGATGATGGAGGTACATTAAGCATGAAAGTTATTATTAATGATAAATTTTATGAATTTCAAAATCCAAATACAGATGAAATTTTTAATAAACAAAAGGACTATTTATCAAAACTGATATTGGAATGTGGTAATGGTGAAAAATCAGAAGAATTATTAACGAATTTATATTCACTTTTTAATTTAAGTGAATCATTAATTCATGAATTTGTAAGTAGTTATGGTATGGATAAAACATTAGAAACATTAAAAGCAAAAGAGGTAAAATAATTACTAGGGAGGCTTATATGTCAAAATTTAGTCCTAAAGTGCATAGTTTAGTTGAAAAAGGTAAATTTAATTATGGTGTGTATAAAGAAAATATTTTAAATGTTAATCCACTAGATGCTGATGGATTGATTGGAAGCATTACACCAAAGTTTATTAAGGATAACGCTCTAAAAGAGTGGAATTCATATCAAATTACTGATGATAGATTTTCTATTTATATTATATTATTTTCTCTAAAAAAATCATCAAATATACAAATTGTTATATATGATAGGATAGAGGATGATACATATACGTATTCGATTGATAAGCCTCTTTTTAGAGTAGATATTGGTAAAAGTATTCTTAATTCCAATGTATTTTATAAAGATGAAAGTGTAATGCTTGAAATATCTAATAAACTTGAAAATGGCTGCGTTGAGATAAATTTTGAGGTTTTTAATTATAATAATACAAATATCAAGGGTAATTTAACAGGCGCTAAGGATTTAATTAATCCGCTAATAAGTTGTATTCCTTTTGAGAATAATAGAGCTATGTATTCTCATAGACAACTTATGAATGTTGGTGGAAGTTTACTAATTGATGAAAATTTTTATAAATTATCTTCAAATGCTTCAATGATTGCATCTGATCAAAAATCATTTTATCCACATGAATTTTGGTGGAATCAATCAAGTGCAAGTATGAAAAATGAAAATGGTATATTTGCTTTTAATTTAACGGAGAATCAATCTCTTTTTCCATCAAAATATAATGAAAATTGTTTTTGGATCGATGAAAAAATAAATTTACTTCCGGCAGTTACTTTTTTATTTGATAGAAGTAAAAATATTTGGAAAATAGTTGATGAAAAAGGTAATATTGATTTAACATTTAAAGTAAAAGTGAATTTTGAAGTTTATAAGAATTATTTTATTTCAAAATCTGATTATAAGACATGTTTTGGTGTATTTAATGGTTTTATAACTGATTTAAATGGAAATAAAATTGAGATAAAAAATTATTTTGGACTTGGTGAAGTTGTAGATATTACTATTTGATTTTAGGAGGCTTTAATGCAGCTATTAAAAGAAAGTATTCTTAGTAGAGGAAGAGTAGTTGGAAAAGATATTTTAAAAGTTGATGAATTTTTAAATCATCAACTAGACATAAAACTTCTAAATGAAATTGGTAAAGAATTTAAAAAAAAATTTAATGGCAAAGAGATAAATAAAATATTGACAATTGAAGCTTCAGGTATTGCTATTGCATCAATTGCAGCTCAGTATTTTGATGTTCCAGTTGTATTTGCAAAAAAAGTTGACTCTAAAAATTTAGACAAAGATACTTATGAAACTGAAGTATATTCATTTACTAAAGCTAGAAACTATACAGTAAGAGTATCGAAAAAGTTTCTAAATAAAGAAGATAATATTTTGATACTAGATGATTTTCTTGCTAATGGAAGAGCGTCGCTCGGACTTATAGATTTAGTAAATCAATCTGGTGCAAGAGTGTCTGGTATTGGAATAGTAATAGAAAAAGGTTTTCAAGAAGGAGGTTCAATTATAAGAAGTAAAGGAATTACTCTTGAATCTCTAGCTATTATAAAAGAATTTAAAAATGGCGTACCTATATTTAAGTAAATGAGGAAAAAATGAAAGAAAAGTTAATTAGAGCATTTAGTAAAGATAATATAAAATACATGATTTTAATTGCACTTTTTGATGCTATAACTTCACAGATTTTTATTGATATGATAATTTTAAATTTTAGAATTTCTATATCAGTAATTATTTTGCCGATATTTTACTATTACAATAGAAAATTAAGTCCAATCGCAACATCAATTTTTATTGCATCTTTTGGACTTTTTTTTAGAAGTCTGCTTACGTATATATCAACCGGTGATTTTCTTTTAGGTTTTTTTAATGATTACAATATTGCTTTTTTTGACATTTCTTATGGATTAATTTATTACTATCTTATGAAAAAAAGAAACTATGATGAAAGAACTATTATAATGTGGTTTTCATCAATTTGGGCATGCGATTTTTTCTCGAATGCTATAGAAATTACTTCAAGGTTTCATACTTTAAAGGAAGATGTTGTTGTAATATTTAATAAATTGCTCTTAGTTGGCCTTATTAGAGCGAGTATAGCAGTCTTAGTTGTTTTAGTTTTTGAGTATTATAGGATGATATTTCATAAAGAGAAGCAACTTGAAAAATATAAAGAAATGATAGGCATTGTCTCTGATTTAAAATCTGAACTTTACTTTATGAAATCTAATATGGGATATATAGAGGGCGTTATGAAAGATGCTTACTCTTTGTATGAAAACTCTGTCAAAGAAGATTATAAAAGAAAGTCATTAAGGATTGCAAAAGATATTCATGAAGTTAAAAAAAATTATCAAAGAGTCTTAATAGGAATGGAAAATCTAGGTGAAAAAGACAGCGGGAATTTTTCAATTACTTTATCTGAAATTTTAGATATATTAAAAGATACTTATGAAAAGGATTCAAAGTTTAAACTACATGATTGTAAAATAATAGTTTCTTTGCACTTTGATAGAAACGTAAAGAAACATTACTATATGATGTCTATATTTAGAAACTTGTTTAATAATTCAATAGAAAGTTTTAAAAGATATACTAATAACTATATTAAAATATTAGTTTATAAAGAAGATAAAAAACTTAAAATCAGAATAACTGATAATGGTTCAGGAATCAAGAAAAAAGATTTAGCTTATATTTGTAAAGCTGGATATTCTACTAAATTTGATGAAAGCACTGGAAATATATATAGGGGAATGGGCCTATCTATTATAAAGGATATTGTAGAAAAGGAATTTGGCGGAGAAATTTTTATTGAGTCAACAATTGGAATTGGGACTGAGATAAAAATTGTAATTCCTATTTTTATGCTATAAATAATCCTTTGTGTTAGTTTTACATTATAATTATTGTAAAAAAGTATGATTGAGGAGAAATTATGAAATACTATTTAATAGATGATGATGAATTAATAATAAGAATACTTGAAAATATTATTGAAGAGGAATGTTTAGGCGAAATAATAGGATTTAATTCTAGTAGTAAAGTGGCACTAGAAGAAATTCCATTTTTAAGTCCAGATGTTATTTTGATTGATTTATTAATGCCTGATATGGATGGAATAAATTTAGTTAAAGAAATAAAAAAAAGAAGCGTAAAATCTAAAATTGTTATGATTTCTCAAGTAGATGAAAAAACACTTATCTCAAAAGCCTACGAAAGTGGAATTGATTTTTATATACATAAACCAATAAATAAAATTGAATTAAAAAAAGTACTAGATAATATAAATAAGATATCAGAGTATGAAAATAAATTTGAAATTATGAAGGGAGTTTTTAACTCTGAATTTAATAAAACATTAAATGCGCCAAGTTTAATAAAGACAAGAGTTGATAATATAACATTTATTTTTTCGAAACTTGGTATAGTTGGTGAAAAAGGAGCAAAAGATTTACTTCAAATATGTGAATACCTTATAAAAGAAAAAAAGACAACCTATGATCTAAATTTACAAGAAATATGCAAAGACCTAACAAAAAATCCAAGAGCAATGGAGCAGAGAATTAGAAGAACTATAAATAAATCTCTACTAAATATAGCAAGCATAGGACTAGAAGATTACTTAAACGACGTATACACAAGATACTCAAATACCTTATTTGATTTTGAAAATGTAAAAGCAGAAATGGACTACCTAAGAGGGAAAAAAGAAACCGGTGGAAAAATAAATGTAAAAAAATTCATAGATAATATCATTATTTTTTCCGAGTACTAAGCGGTGCAAAAAAAGTCATATTAAAATTTTTAAGCTTGCTTAAAGAAATTTTAATATGACTTTTTTTATAGGGAGTTTACTCCCAGGGCGAGGCTAATGGTAGCATAACGGAGTTATGTGAATTAGCCGGTGTACCGCGAACCTTTAAAATAAATAAACAAGTTAATAAAATTTTTAAGCTTGCTTAAAGAAATTTTAATATGACTTTTTTTATAGGGAGTTTACTCCCAGGGCGAGGCTAATGGTAGCATAAGAAAGTTTTTGAATAACTATAATATATTTTAATTATTTATAAATTATTAGAAAATTCGAAAAAATATGAACAATTTATGAACGTTTTTAAGTTTTTGTGAATTATTTTGAAACATTACTATATAATGTGTATAGGGTAAAACCAAATAAATTAAGGGGGAACAAAATGAGAGAGAGAAAACAAGCTACAGTCGGTTTAGCACTTATTCCAATTATTACTTTAATGGTAGCACTGATTAGCGCAATGAAATTATGGGGCGCTGATCCTCAACTTCCAATTCTTTTCGCAGCAATTGTTGCTGGTGCAGTAGCAATGTTCGGTCTAGGTATTCCTTGGGCAGAACTTGAAGAAGGAATTGTAGAAACAATTAAAATGTCTATGGGGGCAATACTTATACTTATGATTATTGGTATGATTATTGGTACATGGATATTAGCAGGTATTGTACCAACTATGATATTCTGGGGACTTAAATTATTATCTCCAAGCGTATTCTTAGTTGCTACATTAATACTTTGTTCTATTGTATCTCTAGCAACAGGTTCATCATGGACTACTGCTGGTACTGTTGGTATCGCATTAGTTGGTGTTGGTGCTGGACTTGGAATGCCAATGGGTATGGTAGGTGGAGCAATTATCTCTGGTTCATATTTTGGAGATAAAATGTCACCACTTTCTGATACTACAAACTTAGCTCCTGCAATGGCAGGTTCAGAACTTTTCGAACATATTAGACATATGCTTTATACAACAGGTCCTTCGTACTTAATTGCAATGGTAGCTTATGCTATTCTTGGTATTAAATATGCTGGAAATACAGTTGATGCTAGTGCAATAACTGTAATTTTAGATGGTTTAAGTGCTTCGTTTAACTTAAATCCAATTCTTCTTTTAGCTCCTGCACTTGTAATACTTATGGTTGTACTTAAAATTCCTGCAATTCCAGGACTTATTGGTGGTACATTCCTTGGTGCATTCTTTGCGTGGACTATTCAAGGAGCTGGTATGACAGATATTATTGGAGCAGCTCATTATGGATTCTCATCTGCTACTGGTATTGATGCACTTGATTCATTACTTTCTCGTGGTGGTTTAGATGGTATGATGTGGACAGTTTCACTTATTTTAATTGCAATGACTTTTGGTGGTATTATGGAAAAATCAGGTATGCTTAAAGCTATTGCTGATGGAATGCTTAAATATGCTAAATCTACAGGTTCTTTAGTTTTAGTTACTGTTATTACAGTAATTATGATGAATGTTCTTGCAGGTGACCAGTATTTATCAATCGTTGTTCCAGGTAGAATGTACAAAGATGTATTTAAAGAAAGAGGTCTTAAAGCTAAGAACCTTTCTAGAATATTAGAAGACTCTGGTACTCTAACTTCTTCACTAGTTCCTTGGAACTCAGGTGGTCTTTATATGTCGAGTACACTTGGAATCGCAACTGTGGCTTATGCACCATTCGCATTCCTTAACATATTAAATCCTATTATTTCTGTAATCTATGGTTATACTGGATTTACAATGGAAAAAATTGATCCAAATGAAAAGGTAGCTTAGTTAGATTAAATTACAATTTATTTAAAAGTTTAGGGTATATGCATATGCATATACCCTTTGTTTAATTTAACAATAAATAGGTTCGTGTTTTTTACAATATATGGTTTGAAAAAAAAGTGAATTAGTATTAAAATATAATTAACAAAGTGAATATACATTCAAATAATTTTGCCAATAATATTTGTGTAAATGTATATTACTTTAAAAAACCCTCATTATTGGCAGAGTGGTTAAAATACTAACTAATGGAGTGAGGTAAATGAATAAAATTTTAGACATTATTAAAGATCCAATTCTTACTTATGAACAAAAGGTTCTTACTTTAGCGAGAGCTGCCGAAGATTCTATTGATGTGCTAAATATATCAAAAGAAGTTCAAGATTTACGTGATAAGGATATTATTTGCGATTTGTATGAAGGTCATGCACCATATAGACCAAGGTATATTGTACCTGATTATGAAAAATTTTTAAAACAAGGTAGTAAGTTTCTAAAGCTTGAACCAACAACTTCTTTAGAAGATGCAATAAATAATTTGATAATTCTTTATAGACATGTTCCATCAATATCGTCTTTTCCGGTTTACATCGGCAACTTAGATGTGCTTCTTAATCCCTTTGTAAAAGACGACGAAAAATCTTTTCAAGCAATTAAAAGATTTTTGAAATATATTGATAGAACGATTACGGATTCTTTTTGTCATGCCAATATTGGTCCGCTTGATACAATAGCTGGAAGACTAATACTTAGAGCTGAAAGAGAACTTCAAGATTCAATTCCAAATATAACAATTAAATATAGTAAAGAAACTTCTGATGATTTTGCAATTGATGCAATAAACACTGCACTTATAACAGCAAAACCAAGTTTTGCAAACGACCAAATGTTTAGAAATGATTTTAAAGGTGATTATGCAATTGTTAGTTGTTACAATGGACTTAATATTGGTGGAGGTAGTTATTCATTAGTTAGACTTAAAATGAATAAACTAGCATTTACGGCGAATGACCTTGATGATTTCTTAGAAAGTAAATTACCAACTGCAGCAAATTTAATGTTAGAGTATTTAGATGAAAGAGTAAGATTTTTAGTAGAAGAAACACCTTTTTTCGAAAGAAATTTTCTAGTTAAAGAGGGATTAATTGATATTAATAATTTTACGGCAATGTTTGGTATGGTAGGATTAGCCGAAGCTGTAAATTGTTTTATAGAAAATCCAAAAGATAAACTACAAAGGTTTGGCCATTCAGTTAATGCAGATAATATTGGTATTAAAATTATGGATAAACTTTATGAGATTGTCCAAGAACATAAGTCGAAATATTTATATGGTTCAAATGGACATTATTTGCTACACGCACAGGTAGGAATAGATACTGACAATTCTACATCTCCAGGATGTAGAATTCCAATTGGAGAGGAACCTGAAATACATGAGCATGTTTTAAAAGCAGGCATTTTTCATAAGTATTTTCCATCAGGTATTGGTGATATTTTTAGTTTTGATTCTACTGTTAAAAATAATCCTAATTATGTACTTGATATTATTAAGGGATCATTTAAAAATGGGATGAGATATTTTTCGCCATACGCATCTGATTGTGATGTTATAAGAATAACAGGTTATTTAGTAAAAATTTCAGAAATTGAAAAACTAAGAGAAGGCGAGCAAGTACTTAGAGATACAGTTGCACTTGGTATGGGTTCGGTTATTAATCAACATATACTTGATAGAAAAATTAGAAAATAGATTATAGAAAATAATTATTATAGGAACTCTTAAATGAGTTCTTATTTTTTCGTAATAAGGAAGGAGCACAGATGAAAGGATATTTTAGAAAATTAATATATTTCAGTTCAGTAGATGGACCGGGTAACAGAACAATAATATTTCTTCAGGGGTGTAACTTTGATTGCAAGTATTGTCATAATCCAGAAACCATAAATATTATTGAGGGTAATAATATTCCTAAAAACGTTGAACTTTTAGATCATATAGAATTAGTAGATATGTCACTAAAACATAAAGATTTCATAAATGGAATTACAATTTCAGGTGGTGAATGCACATATCAATTTGAATTTTTAGTTGACCTATGTAAAGAATATAAAAAACGAGATATTAATGTTTTTATTGATACAAATGGGTATTTTACAGAAGAACAATATAATATTTTAAGTAAATATGTTGATAAATTCATGTTTGATTTAAAAGCCTTTAATAATAAAGAACATAAGCTGTTAACTGGTAAAGAAAATTTACTTTGTATTAATAATATTAAAAAGGCACTTAAAGACGATAAAGTATTTGAAATTAGAACTGTAATAGTACCGTCTTTACTTAATAACTTTAGAAATGTGTATTTCACGAGTGAATTAATTTATAAGTTTTCTACTAATAAAAATATTCGATATAAGTTAATAAAATATAGAGCAAATGGTGTTAGAAAGCGTTTTAGAAACTTTAATACTCCAAGTGATGATTATATGATGGAATTAAAAAGAGTATCAATAAATAATGGAGTGATTAATACAATAATTGTTTAATGGCATTGCTTTTACTTATTAATGGTTTAAACAAACAAGTGTTTGTGTTATTATTTATATAAGACAAAATATATGGAGATAATTATGTATGATTATATAAAAGGGTATATAAACCAAATTGATATAAATTCTATAGTGATTGAAAACAATGATATTGGTTTTAGAGTTTTAACATCAAAAAATTCTATTGATCAATTTAGCAAGTCCTTAAATAAAGATGAAAAAATTACAATTTTCACGAAAATGATTGTAAAAGAAGATGATATTAGTTTATGTGGATTTTCCTCAAGGGAGGAACTAGAAGTATTTAATTTACTAACTTCTGTTAGCGGTGTGGGGACGAAGGTAGGTGTAGCTCTTCTCTCTAGTTCATATTATAAGGATATAGCAAAAGCAATAATTTCTAGTGATTTATCTGTATTAACGGCCGCTTCTGGTGTTGGTAATAAAACTGCACAAAGAATAGTATTAGAATTAAAAGATAAAGTGAATAAATTATTCGTCTTTTCTGATGAGTCAAATGATACTAGTAGTATTATACCAGTTAATAGTCTTGTTGTAGAAGATGCAATGAATGCGTTGATTTCGCTTGGATATACAAAAAATGAAGTTAAAAAAACTATGAATAAGATAAATATTTCAAGTAAAACAACTGAAGAATTAATAAAAGAATTACTTAAATTAATTAATAAGTAAAGGGAGAAATAAATATGCCTGATATTTTTGAAACAAGGTTCATAACGCCTTCATTTGCTGAGGAAGACATAGAAATTGAAACAACTCTAAGACCTCAGTTCTTGGTGGATTACATTGGACAATTTAAAACTAAAGAAAAACTTGATATATTTATGAAAGCTGCATGTTTAAGAGAAGAACAACTTGATCACGTATTATTGTATGGACCACCAGGACTTGGAAAGACAACTCTTGCGAATATTATTGCTAATGAAATGAAAGTAAATATAAAAATCACATCAGGTCCAGCAATTGAAAGGCCGGGTGATTTAGCTGCAATTCTATCCAATTTACAGGAAAATGATGTACTTTTTATTGATGAAATTCATAGATTAAATAGGAATATTGAAGAAGTACTTTACCCTGCGATGGAAGATTTTGTACTCGATATTATAATTGGTAAAGGACCAAGTGCGAGATCCCTCAGGATAGACCTACCGAAATTTACTTTAGTTGGTGCTACAACAAGACTTGGTAAATTAACCTCTCCTCTTAGAGATCGATTTGGTATTATATGCAAATTGGAATTATATAATAATGATGATTTAGATAAAATTGTAAAAAGGTCTTCGGGAATTTTAGATATAGTAATTGAAGATGATGCTGCAATGCAATTGGCTTCAAGAAGTAGGGGAACACCGAGGATTGTAAATAGATTGTTAAAAAGGGTTCGTGATTATTCTCAGGTTAAAGCAGATGGTATAATAAACAAGAATATTGCAAATGAAGCATTAGATTTACTTGAAGTTGATAAACTCGGCCTAGATGGTGTTGATATTAAAATTCTTTCTACAATTGTGGAGAAATTTGATGGTGGACCAGTTGGCCTTGATACTCTTTCTGCTTCTACTGATGAAGAAAGATCAACAATTGAAGATGTATATGAACCTTTTTTGCTTCAACTAGGTTTTATTAATAGAACTCCTAGAGGTAGAGTTGTTACAAAGTTAGGTTATGATCATTTAAGTAAGAATTTTATCGATAAATAGGCAATATTATAGGAGTAAATATGAAAAAAAATATTATATTTTTGCTTATAATTTTTCAAATTCTTATGAGCAATTACGCTTTTGCAAATACATCATTAACTATTCCAAATGATTTTATTATAAGAGTTGGAATTGAATACAATAATAACACATCTAACTTTTCTTTGAATTCAAGTTCAGGGTTTGCTTTGTTTTTACATGCAAATCATGTTGAAATTTCTCTATTTGAATTGACTAAAGAAAAAAAATTAACTTATAAAAATTCGGCTTACCATATTAGATTAACAGATAAAAGCGTTTCGAGTGCTGATGTACTTAAACAGATAGGTGAATTTAAAAAAATAGATGATAAAGTTTTTATTTCATTTGATGATGGATGGTTTTTAGCCTATGGTAATTACGCAGATAAAGAAATAGGACAAAACAATATAAATATTACTAAAAATAAATTTTCACTTAATCAGGTATTTTTATATAAAAATAATAATTCGATAGACTTAGTTGATTCTAGCAATAACACTGTTTTTAATTATGATTCTTCTCAAGGCGAATTTTATGTAAAACCATTAGATTCGAATTTTTTAGATACTGATAAATACTCTTATAGGGGAGGAATTGGCGCAAAGAATGTAGTTAATAGCGGAATTTCTATAATAAATTATATCTATATA
The DNA here is from genome assembly GCF_033097505.1 of Helicovermis profundi. Taxonomy (NCBI): domain Bacteria; kingdom Bacillati; phylum Bacillota; class Clostridia; order Peptostreptococcales; family Caminicellaceae; genus Helicovermis; species Helicovermis profundi. The sequence continues at coordinate 1,688,095 of NZ_AP028654.1, read as the reverse complement.
GAGGACTACTTGTATGGAGTTGTTCCAAATGAGATGAGTAGTTCTTGGCCGCTCGAATCACTTAAAGCACAAGCTGTAGCTGCTAGGAATTACTCATATAGTCACTTAAATAAACATATTGAATATGGTTTTGATATTTGCGATTCAACTGATTGCCAAGTTTATAGTGGGACTAAAAAAGAAGCTGAAGGTTCTTCATTTGCTGTAGATTTGACTAAAGGAGAATTATTATTATATAATAATACGCTGGTCGAAGCTTATTTTCATTCAAATAGTGGTGGACATACAGAATCATCAGAAAATATTTGGTCATCAGTAGTTCCGTATTTAAGAGGAGTAAAAGATAATTACTCATTGAATGAGCCAAATTCAATTTGGTCAAAAACTTTTACACCTGAAGAAATAGAAAAAAAACTAGCAGATAGAAGCATTTATATAGGGAAATTAGAAGATGTTACTATTAATCATAAAAGTGAAAATGGAAGAGTGCTTTCTATTAGTTTTAAAGGCTCAAATACAAATGTTGAATTAAAAAAAGAGAAAATTAGATCAATCTTTGGTTATAATATAATTAAAAGCATTTGGTATAGTGTTATTAAAGATAATGAAGTGAGCATTATAAATTCTATGAATTATGGTAAAATATCTTTAAAAAAAGTTACTTTACTTTCTGCAAATGGAAAAACAAATAGCAATAATAAATACTATCAAGTATTTAATGGAAATATTAAAAAAAAGATTTATTCTTCTTCGAATAGTTACACTTTTGAAGGAAAAGGTTATGGTCACGGTCTTGGAATGAGTCAATGGGGCGCGAAAAAAATGGCAGAGGAAGGTTATACTTATGAACAAATTCTAAGTCATTATTACACTGATACTGTATTAAACAAATAACATTATGGAGAAAAAAATGAAAAAAAATGAATTTTACTTTGATTTACCAAAAGAGTTTATTGCTCAGACACCTTTAAAAGACAGAAGCAATTCTAAATTAATGAAACTAAATAAAATTAGTGGTGAAATTGAACACAAGATATTTAAAGATATATTATCATATCTAAAAAAAGGCGATTTAATTGTGTTAAATGATACAAGAGTTCTGCCTGCAAGAATTTTTGGGAAAAAGGAAACTGGAGCGAAAGTTGAATTTCTACTTTTAAGAAATTTAGGTGATAATAGATGGCTTACTTTGGTAAAGCCAGGAAAAAAAGCTAAAATTGGAGTTAAATTTATATTTGGTGATGGTATACTTGAAGGCGTTATTGTGGATCATGCTGAAGAAGGAGCAAGAATTATTGAATTTACCTATGATGGAATATTTGAAGAAGTTTTAGATAAAATTGGAACTATGCCACTTCCACCTTATATAGTTGAAGAACTTAAAGATCAAGAAAGGTACCAAACTGTTTATTCTAAATATAATGGATCTGCAGCGGCTCCTACAGCTGGACTTCATTTTACACCAGAACTAATTGATCAAATTATTGATATGGGAGTTGAAATAGCATACGTAACGCTTCATGTTGGTCTTGGTACCTTTAGGCCTGTAAAAGCGGATAATATTTTGGATCATCAAATGCACTCAGAATATTACGAAATAAGTGAAGAAACAGCAGAAAAAGTAAATAAAGCGAAGCTTGGTGGTGGAAGAATAATTTCGGTTGGAACTACTTCAACTAGAACACTCGAGAGTGCAGTTAATGAAGATGGATTTGTTTCAAAAAGTAGCGGATGGACAGAAATATTTATATATCCAGGCTATAAATTCAAAATTATTGATGGATTAATTACTAATTTTCATTTGCCAGAATCAACTTTAATTATGCTCGTAAGCGCTTTAGCTGGAAAAGATAATGTATTAAATGCATACGAAGAAGCGATTAAAAATAATTATAGATTTTTTTCTTTTGGCGATGCTATGTTAGTTATATAATATTAGAAAAGATGGAGGAAGTATGTCATTTGAATTTGAATTAATTAAAACTTGTAAGCAATCAGGTGCAAGACTTGGTAGATTTCACACACCGCATGGTGTTATTGAAACTCCAATATTTATGCCTGTTGGAACGAAAGCAACAGTAAAAGCTATGCTTCCAGAAGAATTAAAAGAGATAAAGGCTCAAATTATTCTTAGTAATACTTATCATTTATTTTTAAGACCAGGAAATGAACTTATTAAAAAAGCTGGTGGACTTCATAAATTTATGAACTGGGATGGTCCTATTCTTACTGATAGTGGCGGATTCCAAGTGTTTAGCCTTGGACCACTTAGAAAAATAACTGAAGAAGGAGTTCATTTTAGATCGCATATTGATGGAAGTAAACTTTTTATAAGTCCTGAGATTGCTGTTGAAATTCAAAATGATTTAGGTAGTGATATTATGATGGCGTTTGATGAATGTGCACCTTATCCAGCAGACGAAGAATATGTTAAAAACTCACTTGAGAGAACAACTAGGTGGGCAAAAAGATGTAAAGAAGCACATAAAAATACTGAAAATCAAGCACTATTTGGAATTATTCAAGGTGGTATGTATGAAGAACTTAGAAGACAATCAGCTAAAGAAATTACTGACTTAGATTTTCCTGGATACGCAATTGGCGGACTTAGTGTAGGTGAATCAAAAAAACTTATGTATGAAGTTCTTAACTACACGACTCCTCTAATGCCTGAAAATAAACCAAGATATTTGATGGGTGTAGGTAGCCCTGATGACTTAATTGAAGGTGTTATTCGTGGTGTTGATATGTTCGACTGTGTTCTTCCAACAAGAATTGCAAGAAATGGTACTGCAATGACTTCAAGAGGACAAGTTGTAATTAAAAATGCTAAACATAGAGAAGACTTTACACCACTCGACCCTGAATGTGATTGCTACACATGTAGAAATTACACTAAAGCGTATTTAAGACATCTATTTAAAGAAAATGAAATTCTTTCAGCGAGGCTATTAACTTACCACAATTTACATTTTTTACTTAAGTTGATGGAAGATGTGCGTGAATCTATATTAAACGATAGATTACTTGATTTTAGAAAAGAATTTTTCTCTAAATACGGTTATGATGAAAAATTAAATTTGCTATAATAATAAAGGAATTTTGCTTTTTATCTAGAATAAATGTTAAGTGAATTAAAAATGATATTAAAATTATGGAGGTTGTTTATGTCAGGACTCGGGATGATAGTTTATGTTGCAGCATTTTTAGGTATTTTTTACTTTTTGCTTATTAGGCCTCAACAAAAAAAGACAAAAGAACTTAAAAGTATGAGAGACGGAGTTTCTATTGGAGACGAAATTGTAACAATTGGAGGAGTTTTAGCCAAAGTTAAAATGATTTCGAACGATGACATTACAATAGAAATTGGGGAAGAGAACACAATTATTATTAAAAAGTGGGCAGTTGGTAGCGTTATTGATTCAGTTTCTGAAAAAATGTAATATAAGTTCAATAAAATATTAATAATTTGCTTAATTAATATTTTATTGAACTATCATTTACTTTGTTATACTTTACAAATGCTGTCATTGGTTATATAATTAATTAGAATTATATAAGGGAGGTAGTTATGAAATACGTTAAAACATTAAACAAAGGAAATTTTAAAGAAAGTGCATCTTACGGTGGATGTGGTGAGTGTCAAACATCATGTCAATCAGCTTGTAAAACTTCTTGTACTGTAGGAAACCAAGAGTGTGAAAGAAGCAAATAATATCTATTATAAAGCAGCAAATGCTGCTTTTTGTTTGTGTTATGGATATGAATTATTCGAACATTAAATATTTCTTTTATTTAGTGTAAGGCTAATTCATTTTTTTGAGAAGATTTGGAGGCGCTATGATTCATAAGTTTAGCCAGGGAGATTTATATTTTTTATTAGATATTAATAGTGGCTCAATTCATGTGGTTGATGAAATTATTTATAAGATATTAGATTACTACCCTGAAAAAGAAAAAGAAGAAGTATTAGAAATATTAAGCGGTAAATTTAAGGTAGAAGAGTTAAACATTGCTTTTGATGAGATAAAGGAACTGAGAAAAAATGGTCAATTATTTACAGAAGATACATATGTGTATAGTCCAGCTTTTGTTAATAGAAAACCTGTTGTAAAAGCGATGTGTCTGCATGTGGCACATGATTGTAATTTAAGATGTAAGTACTGTTTTGCATCACAAGGTGATTTTGAAGGAACAAGAAGCTTGATGAGCGCTGAAGTTGGCAAAAAATCTTTGCTTTATCTAGTTCAGAATTCAGGAACTAGAAAAAATCTTGAAGTTGATTTTTTTGGTGGAGAACCACTAATGAATTTTGAAGTTGTAAAAGAACTTGTTGATTACGGAAGAAGTCTTGAAAAAGAATATAACAAAAATTTCAGATATACAATTACAACTAATGGTACACTGCTTACTGATGAAATTAATGATTATATAAATGAAAATATGGACAATGTTGTTTTAAGTATTGACGGAAGAAAAGAAGTAAATGATACAATGAGATATTTTGTAAATGAAAAAGGGACATACGATAATATTATGCCAAAATTCAAATCTTTAGTTTCTAAAAGAGGAGATAAAACTTACTATGTAAGAGGTACTTTTACAAAATACAATACTGATTTTTCAAAAGATGTTATTCATATGGCAAATAATGGGTTTAGATTAACTTCCATCGAACCTGTTGTTACAGAGGCAAAATATGATTATGCATTAGATGAAAGCGATTTACCAAAAATATTTAGTGAATATGATAAACTTGCGGAAGAAATTATTAATAGACATGGAACTGAAAAAGAATTTGAGTTTTTTCATTTTATGAATGATTTAACTCAAGGTCCTTGTATTATTAAACGTGTTTCAGGTTGTGGTGCAGGTTCTGAGTATCTTGCTATATCACCTGAAGGAGATATTTATCCATGTCATCAATTTGTTGGTGATGAAGATTTCAAAATGGGAAATATTCTTAAAAACAATTTAGATGATTCTTTAACTAAGCAATTTAAAGATGCAAATGTTTACACTAAAGAAAAATGCAAAGAATGTTGGGCTAAATTCTATTGTAGTGGTGGATGTCATGCAAATGCATACAATTTTAATGGTGATGTAAATAAACCATATGAATTAGGTTGCGAAATGGAAAAGAAAAGACTAGAATGTTCAATTTATATTAAAGCTAAAACATTGCTTGGTGGTGAATAAATTGATTTTAACTTTTAAAGAATTTGTTCCAATTATCGATAATAATACTTTTATAGCAGATAATGCTACTGTAATTGGAAGAACAAAAATAGATAAAAATGCAAGTATTTGGTTTAATGTTGTTATTAGAGCAGATGTTAATAAAATTATTATAGGTGAAAATACAAATATTCAAGATAATACTGTGATTCACTGTGATGATAATCATCCTACTATAATTGGTAAGAACGTTACAGTTGGTCATGGTGCTATTGTTCATGGGTGCACTATAAAAGATAATTCTTTGATTGGTATGGGTGCTATTATACTTGATGGTGCTATTGTTGAAGAAAATGTTATTGTTGGTGCAGGATCATTGGTTTCTGAGAATAAAGTTATTCCAAAAAATTCATTAGTATATGGATCACCTATGAAAATTGTAAGGAATTTAAGTGAAAGTGAAATTGAAAGTTTAAAAAGCTCTGCGGAGCATTACGTGGAATTATCAAAATTATATATAAAATAATATGTATAAATATAATAAATTCTAATAGTTACTATTGTAATAATAAATAAATTATATTATTCTATTATAGTACAAATAAACGGGAGGGAAAAAGATGAAAAAAAACGGTGTAGCAGTTTTTCTCGTAATTGTTCTATTAATTTGCGGTGTAAGTTACTTAGCGCTTAATGGAGTAGGTAGTGGGACATTTGGAGTAAAATCAATAGCTGATTCGATGAAACTGGGATTAGATATTGAAGGTGGAGTAGTTGTAGTTTACGAAGCAAAGACAGATGCTACAGGAAGTGATTTACTTCAGCTTATGAATCAAACAAAAAATGTAATTGTTAGAAGGGTTAATTCTATGGGGTTAACTGAGCCTAATATTACAATTCAAGGTGATAAAAGAATTAGGATTGAATTACCTGGAGTAAAAAATGCAAATGATGCTATTTCAATGATTGGTAAAACTGCACAATTAGAGTTTGTATTAGTTGATCAAAAGTCTGTTGCAAGAAGTGGAATGACAAAAGATGCTTTTGTTGGAACTCAGATTTTAACTGGACAAGAAGTAAAAGATTCAAAATTATCTTTTGATAAATACAATAAACCTGGAGTAGGTTTAGAATTTAACACTGAGGGAACAAAATTATTTAGAACTGCTACTGAAAGTGCAGTGGCTTATCCAGGCGGTAAAGGACAAATTGCAATTATTTTAGATGATAATGTTATTTCTGCACCATACACAAGTATTGTAATAGGTGACGGAAAAGCGGTTATTACTGGTAACTTTACAGTAGAAGAAGCAACTAATTTAGCATCTCTTATAAGAGGTGGTGCACTTCCAGTAAATTTGGATGAAGTACAAACATCTGTAATAGGACCTACATTAGGCTTAGATGCACTTAAAACAAGTGTTAATGCTGCAAAAATTGGTTTATTACTAGTGGTATTATTTATGTTGGTATTTTACAGAGTACCTGGTTTTATAGCAAGTATTGCTTTAGTACTATATGCAGGAGTATTATTATTTATTATGGTAGGATTCAATGCTACTTTAACACTTCCAGGTGTTGCTGGTATTGTACTCTCACTTGGTATGGCAGTTGATGCGAACGTTATTATATTTGAAAGAATAAAAGAAGAATTAAGAAATGGAAAAACTCTTCGTGCTTCTATTGACTCTGGTTTTTCAAGAGCACTTAGGACTATTATAGATTCAAATGTTACAACATTTATTGCAGCTATTGTTCTATTTACATTTGGTGAAGGACCTATAAAAGGATTTGCTGTAACGCTTATGATTGGTATTGTTACTAGTATGTTTACAGCTGTAGTTGTGACAAAAACTTTGCTGAAATCTTCTCTTAGTTTTAAAGGATTTAATAGTAATAAAATGTATGGCGTAAGAGGGGGTAATTAAATGAATATTGTAGGAAAATATAAAATTTGGTTTGGAATTTCTTTAGCAGTTATTCTAATTGGTCTTATTATAATGGCTACTACTGGATTAAATTACGGTATTGATTTTACAGGTGGAACTATGATGCAAATTGATCTTGGACAAACAGCTCCAGTTGATGAAGTTCAATCAGTAATAAAAGATTTTAATCTTAATGCAGAGATTGTTCATGCAGGTCAAGAAAAGCATGAAATAATCATTAAAACAAAAGCATCTATATCAAATGATGAAAGAATAAAAATATTGGCTGCATTTGTTGAAAAATATAAATTGGATAAAGATACAGTATTTAGATCAGTTGAACAATTTGGACCTTCAATTGGTAAAGAAATTCAAAATAAAGCATTGTTAGCTATTTTAGCGGCATCAGTTTGTATGTTAATTTATATAACTTTTAGATTTGAATACGTATATGGAGTTTCTGCAATTACTGCTCTTTTACATGACGTTTTAGTTTTGCTTGCAGTTTATGCTATTTTTAGAATTCCAGTAAATTCTTCATTTATTGCGGCAATACTTACAATTGTTGGTTACTCAATAAATGATACGATTGTTGTTTTCGATAGAGTTCGTGAAAATATGCGAAGAAGAAAAAAAGAACCTTTTATGGAAGTTGCAAATAATAGTATTCTTCAAACTATTACAAGGTCATTAAACACTTCACTTACAACTTTGGTAGTAATTGGAAGTTTGTATTTCCTTGGTGTTGAGCAAATAAAAGATTTTGCATTTCCTTTAATGTCAGGAGTTATTGTTGGAACATATTCTTCAATATTTATTGCTTCTCCAATTTGGGCTTTGTGGAAAACTAAAAAAGAAAAAGTTCAAAAACATTATTCAAAAGCATAAATGAATTTCTAAGATTCAGAGGGAGTTTTTACTCCCGCTGAATCTTAGAAAACATAATCCAGGGCCTTTTTAGAGTTCTTTATCCCCCACTTTTTTTAAGAAGTGGGGGTATTAGAACTCTAAGGCATCGGATAAATTTATAAATACTTTGATTTAGGCGCGGTTACTTAGGTAACTGCGCTTTTTCAATTGTAATATATATTTTTATAAACTGTCTTTTTAATTTGAACTAAATAGTTTATAATATAGTTATTAAACTAAAAAGGAGAAAAAATATGCAATTTACATTTATTATTTCATTATTATTTGCGATTATTGTTGCTTTATTTGCACTTCTTAATGCTGAAACTGTGACAATTAATGTGTTATTCTCAAAGTTTCAAACTTCACAGGCGGTAGTTATTCTAGTTTCCGCTTCGCTTGGAGCTATTGTAGTATATTTACTTAGTGTATTTAAAAAAATTAAGTCTACTATGAAAATTAAAGAAAGTGAAAAGAAATTCAAAACATTAGAAAAAGATTATCAAAAGCTATCATCTGAAAAAGAAGAACTCGTAGAAAATAATGATAAATTACTAGAAGAAAACGAAAAGTATAAGGCAGCAGAAAGTCAACGTGAATTAAAAGTCGATATATCAAAATAGGTGAAAAATGAAATATAAAGAGTTTTTATGGCAAGAAAAAAACAAGGAAAACATTGGTTTACTTAATGATGTTACGTTAACTAATGTTACGAAAAGAGTTTTAGAAAATAAAGGATTAATAAAAAAAGAAATTGTTGATAAATTTTTGCATCCTACTTTGTCTAAACTATATGATCCTTTTTTACTTAATGGAATGGACAAAGTTACTAGTAGAATTGCAGAAGCTATTAAAAGTAAAGAAAAAATATGTATATACGGTGATTATGATGTTGATGGAATAACTAGTATTTCTATTTTTTTAAAGTATTTTCAGAAAATAAATTATGAAGCTATATTTTATATTCCAGATAGAGAAAAAGAAGGGTATGGAATAAACTCTTTGGCACTTGAAAATATTAAAAATAAAGGTGTATCACTTGTTATTTCAGTTGATTGTGGTATAACGTCGGTGAAAGAAGCTGACTTTGCAAAGACCATTGGTTTAGATTTAATAATAACTGATCATCATAACCCTCAAGAAGAAATTCCTAACTCATATGAAGTTATAAATCCTAAAAGGACAGATTGCTCTTATCCATTTGATATGCTTTGCGGAGCTGGAATTGTTTTTAAAATAGTTCAGGCTTTGTTAAAAGATGAATTCAATCTCTTTGTTAATGAAATTATCGACTTAGCTGCTTTTGGTACTGTCTCCGATATTGCTCCTTTGGTTGATGAAAATAGAATAATAACTAAGGTGGGACTTGATGTATTAAACAATACAAGCAATATTGGACTAAAGGAATTAATTGATATTTCAGAACTTACAAATAAGAAAATAAATGCAGGTCATATTGGCTTTATATTGGCTCCAAAAATTAATGCATCTGGAAGAATTGGTAATCCGAGATTAGCCGTTGAATTATTAACTACAAATTCAAAAAAAAGGGCGAAGGAAATTGCTAGAGAACTAACACAGTTAAATAAAGAAAGACAAAATAGAGAAAAGTTAATAGTAGAAGAAGCACTTAAATATATTGATGAAAATTTAGATCCTATAAACGAAAAAATTCTTGTTGTTAAGGGTGAAAATTGGCATACTGGAATTGTAGGGATTGTTAGTTCTAAGATTTCAGAGAAATATTATAAACCTTCAATAATTTTGAATGAAGAAAATGGAATTTTAAAAGGTTCAGCAAGAAGTGTAGGTGACTTTGATTTATTTTCTGCTTTAGATTCAGTTAAGGAGTTATTTCTTAAATTTGGCGGCCATAAACAAGCAGCAGGTCTAAGCATGGAAAGTATAAATTATGAAAAGCTTAGAATAGGAGTTAACAATTTTGCTGATTTAGAGATGAAAGAAACAGATATAATTCCCAAAATCAAATATGATATGTCTTTATTATCAAAAGATATTAACTATAAAGTGTTAGACGAACTTGAATTGCTTGAACCGTTTGGAATGGGAAATTCAAAACCAATTTTCATATATAATAATTTAAATATTGATCAATTTAAATGCATTGGAAAAGAAAAAAACCATTTAAAAATTACAGTTCATGATGAAAAGCGAGTGTATGATTCGCTTGGATTTTCAATGGCTGAAAAAGCTGAACTACTTAGAACTAATCAGTCTGTTAATCTTGCTTTTAGCATGGAAAGAAATAATTTTAGAGGTGTTGAAACTATACAATTTATTCTTAAAGATATAAAAATGAATGAAAAACTAGAATTTTCAAAATCTGATTACTTCTTTAATGAATATATTATTAAAATAATAAATACATTAGAAGATACTGATTTTACTGAATTAGAAGAATATATAGTTAATATTTTCAATAAAAAACTGGTTTCGATTTCAGAGTTTTTGTTTTTTGCAAGAAATTTACTTCCAAATAGAGATCAGATTGCTATTGTATATAGATTTGCAATAAAAAATGGTAAAATTAGCTTAATTAAAAATAAGTTCAGTGGTATATTGCCATATCAAGTAAAAATAGCTTTATATATTTTAAAAATGAATAATTTGATTATTTATGATATCACTGACAATGAATATTACTGCGAGAAAACAATTAATAATAAAAAAATTGATATTACTGCGTCAGCTTCATATAAGTCTGTGCAAAATTACAGTTTTGCTGTGATAGATATACTTAAAAAAAACAAATATATTTAATTATTTGGTATTTGATTATTTTATAATTTTTGATAGAATAGTTTTTGGACGAATATAAATAAGGGTGGTTATTATGGATTTGAAGAATTATATTAGAGAAGTACAAGATTTTCCTAAAGAAGGAATTGGTTTTAAAGATATTACAACTTTACTTAACAATGGTGAAGTGTTTAAAAAGACGATTGATATGTGTGTTGAAAATGTTTCAGAATTCGATTTTGATGTTATAGTAGGCCCAGAAGCTAGAGGATTTATAGTTGCAGCCCCTATGTCATATGCTCTTTCAAAATCATTTGTTCCAATAAGAAAACCTGGTAAACTTCCATCTGAAACGGTTTCTATAGAGTATGAACTTGAATATGGTGTAGATAAGCTAGAGATTCATAAAGATGCAATTAAAAAGGGTCAAAAAGTTCTTATTGCAGATGACTTGCTTGCAACTGGCGGAACTGTAAATGCAATTGTAAAATTAATTGAAAGTATGGGAGCTGAAGTTGTTGGAATGGTATTTATTATGGAGCTTTCATTTTTAAACGCAAGAGATTTAATTGGAGATTATAATATTAAGTCGCTTATTAAATATTAAGTATATTATTATTAATCTAAAGTTGTTATTAGTTCATAAATGATATATAATGTGTATAAAATTTAATTTATGTAATGGTTACACTTTAGTGTAACCATTTTTTAATACAGAGGGTGTTAATTATGAATTTAGAATCATATGTTTTAAAATTGCAACAATTGAATTCTTCGTTAAATATAGAGAAAATTGTTAGGGCATATACTTTTGCAGAAGAAGCTCATAGAGGACAATTGCGCAAATCTGGAGAGAAATATTTTATTCATCCAGTTCATGTTTCGCTAATTCTCGCAGAACTTGAACTAGATGAAGATACAATTATATCTGGACTACTTCACGACGTTGTAGAAGATACTAAGTATATTTATAAAGATATTAAAGATGAATTTGGTGAAGATGTAGCAAATATGGTTGATGGCGTTACAAAACTCGGTAAAATAAATTATGAATCAAAAGAAGAACAACAAGCTGAAAACCTAAGAAAGATGTTTATTGCTATGGCTAAGGATATTAGAGTTATTCTAATTAAATTAGCTGATAGACTCCACAATATGAGAACTCTTAAGTTTATGCCTGATGAAAAGAAAAAAGAAAAAGCACTTGAGACTCTTGAAATATATGCACCTATTGCTCATAGACTTGGAATATCAAAGATTAAATGGGAACTTGAAGATTTGTCGTTCTTATATTTAGAACCTGAAAGTTACTATAATTTAGTAACAAGAGTAAATAAAAAGAGAGATGAAAGATTAGGCATTATAAATAAAGTAATAAGCGATCTTGAGTATAATATAAAGCTTGTAAGTATTAATTGTGATATTTATGGTAGACCCAAAAATTTTTATAGTATATATAAGAAGATGACTAAGCAAAATAAAGATTTTGATGAAATTTACGATTTAACTGCTATTAGAGTTATTGTGGATTCAATTAAAGATTGTTATGGAGTTTTAGGAATTATTCATTCTCTTTGGAAGCCTATTCCTGGTAGATTTAAAGATTATATTGCTATGCCAAAACCAAATATGTATCAATCGATTCACACAACGGTTATTGGAAATACTGGAGAACCGTTCGAAATTCAAATAAGAACATGGGATATGCATAGGATAGCCGAATACGGTATTGCTGCGCATTGGAAATACAAAGAAGGTAAAAGCGAAGAAGATAATATGGAAGAAAAATTATCTTGGCTAAGACAGATGATGGAATGGCAGAAGGATTTAAATGATCCTAAAGAATTTATGGATTCTTTAAAACTAGATTTATTTACAAATGAGGTTTTTGTTTTTACACCAGATGGTAAAGTTATTGATTTGCCTATGGGGTCAACTCCAGTTGATTTTGCATATAAGATTCATTCACAAGTTGGAAATCGTTGTGTTGGCGCAAAAGTTAATGGTAGAATTGTTCCATTAAATTTTAAAGTATCAAATGGACAAATTATAGAAATATTAACTGCTAAAAACAGTAATGGTCCATCAAGAGACTGGTTAAAATTTGTAAAAAGTAATCAAGCAAAAAATAAAATAAGACATTGGTTCAAAAAAGAAAGAAGAGAAGAAAATATAGAAAAAGGATCTGAAGCTTTCTTTAAAGAAATTAAAAAATCAGGTTATACTGTTAAGGAACTTGTTAGACCAGAATGGGTCGAACCATTATTAGATAAATTAAGTTGTAATAATATGGATGATTTATATGCAGCGATAGGCTATGGTGGTATTATGCTTAGTCAAGTACTTCCAAAACTCCGCGATAAATATAAATTTGAACAAAAAGAATTAAATAAGTCTAATGAAACTGATGAAGAGTTAAAGGGAAAAATAAAAGAAAGAAATAGTAATAAGAAAATTAAATCTCAAGCAAAAGGTATTAGTGTAAAAGGCGTTGATAACCTTTTAATTAGATATGCAAAGTGCTGTAATCCAGTTCCAGGTGATGATATTATTGGCTATATAACTAGGGGACGCGGAGTTACTGTTCATAGATCAGATTGTACAAACTTTGAAAAAACAGATGATTCCAAAAGTAGATTTATTGAAGTAGAGTGGGACACAGGAGAGGTTGACTCTTCATACGCTGCTCAAATTCAAGTAATTGCACCAGATAGGAAAGGATTACTTGGAGAACTTACAGTTTTAATTTCTGAAATGGATTTATTTGTGACGGGTATTAATGCAAAAATTACAAAAAATGAAATTGCAGTTATTAATTTAAATATTGAAATTAATAATGCAGTTCAGTTAAATAAATTAATAAACAAGCTAAAAGGGATGCCAAAAATGATTGATGTAAAAAGAATTACATCTTAAAAGGGGTCGTGTTATGAGAGCGGTAGTTCAAAGAGTGAAAAAATCAAGTGTAAATGTTGATGGAAAAACTATTGGTAGTATTGGAAAAGGGCTAAATGTTCTAGTCGGCGTTGAAGATGGTGATTCATTAGAAGACGTAAAATATCTAGCTGAAAAAATTATAAATTTAAGAATATTTGAAGATGAAAATGAAAAAATGAATTTGTCTTTACTTGATGTAAAAGGTGAAATGCTCGCTATATCACAATTTACTTTACTTGGCGATTGCAGAAAAGGAAGAAGACCCAGTTTTATAACTGCATCTAGACCAGAAATCGCAAATGAACTTTATGAAAATTTTGTTAGTATTTGCAGTGAGAAAGTAATTAAAGTCGAAACGGGTAAATTTCAAGCTGATATGCAAGTAGAAATTATTAACGATGGGCCTGTAACACTCATGATTGATAGTAAAAAAGTGTTTTAGATTGTAAATATAAATATAAATGTTGAGGTAACTATGATAATAGAAAAATTAACGTTGGGTACGTATGGTGCAAATTGCTATATAGTCGCTGATGAAAAAGAAAAACAATGTATTATAATAGATCCAGGAAGTGAAGCTGAGAAAATCATAAAATTGATTGACTCAAAAGGATATACTCCTATCCATATAGTACTTACTCATGGACATGTTGATCATATTTGTGCTGCAACGACTCTTAAAAATGAATATGGTATTAGTATTATGGTTCACAGGGCAGATGAGTATTTACTAAAATCAAAAGAATTGAATTTATCTTCAAAGACATCATATGGAGATATGGAATTTACTCCAGATGTTTTACTTGAAGATGGAAAAAAAATAAAATTTGGTTCACTTCATGCAAAAGTAATACATACACCAGGACATACCAAAGGTGGTATTTGCTTATTAATAGAGAATTCACTTTTTAGTGGAGACACACTTTTTATGTATAGTTATGGAAGATATGATCTTGAAGGTGGAAATTTTGATAAAATTAGAAAATCTATCACAAATAGACTATTTAAATTAAATCCTAAAACTTTAGTTTATCCGGGTCATGGTGGTTCTACTACGATAGGTGCTGAAATAAAATCTAATCCTATAAATGATTAAAAAAATAATGAATTTATAATAAAGATTCTCAGCTTATTTTAAGTTGAGAATTTTATTATGTAATAAATTCAAGAATAACATTGTGAATATTTTAATATATGTAAAATTTCATTGCAATTTTAACGTATAAGTATATAATTGTATGTAGATATAAAAAGGGGGCTATATTTTGGAAAAAAGCATTATTTTTATTGGTGGAGGTCCAGCAGGTTACGAAGGAGCAATTAGAGCGGCAATGCTTGGCGCAAAAGTTACTATTATTGAAAAAGAAGATGTTGGTGGAACTTGCCTAAATAGAGGCTGTATACCTACTAAAGCTCTTTATAAAAATGCTGAAGTGTTAAAGGATATTAAAAATGCTGAAGAATTTGGTTATAAAATAGATAATTACAGTATTGATTTTGAGAAAATAATGGAAAGAAAAGATAATGTTGTTAGTAAACTTCGCGATGGTATTTTAATGATATTAAAGAGTTATAATATTGATCTTATTTATGGAAACGCATCTTTTATTGATGAAAAAATTCTTTTGGTGAAAACAATAGATAAGTCCTTTGAAATAAGTGCTGATATAATCATAATTGCAACAGGTTCAAGTCCTATTATTCCAAAAGTAGATGGGGTAGAGTTAGGTGGTGTTATAACTAGTAGAGAACTTCTTAGTTTAAAAGCTATACCTAAAACTCTAACAATAGCAGGTGGTGGTGTTATTGGTCTTGAATTTGCAAATATATTTAACGAACTTGGAACTGAAGTTACAATTATATCAAATGCTCTCCTAAAAAGAGTTGATAAAGAACTTTCAAAGAGAGTTACAATGATGGTAAAAAAACAAGGAATTAAATTTTTAGCAAAATCGCATTTAGAGAAAATTGAAGAAAGTGAAAATGGCCTTAAAATATATACAACAAATGAAAAGAATAAAGTAGTTGATTCTGACTTATTGCTTCTTGCAATGGGAAGAGTCGCAAATTTTGAAGGTTTGAATATTGAAAATGCACATATTAAATTTGATAGGAAAGGAATAATTGTAGATGATGATTTTAAAACATCTACTGAAGGAATTTATGCAGTTGGTGATGTTATAGGTAAAAAAATGTTAGCTCATGTTGCATCTAATCAGGCCATTTATCTGGTAGAAAAATTGCTTGATGGAAAAAGTCATATTGATCTTGAAACAGTTCCTGATTGTGTATTTATTAGTCCTGAAGTTGCAACTGTTGGAATGACAGAAGAAGAATGTAAAGAAAGTAATATTGAATATTCAAAAAATAAATTTTTATTTGGTGCAAATGGAAAAGCATTGGCATTAAACGAACCTGATGGTTTTGTAAAAGTACTTGCTGAAAAAACTACAAATAAAATTCTAGGTGTTCATATAATGGGTCCTCACGCTTCTGATTTAATTATGGAGGGAACACTCGCTATATCAAATAATTTTTCAGCTTCTGATATAGGAAAAACTATACATCCTCATCCAACTTTATCTGAGAGCTTTTTAGAAGCATCGCTTGGTATAGTAGATGAAGCAATTCATAGGGTGAAATCTAAAAGATAATTTTTAGAGTATTTAATTTAAAAAAACTTTTACATTTGCTATAATAATAAAAAGCATTGCATTTATAAGGATAATACAACTATAATAGAAGAGTTGATTATCCTTATTTTAATTAGAGGAGTTTATAATGATAAAAATATATACATTTGGTTTTGATTATGCTTACGACATAATTCATTTAGTAAAAATTTTTTGTAGTGAAAAAGAAATTGAAGTGTTAAGGGAAAAAGATAGAGAAAAATATATAAATGATGCTGAATATAAAAATTTGATAAATCAAGTAAATTTGACTAGCAAAATAAATTTAAATATTGATAAAGATTTAGATATTAATATTATTATACGCTTAGAAGATATTGATGGTAAAAAAAGAGTTTCATTATTCTTTTTTTATGGTATAAATCTATTTAATATTTCAAGAAAAGAACTTAAAAATACTTCAATTAAAAATATTGTAAAAGTACTTTTGTATGATGTTTTTTCTATAAACTTTAAAACTTCATCTCCATGGGGAATATTAGTAGGTATTAGACCGGTTAAAATAGTGCATGAACTTTTTGATAAGGGCTATGAGGAAAACGAAGTAGATGATATATTGTACGAAGAATATAGAGTAAGCAAAGATAAACGACAATTAATTATTAAAACGGCAAAAAATGAACGCAGATTTCTATACCCTATAGATAAAAAGAAAATTAGTATTTATATTTGTATTCCATTTTGCAGAACTAGATGTACTTATTGTTCTTTTCCATCAAATAGTTCTATAAAAAAATCTAAATTGATTTCGCCATATGTTAAAGCATTAATTCTTGAACTTGAAAGTATGCTAAAATATCTTAATAGTAGAGAATTTGATATTGATTGCCTTTATATTGGAGGAGGAACACCAACAACCTTAAGTGCAGAGCAATTGGAAGAAATATTCTTGAAATTGCAAGAGTATATTGATTTAAAAAAATTAAAAGAATTTACTGTTGAAGCTGGAAGACCAGATACTATAAATAAAGAAAAATTTAAAGTTATGAAGAAATATTTCGTAAACAGAGTATGCATCAATCCACAAACTATGAACGACGAAACACTAAAAAAAATCGGAAGGGACCATACTTCAAGTGACATTGTAAATGTTTTTAATTTAGCGAGAGAATTTGAATTTGAAAGCATAAATATGGACTTAATTGCAGGTTTAACTGATGAAGATGAAAATGATTTTAAAAATACTCTAGATTTAATTATGAGATTAAGACCTGAAAATATAACTGTTCACACCTTGGCTATTAAAAGAGCGTCGTATTTAAATGAAAATAAAGAAAATCAAATATTAACCGACTCTGAAATAGTTAAAAATATGCTTTCTCTTTCTAAAAGCTATACTGAAGATAATTTATATTTTCCTTATTATTTATATAGGCAAAAAAATATGCTTGGTAATTTCGAAAATATTGGATATTCGCTTAAGGGACACGAATCTCTTTATAACATGAGAATTATGGAAGAGAGACATACTATTGTTGGAGTTGGGGCAGGTAGTGCTTCTAAATTTTGTTATCCCTTAGAAAATAGATTTGAAAGATTTAATAATATTAAGGGACTTGAAGAATATATATTGAGATTTGATGAATTGGTAAAGAAAAAAATTGATTTATTAGATCAAATTTGATTCTAATAAGAAAGGCTATAAGTTGAATGTAATAGTAAAATCGTAGTGTTTTTTGTTGGTTTAACTTGACAAAACAACTTCATAGCCATATAATTATTAAAAGTATATATTGGTATGAGAAGAGTAATACTTGTTGTATTTTAGAGAGTTAGGGGTTGGTGGAACCTAATATATTAACTAAGTATGAAAGACACTCAAATAATACCGTTCTAATTAAGAGGGTACTTTGTACCAAATTGGGTGGCAACGCGGGTATATCTCGTCCCTTTATTTATAAAGGGACGTTTTTTATTTTTTGAACTAATTTTAGTAACAAAGGAGGACTTATGATAATAAAACCTAAAGGAACAAAAGATGTACTTCCAAAGGATATACATAAATGGTTATACGTTGAAGAGAAATTTAGAGAAATTTGTAATTTATATAGTTATAGTGAAATTAGGACGCCTTTATTTGAATTTACAAAATTATTTAAAAGAGGTGTTGGTGAAACCACAGATATTGTAAAAAAAGAGATGTATACTGCTATTTCAGGAGTAGATTTAAAAAAGTATAGAAATGATTCATTTGATATTGATAAAAAAGGTTTTACTTTGAAGCCAGAGGGAACTGCACCAGTTGTTAGAGCTTTTACTGAGAATAAGTTGTATGCGGATTCACAGCCAACAAAACTTTTCTATATTACTCCATGTTTTAGACATGAAAGACCACAAGCTGGTCGTTTAAGAGAATTTCATCAATTTGGAATTGAAGCATTTAGTTCGAATGAAGCCTCAGTTGATGCTGAAGTAATTAGTTTGGCTGACACTTATTTAAGAAAACTTGGTTTAACAAAAACGGAACTTAGAATTAATTCAATTGGCTGCAAAGTATGCAGACCTAATTATCATAAAGAATTAAAGTCGTTTTTAAAGTCCAAGTTAAATAATTTATGTGAAACTTGTAATGAAAGGTTTATTACTAATCCAATGAGAATTTTAGATTGTAAAAATCCATCTTGTCAAAGCGAGTTAACGGATGCTCCTGTTATGATGGATTATTTATGCGATGAATGTTCAGATCACTTTAAAAGTCTAAAAAGCAATTTAGATTCTATGGAAATCTCATATATAGTTGATCCTAGAATTGTTAGAGGACTCGATTATTATACTAAAACAGCTTTTGAATTTATTTCAAATGACATTGGAGCACAAAGTACAGTTTGTGGCGGCGGAAGATATGACGGTTTAGTTGAAGAAATTGGTGGACCATCAACTCCTGGTGTTGGTTTTGGAATGGGTATAGAAAGATTATTACTTACTCTTGAACAAACTGATGTGGAAATTGAAAATAAAAAAACAATGGATGTTTTTATTGTAAGTAGCGGAAAAGACGCAAAATTATTTGCACTGAAAATTTCACAGTATTTAAGAACTAAAAATATATCTTGTGATATTGATCATTTAAGCAGAAGTATGAAGTCTCAATTTAAATATGCAGATAAATTAGGTGCCAAGTTTGTAATTATCATTGGAGAAGATGAAGTTTCAAAAGGAACATACTTAATTAAAAATATGAATGACGGGATACAAACTGAATATAAAGATGATGAATTGTATAAAATAAATGAATTAGTAAATAGAAAAGGAGAATTATAATGGCTGAAGCATTAAATGGAATGAAAAGAACTCATATGTGTGGAGTTCTTCGTGAAACAAATGTTGGAGAAAAAGTAACTCTTATGGGATGGGTTCAAAAAAGAAGAAATTTAGGTGGACTTATTTTTGTTGATTTAAGGGATAGAGAGGGAATTGCTCAGATAGTTTTTGATACTACAGTTTCTAAAGAATCATTTGAAAAAGCGTCTTTAATTAGAGGTGAATTTGTTATTGCAATTTCAGGTGTTGTAAAAATGAGAGAATCTATAAATAATAATATACCGACAGGTAAAATTGAGGTTTTTGCAAATGAACTTAAAATTTTATCTGAGTCAGAAATACCTCCAATTCATATTAATGATGAAGATGAAGCGAACGAAAGACTTAGGCTTAAATATAGATATTTAGATTTAAGAAAACCAAAAATGCAAAAAAGAATGAGACTTAGAAATCAAGTTAGTAAAATTACTAGAGATTTTTTAGATGTTAATGGTTTTTTAGATATTGAAACTCCATTTTTAACTAAGCCAACACCTGAGGGAGCAAGAGATTATTTAGTTCCAAGTAGAGTTAATAAAGGTAAATTTTATGCACTTCCTCAGTCTCCACAGTTATTTAAACAAATGTTAATGGTTTCAGGATTTGATAAATACTATCAAATAGTAAGATGCTTTAGAGACGAAGACTTAAGAGCGGATAGACAACCTGAATTCACACAAATAGATATGGAATTATCTTTTGTTGAGGAAAATGATGTTATCGAAGTAAATGAAAAATTATTAAAGAGAATTTTTAAGGAAGTCCTTAATAAAGAAATTGAAATTCCCTTTAAGAGAATTACTTATAAAGAAGCTATGGAGAGATATGGTTCTGATAAACCAGATACAAGATTTGGATTTGAACTTAAGTTATTAAATGATGAATTAAAATCATCTGAATTTAAAGTTTTTTCTTCTGCTATAGAAAATGGTGGTAGCGTTAGAGCAATAAACATTAATGGACAAGCTGATACATTTAGTAGAAAAAATATTTCAAAGCTTGAAAGCTTTGCGAAAACATATGGAGCAAAAGGACTTGCTTGGATGAAAATTACTGATGAAGGTATTACTTCACCTATTGCAAAATTTTTATCTGAAACTGAAATAAAATTGATACTAGATAAAATGGAAGCTAAGAGTGGAGATCTTATTTTATTAGTTGCAGATAAGAATAGTGTTGTCTTTGATTCTCTTGGAGCACTTAGAAGTGAAATTGCTAAGAAATTAAACTTACTAGATAAAGATGAATATGATCTTCTTTGGGTTACGGAATTTCCTCTTTATGAATACGACGAAGAAGAAAATAGATTTGTAGCAAAACATCACCCTTTTACATCACCAATGGATGAAGATATTGAACTTTTAGAATCAAACCCTGAAAAAGTTAGAGCAAAAGCATATGATATCGTTTTAAATGGTTTTGAAATTGGTGGAGGAAGTATTAGAATTCATAACTCAGATTTACAAAAGAAAATGTTTAAAGCACTTGGCTTTACTGATGAAGAAGCATATGCTAAATTTGGATTTCTTCTTGATGCATTTAAATATGGTACTCCTCCTCACGGCGGGCTCGCTTTTGGACTTGATAGACTTGTAATGTTACTTACTGGAAGTGAAAATATTAGAGAAGTAATTGCTTTCCCTAAAACTCAAAATGCAACTTCGCTATTAACAGATGCTCCTGGCCCTGCTGATAAAAAGCAATTAGATGAGCTTGGAGTTAAGACAATTGAAGAAAGTAGTGATATAGATGAATAGACAAGGCGTAGTTGCCGGTAGAATTGATTCTCATACAATTGAAGTTACACTACTAAGAGAGTCTGCATGTGGACATTGTCACGAATGTTCATATGGAGATGATGGTAATGTTAAAATACCCATAGAAGACGAAATTGGTGCTAGTAAAGGCGATATTGTAGAAATTGATTTAGGTGATAAAAACGTTTTAAAAGCTGCTTTTATTGCATATACTTTACCCTTAATATCTTTATTAATAGGAATATTTTTTGTTATTAAAATATTTCCTTTAATTGGCATAGTTAATAATACAGAAATTATAGCAAGTATTTTTGGAATAGTTTTAATGGCTTTAACTTTCATTGTAATAAAGTCTTATGATAAAAAATTTCACGACAGTAAAGAGTATTTAGCAAAGGTCGTTAAGATAGTTCAGCGATTTAATGATACAATGACACCAATAACTTAATTATATTGTATACAATTTTAATATAAATTAAACAATTTAATAGTGTTTTAGATATTAGTATATTAATTTTACTTTTATATAAAATTAACAGTTGATTTTTTATTTATTTTGTGTAGAATACATTTATAGTACTTAAAAACTAAAGGGGGAAAAATTAATGTTGTGTAAAGGTTTAAAAGAATGTGACAAGGAAATATTTGATGCACTTGAAAATGAATTTGTTAGAGAAAGAGATGGTATAGAACTTATAGCTTCTGAAAATAATGTTAGCCCTGCTGTTATGGAAGCAATGGGAAGTGTATTTACAAATAAATATGCTGAAGGTTATCCTGGAAAAAGGTACTATGGTGGTTGTGAATTTGTTGATGTTGCTGAGAATTTGGCTATTGATAGACTAAAAGAATTATTTAGCGCTGATCATGCTAATGTTCAACCTCATTCTGGAGCGAATGCTAACCTTGCTGTATATTTTGCAATGCTTAAGCCTGGAGATACTGTTATGGGTATGAATTTAACTCATGGTGGTCACTTAACTCATGGTAGTCACGTAAATATTTCTGGTGTATACTTTAATTTTGTTCCTTATGGAGTAAATAAAGAAACTGAAACTATTGATTATGATGAAGTTAGAAGAATCGCATTAGAATGCAAACCAAAAATGATTGTTGCAGGTGCAAGTGCTTATCCAAGAAAAATTGATTTTAAGAAGTTCAGAGATATATGCGATGAAGTTGGATGTTATTTGATGGTAGATATGGCTCATATCGCAGGTCTTGTTGTTGCTGGTTTACATGAAAATCCATGTGACTATGCAGAATTTGTTACTACTACAACTCATAAGACATTAAGGGGACCAAGAGGTGGAGCAATTCTTTGTAAAAAAGAATATGCAAAAGCAATCGATAAAGCAATATTCCCTGGAATACAAGGTGGTCCATTAATGCATGTGATTGCTGCAAAAGCAGTAAGCTTTAAAGAAGCTCTTTCTGAGGAATTTAAAGTGTATCAACACACTTTAGTTGAAAACTGTAATGTTATGGCTGAAACTTTAGTTTCTAGAGGATTTAAATTAGTTTCTGGTGGAACAGATAATCACCTTATGCTAGTTGATTTAAGAAATAAAGGATTAACTGGTAAAGCTGCTGAAAAGATGCTAGGTCAAGTTGATATTACAGTTAACAAGAATACGGTTCCTTTTGAGACTGAAAGTCCTTTTGTAACGAGTGGAATTAGAATTGGTACTGCAGCAGTTACAACAAGAGGAATGGGTAAAAATGAAATGAAGGCAATCGCAAATTTAATTGCGGATACTTTGGAAGAAAAATCAAGTATAAAAGAAATTACAGCTAAAGTAAAAGATATTTGCGCAGGATTTCCAATTTACTAAAAAACTGGAGGACGTATGGATACTAAAATTATCAGCAGTAACTTAGTGCAAAATATTTTGCATGAAATTCAAGAAGGGATTCATATTGTTGATAAAGATGGTGTTACTATACTATATAACTCCTCTATGGAAAAAATAGAAGGTCTTACTAAAGAAGATGTAATTGGGAAGCATATATTAGATGTGTTTCCCAATTGGTCTTACGAAAATAGTACGCTACTTACTGCTATAATGGAAAAAAGAGTTGTTAAAAAGGATATTCAATCTTATTTTAACTTTTCTGGAAAAAAAATAACTACAGAAAATATTACATATCCAATATTAGATGAAGATAGCAATATTATTGGTGCAGTGGAGATTGCTAAAAACTTTACAAATGTCGAAAAAATGTCTAAACAAATATTAAAATTAAGAAATAGAATTGATTTAGATGAAAAAAACGAAAAAGTTAGCAGATTTTATCATTTTGAAGATATTGTTGGAATTGATAAAAAATTTTTAAATGCTATAAAAATTGCGAAAAGAGCTACTAAAACAGATTCAAGCGTTCTTATTCAAGGAGAGACGGGTACTGGAAAAGAACTTATAGCTCAGAGTATTCATTCGGGAAGTAAAAGAACAAAATATGAATTTATTGCACAAAACTGTGCAGCGCTTCCTGAGAGTTTGCTTGAAGGAATTCTTTTTGGAACATCTAAAGGTTCATTTACTGGAGCTGAGAATAGGGCTGGATTATTTGAACAAGCTAATAAGGGAACCTTGTTTTTAGATGAGATTAATTCTATGAGTGATTCTCTTCAAGCTAAGATTTTAAGGGTGCTTCAAGAAGGATTTATAAGACGTGTTGGTGGACAAAAGGATATTAAAGTCGATGTTAGAATAATTGCTGCAACTAATATTAAATTAAAATTTTTAATCGATGAAGGATCCTTTAGGAAAGATTTATTTTATAGAATTAATGTTATAAATGTAAATTTGCCACCACTTCGCGAAAGAAAAGATGATATTCCAATGCTTACAGATTATTTTATCGAAAAATATAATAAAAAACTAGGTAAAGATATATGGATGCTAAGCGAGGAACTCAAAAATACATTTAAGAATTACTCTTGGAAAGGTAATATTCGTGAGCTTAAAAATTTTATTGAAAGTGCTATGAATATGGTTGATGATGAACATGTTATAAGTAAAGAACATATTCCAGGACATATAGACGAAATAATGAGTACGAAATCTAATATTATTGAAAATAGAAGTGTTAAAGAATTAAATCTTCCAGAAAATTTTTCTAATTTGAATTTATTTTTAGAGAATAAAGAAAAAGCGGTTATTGAATATTTTTTAATAGAAAACTCATATAATTTAACTCGTACTGCAAAATGTCTAAGTATTTCAAGACAAAATTTGCAATACAAAATAAAAAAATACAACCTAATGTAATAAACGCAAAATATTTTGCATGTACTATGCAAAATATTTTGCGTTTATTTTTTGCTAGCAATTTATGAATGTATATTGTTATATAAATTAGTGTATGTTTAATCAAGTAAAAAAATAATATTATTTTTTTTTTACTATTTTTTATTAGATTACCTTTGGAAATACAATATTTATACGAAAAAAATAGTAAGTTATGGTATGTATAATTATAAATTTTAAATCTTTGGCACGCAGTTTGCTATATTAAGTATTGACTAAAATATGGAGGTGCAAAAATGAATAAAGAAAACGTTAAAGTTGCAATATGGGGATTTGGTGCTATGGGAAGTGGAATGGCACGTATGTTATTAAACAAAAAAGGTGTAGAGATTGTTGGAGTTTGTGACATGCACCCTGAAAGAGTTAATAAAGATATATTTGAAGTTTTAGGTGTTGAAAAAGGAGAAAGAAAATCAGTTTTAATTAATCCTGAGATTAAAGAAGTATTAACTGAAAAATGTTGCGATATTTGTTTAATTGCTACAGATTCTTTTACTAAAAAAGCTTTTCCTAAATTAAAATTTGCCTTAGAGCAAAAAGTTAATGTAATTTCAACTGCTGAAGAAATGGCTTATCCAAAAGCTCAGAATCCTGAACTTGCAGCTGAACTTGATAAAATTGCTAAAGAGAACGGAGTTTCAATTTTAGGAACTGGAATTAACCCAGGTTTAATTATGGACTTATTAGTTGTAACTTTAACAGGTTGTATGACTGATGTAGAACATATTGAAGCAAAAAGAGTAAATAGTTTATCACCTTTTGGACCTGCTGTAATGGAAGAGCAAGGCGTTGGAATGAAAGTTGATGATTTTAATAGAGGCGTTGAAGATGGTTCTCTAGCAGGTCACGTTGGATTTTCTGAATCAATTAATATGATTGGTGACGCTATTGGCTGGAAGGTTGAAAAAATCGAACAACAAATGAAACCAATTGTTACAACAGTAGATAGACAAGCTCCTTACGGTTTTGCTGCTGCTGGAGATGTTGCTGGAGTAAATATGACTGGTCAAGGACATGTTAATGGATCTGTACTAATCGATATGATTCACCCACAACAAATTGAGCCAGAAATGGAAGGAACTTTTACTGGTGATTATATTTCTATAAAAGGTACTCCAGAAGTGAATATGGTTATAAAACCTGAAGTAGAAGGCGGACTTGGAACAATTGCAATGTGTTGTAATATGATCCCTCACGTTATCAATTCTCATCCTGGTCTTAAGACTATGATTGATTTACCAGTTCCAAGAGCAATTATGGGAGATATGAGAGAATTTATTTATAGAGGATAATAGGTGATATGATGGAATTCAAAAAAGGTGATTGGGTTAAAATATATAATGTAGTTTTAACGAAAGATGAAAGAGCACCGCAAGTTCCTGATGACACTAAAAATGTGCCACTAGAAATGTGGGTTAAAGGATTTGCTTTAATTGATGGTAAAAAAGGCGATAAAATTGAAGTTAAGACTATAACAGGTAGAAAAGCTGAGGGAGAGGTTGTTGAAATTGAACCAACATTTACTCACTCTTTCGGAAACAATATTCCTGAGTTGTTAAAAATCGGAATGGATTTAAAAGAAATTCTTTTTGGAGGTGCAGATAATGAAAAATAATTCATATGAAGCTGTAATGTCAAGAAGAAACGAAATAATGAAAAAAGCTGTAGGAATTGATTATTCTAAGTTTGAAGCTAAAGGTATCGGTTTTGATTATGAGAAGATGATGAAGGAAACTGGTTACTCTTTAAAAGAAATGCAAGAAATGCAAAGTTTTAGTGGAGTTGGTAACACACCACTTTATGAACTTAGAAATTTGACGGCATTAGCTAGAAAGTTTTCTGAAAAAGGTAAAGGCGCAAGAATTTTTGTTAAAGATGAAGCGTCAAATCCTTCTGGAAGCTTTAAAGCAAGGAGAGCAGCAAATGCTGTATTTCATGCAAAAAAATTAGGCTATAAAGGTGTAATTGCTGCAACTAGTGGAAACTACGGAGCTGCTGTAGCATCTCAAGCTGCAATTCATGGACTTAAATGCATAATTGTACAAGAATGCTATGATTCAAAAGGAATGGGACAACCTGAAATAATAGAAAAAGCTAGAAAATGTGAAGCATACGGCGCAGAAGTAATTCAGCTTTCTGTTGGACCAGAACTATTCTATACTTTCTTAGGACTACTTGAAGAGACTGGTTATTTCA
Organism: Helicovermis profundi; assembly: GCF_033097505.1. NCBI lineage: Bacteria > Bacillati > Bacillota > Clostridia > Peptostreptococcales > Caminicellaceae > Helicovermis > Helicovermis profundi. The sequence continues at coordinate 1,661,123 of NZ_AP028654.1, read as the reverse complement.
ACGCATCTCTTTACACTCCATTTGGTATTGCAGGTGTTGAAACTCTTGGATACGAAATAGCTATGCAGTTTAGAGAACTTGAAAATAGAGATCCTGATGTTGTTGTTTGCACAAATGCAGGCGGTGGAAATTTAACAGGTACTGCAAGAGGTCTTGAAAAAGCAGGAGCTAAAAGCACTAAAGTAGTAGCTGCTAGTGTTGATTTAAGTGGACTTCATATGGCAAGTGATACGCAATTTAACAAAAAATCTTTTACTACAGGACACACTGGTTTTGGAATACCGTTTTCAACTTGGCCAGATAGATCTGATGTTCCTCGTTCTGCTGCTCGTCCACTTAGATATATGGACAGGTACGTTACAGTAACTCAAGGTCAAGTATTTTATATGACTGAAGCATTTGCACAATTAGAAGGTCTTGAAAGAGGACCAGCTGGAAATGTTTCACTTGCTGCGGCGTTTAGTATTGCAAGAGAAATGGACGAAGATCAAATAATAGTTGTTCAAGAAACTGAATATACTGGTGCAGGAAAACATATTCAACCGCAATTATCTTTTGCAAGAGATAATGGAATCGAAATTAAATTTGGTAATCCAAATGACGAAATTCCAGGGAAAAATATTATTTTTCCTGAAACTCCAGATCTTCTAAAAGCAAAAGATTTAGACTTAGATAAAATAAAAACATCTTTAGTTAAAAATGCAATTAAACAAAACAATTTAACTTCTGTAAGCAATGAAGATATTGAATTTTTAATGGAAGATACAAATACAAATAAAGACTTCGTTATAAATGCACTGAAAGAACTTAATGTAACTATTAAATAAAAATGGAGGAATTATGAAAGGCTACCTAAAGAGAGACGATGATTTTCAAACTAGAAGAAAAGATTTAGTTAATTTAACTGATGAAGAAATAAAAGCAAAATTCTGGCAACTTGCAGAAACACTTGTTGATCCTTTACTTGATCTTGCAAAGACTCATACTTCACCTGCAGTTGAAAGATCAATTGTATTAAGAATGGGATTTTCAAGTCTTGAAGCTAAACCAATTGTTGATGGTGCAATAGAAAGAGGATTAATTGGTAAAGGTGTAGGAAATATAATTTACAGAGTATCTAAGAAGAATAATATTTCTATTAGACAAGCAGGACTTGAACTAATGGAAGGGAAAAGATGGGATGAAGCTATTGAAATATTTAAAGGAGGTCAGAAATAATGAAAAAATATGATATTAATGAAAAAATGGATATCAGAGAAATACTTTCTGATCTTGAAAACTACAGACCAAAGAGAAAAGGTTGGCTTTGGAGAAAAAAAGTTAATAAATTAATTTTAGGACAACATGAGTATCATGATTGTGCTGAAGGCTTAACTAATTCAATTGGAATACCTGCAGCTGTTAGATATTTTGATAATTTAGATCCACAACCTCAAGAAACTATCACTACAGAAATAGCATCTGGTAGATTTGAAGATGATATTAGAAGAATGAGAATGGCAGCTTGGCACGGAGCTGACCATATAATGGTTATTAGAACTGCTGGACAATCTCATTTTGATGGACTTATAGAAGGAACTCCACAAGGAATTGGCGGAGTAGCTGTTTCTAGAAAGCAAGTAAGAGCTCATAGAAAAGCGCTTGATTTTATAGAAGATGAAGTTGGTAGACCAATTAATTATCATTCATATGTTTCAGGTGTTGCTGGTCCTGATATTGCTGTTATGTTTGCAGAAGAAGGCGTTAACGGTGCTCATCAAGATCCGCAGTATAATGTACTTTATAGAAATATTAATATGGTAAGATCATTTGTTGATGCTGCTGAATCAAAAAAAGTTATGGCTGCTGTAGATATGGCACAAATAGATGGCGCGCATAATGCAAATGCTACTGCTAGAGATGCTTGGAAGGTTATGCCAGAACTAATGGTTCAGCACGGACTTAACTCAATATTCTCACATAAAGCTGGTATGAAAAAAGAAAATATTTGTCTTTCAACAGTTCCGCCTACAGCTGCACCAATGCCATGTACTAAATATGATCTTCCTTATGCTGTTGCTTTAAGAGATTTATTTAGTGAATATAAGATGAGAGCACAGCAAAATACTAAGTATATTACATCATCTTCAAGAGAAGCTACAGTTACTCATGTTATGAATATGATGATTTCAAAACTTACAAGCGCTGATATTCAATCAACAATTACACCAGATGAAGGTAGAAATGTGCCTTGGCATATGTATAATATTGAAGCATGTGATACTGCAAAACAAACTTTAGTTGGTTTAGACGGTATACTAGAAATGGTTGAAGTAAAAAAAGATGGCTTCATGAAAAAAGAAGTTAGAGAATTAAAAGAAAGAGCAATTCTTTATATGGAAGAAATGATTGAACAAGGCGGATACTTTGAATCTGTTCAAAAAGGATTCTTCATAGATTCAGGTAAATATCCTGAAAGAAACGGAGACGGTATTGGTAGACAGATTGATGGCGGAGTTGGTGCTGGAACTGTTTATACAAGAGATGATGATTATTTTGCTCCAGTTACTGCTCATTATGGTTATAATAATGCAGCTCAGTACGGTGAAGAAATAGCTAAGAATCCTTCTGCTGCAATTAATGGAGATACATTAGAAAACGCAGATAAAATTATTTTTATTGACGAACTTGATGACGTTGATAATGTAAATACTAGAATGGATGCTAATGAGAAATATAGAAATACTAATTTAATTAAGCCAGAAGTTGAGTGGTTAGCTGATGGTACAGTTCAACTTGAAATTTTCTTGCCAACTAATCAAAGAACTGCAGAATTTGCAGCAATTGAATTTGCTAAGAAAATGAATTTAAAAGACGTAGAAGTAATTCATTCAGAAATGCTTCATCCTGCTGAAGGATCTAGAATTCAATTAAAAGGTAAAGTTGAGTTTGATATTGACTTAGATACTCTTGTAATTCCTCCACTTCCTGATTTACTTAATGATGAAGAAATTAGAGAAGATGTAGACAAGGAGTCGTTCCTAATTGTTGCAGCAACTGTTGGACAAGATGAGCATTCAGTTGGACTTAGAGAAGTAATTGATATTAAACATGGTGGAATTGAAAAATATGGTATGGATGTTGAGTATCTTGGAACATCTTGTCCAGTTGAAAAACTTGTAGACGCAGCAATTGAATTAAATGCAAATGCTATTCTTGCTTCTACAATTATTTCTCATGACGACGTTCATTATAAAAACATGAAGAGATTACATGAATATGCAATAGAAAAAGGCGTAAGAGATAAATTAATTATTTGCGCAGGTGGAACTCAAGTTACACCAGAAATTGCTGTTAAAAATGGAATGGATCAAGGTTTTGGAAAATCAGATAGAGGAAACCATGTAGCATCATTCTTTATTAAGAAAAGAAGAGAAATGAAAAACGCATAGGATTTTAAGCGGTAAAATATTATTGGCTTAATTAATAATAGGTTTCTTGCTTAATGCGAGAAGCCTATTTTTTATGAGGTGAAATATGAAATTTGATGTTTTAGTAGCAGAAATAGGAAGTACTACTACGGTAGTAAATGCTTTTAGTGATTTAAATACTGAAAACCCTTTGTTCGTAGGACAAGGTCAGTCACCAACAACAGTCAAAGAGGGAAATGTTAATATTGGTTTAAATAGTGCTATAAAAGATTTGCGCAGTAAATTAAATCTTGAAGAAATTTCTTATGATTTAATGCTTGCAACCAGCAGTGCGGCAGGTGGTCTTAAGATGACTGTCCATGGACTTGTTTATGATATGACTGCAAAAGCTGCAAAAGAAGCAGCACTTGGAGCAGGAGCAAATATTCACTTTTTAACAGCAGGTAAATTAAGAAGATTAGATATAAAGAAAATTAAAGATTTATCACCAAATATAATTTTAATAGCTGGTGGAGTAGATTACGGTGAAAGAGATACAGCTATTTATAATGCAGAAAAAATTGCTGAACTTGACTTACATGTACCTGTTATTTACGCGGGTAATATTGAAAATCAAGAAGAAATTAAACTTATATTTGAAGAAAATAATAAAGAACATTTATTATATATTGTAGATAATGTTTATCCTAAAATAGATACTTTAAATGTAGAGCCTACTAGAAAAGTTATTCAAGATGTATTTGAAGAACACATTATTCATGCACCAGGTATGGAACATGTCAAAGAACTTGTGATGGGACCTATTATTCCAACACCAGGCGCTGTAATGGAAGCATCAAAAATATTGAGAGAAGATATTGGGGATTTGGTTACTGTTGATGTAGGCGGAGCTACCACTGATATCCATTCAGTTACTGATGGTTCAGAAGAAATTAATTCAATACTAATAAGTCCAGAACCAACTGCAAAAAGAACTGTAGAAGGGGATTTAGGCGTTTATGTAAATATGAAAAATATAGTTGATATAATTGGATTAAAAAAACTTGAAGAAGATTTGAAAGTAGAAGCTAGTTTGCTTAATTCTCTAATAGAAAACCATGTGGCAATTCCGAATAATAAAAATCAAATTACTTTTGTAGAAAGACTTACTGAAGAAGCAGTAATAGTATCTTCAAATAGGCATGCGGGTGGTTTTAGAGATTTATTTGTTGGTGGTGGAAAGAAAAGTATTGCTGAAGGTAAAGATTTAAGTAATGTGAGATATATTATAGGTACAGGCGGTGCTCTTACAAGGCTTCCAAAGAGAATCAAAATTTTAAAACGCATTGCATTAAGTAATAGAGGAGATAAACTTCTTCCAAATAAAGAAGCTAAAATACTAATTGATAATGATTATATTATGGCATCTTTAGGTGTTTTATCTAAAGAAAATAAAATAGCCGCAATTAAGTTGCTTAAAAAAAGCTTAGATTTTAAGGAGGACTAATGTATCCAAAACTAAAAATTAATCTTTGTAAACTTGAAGAAAATACAAAGTTTATCAAAGAAAAATGTGATAAAAATGGTATAAGTATAATGGTTGTAACTAAATCGTTTTGTGCGTTAAATAGTGCTGCTAAAGCTGTAGTTGACGGTGGAGCTGATATGTTAGCCGATTCTAGAATATCAAATTTAGTAAAAATAAAAGATTTGAAGGTTCCTAAAGTCTTACTTAGGTTACCTATGCTTTCTGAAACTAAGGAAGTTGTTAAATTTGCGGATATTAGTCTTAATTCTGAAATTGATACTATAAAATCATTATCTGTTGAAGCTAATAAATTGAATAAAATTCATAATGTTTTATTAATGATTGATCTAGGTGATTTAAGAGAAGGAATTCTGCCTTGTGACGTTGATAAAACGGTTGAAGAAATTCTTAAACTTTCTGGTGTTAATTTATATGGTATCGGAGTTAATCTTACATGTTACGGTGGAGTTATTCCTGATGAAATTAACCTTGGAAAATTAACTGAAATTGCTACTAATATTGAAAATAAATTTAAAATTAAATTAGAAATGATTTCTGGAGGAAATTCAAGCAGTATTTATTTACTTGATAATGGTAAAATGCCAAGTAAAATCAATAATTTAAGGCCTGGAGAAGTTATTGTTCTTGGAAGAGAAACTGCGTTTGGCGAATTAATTGAAGGAATGCACACTGATATATTTACATTAGAAGCAGAAGTAATTGAGCTAAAGGAAAAAGACTCTATTCCTACTGGCAATATTGGTATGGATGCTTTTGGAAATAATCCTGTTTTTTTAGACAAAGGAAAAATGAAAAGAGCTATAATTGCCATTGGAAGGCAAGATGTTAATCCAGACGGACTAACTCCATATGACAAAGATATTGAAATTGTAGGGGCAAGCAGTGATCATTTGATCCTTGATTTAACAAATACAGGTAAAGACTATAGCATAGGTAGTGTGATAAAGTTTAATATTGACTATGGTGCACTTTTGATGCTTACTACTTCTGAATATATTGAAAAAGAATATATAAAGTAAAAATTATTTTAAAGTCTATAAAAAAGTATAGACTTTAATTTTTTTTAATATACAATATAATTATCATATAATCAGATAAGTGAAAAGAAGAGGTATTTATGGATTTGTTTGAGATTGCAGCGGAAAAGAATTTAGAAAAAAGCGCACCACTTGCAGAAAGAATGAAACCCCAAAAAATAGAATCATTTTTTGGACAGAAGCATATACTTGGAGAAAATAAAATTCTAAGAAGATTAATAAAAGCTGATAAACTTGGGTCAATTATTCTTTACGGACCACCAGGTGTTGGTAAAACAAGTCTTGCTAGAGTAATTGCAAAAACAACCACTTCTGATTTTAGAACAGTAAATGCAGTAACTTCTGGTGTTAAAGAACTAAGAGAGGTTATTAAAATTGCAAAAGATAATTTAGGTCTTTACTTTAAAAAGACAATCCTATTTATTGATGAGATACATAGATTTAATAAAGCACAACAAGATGCAATACTTCCATTTGTAGAAGATGGTAGTATTACTCTAATTGGTGCGACAACTGAAAATCCGTATTACGAAGTAAATAATGCGCTTATTTCAAGATCAAGTGTATTTAGATTAGAAAAATTAGTTAAAGACGAAATTGAACAAATAGTAAAAAATGCCCTATCAGATAAAGAAAATGGATTTGGAAACTTCGATATTAAAGTTGAAAGCGAAGCTCTTGAGTTTCTAAGTGAAATTGTTGATGGTGATGCAAGAAAAGCGTTAAATGCAATTGAAATTGCAGTCTTATCTTCTGATTTTTCTGATGGGTCAGTAATATCAAAAGAAATAATTGAAGATTGTATTCAAGAAAAAAGTTTTCATTACGATAAATCAGGTGATTCGCATTATGATATCACTTCGGCTTTCATTAAATCAATTAGAGGTTCTGACCCAGATGCATCACTTCATTATCTTTCTAAAATGATTATGGGTGGTGAAGATATAAAGTTTATTGCAAGAAGACTTATAATACTCGCGTCTGAAGATATTGGAAATGCTGATCCGAGTGCACTAACCTTAGCTGTAAGCGGAGCGAATGCTATAGAAAAAATAGGAATGCCTGAATCAAGAATTATTTTGTCTCAAATTGTAACGTATCTTGCGAGTGCACCAAAATCTAATTCATCATATATTGCAATTAATAATGCTCTCTTAGACGTCAAAACACTTGATTGCGGAAATATTCCTTTTTATTTAAAAGATGCGACTTCTTTAAAAATGACTAAAAAAAATGAGAGTATTGATGGTCTTACTTATAAATATCCACATTCATATCCTAATAATTATGTTAAGCAAGATTATTTGCCGAAGAAAATAAGGAATCACAAATATTATATTCCAAGTGAAAATGGCTATGAAAAAAAAATAAATGAAAGAATGAATAAATTAAATAATATTTTTAAAAAAACCGAGTGAATATTCACTCGGTTTTCCTATTAAATATTTACAAGCATTCCATTAATAACTGATTTTGCATTTAAATCGTCGCTTATATATTTAATAAGCTCGAATCCAAAGTTAATGGCAGTTCCAGGACCTTTACTCGTTATAACATTTTTATCAATTATAACTTTCTCATCACTTATTATGGCACCTGTCAATTGATTTTCAAAACTTGGATAGCAAGTTGCTTGTATATCCTGTAGTATATTTGCCTTTGCAAGCACAATAGGTGCTGCGCAAATTGCAGCTATTAATTTGCCTCTATGGAAATTTTCAAAAATTAATTTAGTTAGAGTGGAATCATTCTTTAAATTGGTACTTCCAGGCATTCCACCAGGTAAAATTATTCCGTCAATATTTTTGCTACTAAGGTCTTTTATCAATAAATCAGTATTTATAGTAATATTATGTGCTCCTGTAACTTTAATTTTGTCATTAATTGATACGGTTCTTACATCAATTTTTGCACGTCTTAACATATCTATAACGGTTATTGCCTCTAATTCCTCAAAACCATGTGCTAAAAAAATATAATACATATGACCTCCTAAGCTATTATTAAATAATAATTTATAATATTATATCAAATTAATTGAAAAAAATGTTAATTTTTTTTCAATTAATGCCGATAATATTAAAGAGAAATAATTAATATTAGGAGAATATCTATGAAGCCAGCCAGAGTTGGAGAAGGAATTATTGGAAATAAAATAGTTGAACCAGTTTTTACTTTCAATGGCAATATGCTTCTAAACAGAGGTACTATTGTTAATAGCAAAGTACTTAAAAAATTAATGGGTCATAATATTAATTTTGTTTATGTTATAGAAGATATAAAAAAAGATATTATACCTATTAATACTTTAGAGGAAAAAAGAATTGCTAGAGCTGAAAGTACAATTAAAAAGGTGTTTTTAGATACTTTACATAATGAAAAACTTGGAGTAAAAACCTTAATACCTGAAGGAAATCTTATACTTGTAGAAAAAATTATTGATTCTATCTTAAAAGATCTAAGTGACAGTAAGGACATTCTATTTACATTATCAGATTTAATTGATACTGATGAATATACATATAAACATAGTATTAATGTTACGGTACTTACTATTTTAACAGCAAATTCACTTAATTATAAAAAGAATGATATAAAAAATATTGCTCTTGGTGCGCTACTTCATGATATTGGTAAAATAATGGTTAAAGATAATTTAATTGCAAAACCTGGTAAGCTTACTGAAGACGAACGAAATGAAGTCATGAAACATTCTGAATTTGGATTTCAAATTGTAGATTCGATTGAAAAACTTTCCTTTACAACAAAACAAATTATAAGGTTGCACCATGAAAAATTAGATGGTAGTGGTTATCCCTTAGGATTAAAAGGGATTGAAATTCCTGAGTATGTTAGGATTGTTACGATTTGCGATATGTTTGATGCTATGTCTACTAATAGGGTATATAGAGACAAAATGTCTATATATAAGGTCTTTGATATATTAAACGGCGAATCAATTTATAGAATTGATACCGAAATATACAAAGCAGTAATTACAAATATTTGTGTATTCCCTCCAGGAAGTGGAGTGATATTAACGGATGATAGAATGGGAATTGTTGCAAATTATAATAGATTTAATCCAACTAGACCTAGAGTGCGTGTTATTAATACTAACTCTAATTTATTAAAAGTCGAAATTGTTAACCTAGAGAAAGAATTGAAATTATTCATAAAAGACAAATGGGATGTCGACGAATATTTAGAAGAAATAAGAAGAAGAAAGATAAGAAATAAAAAAATACTAAAAACAAATTCATATATAAGTTAAGCCAATATAACAACTTTGTTGATATATTGGCTTAACTTTATAATGTGATGATTTTTTCAACTAATACATCTGTATACAAATATAGCAAATTAGAAACTTCTTCAGCAAATGAAGGTTTAATTCTTATTGATTTTGTGCATACAGATAAAATTTCTTTTGGTGTTGGAAAATAATCATAAGCAATGTTGTTTGACAACAGCATATTCTCAAGTTTAAAAAGATTGGTTTTGTTTACTACAATTAAATAAGTCATTTTCTTTTTCATTTTATCACCATAATGATTATATCATTTTAGACATAAATTTGACTAATAATATTTATAATAAGTACATAAAAAACATTTAGATATTATTATATTTTTACAAATATCATAATTTTTTATTATATATAAAAAATTATGATATAATTATATCAATTATTGAAATTGAATATATATTGATGTATTATGTAAATTGAGAGTGAAATTGAATAAAGTTTCGTAGTTTTACTTTAATAGTTTTTTAAAAGTATCTTAAACATGTTATTATTTTTTAGTATTACTAAATTATTAATATTTATTAATGAGGGGGATAAAAATGAAAACAGACGTACAGATAGCACAAGAAGCAAAAATGCAACACATCGGAGATGTAGCAAGTAAAGTGGGCCTTAAGTTAGAAGATTTAGAATTATACGGTAATCACAAAGCTAAGATACATTTAGATGTAATGGATAGATTAGAAAAAGAAGAAGATGGAAAATTAATACTAGTAACTGCAATAAATCCAACAGCAGCAGGAGAAGGTAAAACAACTACAAATGTCGGACTTTCAATGGCACTAAATAAAATAGGAAAAAGAACATTTACAGCACTAAGAGAGCCGTCTCTTGGACCATGTTTTGGAGTAAAAGGTGGAGCAGCTGGTGGTGGATATTCACAAGTGGTACCAATGGATGATATAAATCTTCATTTTACAGGAGATATTCATGCGGTAACAACTGCAAACAACTTACTTGCAGCACTTATAGACAACCATCTACATCAAGGAAACCCATTAAATATTGATCCAAAAAGAATCGTTTGGAGAAGAGCAATTGACATGAATGATAGAGCTCTTAGAAGTATAACAGTAGGACTTGGACCAAAAGGAAATGGAGTAGTAAGACAAGATGGATTTGATATAGCTGTAGCATCAGAAATAATGGCTATTCTTTGCCTTGCAACAAGCATGAGTGACTTAAAAGAAAGATTAAATAAAATGATTATAGGTTATACTTACGATAAAAAACCTGTAACAGCAGGTGAGTTAGAAGCGACAGGATCGCTTGCCTTATTATTAAAAGATGCAATAATGCCAAACCTAGTACAAACTTTAGAAAATACACCAGCACTAATTCACGGTGGACCATTTGCAAATATAGCACATGGATGCAACTCGGTAGTAGCGACAAAAATGGCATTAAAACTTGGTGATTATGTAGTAACAGAGGCTGGTTTTGGAGCAGATCTCGGAGCTGAAAAATTCTTTAATATCAAATGTAGAGCAGCTTCACTTAAACCATCAGCAGTAGTAGTAGTAGCAACAGTAAGAGCCCTTAAGAATCACGGCGGAGTAGCAAAAGCAGATTTAGGAAAAGAAAATATGAAGGCTCTAGCAGATGGATTTGAGAATTTAGAAAAACAAATTGAAAATGTGAGAAAGTTTGGAGTACCAGCAGTAGTAGCAATAAACGCATTTCCAACAGATACAAAAGAAGAATTAACATATGTAGAAAAGAGATGTAATGAGCTTGGAGTAGATGTGGCACTTTCAGAAGTATGGGCAAAAGGCGGAGAAGGTGGAATTGCATTAGCTGAAAAAGTTGTAGAACTAGCAGAAAGTGGAAAAGCAGAATTCAAAGTACTATATGATTTAGAACTTAGTGCAAAAGAGAAAATCGAAAAAATATGCAAGGAAATATATGGAGCAGATGGAGTAGATTTTACTACAAAAGCATTAAATGATATTAAAAAGTATGAAAATGATGGAATAGGAAGTTTACCAATATGTATGGCAAAAACACAATATTCTTTATCTGACAATCCAAAGTTACTTGGAAGACCAAAAGGATTCAAGATAACAATAAGCGAAGTAAAAGCGTCAGCAGGAGCAGGATTCTTAGTAGCAATGACAGGTGCAATTATGAGAATGCCAGGACTACCAAGAGTACCAGCAGCAACAAAGATGGATATATTAAAGAGCGGAGAAATTATCGGCTTATTCTAAAGATAAACATAATTATATTAAATAAATAAAAAAATACAAGGTGACTTACCTCAGAATAGGTGAATTTGCCTTGTATTTTTTTGCATAGCTAATTAAAGTGGTGCAGCGCCAAATAACAATCTTCGATTGTTACCATTCGACTTGTCGCTTAGTTTCACTTACTATAAATGAATTTCTTGGTTTCGGAGGGTATTTTTCCCGCCGAACCTTAAAAAACATAATCCAGGGCCTTCTAGAATTCTTTATTTTCACTATAATTAGTGAAAATATTAGAATTCTAAGGCATCGGATAAAAAAAACAAATTAAAACTCCTTTTGTAAGCTTTCTTATAAGGTGTTTTCTTGGTTTTGTAAAAGTATATAAAGTGGTGCACCGTCGAATTCACCTGCTTTGCAGGCTACCATTCGCCTTGTCGCTTAGTTTCACTCACTATAAAAAAAACAAATTAAAACTCCTTTTGTAAGCAAGCTTACAAGGTGTTTTAATTTGTTTTTTTTGCACCACTTCAATTTGTTCGAATATTCAAAAAAATAAAGGGTATTAGTAAGTTGTATAGAAAAACATAATTATAGTACTCATTATACTAAGGATTCTAGTTTTTAATGTAAAAGGGGGATTTAAAATGGAAATTCTTAAAGTGTCTTCAAAGTCTAATCCTAATTCAGTTGCGGGAGCTTTAGCCGGGGTTATAAGAGAACATGGATCAGCAGAAATGCAAGCAGTTGGTGCAGGTGCAATTAATCAAGCGATTAAGGCAATTGCAATTGCAAGAGGTTTTGTAGCTCCTAGCGGTATTGATTTAGTTTGTGTACCGGCATTTGCTGATATTGTTATTGATGGCGAGGAAAGAACTGCGATTAAATTAATAGTTTTTCCAAATTAAATATAAAAGGAGGAAATTATGGAGATTTTAAAAGTTTCGTCACACTCTAATCCTAATTCAGTTGCAGGTGCATTAGCAGGTGTTATTCGTGAGTATGGTGAGGCTGAAATTCAAGCAATTGGTGCAGGAGCAGTAAATCAATCTATTAAAGCAATTGCAATTGCAAGAGGATTTGTTTCACCTTCTGGAATAGATTTAATTTGCACGCCAGCATTTACAAATATAGAAATTGAAGGTGAAGAGCGTACAGCGATTAGATTAATTGTACGACCGAAAAAATAGAATAATTTCTCATTTAATATAGCTGATACTCTAAAAGAGTTATAAAATTGGCTATATTTTTTAGTTAAAAAGACCAGCTAGTAATAGTCAAGTAATTTAATAAAAAAAGTTCTTATTAAAAATGAGCATACTAAATAATGCTCGAGTAAAAATGAACATTCAATATTATTTACTGTAAAAATATTTATTAAGCAGCAACAGGATTATGAAGTTTAGATTCTAAAAACATCCTTTTGTGGACGAGTGGATTTCTAACTTCATATGGTTTTTGATTTTTTAGTATTGAAAAAATATAGCGAAGTAGTTTATTCATAACAGCTACAAGTTTAACTTTTTTCTTTTTCTTATCAAGGGCTATGTGATAATATTCATACAAAACAAGATTTATTGGCTTTTTATTTTTACTTGTACGTATTGAAGCAAGAGCGACTGTGTACAAAGCTCTTCTACCTATAGCAGTACCACGTTTGGACATTTTATTGCGATCACCGCTAAAATTGCCAGATTGATTAACGCTAGGATCTACACCGAAAAAAGCTACAAGTTGTTGAGGCTTAGAAAAATTATTAATATCACCCATTTCAACTAACAAAGTAATTGCAGTTATATCACCAAGACCTTTGAAACTTTTAAGAAGATTAATATTTTGTTTAAATACTTCTCCAAAAGAGGCATTGTCAATATATTGGTGAATTTCATCTACAATATTTCTAAGTTGATTTGTATAAAAATCAAAACTTTCGCTAAAACGTATTACTTTAGATTCAAAAAGCAAGGGAGTAATACCAATGATATTGGCACTATTAGCGATTTTTATAAGTTTGTTATATTTATTATTAGCCCAACTAGAACCACGTCTTGATGACTTTGTTAGAAGTTCAATAACAACTTTGGGCTCAGCGTTAAGAAGATGTTTAGGTGTTGGATATTTTCTAATAAATATTAAAGGTGTCTTACCTGTTATATTAGCAAATGCATTTTGAAGTCCTGGATAGTTAATATAAATATTATTTGAGAAAGTTTTTTTCAAATTTGCCTTTAAATCAACAACTTTGTAATACTCACGAACTAGGAGTTTAAGGTGTAAAAACTCCTCACTAGTGAATGTTGAAGTCTTTACATTATCAAATTTACAAATTTTTGCGATGGAAAGAGAATCTAATTTATCAGTTTTTACTTTTCTTATGTTCGAATTCTTGTTAGAATTAGTTATCAGAGGATTTATTACATGTATATCAATCTGATTTTTAACAAGAAAATGAAGAAGAGTAAGATGATATATTCCCGTGGATTCGCAAAATACTTTGGGACTATCGTTAAACTCTTCTTCAATTTTTTGTAGAAAAAGAAGAAGTTTATTGAAGCCCCCAAGTGTATGGCTAATTTTAAGGTTCTTACGGAATACGTCGCCATTAGGTTTTAAAGCAGTAACTACTGAAAAATTAGCAGCAACATCAATGCCTACAACAGGCAAATGGTAATAGTTAGACATAAAATAACCCCCATTTAAAATAATAAAGAGTAACAATAATTAGTGAGTCAATTAACCTTGTAAGTGACACGAATAATTCTCTAATAATATTTATGATCAAAGAGAAATTCAACCAGCTAAATCAAAGAATCTCACAATAATGCAAGCTTTGTTACGAATATAAACTCAAGAAATGAGTCATTCAAGGAGAAGACGCATATACTCTTTATGAGATAACTATAATAGAAAAATTACAGTATGTTAAGTGGTTGAACTTATTTTTAATCACAAACAATATAAATGAATTAGGTAAGAATATTCGCAAGAAACTTAAGCAATATTTCTAACCTAATTATACAAGGAGATTAATATGGATGAAAGAATATGTGAAAGTTGTAAAAACCCTTTTTTTGCAGATGCTAACCTGTCTATTTGTAATGTTTGTATAGAATCGTTATTTAATTCTGTGAAGGAGTATATTAGTGAAAATAGAAATGCAACAATAAATGAAGTTATAGAAAATACAAATGTTAAAAGAAAATATATAAATAAATGGCTTAGAGAAGGTAGGCTTGATTTAAAATCCAAATTAGTTGATGATGAAATGAAAAAAATAAATGATTTTAAAAATCAAGTTGCTAAAATTACTAGTTTGGTAGAAGACAAAGAAAATGATAAATTAATGAATAAACAAAAGCCAAAATTTCATATCAAATGATATAATTTATTAAGGTTTTTAATGCAATAGAAAAAAATATATTTCTATTGAAGTTATACAAAATATATTATATAATTATTTCGAACTTATATTTAAAAAAACTTAAAATAGTTCGTATATTTTAATAAGGATGTGTAAATATGTATAGCAAATATCAAAATCCTCTAATTGAGAGATATGCAAGTGATAAAATGACGTATATTTTTTCTCCTAAAATGAAATTTAGCACTTGGAGAAAACTTTGGACAGCACTTGCTAAAGCTGAAAAAGAATTAGGCTTAAATATTACAGATGAGCAAATCAAAGAACTTGAAGAAAATATATATAATATAGACTTTGAAGTGGCAAAGAAGCATGAAAAGAGATTAAGACATGATGTAATGGCACATGTTCATGCATATGGTGATGTATGTCCAAAGGCTAAAGGTATAATTCATTTGGGTGCTACTAGTGCTTTCGTTGGAGATAATACTGATATTATTGTTTTAAAAGATGCTCTTGAATTAATAAAAGGAAAAATTGCAAATCTTTTATATAAATTAAAAGATTTTTCAATAAAATATAGGGATGTTCCAACACTAGGATATACACATTTTCAGCCAGCTCAAATAACAACAGTTGGGAAAAGAGCAACTCTATGGATGATTGACTTAGTTATGGATTACAATGATTTAGTTTATGTATCAAATACTTTGATGCTTAGAGGTGTTAAAGGAACTACAGGAACACAGGCTAGTTATTTAAAACTTTTTAATAATGATCATGATAAAGTAAAAAAACTTGATACATTTATTGCAAAAGAATTTGGTTTTAAAGATAGTTTGGCAGTTACAGGACAAACATATACAAGAAAAATTGATTCTAGAGTTATAAATGTAGTTGGTGGAATCGCTCAATCACTTCATAAAATGACAAACGATATTAGATTACTTCAAAATTTAAAGGAATTAGAAGAACCTTTTGGAAAGAACCAAATTGGCTCTTCGGCAATGGCTTATAAGAGAAATCCAATGAGAAGTGAAAGGATTTCTTCGCTATGTAAGTTTGTTATTTCTAGTACAATGAGTCCTCAGTTAGTAGCAGCAACGCAGTGGTTTGAAAGAACACTAGATGACTCGGCAAATAGAAGACTTACCTTAGCAGAGAGTTTTTTAGCGATAGATGCATCACTTGATATTGCAAACAATATAGCTACAAATATGGTTGTATATGAAAAAGTAATAAAAAAACATTTAGATGCTGAATTACCTTTTATGATGACTGAAAATATAATGATGGAAGCGGTAAAAAAAGGTGGAGATAGACAAGAGTTACATGAGCTTATTAGAGTTCATTCTATGGATGCTGGTAGTAAAGTTAAAGTAGAAGGAAAAGATAATGATTTGCTTGAAAGAATTGCAAATGATACTAAGTTTGATTTAACATTAAGTGAACTTAAAAAAATTGCAGAGCCATCGCTTTATATTGGAAGAGCATCAGAGCAAGTAGAAGAATTTATAATTTCAGAAATTGATCCAATACTCAAAGAAAATGCTGATGTACTTGGAGAAGATGTTGAATTAAATGTATAATAATTAATTTTAAGATAAATTGAATTAAAACTTTGAAGTAGAAACTTAAATTTATAAGATTCTACTTCAAAGTTTTTTTATATTTTATCCGATGCCTTAGAGTTATAATCCTCCCACTTCTAAAAAAAGTGGGGGGATAAAGGACTCTAAAAAGGCCCTAGATTATGTTTTCTAAGATTCAGTGGGAGTAAAAACTCCCTCTGAATCTTAGAAATTAATTTATGAAAAAGAATCTTTAATAGGAATTGTTAGCATTCTGTCTTAGTGAGTGCTAAAAAGTATTGACAATAGAAAAATATTGAGTTAATATATTGTTAGAAAAAAAAATAAGGAGTGATTATTTTGAGTAAAGAAAAAGGAAGTTTATCAATTCATAGTGAAAATATTTTTCCAATTATTAAAAAATGGTTGTATTCTGATCATGATATATTTGTCAGAGAGCTTGTTTCGAATGCATGTGATGCTATTACTAAACTTACAAGATTAAATTCTTTAGGAGAAATTTCTTTAGAAGATAATGAATTTAGCGTAAAAATTATCCTTGATAAAGAAAATAAAACAATTAAAATTATCGATAATGGTATTGGAATGACTGCTGAAGAAATTAAAAAGTATATTAATCAAATTGCTTTTTCAGGAGCTGAAGATTTTCTTGAAAAATACAAGGATAAAGGTGATAAAGAGCAAATTATAGGTCATTTTGGACTTGGTTTTTATTCAGCGTTTATGGTAGCTGAAAGAGTTCAAATTAATACTAAATCATATGTTGAAAATAGTGAAAGTGCACTTTGGACTTGTGAAGGTGGTACAGAATTTGAAATAGCAGATGGAACAAAAGAAAGTAGAGGAACTGAGATTACATTATTTGTTTCAGATGAGGGAAAAAGTTTCTTAGATGAATACACTTTAAGAAGTACAATTGAAAAATATTGTTCATTTATGCCTTTTCCAATTTATTTAGAAGTTGTTGGCAAAGAGCCTAATAAAGATGAAGATGGAAATGTAATTATTGAAGATCCCAAGGCAATTAACGTTACACAGCCACTTTATGTTAAAAAACCGAATGAATGTACAGATGAAGAATATAAAGAATTTTACAAAGATACATTCAAAGATTTTAAGGAACCATTATTTTGGATTCATTTAAATATGGATTATCCATTTAATTTAAAAGGTATTTTGTATTTTCCTAAATTAAACACTGAATTTGATACACTTGAAGGGCAAATAAAATTGTATAACAACCAAGTTTTTGTTGCAAATAACATTAAGGAAGTTATACCAGAATTTTTACTACTATTAAAAGGCGTTATTGATTGCCCCGATTTACCTCTAAATGTTTCAAGAAGTTTTTTACAAAATGACGGATTCGTTAAGAAAATTTCTGACTACATCTCAAAGAAAGTTTCTGATAAACTTAGTGGTATGTTTAAAACTGACAGGCTTTCATATGAAAAATTCTTTGATGATATTAGTCCTTTTATAAAATATGGTTCATTAAAAGATGAAAAATTCGCAAAAAAAGTTGAAGAAATTATGCTTTACAAAAATAAAAGTGGAAATTTTGTTACGATAAGTGAGTATTTAGATTTACATGCTGGCAAATTGGAAAACAAAGTATATTATACAACTGATATTGTTCAGCAAGCTCATTATATTGAATTACTTAAAGAACATGGTATTGATGTTTTAATTCTTAATCATTCAATTGATCCACCATTTGTTTCATTATTAGAGTCTAAGAATGATAAAGTTAAATTTATTAGAGTTGATGCAGATTTAAGTGATGTTCTTACTGATGCTCAAATTGAGAGTGATACTGAAGAAACAATAAAAATAACTGAAGAATTATCTAATGTTTTCAAAAGTGCATTAAATAAAGAAGAAATGAAATTAAAAGTTGAAAGTTTTAAATCGAACGAAGTATCAGCTATGATTGTATTATCTGAAGAGAATAGAAGGATGCAAGATATGCTTAAAATGTATGGTAATTCAGGAATTGATCCTAATATGTTTCCTTCAAATGAAGAATTAGTCCTTAATAAAAACAACAAACTTGTGGACTTCTTAATTAATAGTAATTATGAAGAAAATAAAGAATTAATGGATACTGTTGCAATGCAGGTTTATGATTTAGCACTTATTGGTCATAAAAAGCTTTCACCTGAAAAAATGGTTGAGTTTTTAAAGAGAAGTAATAAAATTTTAAATATGATTATCTAATTTATAAAAAGCAAAAGCGCTAGTTGACGTAATTATATTATGTTAACTAGCGCTTTGTTTTATATTGTTAACCAGAATTTAATCCGGGTTGACAATATTTTTTTGTCATGTTATATTATTTATGACAAAAAAATATTGGAGGAATTATGAAAAATTTAAGTACAAAAGATATGATTTTAATTTCAATGTTTGCTTCACTTACAGCGATTGGTGCATTTATTAAGATACCAATTCCGCCTGTTCCTGTTAGTTTGCAGTTTCTGTTTTGTGCATATTCAGGAATGCTATTAGGTTCAAAAAAAGGTATGACTTCTCAGCTAATTTATGTAGGAATCGGATTACTTGGTGTTCCTGTATTTACAAAAGGAGGAGGGCTAAGTTATATTTTCCAACCAACTTTTGGTTACTTGATTGGTTTTATACTTTGTTCATTTATTATTGGTAAATTAACAGAAAATAATCCTAATCAGAAATTGATATTTAGATTTTTATCGGTATTGGTTGGTCTTGCAGTTGTTTATGCTATTGGAGTTTCATATTTATATTTTATGTGGAATCATTTAAATGATTCACAAATTGGATGGCAAACTGCAGCTAAATGGGGATTTACACCTTTTATAATACCTGATATAATTTGGAGCTTTATAGTAGCAATTAGTTCGTATAAAATTCTACCCGTTGTAAATAAAGCGAGATAAATGAGTTTCTTGGATTCAGAGGGAGTTTTTACTCCCTCTGAATCTTAGAAAACATAATCCAGGGCCTTTTTAGAGTTCTTTATCCCCACTTTTTTAGAAGTGGGGGTATTAGAACTCTAAGGCATCGGATAAATGAGTTAATAATATTTATGATAAAGAACTTGTTTAACGTATTGCTTTTCACCTTTAAAAAGATATGATAAAATCAATATAAAAAATAAATTTTTACTAGTATTGGAGTATTATTATGTCGAAAGCTTTATTTATAACTGAAAAACCAAGCGTCGCAGCAGAATTTGCCAAAGTTTTAAAGGTGAATGGCAATCGTAAACAAGGATATATAGAATCAGATAGAGCTGTTATTACTTGGTGTGTAGGTCATTTAGTAACTATGAGTTATCCTGAAGAATATGATTCTAAGTTTAAAAAATGGAATCTTTCCGATCTTCCATTTTTACCTGATTCATATAAATATGAAGTAATAAAAAATGCTTCTAGGCAATATGAAATTGTAAAAATGCAAATGACGCGAGAAGATATATCAAAGATTTATGTTTGTACCGACTCCGGACGTGAAGGAGAATACATATATAGGCTTGTTGATGAAATGGTTGGAGTAAAAAATAAAATTAAAAAAAGAGTTTGGATTGATTCTCAAACAGAGGAAGAAATAAAAAAAGGTATAATTAACGCAAAAGATTTAGCTGAATATGATTTATTATCTGATTCAGCATATTTAAGAGCGAAAGAAGATTATTTAATTGGCATTAATTTCTCAAGATTATTAACGCTTACATATTCTAAAAGCATAAGTAGTAAATTAAATAAAGATTATGTAGTTATTGCAGTTGGAAGAGTTATGACTTGTGTTTTAGGTATGATAGTAAAAAGAGAATTAGAAGTTAAGAATTTTATAAAAACTCCCTATTATAAAATTATTTCTAAATTTAAGTTTAATGATGGTTTAGAATATGATGGAGAATGGAAAGCTATAGAAGGTTCAAAGTATTATCTTTCAAAACACCTATTCAAAGATGTTGGTTTTAAAGAAAAAGAAATGGCTGAAACTTTTATTAAAAAATTGAATTCAGAAAGTCCTGAAACTTTTGCAATAATAGATAAAGTTACAAAGAAAAAAGAAAAGAAAAATGCTCCGCTTTTATACAATTTAGCTGAAATTCAAAATGAATGTTCAAAAAAATTTAAGATGAGTCCTGATGAAACTCTGACAAGTATTCAAGGCATGTATGAAAAAAAAATGTTAACTTACCCTAGAACAGACGCTAGGGTTTTATCAGAAGCAGTTTTAAAAGAAATTCATAAGAATTTAAATGGGCTTCAAAATGTTAATAAGATTTGTGAACTAGAAGCTGAGGATAAAAAAATAGAATATTTCACTGAAAATATAATCAAGAATAGTTTGTTTAAAGGGTTAGAAAAAACAAAATATGTAAACGATAAAGCTATTACAGATCACTATGCAATTATACCAACTGGTCAAGGCCTTACTTCTTACAATAGATTATCGAGTGTTGATAAAAAAATATTTATTCTAGTAATTAGAAGATTTTTATCAATTTTTTATCCACCGGCAATTTTTAGTAAACTTGAAATAAAGACCAAAATAGGTGAAGAATCTTTTCTAACGTCTGTAAAGGTTTGTTCTGATGAGGGATATCTAAAAATTTCAAATAATAGTAAAAAAAATCAGGAAAAAATTGCAAAAGAAATTAATAGCTTGAAAATATTAAAAAAAGGTCAAAAGGTAGCTATTAAAGATTTAATAATTAAAGATGGCGAAACAAGCCCACCAAAGCGTTATAGATCAGGTTCCATAATTTTAGCGATGGAAAATGCAGGAAAGTTAATTGAAGATGAAGAGCTTAGAGAACAAATCAAAGGTAGTGGAATAGGAACTAGTGCAACGAGATCAGAAATATTAAAAAAATTAGAAAAGATAGATTATATTAAATTAAATAAAAAAACTCAAATTTTAACC
The DNA here is from genome assembly GCF_033097505.1 of Helicovermis profundi. Classification (NCBI taxonomy): domain Bacteria; kingdom Bacillati; phylum Bacillota; class Clostridia; order Peptostreptococcales; family Caminicellaceae; genus Helicovermis; species Helicovermis profundi. The sequence continues at coordinate 1,639,782 of NZ_AP028654.1, read as the reverse complement.
CCCAGTAATTTAGGAGAAATGATATACTTTGTTGTAAATAAATCAATACCTTCTCTTTTGAATCCTGCATTAACAGCAAGCTGGGAGAAAGGCTTAACAATGATTTCAAATGGTGAAATTAAAATCGACGAATATATGGGGAAATTAGAAAGTTATATTCAAAAAAACACTAAAAAAATATTGAAACTTAGTAATTACTGTGCAGATGATTTTAAAATGACCAATGAAGTTTTAGGTGAGTGTCCACTTTGTAATGGAGGAAAAATTTTAGAAAATAAAAAAGCATTCTTTTGTACAAATTGGAAAGATGGTTGTAAATTTACAATTTGGAAAGACTCTTTAAAAAGCTATAATAGAGTAATTGATCCAGCATTAATAAAACAACTCCTTACTATAGGTGTTGTTATCGATAAGGGATTAAAAATGGAATTAAAAAATGATAATGGTGAAAAAATAATATTAGAAGTAAAGCGCACATAATACAATGTTTTTACTTCTAGTACAACTTGAAGATATCATAAATTTTAAATATATATCAAAAAATCGTTATTTTTTAACGATTTTTTTTTGAATATATTACCTCTAAAATAATTATTATGAAATATTTAAAAAATAAAAATTATTTATCTGTAGTATGGTGTAGAATTTTGTAGAATTTTGTAGTATAAGTATTAGGATTAATTTATAAATATTGATGTTTTCAGTATTTTTAGTCGGCAACATAAATAAAAGGGGGAAAAAAAATGAAAAGAAGTACAAAATTAATTGCACTAATGATGGTTTTAACACTTGTTATTGGTATTTTTGCAGGTTGTTCAAGCCCAGCAAAAACTACTGAGCCTGCTGCAGACGCACCTAAAACAGATGCTCCTGCAAAAGTTGAACAATTTTTTGTTAATATTGGAACTGGTGGAACTGCAGGAACATACTTCCCACTAGGTGGAGCTTTTGCAGAAATATGGAATAACACTATTCCTGGTATTAATGCAACTGCACAAAGTACAGGAGCTTCTGTAGCTAATATTAATTTATTAGAAGATGGTAAAATTGAAGTTGCAATTGTTCAAAATGATGTTGCAATGTATGCACATGATGGAAAAATTATGTTTGATGGAAAGGCATATGACAAATTAAGAGGTCTTGCTACTCTTTATTCTGAGCCTCTTCAAATTATTACTACAGATCCAAGCATTAAATCAATTGCTGATTTAAAAGGTAAAAAAATTGCTGTAGGTTCAATTGGTTCTGGTGTTGAAGCTAATGCAAGACAAATTATTGCAGCAGCAGGTATGGATTTTGATAAAGATATCAAGGCTAAATTCTTATCTTTCTCAGAAGCAGCTGCTAGTTTAAAAGATAAGCAAATTGACGCAGCTTTCTTAACTGCTGGTATTCCAACTGCAGCAATTCAAGATTTAGGTGCTCAAAATACTGTTACAGTTGTTCCAATTGGAGAAGAGTTATCAAAAACTTTAAAAGAAAAATATAAATTCTTTACTGATTTTATTATTCCTGCTAATACTTACAAAGGACAAAGCGAAGATATTCATACTTTAACAGTAAAATCTATGCTTGTTGTTAGTAGTGATATGGATGATGAATTAGCTTATAACTTAGTAAAAGCAATTTATGATAACCATGATAGAGTAGTTGCTGCACATAATGTTGGTAAATATATTACTGTTGACAGTGCACTTGATGGAATGTCTGTACCAGTTCATCCAGGAGCTGCAAAATTCTTTGATGAAAGCAAATAGAATATAATAGAGTAGGTGTTAATATTGAATAACAGAAAAAAAATTGTAAGTAGCTTGTTAATTATCGTATTTATAGTAATTGTTTTTCTTTCTATAAATATAAAAAAAACAAAGGTTGTTGTTGTAGAAGATCTTGACGATTATATGAAAACAGAATTTTTTTTACCAAACAACGAATTTTCAATTGGTTATATACATTCTGTTGAATTAACTCCTGCTGAAGAATTTTTAAAAGTAAATAAAAATAATGATATTGTTTTATATAAGACAATCTATGAATCATTTGGAGTCGGCTTACCTTTTTCACAAAAGGAAAATAAGTTTGATATAACAAATGGAAAATTTATTCTTAATAGAAACAGAACAATGAAATCAATTAAAATGAGAATATCTCCGATTCCAAAACATTGGATTACTGTAAATGGAACAAAATATCAACTGCTTGATTTAATAACAAAGCCTGAAGATTTAATTAATATTTATTGTAAAGATGAATTAGCTATAAAAATTGGACATAAATATTATAAAATAGGCATTTAAATTAGCAAAATAGAGATTCTTTAGAAAAGACGCTAATTACTCTATCTAAAGAATCTCTAAATCTTAAACTAGCTTCTTCTAATATTTGATCAAATTGATGAAATACTAGAGAAAGCTAGGAAAAGATAATAGAATAGGAAGGGGTATACAATGGTAGATGATAAAACATTAAAAGTTGATGAAAATATCATAACAGACGAAGAAGCTTCAAAGCTTCTTAAAGAGTTTGATAAAGGATCTGACTTTAGAGAGTTTAAAGGTTTTCCTGCAAAAATAGTTGCTGGAATCCTTATTGCGTTTACATTATTCCAACTCTACACTGGTATATTTGGAGTATTAGATGCAATGATACAAAGAGCGATTCATTTAGCTTTTGGGTTAACTTTGGTTTATACACTTTATCCAATGAGAAAGCATTGGTCAAGGGAAAAAATGCATCCTGCTGATATTGTTATGGCAGTTCTTGCAGCAGCAGTTTGTCTTTATGTTGTAGTATTTTATAAAGACTTAGTTTTAAGAGCAGGTAGGGTAAATACTCTAGATATGATAGTTGGTATTACTGCAATACTACTCGTTTTAGAGGCTTCAAGAAGAGTTATTGGATGGCCAATGGTAATCATTGCAATTGTCTTTATCGCTTATGCATTATTTGGTAGATACATTCCTGGAAAATTAGCTCATCGTGGTGTTGATATTCCAAATCTTGTTCAACAACTTTTCTTTACTACAGAAGGTATTTTTGGTATTCCAATCGGTGTTTCATCCACCTTTATTTTTATGTTCTTATTATTTGGTGCTTATCTAGAAAAAACTGGTATGGGTGAATTTTTTATAGACTCGGCAAATTCTATAGCAGGTTTTGCAGCTGGTGGACCAGCAAAAGTTGCTGTAATGTCTAGTGCAATGATGGGAACTCTTACTGGAAGTTCTGTAGCAAATGTTGTTGGTACTGGTAGTTTTACTATACCAATGATGAAAAGGTTAGGTTACAAAAAATCATTCGCAGGCGCAGTGGAAGCAACTGCATCTACAGGTGGTCAATTAATGCCACCAATCATGGGTGCGGCAGCCTTTTTAATGGCGGAATTTACAAACACTGCCTATGTAAAAGTAATAGCAGCTGCGGCAATTCCAGCCTTATTATATTATTTTGGAGTTTGGTCAGGCGTACATTTTGAAGCAAAAAAACTTGGCTTAAAAGGTACACCAAGAAATGAACTTCCTAAACTTAGTTATATTATGAAAACAAGAGGACATCTTCTTATTCCAATAATAACAGTTGTATATCTTTTAGTTGCAGGATACACACCTATTAGAGCAGCTCTTGGAGCAATTGCCACATCAATTATAGTTGCAGGATTTAAAAAAGAAACGCGTTTATCATTTTATGATATCGTTGATGGTATGATAAAAGGTGCTCGTTCAGCAATTACAGTTGTATCAGCCTGCGCAACTGCAGGAATTATTATTGGTGTTGTTACTCAAACAGGACTTGGTCTTAAAATGGGATCAATTTTGGTTGGAATTGCTAACGGTAACTTAATGTTAACACTTATGTTTACAATGCTAACATCTCTAATACTTGGAATTGGTGTACCAACGACTGCAAACTATGTAATTACATCTACAATCGCTGCACCAGCACTTATGCAACTTGGTGTTCCAATTTTAGCAGCTCATATGTTTGTTTTCTACTTTGGTATTATAGCAGATGTTACTCCTCCAGTTGCACTAGCCGCGGTTGCTGCATCCGGAGTTGCAAAGTCTGAACCGATGAGAACAGCTTTCCAAGCAGCACGACTTGCCATTGCAGCATTTATTATACCTTATATTTTTGTATATAGTCCACAAATGTTATTAATTAATGCAACTCCATTAAACGTAATTATTATGTTAATTACTTCTTTAGTTGGAATAATTGCAATTGCAGCAGCACTTACAAATTACTTTATTACAAATATGTCAATTGTTGATAGAATTTCATTTGTTATTGGAGGATTATTATTAATTACTACAAGTGTTATGCTTAATGTATTTGGTTTTGCAATAATTGCTTTAGCAGTACTTCTTCAAGTAAACAAAAAAAATAAATTAAAAGTTGCAGCATAGAGTTTTTGAAATATAGTATTTAATTAATTCATAACAAAAAAAGTATTATAGGTTGTTATTAACCTATAATACTTTTTTTGTTATATTATGTTATAATATTTACGTTGCGATTTCATTTTTCTAAGGCATAGCTATGAAAATGAAACGATGGGTTTAATAGGAAACAATTAAGCCTCCCATTTGGAAAGCAATTAATAGAGATTACTCTATAACTTTGCTTCCTAAAATGGAAGTATTTTATTTTAGGGGGATTTTTATGAAAATATTATCGAACAAATTTACAAACAGAGGATTTTTGGTTTTGATTTTTCTACTTGTACTTGTATTTAATTTTGGGTGTTCATCTTCGAAAGATTTAAGTACCGTAACTACAAATCAGAGCAAAGTAAACAAAAAAAGTACTGAAAAAATTGTCATTTACCATGCTGGGAGTCTTTCTGTTCCTCTTGAAAAAATGGAAAATGAATTTGAAAAAAAGTACCCAAATATTGATGTTATAAGAACTCCAGGTGGAAGTAGAACTGTTGCTAGAAAAATTACAGAACTAGGTGATTCGGTTGATATTCTGTTTTCTGCAGACTACAATGTAATAAATAGCTTAGTAATTCCTGAATTTGCTGATTTTAATTTACTATTTGCAAAAAATTCAATGGTTATTATGTATTCTACTTCAAGTAAATATGCTGATGAAATTACTAAGGATAATTGGTATGATATTTTAACAAAGAATGATGTGGATTTTGGTTATAGCGACCCATTTGCTGATCCTTGCGGATATAGAAGTTTACTTCTTTGGCAACTTGCTGAAAACTACTATAAAATCGATGGATTAAATGACAAAATAAAGAATGCAAGTAAAGAAAAAAATATTAGACCAAAAGCTGTTGAACTTCTTTCTATGCTTGAAACTGGAGAACTTGATTATGCATTTGAATATGAATCAGTCGCTAAACAACATCAAAAAATTAACCCTGATTTTAAATATATTTCATTACCTGAGGAAATAAATTTGTCATCATTAAAATTTAAAGAAAAATACAATAAAGCAGTGATTGAATTAAACGGAACAGAGCCAGGGACAGTAATTGAGAGAAAAGCTGAACCGATTATTTATAGTCTCACTATTCCTAAGAGCACTACTAATAAAGACGGTGCAATAAAGTTTATAACTTTTTTATTAAGCGAAGAAGGACAAAGTATTCTTATTGATTCTGGTCAACCTGTATTAGATAAACCAAAAGTTATTAATTACAAACTCATGCCTAATAGGCTTAAAAATATAATTAAAGAATAAATTTTTAAAAGGATAATTTATGATTAAAAGAAAAATTGATAAATTTTATTTATTTTCTTTAATAAGTGGATTTATTATTATGTTTTTTATATTATTTCCACTTATTAATACTTTTGCGTGGACAAATACAAGTCTTATTGTTGATACTTTACATGAAAAAGCAGTTATTAATGTGATTATAAGAAGTGTTAAAACTGCTTCTATTGCAACTTTTTTTAGCGCAATTTTAGCAATTCCATTTGCATATTTTTTAGTAAGAAGTAATATTAAATTCAAAAAACTAATTGAAAGTATTATTGATGTTCCAATTGTACTACCTCACACTGTTGCAGGAATAATTTTACTTTCGGTTTTATCAAAGAAAAGCATGATTGGTAGTTTTTTTTATAGAAATAATATTGAAATTTTAGGAAGCGAAATTGCAATAATTATTGCAATGATTTTTGTTAGTCTTCCCATTATGTTTAATTCGTGTAAAGAAGCTTTCAAGTGGATACCAGAAAGAACTGAAAATGTGTCTAGAATCCTTGGCGCTTCTAATTTTGAAACCTTTATTTATATTACTTTTCCTTTAGCTTGGAAAGATATACTTGGCGGTATGATTTTAACTTTTGCAAGATCCATTAGTGAGTTTGGTGCTGTTATTATATTAGCATACCATCCTATGATTGCTCCAACCTTAATATATGAAAGATTCACAAACTATGGTATAAGTTATGCTATGCCTATTGCTATAATACTACTAGTAGTTTCATTATCCATATTTTTACTACTTAGAGTATTATCACTTAGTGGAAAGAGGTATCATAATGATAGAAATTAAGAATTTAAATCTTAGATTTGATAGATTTAGTTTAAAAAATATTAATTTGAAAATCAAAAAAGGAGAATTCTATATAATTTTAGGTCCTAGTGGTGCAGGTAAAACTTTAATACTTGATTCTATTGGAGGATTTATAAAATCAGAAAATGATGGAATTTTCATTAACAATCAAAATGTAAATAACTATAAGCCAGAAAATAGAAATCTCTCTATCTGTTATCAAGAATTTAGTTTATTTCCACATATGACTGTAAAGGATAATATTTTATATGGATTTAGGTTTAAAAAGAAAATTAAAGAAAATGAAGAATTATATAATGAGCTAATAAAAATTTTAAATATTGAAAAATTATTAAATAGGTTTCCTACATCTCTTAGCGGTGGTGAGAAACAAAGAGTTTCTCTTATGCGAGCTCTTGTTGTAAAACCAGAAATATTATTACTAGATGAACCACTTTCAGCTCTTGATACTCAAATAAAAGAGAAATTAATTCGAGATATAAAAAAAATTCATAAAAAATACAATATTACTGTACTAATGATAACTCATAGCTTTGAAGAAGCATTTTATTTGGGTGATAAGGTAAGCGTTATAAATAACGGAGAAATTGTGCAAACAGGATCAATGAAAGAAATACTACATTTTCCTAAAAATTCTTTTATCGCAAATTTTGTTGGTATGAAAAATATATTTAAAGGAAAATATTTAAAACTTGATCATGATAAATATATTGGTATTAGGCCAGAAAGCGTTTTTATTGGGAGAAAAGAACTTGAATGTGATTTGACTAAAGAAGGAGAAGTAATAGAAATTTCAATAATGAATATGTATATAGAATTGATAGTTAAAATTTCGTTTGGAATTATAATATCGTATATACCATTTAATGAACAAATGAAAGAAAACTTTGAAGTTAATGAAAAAATATACGTTGGTATAAATATTGAGGATATTAGCATTCTTGAAGATTTTATTGCTGACAAAAAAGCTAAAAGTACTTATTAAAAAAGTATTTTTAGCTTTTTTTTATTTGTTTTAAATATTTAGGGTATATAATTAATTGGATGGGTCCAATTAATCTTGATTGGCTCTTATCTAAAGCTGATTTGAAGAATATAATAAATGTGAGGTATAAATATGAAATTTACTATTAATAGAAATGATCCTTTGCCACTATATTTACAAATTAAAAATGAAATTGAAATGCTTATACTTTCTGAAGAATACCCAAATGGTTTTATTTTACTTTCAGAGAGAAAATTGGCTGATATCCTTGGAGTAAACAGAAGTACTACAATAAAATCGTATGATTTGTTAAAAGATATGGGCTTAATTGAATCAAAGGTTGGAAAAGGCACATACGTTATATATGAAAAAAATATTGCAAATAATGAAAATATTTTTAATGAAATCTATTGGGACAATTATTTAGGAAATTATTCCTTTAAAAATTCAATTAATATTATGTCCAAAATAATGAGTGAAGTATCAAAAGAAAATTTAATTTCGCTTTCAGGTGGATTTCCATCAAAAGAAGTCTATCCCTACGACAAATTAAAGCAAATAAACATTGAGATTCTTGAAAACAATGAAATTTTTTTTCAAACTCCAGTAAGAGGTGATAGAGCATTTGTTTTAACTTTAATTAAATATCTATATTCAAATAAACATATAAAACTAAATCATAAGGAATTAATGGTTACTTCAGGCTCTCAACAAGCACTTAATTTATTGATACAAACATTTGTGAACCCAGGTGATAATATAATTATTGAAAATCCATCATTTTTCGGCGCCATTCATTTATTTAGAAAAGCAAAAGCAAATTTGATTTCTACAAATATTAGTGGTGAAGGAATAGACCTAAACCATATTGAGTTTCAACTTAAAAACAATAACATTAAATTTATGTATCTACTTCCGAATTTCCAAAATCCGACTGGTTATAATATGTCAATTGAAGATAGAAAGAAAATTTTATATTTATCTAAGAAATACAAAGTTCCTATTATTGAGGAAGACCCTTATGGAGAGCTTTATTTTGATAAATATACTCCTTCAATTAAATCTTTAGATACGGAAAACTTTGTTGTACATATTGGAACTTTTTCAAAAACTTTATCTCCAGGTTTTCGAATCGGATATATAGCCGCAGATAAAACTGTTATAAAAAAATTAACTTTGCTTAATCAGTTTATAGATATACACGCTAACACGATTTCACAAAATATAATAAACAAATTTCTTTCTAAAGATTTTTATAATGAGCATTTAGAAATAGTTCGTTCTCATTATAAATTAAAGAGAGATGCAATGGTCAATGAGTTAAATAAAGGCCAACTAACGTTTCAAATTCCTAAAGGTGGATATTATATTTGGTGCCAGCTAGATAAAAGAATTTCTGTTGATTTATTATTGAAAGAATCACTTAAAAATGGTGTTGACTTTATACCAGGCGAATTCTTTTTTAATAATAGCTATGAAGGAAGAAATTTTATTAGATTAAATTTCACATCTAGCACAAAAAAAGAAATAATAAAGGGCGTCAGAATTATTAACGATATTATAAAAAATATGAGGTGAAAAATGTATAATTATTTTATTAAAACATTAAAAAAAGAGTTAAAACCAGCGCTTGGTTGTACTGAACCAATTGCTATTGCACTTGCAACTTCTAAGGCATCGAAGTATATTGACGGAGAAATTGTAAAAATTGATTTAGAATTAAGTGGAAACATACTTAAAAATGCTATGGGTGTTGGAATACCAGGAACGGGTCTTATAGGTATCGATTTAGCAGCTATTCTGGGTATGATTGCTGGTAATTCAGATAAAGGATTAGAAGTTTTAGCTGATATAAATGATAGAGATGTAAAAGAAAGTGTTTTATTAAGAGAAAAACAAATTGTTAAAATTAATGTGACTTCTAGAGAAGAAAAGCTTTATATTAAAGCAACGCTCTATAATAAACTTGGTGAAAGTGCGACAGTAGAAATTGTAAATATTCATGATAATATTGTAAAAATTGAAACTGATAAAGAAATTATATTTGAAAAAGAAATTGAAGGAAAAATTGCTAACCAAATTAAGGATGAAGAATTTATAACTACAGTTAAAGATATTTGGGATTTCGCTCTAAATGTTGACATTAACGATGTTGATTTTATATTAGAAGGTGTAAAATTAAATAAAGCGCTTTCAGAAGACGGCTTAAAAAACAAATATGGATTGCAAGTAGGATTAAATATTAAAAAAAATATAGATAATGGTTTTCTATCTAGCGACTATAAAAATTATCCGCTTATGATGACAACTGCAGCCATTGACGCAAGAATGGACGGATCTAAACTTGCTGCAATGAGTAATTCTGGAAGTGGTGATCAGGGTATTACTGCTTTTATTCCTGTATATTCCATGTGGCAGAAATTAGACCTAAGTGAAGATAAATTAATAAGAGCGCTTCTATTAAGTAATCTAATACCTATTCATATTAAGAAAAATTTAGGGAGGCTTTCAGCGCTTTGTGGAGCGACTGTAGCAGGAGTAGGCGCGTCTGCCGGTTATGTATATTTACACGAGGGAACATACGAACAAATGATAAAAGCTATGGCAAATCAGATTGGTGGAATTACTGGAATATTCTGTGATGGTGCAAAAACAAGTTGCTCGCTTAAAGTGGCGAATTCAGTTGACGCAGCCTATACATCAGCTATTCTTGGACTAAATGATAAAGGTGTTAGTGGATATGAAGGAATAATAGATGATGATATTGAGAAAACAATATTAAATATGGCAACACTCGGAAGTAAAGGGATGGAAAAAGTTGACAAAATGATTTTAGAAATAATGGTAGCTAAAACTAAGTAGTAAAAACTTTATATTAAATAATTGATAGTTAAATGAAATTTATATGTAATAATTTTTTAAAGTTCGTGTTAAAACACGGACTTTATTTTATGATAATTTCAATTTATAGTGTATAATGAACTGTAAGTGAATTAAAATAAATATTAGTGGGTGATGATAATTTGAAAATCAAACGAAAATTTATAAATATAGTAAAAAAACTAGATGTAAAATTTATTGTACTCTTAACTTTACTAGTTTTTTCGATACTTATTTCTCTTAATACATATACAACAAATGTTTTAAATAAAGAAATAAATCGACAAATTTCATTAGATTTAAAGCAAAAAGTTACTATATCATACAATACAATTTCACCACTAATAAAAGAATTAAATGATGGTAAAATTACTAAAAAAGAGGCAATAAACAGAATTACTAATCTTGTTTCAAGAATGACTTATTCTGACTCCTTTTCTAGCAACTATTTATTTATGAGCGATTATGATGGTGATTATTTAGTTCAACCTTATGAACCATCAAAAGTAGGCACAAATATGTGGAATTTCACTAATGACAAAGGTGATTATGTTATTAGGAGAATAATTAAAACTGCAAAAAAAAATCCAAAAGGTTCATATATTGAGTATGAATCTAAGAAACCTAATTCTACAATTTATGAGAAAAAAAGGGCCTATATAATAGGTATTCCAGAAATTAATGCATATATTGGAACTGGAACTTATTTAGAAACTTCATATACTAATATATTATCACTTATTTCTATGAATACACAGATATACTATTTAGTAATTTTAATATCTATATTTTTGTTTTTAATATATAGTATAAAACATGTAATAATAAATAAGGAACTACAATCTGAAATTTTGGAAAAAGAAAAAGCAAAGCAAAATCTTATGATAGAAAAAGCCAAAGTACTTGATGAAAAACATAAATTTGAGGTATTGTTCGAATATTCGCATGATGCAATTTTAGAGTTCGACAATTTAGGTAATATAATTAGGGCTAATAATGCATTTGTTAATTTATATAAATATACTAAAAGTGAGTGCCAAGGATCTAAGATATATGACTTAATTGCAAAAGAAGAACCATATAAATCAGATGTAATAAACCATGTTAAAGACTCTTTAAATGCTGTTCAAAATAATATTGAAACTACTAGATTTGATAAAAATGGTAAGGCAATTCACGTGCTTCTAAGAACGGTTTTTTTAAGACAAAATGATCTTGTTATTGGGGGTTACGTAATTTATACTGATATTACTAAAACAAAAAAATATGAAGAAAGACTAATAAAATTAAGTATACATGATAACCTTACTGGTCTTTTTAATTCAAATTACTTTAATGATAAAACTGATGAAATATCAAAAAAAAAAATTGATAATATTGCAGTTATTGTTAGTGATATTAATGGACTTAAATTAATAAATGATTCTTTTGGACATAAATTTGGAAATAAAATAATTAAAGATTATGCTAATATATTAAAGGAAATTTTTTCTGCAGAGTCGGTTATTGCTCGAACTGGTGGCGATGAATTTTATATTATAATTTATAATTCTACTTTTGAAAAAATTTCGTTTTTAATGAATAAACATAATAAAAAAATCGATGACTACAATAATATAGAAAAAAATAATATTGTTAAATTAAGTGTAGCAATTGGATATTCTGTTTCTGATAGTGAAAATATACGCGTAGCCTTAAAAGATGCTGATGACATGATGTATAGAAATAAACTATTAAATAGAACAAGTAGAAGAAACCAAATGTTAGCTTTACTTCTTTCTATACTTAAAGAAAAAGATTATGTTACTAAAGGTCATACAGATAGGGTTAAAGAAATGTCTTTAAAGATGTCGCAAAGTATGCATTTATCAAATGATAGAAAAGATAAAATTTTATTACTTGCTGAAGTTCATGATCTTGGTAAAATTGCAATTCCTGATAGTATACTTAATAAAAAAGCGATTTTAAATCGAATTGAATGGAAGAAGATGAAAACTCATTCAGAAATAGGTTATAGGATTGCAATAAACTCACAAGAACTTTCGGATATAGCAGATTTAATATTAAAACATCATGAAAGATGGGATGGAGAAGGATATCCTTTAAAAATAAAAGGTGAAGAAATTCCAATTGAGTGTAGAATACTATCTTTAGTGGATGCATATGATGCTATGACGAATCAAAGACCATATAACATTTTAAAAACACACAAAGAAGCAATAGAAGAAATTAAACTTTGTGCAGGTTCACAATTTGATCCTAGTATAACCGAAGTATTCCTAAAGTTATTTGATTCATAATTGAATTATAAATTATTAAATAAAAGTATACATAAATTGTATACTTTTATTTAAATTATATACAAAAAAATAGCCTAAAAGGCTATAATTTTATATCAATATTTTTTCCAAGATTTGGTGAAACAGATTGCTCTATTATTTTTAATTGATTTTCCATATTTTGCTTTGCACTATCCATACCAAGTTTCATAACTCTTGTTGAAACTTGACTTGCAATATTCATTTGACTCATCGCAGTTGAAAGTGAAGCGATATCCATAAAAATCACTCCTTTGTATCTTGAAAAAATTGATATATAATGGTATCGGCTTAATAATAATAAAACTTTACAAAAAATATAATATTTCTTATTTTTGTGGGTAAGTATAATACATAATTGGGGGTTTTTATGAAAATAAAAAACAAGTTTATAATAGTTATCACAATAATTGGCATTATAAGCCTATCTTTTGGTTCAATTTTACTAAATAATATATATAAAAATTCAATTATTGATGAGGAAAAAGTAAAAATTGAAGAAATAACAAAACTTGTTTCATTTTATATTGATGAACACCTTTATGACATGATTCGAAATGTCACTACTCTTTCTGCTTCTCCTATTTTTATTAAAAAATTAAAGGAAAGTAATGAAAAGTATTCTAGTATTTCTTTAGAAAATAGGGATTCTTTATTAAAGGATTTAAATGAAAAATGGAAAAATGAAAGAACTGAGAATACTGAATTTACAAGATCTTTTATGGAAACTGATTTATCTAATTATTTGAACAAACAAAAAAGCATAAGTAATAACTATTATGGAGAAATTTTTGTAACAAATAAATACGGTTTAGCTGTTGGTTTAACTAATAAACTCTCAACAATAACACACAAATACAAATATTGGTGGAAAGCTTGCTATAACGATGGGAATCCACAAGTTTTTTTAGACGATAGGGGCTTCGACTTAAGTGTAGACGGTTATGTAATTGGTATTGTTGTTCCAATTTATGATAACAATAAATTTATTGGTTTATTAAAAGCTAATATTAATATTAATGATACTCTTCTAAAAGCAATTAATAGCTATGATAAAATATATAATACAATTAATATATCAATTGTTCGTTCAAAAGGCCTAATTGTAGCAAGAGAAAATACTGAACCACTTTCAAAGAGTATTGACAGCAGTTTTATCAAATACCTTAATTTGCCTAAAGTATCTAAGATAGAAAATACTAATTCATATATAAGCATAGCTCCTATAAGTAACACTTTTAACTCAAGTGGAATTGCTTTTGGTGGAAGCGAGTATTCAATTGATCATTCTAAGGGCAACCAAAATGAAAATTGGTATGTATTTACTAGTGTAAGTAAAAAAGAAGTTTTATCTAAACTAAGTAGTATAACTAATAAGTATTTTATAATATTATTTATTACTATACTATCTATTATTCTTGTATCTATTTATAGTTCGAAGATTATACTAAAACCACTTACAATACTTAGAGATGGAGTAAATAAAATTGGTCAAGGTAACTTTGATTATAAAATCGATATTAAATCTGATAATGAAATAGGACAGCTTGCTGAAAACTTTAATGAAATGGTAAAACAATTAAAGAAAACAACTACAAGTAAAATTAATCTTGAAAAAGAAATAAATAAAAGGCTTTTAGTTGAAAAAAAACTGTTTGAACTTTCTACGATTGATGAACTTACATCTTTATATAACCGAAGAGCTTTTAATGATCATATTAGAAAAGCACTAAATAGAGTTAAAAGATATAAAGAAGACATATGTATACTTATGTTAGACATCGATAATTTTAAAAATATTAATGATAATTTTGGTCACAATGCTGGTGATGATATATTAATGGACTTTTCAAATTTTCTAATAAATTTAGCAAGAACATCTGATATTGTTGCAAGGTGGGGAGGCGATGAATTTATAATGATATTACCAAGTTCTACTTTAAATGATGCATTATCATTTGCAAATCGCCTTAAAAAAGAACTTTCCATCGTAGACTTTCACATAAGCGAAAAAATCACTACTAGTATTGGTATAACACAAATAAATCAAAATGACGAATTAGATATATTAATTACAAGAGCTGATGAGGCCCTATATACATCTAAAAATCTTGGCAAAAATCAAGTGAATTTTAAATAAAGTCCTTGACAATAATATAAATCTTTTATATCATTTATTTATAAGTTAAATAAATGTGTGTTACTGTTAAATCAGGCATAAACTTCGCTTCTAGCGCTAAGTTTATGCCTTTTTATATTATGACCATAAGGTGGAATATATGAGAATAAGACATTACAATGTAATTAAAGTGATGAATAATAACGTCATTCTAGCTAAGAATCTTTATAATAATAAAGAACAAGTGCTAATAGGAAAGGGACTTGGTTTCGGCGTTAAAATCGGCGAAGAATTAATTTTAGATAAAGATAAAATAGAAAAAAAATTCGTTGCAATTAATCACGAGCTTGATAGAGAGTATATGAAACTTGTTGAGCAGTTGGATCCTAAAATTATGGGACTTTGCGAAGAGTTTATTCAAATTGCTGAAAAACAAATTGGAACTTTAAATCCTCATATTCATATTGCCTTAACTGATCATATTGGCTTTGCAATAGAAAGAATTAAAAGTGGTCAAGATATTGTAAATCCATTTATATATCAAATAAAAGTTTTATATAATAAAGAATATGATGTAGCTCTAATTGCTAAAAATATGATACAAAAGCAAATTAATATTTCAATCAATGAATCTGAAGTAGGTTTTATAGCACTCCATCTTCATTCAGCTCTTCAAAATAAAACAATTAATGAAACAGTAAAATATTCAAGAGTCTTAAGAGATTGTGTGAGTATTATTGAAAATAACTTAGACTTTAAGATTGATGAATCTTCACTTACCTTTACAAGACTTATAAGCCATTTAAGAGGATTAATTGAGAGAGTTAGAAAAAAACAAAGTATTGAAAACAGACTACTTGAAAATATAAAAAAAGAATTTAAAGATTCTTATAAAATTGCAATAAAATTAGCTAAAGTAATTGAGGAAACTTTTAATGTTATAGTTACAGACGACGAAGTTGGCTATATGAGTATTCATATAGATAGAGTTAGAAGAATTAAGAAAAATAAATAAAGGTGTGTTACTGTTAAATCAGGCATAAACGAATAGAGATTCTATTTGTTTATGCCTTTTTTTGTGAACTATTGATTTTAAATCAATCTATTATTTATCCTAGATATAAATAATAAAAGTTCACACAAATATATTATTATTTTACAGGGAGGAATTATTTTGAGTAATTTTTTTAGCAAAACTCAGAAGCTAGGTAAAGCACTTATGCTTCCAGTAGCAGTCTTACCAATTGCAGGTATTTTACTTAGACTTGGTCAGGCAGATGTATTTAACATTCCATTTATGAGCGCTGCAGGTAGTGCAATCTTTGGAAATCTAGCACTTCTATTCGCAATAGGTATTGCAGTTGGTCTTGCAAAAGACAACAATGGAGCAGCTGGGCTTGCGGGTGCAGTAGGTTATTTTACATTAACAGAAGGGGCAAAAGCTATCAATGACACTATTAATATGGGGGTATTAGGTGGAATTATTATTGGTATTATAGCAGGTAATTTATATAATAAATATCACGATATAGAGCTTCCATCGTGGCTTGGATTTTTTGGTGGAAAAAGATTTGTTCCAATTGTAACATCACTGACAGCTATTGTTTTAGCATTAATGGCTGGATATGGTTGGCCACTAGTACAAAGTGGTATTGATCAAATAGGACAATTTATAATTAGCACAGGAGTATTTGGAGTTTTTGCATTTGGAGCATTAAATAGACTTCTAATTCCAATTGGACTTCATCATGTAATAAACAATTTAGTATGGTTTGTATTTGGTTCTTATAATGGTGCCAATGGTGATTTATGGCGATTCTTTGCCGGAGATCCTAGTGCAGGCATATTTATGACAGGTTTTTATCCAGTTATGATGTTTGGACTTCCAGGTGCTGCTCTTGCAATGTATGTAACTGCTAAAAAAGATAGAAAAAAAGAGGTAGCAGGTTTATTATTTTCAGTAGCCTTTACAGCGTTTTTAACAGGAATAACTGAACCAATTGAATTTATGTTTATGTTTTTAGCGCCTGCACTTTACCTAGTACACGCATTACTTACAGGACTTAGTATGGCAGTTGTTTATTTACTTGGAATACATCACGGATTTACATTTTCAGCAGGAGCAATAGATTATTTTCTTAATATGGGATTATCAACAAAAGGATGGCTACTTATTCCTGTAGGACTAGTATTCGGAATAATTTATTTTACACTATTCTACTTTATAATTAAAATTAAAGACCTTAAAACTCCTGGTAGAGAAGATGAAGATATAATTGTAAGTTCAAAAGGTTCTATTGATAATTTAGCTTTAAGTTATATTGAAGCTCTTGGAGGAAAAACAAATATACTTAACGTTGATGCATGCATAACAAGACTTCGCTTAGACGTTAAAGATAATAAAAATATTAATGAAAATGAATTAAAAAAATTAGGTTCTTCTGGAGTAATCAGACCAGCAGAAGGTTCTCTGCAAGTAGTTGTTGGTACAAAAGCAGAAATTATTGCTTCAAATATCAATAAAATACTTTAGTTGTTATTTTTAGCTAATAAAATTCGTGCCAAAATTATTTGGCACTTTTGAAAGAGATTCAATTTGGATCTTTTTCAAAAGGAGGAGAAAATATGAAAGCATTTATTAATGGAAAAATTATTTTAGAAAATCAAATACTTGATAATAAAGTCCTAATATTTGATTCTACAATAATATCAATAAAAGATGCAGCACCAAAGGGCTGTAAAATCATAGATGTAGAGGGAAATTATATATCTCCAGGTTTCATTGACATTCATATACACGGATTCAAAGGATATGATGTTATGGATTCATCTTTAGAATCACTTGAAAATATATCAAAAGAAATTATAAAAACAGGAGTAACAAGGTATCTAGCAACTACGATGACAATGAAACTTTCTAAAATCATTGATTCACTTGAAGTAATTAAAGTAGCTATAAATAAAAATAATTATAAAGGTGCAAAAATAATGGGCGCTTATTTAGAAGGACCCTTTATAAGCAAAGAATATAAAGGCGCTCAAAGCGAAAAATATATTAGAAAACCTTCATGGAAAGATATTGACAAATATAATGATATAATTAAAATTATAACATTAGCGGTTGAGGAAGATGATAATTTTGACTTTATAAAAAATAATCCAGGTATCAATTTAAGTATTGGTCACTCAAATGCAAATTATGAAACTGCACTTATTGCATATAAGATGGGTGTTAAACACTGCACACATTGTTTCAATGCAATGACAGGCCTCCACCATAGAAAGCCTGGAATAGTTGGAGCATGTTTTAGTAAAAAATATGAAACCGAGTTTATAGCAGATAAAATTCATATAAATCCAGCATTTTTAGAAACCTTTATTAATATAATAGGAGTTGATCAAGGAATAATAATAACTGACTCCATAAGAGCAGGAGGAATGGAAGAAGGCGTATATGAACTTGGCGGCCAAGAAGTTTATGTTGATAAAACATCTGCAAGATTAAAATCCGGAGTTCTTGCAGGTAGTATTTTAACTATGGATAAGGCAATCAAAAATATAAATGAATTAACGAAATTACCTTTATACGACATAATAAAAATGGCTACATTAAACCCTGCAAAATCAATTGATAAAGATTCTAATTACGGAGTAATTGAAATTGGTAAATTATCAGATTTTGTTATACTAAATAAAAATTTAGATGTTGTTTCCACTTGGATTGAAGGAGAAAAAATATTCTAATATTTTAAAGAGAGGACTATATGAGAATAATCATAACTGAAAACTATGAAGAAATGAGTTTTAAAGCAACACAAATTTTAGCAAGTCAAGTTATACTAAAACCAAATTCAGTTTTAGGTCTCGCAACTGGATCAACTCCAGAAGGAATGTATAAAGGCCTTATTAAATACTATAGAGAGAAGTTAATTGATTTTTCATTAATTACTACAATTAATCTAGATGAGTACTATGGAATTAAAGCTGAAAATGAACAAAGTTATCATTACTATATGAATAAAAATTTATTTTCTAAAATAAATATCAATAAAAAAAATATTCATATTCCACTCAGCCAAGCTAAAGATATTGAAAAAGAATGTAAAAATTATGATCACCTAATTGAAAGTGTTGGAGGTATTGACCTTCAAGTTTTAGGAATCGGTCAAAACGGACATATTGGTTTTAATGAGCCAGATATTAAATTTGAAGCTAGAACTCATTTAGTAAATTTAGATAAATCTACAATTGAAGCCAATTCTAGATTTTTTAATGATTCTCATGATGTTCCTAAAATGGCTATTAGTATGGGAATTAAAAATATAATGCAATCAAAAAAAATAGTATTACTCGCTTCAGGCATTGAAAAATCAGAGGCAATTTTTCAAATGGTAAAAGGCCCAATTACACCTAACTTACCAGCAAGTGTACTTCAGCTTCATCCTGATGTGGTACTAATAATAGATAAAAAAGCAGCAAGTAAATTATAATATTAATATAGAAGGAGCATATTATGCTAGGAATTTTTAAAAAAAACATTGTTTTAATTTCGCCTATAGAAGGTGATATCATTGAGTTAAGTAAAGTGGACGATGAGGTATTTTCAAAAAAAATGGTAGGAGATGGACTAGCAATTAAACCATCAAATGGCAAAGTATATGCGCCAATTTCTGGTAAACTTATACAAGTTTTTTCTACTAAACATGCATATTCAATACTTTCTGATCAAGGAGTAGAGATTCTTATTCATTTAGGAATTGATACAGTTGAATTGAATGGCCAAGGATTTAAAAATTACAAAAACTCAGGTGATACTATTAAAAAAGGCGATTTAATAGCAGAAATGGATTTAGATTTCATTAAATCAAAAGGTAAATCAACTGTAAGTCCAATTGTTATAACCAATTATGATAATTATAAAAAAATAAGTATAGAAAGCGGTAAATCGATAGCATTAAAAACAGAAATTATCAAAATTACAAAGTAGGAGGAAATATGTTTGAGATAAAAAATGAATTGGGACTTCATGCAAGACCAGCAAGTATGATAGTTCAAGAAGCAAAAAAATATAAATCTACAATAAATTTTATAAAAGATGGTGTTAAATTCAATGCAAAAAGTATTATGTCAATAATGAGTATGGACGCAAAATTTGCTAGTAAATTTGAAATTGAGTGTATAGGCGAAGACGAATTAGAAGCAAAGAAGGGAATAATTAATTTATTAAATTCTTTATAGGGGCGAAAAAATGAATGAAATAAAAGGAATTGGAGTATCTGAAGGAATAGGTTTTGGAAAATCACTTATATATGTGAAAGAAGAAATAATACTTGAAAAGGGAAAATCTAAAGATCAAATTTTGCAGTTAAATAAATATAATGAAGCTCTTAAAACAACTGAGAAAGAACTTAAGCATTTAATTAGTCATACAAATGAAACAATGAGCCAAGATGAATCTGCAATTTTTCAAGCGCATCTAATGATTCTTGATGATCCTGAGATAAAAGAAAATATAGAAAAAGAAATCGCAAATAATGAGTATGCTTTGAATGCTATTCATAAAATTTATTCAAGTTATATAGATATGTTTTCACAAATGGATAACGATTATATGAATGAGAGAGCACTTGATTTAAAAGATATTATGACTAAGCTTATCTATGCAGTTAATGGTAAAAAAACTATTGACCTTAGTAAAATATGCAAAGATACAATTATTATAAGTGAAGATTTATTGCCAAGCGAAATTGCAAAATTAAATAAAAAATATATTAAGGGAATCGTTACAGAAAAAGGTGGCAAGACAAGTCATACAGCTATTATGGCTAGAACACTTGAAATACCCGCACTAGTAATAAATAATATTAGCAAATTAGTTAAAGATAATACAGATTTAATTATCGATGGCAATAAAGGAGTACTAATATCAAATCCTTCTAATAAACAAGTACTATACTATAAAAATACTAAAACAAAAGAATTGGAATTTAAAACTAAAATTTTAACTCTTAAAAATGAAAGATCAAAAACTAAAGATAATAAGTATATACACATAGCTTCTAATATCGGAACTGAAAAAGACTTAAAACATGCTTTAGAAGTTGGCGCTGAAGGTATAGGACTTTTTAGAACAGAATTTTTATTTATGGATAGAAAAAAAGCTCCTAGTGAAGAAGAACAATTTGAAGTTTACAAGAAAATATTGAGTAGTTTTCCAAATCATAAAGTTGTAATAAGAACTCTTGATATTGGTGGAGATAAAAAAATTCCATATATGGATTTCCCTAATGAGTTAAATCCATTTTTAGGATTTAGAGCTATAAGATATTGTCTTGAAAATGATGATGTTCTTAGAACTCAACTTCGCGCACTTATTCGTGCAAGTTATTTTGGTAATCTTTCTATTATGTTTCCAATGATAAGTATGATTGAAGAAATAAGAAAAGTAAAAGAAATATATAATGAAGAAAAAGAGAAACTACAAAAAAAATCAGAAAAGATTTCTAATAAAATTGAAATAGGAATGATGATAGAAGTTCCATCCGCTGCAATAATGGCAAATGATTTTGCAAAAGAAGTTGATTTTTTTAGCATTGGAACCAATGATCTAACACAGTATGTAACAGCAAGTGATAGAATGAACCCAAAATTAATAAATATATATACACCGCTTCAACCAGCAGTTATAAATCTTATTGCAAATGTTATAAAAGCTGGAAAAAATAATGATATTTGGGTTGGAATGTGCGGAGAAGCAGGTGCAAATAGTTTATTATTGCCACTATGGATATCTATGGGAATAGACGAACTATCTATGTCTAGTTCAAGTATTCTTAAAGCAAGATTTACTATGAAGCAAATTGATTCTTCAAAATTAAAAAAATGGAAAGAAAAAGTACTTTTATCTAAAACTCTTGACCAAGTAAAAGACTCTTTAAAGGTGCATTCATATGAAAATTGAGATATGTGTAGATAGAGTAAGTTCAGGAGTAATAGCTGAAAAAGCTGGTGCAACGCGTTTAGAATTGTGCCAAGATTTATCAATTGGAGGAACTACACCTTCATTTGGTTTAGTTAAAGAAACTCTAGAAAATGTAAATATTCCTGTAGTTCTTATGATTAGACCCAGGGCTGGGGATTTTTGTTATGATGATTATGAATTTTCTTGTATGTTAAACGATATTGAACTCTTTAAAGAGCTTAATATAGAAGGCTTTGTAATTGGAATACTAAAGGCAGATGGAAGTATTGATGCAAAGAGAATGAAACTAGCTATTGAATCTGCACCAAATAAAGATTTTATATTTCATAGAGCATTTGATATGTCAAATAATCTTGATAATAGTCTTGAAATATCAAAAGAGCTTGGAATTAAAAGAATTCTTACTGGTGGCGGAAAGCAAAGAGCAATTGATGGAATTGGTGTATTAGAAAAACTGACTAAAAAAAGTGAAGATGTCATTATTATGGCAGGTTCTGGAATAAACTTGGATAATATAAGTAAATTTAAAGAAATAAATATTAGTGAGATTCATCTTTCGGGCAAACACTTTACTCAGAGCAAAATGCAGTTTAGAAAAAAAAATATAAGTATGGGCTCTGTTTCAAAGGAAAGCGAATATTTAATTGAAGAAGCTTCTTTAGAAAAAATTGTAAAAATAGTTAAGGCTATTAACTCATAGAAATTAGAGAATGAACAATATCTTTTATTTGATTATGTTCATTCTTTTTTTAATTTTTTTGACTTTATTATGTTATAATATAAGCTGTATTATAAGGCTTATATGGAGGCAAAAATGAAAATTGATAGATATGTATCACCAACTGAATTAATTCTTAAAAATCAAATAATAATGAATGATATAAGACAAAAAAATCATGAACTTTTTGAAAAAACAGATAAAACTAATAAATTTATGATAATCACTTACGGCTGCCAAATGAATGAGCATGATTCGGAAAAATTAATTGGTATGCTTAAACTTATGGGTTATGAAAGAACTGAAGTTAAAGAAGATGCAGATTTAATTATTTTTAATACATGTTGCGTTAGAGAAAATGCAGAATTAAGAGTTTATGGAAATTTGGGACATCTGAAATCACTAAAAGAGAAAAATCCCAACTTAAAAATAGCTGTTTGTGGATGTATGATGCAACAAGCTCAGGTAGTAGAAGAAATAAAGAAAAAATATAGACATGTCGATTTAATTTTTGGAACTCATAATACTCATAATTTTCCTTCTCTATTATCTAAAGCATTTGGAACTAAGAATACAGTTGTAGAAGTCTGGGACAATGAAGGAGAAATCATAGAAGGCCTTCCACTTGAAAGAAAGTTTGGATTAAAAGCATATGTTAATATTATGTATGGTTGTAATAATTTCTGCACTTATTGTATAGTTCCATATACTAGAGGGCGTGAAAGAAGTAGAAAAACTGAAGATATTATAAATGAAATTGAAGGTCTTGTAAATGATGGTATAAAAGATGTAACTCTTTTAGGACAAAATGTAAACTCATATGGTAAAACACTTGAAAATAAAATATCATTTTCTGATTTATTACGTGAAGTTAACAAAATTGAAGGCATAGAGAGAATTAAGTTTATGACATCACATCCTAAAGACATTTCAAAGGAACTAATTGATACAATGGCAGAGTGTGAGCATGTATGTGAGCATTTACATCTTCCTATTCAAGCTGGTTCAAATAGACTATTAAAAGCTATGAACAGAAACTACACAGTAGAAAAATATATGGAAATGATAAATTACGCAAAAGAAAGAATTAAAGGACTTTCTATTTCGACTGATTTTATAATTGGATTTCCAGGTGAAACTGATGAAGATATTGAAGATACAATTAAACTAATTAAAGAAGTACGTTATGATTCTGCATTTACTTATATCTATTCAAAAAGGCAAGGAACTCCCGCATATACTTATGAAAATCAAATTGATGAAAAATTAAAGCACGTTCGATTTGAAAAAGTACTAGATGAGCTTAATAAAATAATTATAGAAAAAAATGCTAATAGAAAAGGTGAAATTCTAGAAGTATTAGTTGAAGAAAAAAGTAAATCTGAAGACAAACTACTTACTGGTAGGTCACGTATGAATAATGGTGTTCATTTTGAAGGTAGTGATGAATTAATTGGAAAATTTGTTTTGGTTAAAATTACAAATCCAAAGAAATTTTCACTTGTTGGTGAATTAGTTGAAGTATTAGATAAATAGCATAGGGAGGAAATAATGATTATAAACAAAAATAAATTAACTCCTATGATGAAACAATATTTTGCAATAAAAGAGAAAAATCCTGATTCTATTTTATTTTATCGATTAGGTGATTTCTATGAAATGTTTTTTGATGATGCAATTGTAGCTTCAAAAGCACTTGAAATTACACTGACTGGTAGAAACTGCGGACTTGAGGAAAAAGCACCACTTTGTGGGGTACCCTACCATGCTGCTAGTAAATATATTGAAAAACTTGTGTCTAAAGGATTTAAAATAGCTGTATGTGAACAAGTAGAAGACCCGTCAACCGCAAAAGGAATTGTTAAAAGGGAAGTAATTAGAACTATTTCACCAGGTATGATTATTGATCCGAATATGATTAGTGATTCTAAAAACAATTATGTCTCTTGCCTTTATTTTTCTAGTGATAAATTTGGATTTTCATATGCAGATATTACAACAGGAATAATTAAAACTACTTATTTTAACGCTGAAGACGGATTTATTAAATTAATTGACGAAATAAATAAAATTAATCCTTCAGAAATTATATATGATTCTTCTCTTTCAAGTGAATATATTGATAGAATACCAAATGATTATTTAAAAACACCGCTTGATAAGTCTTATTTTTCTTTAGATAACTGTGAAGCTAATATTAGTAGAATTTTTAATGTATTTACTTCAGATAGTATTGGATTTGATAATAATATTGCACTTATTTCTTCTAGCGGAGCATTACTTAAATATATTGAAGATACACAAAAAGTTAACTTAAAACATTTTACAAATATTGATATTTACTCACATAGTGATTTTATGATACTAGATAAATTTACAAGAAGAAACCTTGAAATAAGAGAAACTATGAGAAGCGGAGAAAAAAAAGGATCACTTCTTTGGGTTTTAGATAAAACTAAAACATCTATGGGTAGAAGAGAATTATTAACTTTACTCGAAGAACCTCTTCTTTCAGTCAATAAAATAAATTCAAGACTTTCTAGCGTAGAAATATTAGTAAATGATCTTTTTTTAAGAGATGAGCTTAGAAATTTGCTAGGTGAAATGTATGACTTAGAAAGACTTTCTTCAAAGCTTGTATTTGGAAATGCAAATGCTAGAGATTTACTTTCACTAAAAAAATCAATAAGTGTACTTCCTATTATTAAAAATCTTTTAAGAGACTTTAAAAATTCTGAATTATCTAGTATTAATCTTAATATTGATGCCTTAGAGGATATGTTTAGTCTAATAGAAAGATCCATCAAAGAAGAACCACCTATTACTATTAAAGAAGGTGGATTAATAAAATCAGATTATAATGAGGAAATAAAAGAGCTTAGAGAAGCTATTGATAATGGAAGCAAATGGATTATTGATATTGAAAAAAGAGAAAAAGAAAAAACAGGCATTAAAACACTTAAAATTGGTTTTAATAAAGTTTTTGGATATTATATAGACGTTACAAGAGCTAATTCTTCTTTAGTACCAACATCATACATTAGAAAGCAAACGCTTGCTAATTCAGAGAGATATATTACTGAAGAACTAAAAGAAATAGAAGTTAAAGTTTTAGGCGCAAAAGAAAAAATAGTTGAAATTGAGTATAAAATTTTTAATGAAATTAGAAAAGAATTATTAAATAACATTAATAGATTCCTAAATAGCGCTAAATCTATTGCTTATCTTGATGTACTTTGTAGTTTTGCAGAAGTAAGTTATTCAAGTAATTATGTAAAACCAATTGTAAATACAAGTAAAAATGTTGAAATCATCTCTGGTAGACATCCTGTTATTGAGAAACTTGTAAATAGCGAAGAATTTATACCAAATGATACAAGACTTGATAATAATGAAAATAAAATCTATATAATAACTGGTCCAAATATGGCTGGTAAGTCAACTTATTTAAGACAAGTTGCCCTTATAACATTAATGGCTCAAATTGGATGCTTTGTTCCTGCCACTAAAGCTGAAATAGGAATAGTTGATAGAATATTTACAAGGGTTGGAGCATCAGATGATTTAGGCCAAGGCCAAAGTACTTTTATGGTTGAAATGAGTGAACTTGCAAATATATTAAATAACGCTACAAAAGATTCTCTTATTATTCTTGATGAAATTGGAAGAGGAACAAGTACTTATGATGGTTTAAGTATTGCATGGGCAGTAGTTGAATATATTTCTGAAAAGAAAGAAAATACTCCTAAAACAATGTTTGCCACTCATTATCATGAACTAACAGAACTTGAAGGTAAGTTTTACGGCGTTAAAAACTATAGAATTTCAGTAAACGAGATAGATGATGAAATTGTTTTTTTAAGAAAAATAGTTGAAGGCAGTGCTAATCATAGTTATGGAATAAAGGTCGCTAAACTTGCAGGTCTTCCGAAAGAAGTTCTAAATAAAGCAAGTGAAATTTTAGAAAAGCTTGAAAAAAATGATATAAATAAAAATATAAATAATATTTTAAATGACACATCATGTATAACTAAAGATTATACTGGCTTATCTAAAGAAAATGATAATCCTTCCAAAAATCAGCTGACTTTTTTAGAAAATGATGATACTCTTATTGGAAAAGAAATTTTAGATGAACTTAATTTAATTAATATAAACAACCTTACACCAATGGAATCTATGAATAAATTATTTGAACTTGTAAAAAAAGCAAGTGGAGATAGGTGATAACTTGAATAGAATAATAAAATTAGACAGAGAAACAGCCAATAAAATAGCTGCTGGTGAAGTTGTTGAAAGACCTCTTTCTGTAGTCAAAGAACTTATTGAAAATGCAATAGATGCTAATTCAACTTCAATAACTGTAGAAATTGTAAATGGCGGTAAGAGCTTAATTAGAGTCACAGATAATGGTGATGGAATAAATAAAGATGATATACTAATTGCATTTGAAAGACATGCAACAAGTAAAATTAGAAAAGCTGAGGACATTTATAAAACAAACAGTTTAGGTTTTAGAGGTGAAGCTCTTGCCAGTATTGGTTCTGTTTCTAATATTGTATTAGTAACAAGAAATTCTGAAGACAAAATTGGTACTAAATTAACTCTTTCTGCTAATAAAGTTGTAGATAAGACAAATGTTGGTTTTAATAGAGGAACTACAATTAGCGTAATGGATTTGTTTTTTAATACACCAGCTAGAGAGAAATTCATGAAATCAAGTTCGAGTGAAACAGCAGCTATTAGCGATATAGTTAATAAACTTGCACTTTCAAATAAAAACATTGATTTTAAATACATCGTTGATAAAAAAAATATGTTTATTACTAAAAAAGAAAATTCATTAATTGAATCAATTTTTTCTATATATTCAAGAGAAATTTCAAAGAATATGATTGAAATTTATTCTGATACAAATAGTTTAAAAATAAGCGGCTATATCTCAAATGTTAAATTAACTAAAGCAAATAGAAAAATGCAGATAGTTTTTGTAAATGGAAGATATATAAAATCTAAAGAAATTTCTGAGGCTCTTAGGATTTCATATAAAACAATGATTCCAAGTGGTAGACATCCACTATGTTTTATATTTATTGAAATAAATCCATCTGAAATTGATGTAAACATTCATCCATCAAAAACAGAAATTAAATTTAATGATGATGGCCTTATTAAACAAGAAATATATAAAACAGTTAGAAAAGCCTTACTTGAAAATGATTTAATCCCAGAAATAGAACTCAAAACAGATAAAATCCAATTTGAAGATAGGAATATAACAAATAAAAAGAATAATATTAATTTAGAAAGTGAAATAAAAACAGCTCAAAAACATCAATTAAATAATTATAAATCAAATATCAATGAAAATGTAGTAGATGTAAAGAAAAATAAAGCTACTGAAAATAAAAATAATAGTGAATTCAAAGAGAATATCTCTTTTACAAATTCTATTTCTAAAAATACTTCTACTCATAAACCGTTTTCCTATAATAATAGTGCTTTATCTAAAGAAGTAAATCCTTCAAAAGTTATTTCACTAGACGATTTTGTTATTGAAGATAATTACTCAAAAGATTATACTCATGAAAAAAAAATTATTTCAAATACTAGTGAACTTTACGATAACCTAGTATTTATTGGAAGTATTTTTTCAACATACCTTATTTTCGAAAAGAATAGTAAAATGTATATGATAGATCAACATGCTGCTCATGAAAAAGTGCTCTACGAAGAATATCTTCTTCAATTTAAAAACAAAAAATTGAATTCACAGATTTTACTTGATCCAATTATTATAGCACTAAATTACATTGATTACTCTAAAGCAATCAATAATATAGAGAGTTTTAAAAACCTTGGAGTTTATATTGAATCATTTGGAGAGAATTCTATTATTATAAGAGAACTTCCTATAGCGTTTAATAGTCCTGTTACAAAAGATTTTGTGCTAGAAATTTTAAGTAAAATTGATAAAAACTTTAGCAATGTTTATGATTTAAAAACCGCTTCAATTATTCAATCGTCATGTAAGAATGCTATAAAAGCGAATGATTTAATTATGGATATTGAAGTAGATTCCTTGCTTTCTAGGCTAAAAAAACTTGATGATCCATATACATGTCCACATGGTAGACCAATAATAATAGCGATTACTAAAAATGAAATTATGAAGAAATTTAAGAGGATATAAAATGAAAGATTTAATTATAATAGTAGGTCCAACAGCTGTAGGCAAAACTGAATTATCAATTAAAATTGCAAAAGAATTAAACGGGGAAATTATTTCGTGCGATTCTATGCAACTTTATAAATATATGAATATAGGAACTGCTAAACCAAGCCAAGAAGAAATAAAAGATATTAAACATTACTTAATCGATGAAATAGATCCTAAAAAAGAATTTTCAGTTTCAGATTATTCTATTATGGCAAAAACCTATATTAATGATATAATGAGTAGAGGAAAAGTACCGATAATTGTTGGCGGAACTGGACTTTATGCAAACTCACTAATTTACGATATGGATTTTGCAAGTGTTACAGAAGATAAAGAATATAGAGCGGAGTTAGAATTACTTTTAAAAGAACATGGAAAACTTTACTTATATGAAATGCTTAAAAGTAAAGATCCATCGGCTGCTGAAAAAATTCATTTTAATAATGTAAAAAAAGTTATTCGATCACTTGAAATTATTAAAGTAAATGGCAGTAAAGGAACTGATTTTTCTGATCTCAATAAACTTTCAAGTGATTATAATATTATTCTTTTAGGCTTAACAAGAAATAGAAAGAAACTTTATGCAAGAATTAATAAAAGAGTTGATATTATGCTTAATAGTGGCCTTATTGATGAAGTTAAATTTCTAAAAAACATAGGACTTTCTGAATTAAATCGTTCAATGCAGGGTATAGGATATAAAGAAGTGTTAATGTACCTTGATGATAAAATTGATTATGAAACGCTTACTTCCATGATCAAACAAAATTCAAGAAGATATGCAAAAAGACAAATCACTTGGTTTAAAAGGTATAAATTTCTTAAATGGTTTGATTTAGATGAACTTAAATCAATAGAAAATGCAAGTAATTCCATTTTACAATATATTCGAACATTTCATAATGTCAGTAAATAAATAGACATATGATGACGAATAATATAGATTAGGCATATGATTCAATTAATAATGAGAAGGGGGGATGATTAAATGAAGAACGTTCTTAATTTACAAGATATTTTTCTAAATCAAGTAAGAAAAGACAAAACACCAATAACTGTTTTTTTAGTTAGCGGATATCAAATTAAAGGTCTTGTTAAAGGATTTGATAGTTATACAATAGTTTTAAATAGTGAAGGTAAACAACAAATGATTTATAAACATGCAATTTCAACAATTATACCTACTAAAGAAGTTAATTTTGTCCAAAGCGTACAAAATGTATAAAATTTAAACGTCTGTTTACAGGCGTTTTTATATTTTACTAACTTAAAAAGTATATGTATATAAGTTTAGGAGTAGTAACATGAAATTAATAGATACAATGTATGAAGAAATGGGTATTGATTTAAAAGTAATCGAACTAATAAATTCAGCTGAAGAAAGTATAAAAAAGAACTTTGAAAAAATAAACACTATTGCTGAATATAATCAGTTAAAAGTGCTAAAAGCTTTTCAAAAAAATAGATTAAGTGATAAACACTTTAATTGGAATACAGGCTATGGCTATGATGATATTGGTAGGGAAACCTTAGAAAGAGTTTTTTCTGATATTTTTAATACTGAAGATGCAATAGTTAGACCTTTAATTGTTAATGGAACGCATGCTTTAACTTTAGCCTTAACAGGAATACTTAGACCAGGTGATACTATGCTTTCTATAACAGGTAAGCCATACGATACTTTAGAAGACGTGATTGGAATTTCAAATAAAAAAGGACAAGGCTCTTTAATTGAATATGGTATTAAGTATAAAGAAGTTAAATTAACTGATAATGGTTTTTTTGATAAAAAAAATATATTAAACCAAATTGATAATTCAACTAAAATGATCTATATTCAAAGGTCAAGTGGATATAGCTTTAGAAAAGCTCTAACTATTGATGAAATCAAATCAATAATAATTCATATAAGAAATATTAAAAATGATGTAATTGTTATGGTAGATAATTGCTACGGGGAATTTCTTGATTACAAAGAACCAACAGATGTAGGTGTAGATATAATGGCAGGTTCTTTAATAAAAAATCCTGGCGGTGGGCTTGCACTTTCTGGTGGTTATATAGTTGGAAAAAAAGATCTAATTGAGTTAATTTCATTTAAACTAACATCTCCTGGAATAGGAAAAGAGTGTGGATTAATGTTTGGTCAATCTAGAAGTATTTTTCAGGGATTATTTATGGCACCAACTGTAGTTAGCGGTGCACTTAAAGGAGCAGTCTTGTGTTCTAAAGTATATAATGATTTAGGTTTTAAAGTTTCTCCAATGCCTGATGATAATAGAAGTGATATAATTCAGTCTATTGTTTTAGAGGATTCTAGTAGAGTGATTGAATTTTGTAAAGGAATTCAAGAAGCTTCACCAGTTGATTCCTTTGTAACACCAATCCCTTGGGATATGCCTGGATATAATAGTGAGGTTATTATGGCCGCGGGCGCTTTTGTTCAAGGCTCTTCAATAGAACTTAGTGCAGACGCACCAATTAAAGAACCATACATTGTTTACTTTCAAGGCGGTTTAACGTATGAACATTCAAAATTTGGTGTTCTAAAAAGTTTAAATGCATTAGTTAATAAGAATTTAATTACAATATAATTATTTTAAAAACTATTAAAATACTGTGTTATAATTGTAATAAAGGATAGGTGAAATATGAGTGGAAATGTAAAAGAAGGTCAGATTTTTTTTGTTTCAGTAAAAGGATTGGTATACTTTAATGGTAAATTTCTTATACTGCGAAAAACTTTAAAATCTAATAATGAAATTTGGGAATTTCCAGGTGGACGTTTGGAATTTGGAGAAAACATTGAAAAAGCACTTGAGCGTGAAATAAAAGAAGAAACTATACTTAGCGTAAAGGTTCTATTTCCACTTGGTTCTTGGACAGTAATTAAAAAGTCTAACACTCATATACAAGGCATAACATATTTATGTAATTCTACTTCTGAAAAAGTTATTCTTTCTCACGAACATTCTGATTATAGATGGATTCGAAAAGAAGAATTTAAAAATTATAAAGTGTTTCCACAAATACTTGAAGAAATTCAGTCTTGGAATTGGGATAATATAAATTTAGCAATAAGAAAATAATATAGGTGAAATTATGAATAAAGCATTATATGATAAAGAATATACATGTCCAGTATGTAGTAAAAAATTTACAAGCAAAAGAGTTAAATCTGCTTTTGTTAAAACAGAAAAAAGAGATGCAGATTTTTGTGTCCATTATAAAGATATCAATCCAATGTTTTACTCAGCATTTGTTTGTCCTCACTGTGGATATTCCTCGACTGAGAAAAATTTTGGAAAGTTAACTGTCGCTCAAAAATCATTGATTCTTTCTAAAATAACTTCAAAATGGAAGGGAAAAAATTATTCTGGTGAAAGAACATTTGAAGACACAATAGAAGTACATAAATTAATACTACTTAATTATAATATTACTCATGCACTAGATAGCGAAAAAGGTAAACTTTGCCTGAAATTTGCATGGTTTTATAGATCCATTAACGATGAAAAAGAACACGATTACCTAAAATTTGCAGCTGATTTTTTTGAAAAATCATACTCAAATGAATATTTAGAAGAAGATCCACAAAATGAAGTAAATATTTTATATTTATTAGGTGAAATTAATAGACGTCTTGAAAAATTTACTGACTCGATCAAATGGTTTCAGCTGACACTTCAAAGCGCTCATATTAAAGATTATCCTAATATTGAAAAACTTACTCGTGATCAATGGTCTGAAGCAAAATCTCAATTTACAAAAAGTAAAAATAAATAGTACTAAAATAGCAGATCCTTTTAGAAAGTAGGTGTAAAATGAATACCGATATTGTGTCGCTAATAAAAGATAAAAAAATAGAAATATTATTTCAACTAGTAATATCTCCAAACGAGGATTATGCTGCTGGTATTGAAGCACTCAGCCGCGGTATAAGTAAAGACGGAGAATATATACCAGCTTCAACTATATTTAAAGAAGCTAAAAAGCATGGACTATTAGATGAATTAGAAAAACTTTTAATTTATAAAGCACTCAAAAAATTTTCAGAGATTGTTAATAGACAAAAAAGTTTACTTCTTTTTATTAACATAAGTGAATATATGTATGAATTTTGCATGGAAACTGATTATATTTCTACAATTGCGGATGAGTTTAAAGTTCCATACAGTAATATTGTTTTCGATATAAATCCAACTAATGAAGAAAGCATAATATCTGCAATTAAGTTTGCAAAGTATTTTAGGAAAAGGAAATTCTATATTTGTCTTGATAATATTGGATCTGGATTTTTAAATTTAGATAAAATTCTATATATTTCACCTGATATAATAAAAATTAATATATTTAATCTAAGAAATGTTTCTAATGATAATTATAGGAAAAATTTACTAAAATTCATTAAATATATAAGTGAAAACCTTGGTATTCTTCTTGTTGCAATGGGAGTAGAAACTGTTGAGGATGTAGTTGAGACAATTGATAATAATATTCAATTTATGCAAGGTTTCTATGTTTCTAAACCTCTTTCAGTTGAAGAAATTCATTTAGATTTATTAATTAAAGATTTTCATTCAATGATTTTGTCTCATTATACTGAAAAAGAAGTAGAAATTGAGAATTCAAGAATTATAAACACAAAAATAATAAATTTTACAAAAGAATTTGCTTCTGTATTAGGTGGTTCGAAATTTGATAAAATTAATTTGAAAACATCAGAAATTTTTTTGAAATATAATTTTATTGAAAATATTTGGATACTAAATAAAGATGGCTACCAAGTGAATGATACAATCATAAATTATGATAAATTTAATGTTAAAAGTTCTCCGATTTTTAATGTGTACAATATAGGAAGCGATTTTTCTTCTAAAGAAATTTTTACAA
Source organism: Helicovermis profundi (assembly GCF_033097505.1). Lineage (NCBI taxonomy): Bacteria > Bacillati > Bacillota > Clostridia > Peptostreptococcales > Caminicellaceae > Helicovermis > Helicovermis profundi. The sequence continues at coordinate 1,606,123 of NZ_AP028654.1, read as the reverse complement.
TGCTTGAAAGTTCATTTTTAGATATATGGGTCACAAAACCATATAAATCCTTACTTACTAACAATATTTGTATAGGTAGTTCTACATATGTTGAATTAGGAGATTCTAACTATATATTATGTTTAAATATAAACTATAATACACTTATAAATTATTTATATAAATAATTTATAAGTAATTTTAATTTCTAATTAATTAAGCATAAATGAATTTCTAAGATTCAGGGGAAGTTTTTACTCACACTGAATCTTAGAAAACATAATCCAGGACCTTTTTAGAGTTCTTTATCACTCACTTTTTTAAAAAGTGGGGGGTATTAGAACTCTAAGGAGTCGTATAAAAAAAAGTTTCTATTTCTTATTTGTTTAAGTAATAGAAACTTTTTAATTAGTAAATTGCTAATTTGATTTTAATTATCATGCAAATAACTATGTTCTATATTCACCATTAATTTTTACATAGTCATATGTCAAATCACATCCCCATGCAGTTGCGTTATATTGACCTTCTTTAAGTTCAACATTTATTTCAATTTCGCTTTCTGTTAATATATTAAGTGCTTTATCTTCTAAAAAATCAATCGGAATACCTTTTTTCATTAATTCAATATTTCCCTTTTTACTAGACAAATTTAGATTAATATTTGAGGGACTAAATTTCGCTCCACTATATCCCATTGCACAAATAATTCTGCCCCAATTTGCATCATTTCCAAAAAATGCAGCTTTCACAAGATTTGAGGAAATTATTGATTTTGCAAGTAATTTTGCATTTTCTTTTGACGAAGCGCCTATTATATTAGATATCAATAGTTTACTTGCTCCTTCTCCATCTCTAGCAATCATTATAGATAAATCTTTAGCAATCATAAAAAGTGATTCTTTAAAAATAGAATATTCTTCATTTTCACTAGTAATTTTATTATTCTTTGATTTACAAGAGGATGTTACTAAAAACATATCATTTGTACTAGTATCTCCATCAACCGAAATCATATTAAAAGTGTCTTCTACAATTTCTTTAGTCGCTTTAGTTAGAAGATTTTTATCAATGTTTACATCAGTAAAAACAAAAGCTAGCATTGTTGCCATATTGGGATGTATCATACCAGAGCCTTTAGAAAAACCACTTATATTAAAGTTTAGATTTTCGCTTTCAAATCTTATAGAAGATTTTTTTTCAAACGTATCAGTTGTCATTATACTTTCTGGAAGTAAATCAATATTTTTTTCCGATAAATTTTTTTTTAAAATAGGTAGAGATGGTAGAATTTTATTCATCTCAAGTTGTTTTCCAATTATTCCTGTAGAAGATATAATGACTTCTTCTTTTTCACAATTAATTAATTCAGATACTTTTTTAATTATTTCTTTACAATTTTCTATTCCCTTTATTCCCGTACAAGCATTAGCATTTCCGCTATTTACAAGTATAGCACTTACGTTTTTTTTCTTCAAAGATTTAGCTGTAAATTCCACTGGTGCTGCTCTTGATATATTTGTAGTTAATGTTCCTGCACTTATGCTTCCTTTTGCACATTTGACTAAGCAAATATCACGTCTTTTTCTTTTTACACCAGAATGCATTGCAGAAAATTCAAATCCTTTTACTTTGATTAATGTATCTTTAATAATATTCATAATTACCTCCAATTTATGGGAAAATTACGGGAAATTTTAATCCTGTATTTTCCTTATAATTCATTAAAATATTCATGTTTTGAACTGCTTGACCAGCAGCACCTTTGATTAAATTATCAATTATCGAGATTATAACAATATTGTTAGTTCGCTTATCATAATATGGGTATAGTATGCAATTATTGGTATTGCATACTTCGTTTAGTGAAGGTTCGTTTTGTGATATTTTAATAAAGGAATCATCACTGTAAAATTCTCTAAATAATTCTTTTAAATTTGAATCAATATCTAATTCATTTTTTAGTGTTATTGTTATAGTCGAAATAATCCCCCTATTAATGGGTATTAAGTGTGGTGTAAACTGTATAGTTTTAATATTTTTACTCATAATTTTTAATTGCTGGTCTATTTCAGATAGATGCCTATGTTCACCAATTGAATATGCTTTAGCTGATCCATTAATTTCGCAAAATGAATTACTATATGATGGGTTTCTGCCTGAACCGCTAACGCCTGAAAGTGAATTACATATTACTTTATCTATTAAAATATTTTTATTAGAAATTACAGGCGCAATTGCTAAAAGAATTGAAGTTGGATAGCATCCAGGGTTAGCAATATAATTTGAATTTCTTAATCTATCTCTGTGAAGTTCTGGAATACAGTATTTGAATTTCTTTATCAAATTAGTATTTTCATGTGTGAAATTATACCATTTAAGAAAATCAGAATTTTTTTCTAACCTAAAATCTGCACCTAAATCAATAATTTTAATTTTCTTATTTATTTGTATTAATTTATTAATGATCTTATTAGATTTACCGTGAGGAAGCGCTAAGAATACTAAATCAATATCATTAATTTTCTTATACAAATCATCTAGAGAACTACATCTCAAATCAGTTGCACCGCGGAATTTACCAATTACATCACTAAAAAGCTTACCTACATGTGAATTTGAAATTATCATACTTATTCTAATGTGTTTATGTTTTAGTAGTATTGATACTAATTGCTGGCCTGCATAGCCAGTTGCTCCTATAATTACGATATTTTTCATAAAAACCTCCATTCAATATCAGTATATTTATACACTCGTATTAATGATTTATCACTGTATATAATTTTGTGTATTTCTTGAATAACTCATTAAGAATTTCGTTCACATGGCTAAAATGCTGTATATATTATAAATTATTGCTATTTTTATTAAAATTCATAATAGTAAATTGCTAAAAAAAATTATATTTTTTATTGATTTATTATTAAAACCATGTATAATTATGAATAATATACATTAATATTAATAATTATGCAAGTAGAAAATTAAAAAGAGGTGTGATATGAATAAATTTTTTTCTGATAATGTAATTGAGGCTCTTAATTTCATCAATCAATTTAAAAATAAAATTTTTGTTATCAAAATCGGCGGAACACAAATTAGTGATGAAAAAATATTTACGAGTATTTGCAGTAATATTAAAACTTTATATTCAATTGGAATTAATATTGTACTGGTACATGGAGGTGGTAAAGAAATATCTAAAAGATTACTTAAAGTTGGCATTAAATCTGAATTTATAAATGGATACAGAATAACAAGTGAAAACCATATCAGTGAAATAGAAATGATATTAAGTGGCAAAATCAATAAAGACATTACTTTAAAATTAAATAATATTGGTGTAACTTCAGTAGGATTAAATGGAAAAGATGGTGGAATGATAAGTTGCTCAAAAAAGAGCTTAATAAATGACATAGATATTGGGATGGTAGGTGAAATTGATGGATTAAACCTTAATCTAATTAGACTTCTTCTTAAAGAAAGGATTATTCCGATAATTTCACCAATTGGATTTAATAAAAATGGAGAAACATTTAATATAAATGCTGATCAAGTAGCAGGAAGCATTGCAAGTGAATTAAAAAGCGAAAAATTGATTCTACTGACAGATGTAGATGGTTATTATAAAAATATAAATGACAAAGATTCGTTTGTTTCTAAACTTAATTTAGATGAAGTAGAAAAAATTTTGAATGATAATAAACTAAATGGTGGTATGTATCCCAAGCTAGAGTGCTGTTATAAATCAGTTAGTTCAACTAGAAAAACAGCACATATTATTAATGGTAATGTTAAAGACTCACTTTTAATTGAAGTTTTATCATATGGTGGTATTGGAACTATGATATATATATAGGAGGAAGATATATGACTAAAGAAAAAATTTATGAAAAAAATAGTAAAATTATGAAAACATATAAAAGAAAAAATGTATGCTTTGTTAAAGGAGATGGAGCATATCTTTATGATGAATTCGACAATAAATACCTTGATTTTGTAAGTGGTGTAGCTGTAAATATATTAGGACATTCAAATCCATTAATTTTAGATTCAATAAAAGAGCATTCAAATAAAGTAATTCATATATCTAATCTCTATTGGAACAAGGAACAAATAAAGCTAGCGGAAAAATTAACAAGCCTTTCAAATATGGAAAGTGTTTTTTTTTCAAATAGTGGTACGGAAGCTGTTGAAACAGCGCTTAAAATTGCAAAAAAATTTGGTAAATTAAACAATAAAGAAAATATCATTTATATGAAAAACTCTTTTCACGGAAGAACACTCGGAGCTCTTTCTGTTACAGGTCAAAATAGGTATAGAGTGCCGTTCGATGAGTTATTATCTGGAGTCATAGAGATAGAACTTAATAATATAAAAATGCTAGAAGATATATTTAATGATAAGATAAGTGCAGTTATTATTGAGCCAATCCAAGGTGAGGGTGGACTCAATCTAGTTGATAAAAATTATATTTTAAAAACTAAGGAACTGTGTTTAAAATATAATAGTTTACTAATTTTTGATGAAGTACAATGCGGAGTATCGAGAACGGGAAATTTTTTTGCATTTGAAAAAAATAAAGTTTATCCAGATGTACTTTGTTTAGCTAAAGGATTAGGTGGTGGACTTCCAATTGGTGCAACACTAGTTAATAAAAAAGCCGATATTTTAGACTATGGTGATCATGGCTCTACTTTTGGTGGTAATCCTTTTATTTGTGGTGTTTCTAATAATATAATTGATCAAGTTTCAAAAAAAACATTTTTAAAAAATGTAAAAAAGATTAGTGAAGATTTAAAAGAAATCATACTTCAAATTGCGCTTAAATATAATTTATCAGTTAAAGTAAAAGGACAAGGGTTATTAATGGGTTTTATAATTGAAAATGTATTAAATAATGATATAGTTGAAATTGCATTTAAAAATAAATTATTATTAATTGGAGCAGGTAATAATGTAGTAAGAATTTTACCACCCTTAAATCTAAATAAAGAAGCACTAGATGAATTTAAAATAATATTAGATAATATTTTTTTTCAAATATCAAAATCAAATGAATAGAAAATTATATACTTTTATTTTAAACGCATACAGTAAGCTGACTTTGCAATAATAAGGTCAGCTTTTTTTAAAATTTAAGACTTAAGAATTTCATTTATTGTGTGTTATAATATACAAAAGGAGTGTTATGATAAAATGTTTTTTACTGTAATTTATTCTAAAAAATATTGATTTGTAAATTTTATCATACATAATATTATGAATTTTACATATTTGTCTAAAGAAACGAATAAAGTGATTTACGATATAGTTAATTTGTTTTATATTAATAATGTGAATATTTATGTTGTTGGTGGATTTGTTAGAGATAGTTTGCTTGGAATTAAATCTAAGGATATTGATTTAGTTGTAGAAGCAGATGTACTTGAATATACTGAAAAGCTAATGAAATTATTTACTTCTAAGTTGAAATTTAAAGTTATTAAGAATGATCATTTTCATACAATTTCTGTTATTTTTCAATCTATTGTAATTGATATTGTAAGTTCAAGAAGAGAAGTTTATCCTAAAAATGGAGACATACCAAATATTTTTATTGATAGTATAGCTGAAGATTTGATAAGACGAGATTTCACTATTAATTCAGTATATTATAAACTCCTTGTTGACTCTTTAAATAAAAAAATTATTTTTGGTGAACTTATTTCTCATAATTTATCCTTAAGTGATATAAAAAATTGTAAACTTAGAGCTATACATAGTAATACCTTCACGCAAGATCCGACAAGAATATTTAGGGCAATTAGATACCTTTCAAGATTTGAATTCAAATTTGAGAAAACAACTTTAAAGCAACTTACAAATGCTACATTAGATAAGAAAACATTTCAAAACACTTCATATAATCGTTTTATTAATGAAATAAAAAAGGATTTAAATGAGAAAAATTTTAAAAAAATAGTCGATTATTACATAAAATTTGATTTATGTGGTATAATATTTGGGTTATATAAAAATAAATTTAAAAACATAGAAGGAAAATTTATAGAAGCAATATCTTATGCAAAGGCTAATAATATTAGTGTTGATAAGAAATTTATAGTTAAATTGTTTTACTATTTTACTACTAATAATAAATTAGAAGTTTACGATTTCTTAAAATCAAAAGAAAAAGAATTTATTAAATCAATCAATAATCTTATAAATTTACTTATTGACCCTGAAAATGAGTATAAGTTTTTTCTTGTTTACACTCGTTTTGATGACGATAAAAAAATTTTTTTTAATGCAGTTATTTCTAAAGAATTTATTGATTTAACACAAAATATAGAGAAAAAAGCCAGTAAACTTGATTTTTTTTCAAGCAAAGATTTAATAAAAAATAAATTTGGGATAGAGATAGATAAACATCAAATAAAAAATCTATTAATAGAAATAAATGAAGCTATATACAAAAGTGACATTAAGGATAAAAATCTCCTTGATCTAAATAAATTCTTGTAAACTAAATCTTAAATTTAATAGAAAGGTGAAATATGGAATACAGTGTAAAACTAGAAAATTTTGAAGGCCCAATGGATTTATTGGTACATTTAATAAAAGTTAATAAAATTGATATTCATAATATTCCAATTAGCATTATCACAAATCAATATATGGAATATATTTCAGAAATAAATATCTTTAACATGGATAAAACCAGTGAATTTCTTGTTATGGCATCAACTTTATTGGAAATAAAATCTAAAATGTTATTGCCTTCACGTTCAATTGATGATTTTAGTGATATTTTCGACAACGTTGATCCTAGAAACGATTTAGTTGAAAAATTGCTTGATTATATTAAATTTAAACAAGCTTCAAGTTATTTTAAAGATAGAGAATTAGCATATGGAAATACATTTTATAAAAATCAAGAGGATTTAAATAAGTTTATTGTAAATAAATCACTTGAAGAAATAAATAAAGATTTGGATAAAGAAGTTCTTTTAAATGCAATGAAAAAATTAATATTAAATTTGCCTGAAATAGATAAAAAAAGAAAAGTGTTTTTTGAAAAACTTAAAAAAGATAAATTTACAGTTGACGAAAAACTTAATTTAATTAAAGAAAAAATCAAGTTAAATAAGAGAATTTCTTTTGATAGTCTTTTTTCAATTCATAAAACAAAGGAAGAAATTATTGTGACTTTTTTAGCATTATTAGAATTATTAAAATTAAACCGTATAAAAGTTTTTCAAGATAAAATTTTTGAAGAAATTTTAATAATATCAATTACTGATTAGAACGAGGTGACATATTGAGTAGCAGAGAAATAAAAGGAATAATCGAATCGTTATTATTTGTTTGGGGAGATCCAATAAGCGCAAAAAAATTGGCATCTATAATAAACGAAGATGTTAAAAAAATAAAAGAATCAATTAATGAATTGTCAGTAGAGTATAAAATGAGAGGAAGCGGTATTCAAATAGTTGAAGCCAATAGTATGTACCAATTTTCTACAACACCAAACAATTCAAAATATATTGAAATTATGTGTAATACATCAAAAAATAAAGGACTTTCCCCATCTACTATTGAGGTTCTATCAATTGTTGCATACAGACAGCCCATAACTAAAGGTGAGATAGATTACATTAGAGGAGTAAAATCTGATAAAGCAATTTCTAATTTAATTGAAAGGAATTTAATTGAAGTAAAAGGTAAACTTGATAAGATAGGCAAACCAAATATTTTTGCTACAACAAATATGTTTTTAAAATCCTTTGGATTTCAAACATTAAAAGATTTACCAAATATTTCTGAATTTGAAAACGATAGTAAAATTTTTAGTAATATTTATGATAGTGAAAATGAATAAAATAAATAGATAAAGTAGGGGAATATGGAGAAAATAAGACTTCAAAAATACATGGCAATGTGCGGCGTTGCATCAAGAAGAAAATCTGAAGAGTTTATTACTAAAGGCTATGTAACAGTAAATGGCGTAGTAGTAAAAGAATTAGGCTTTAAAGTTGATATGACTTTAGATAAAGTTACTTATAAAAATAAAATAATAAAATTAGAAGAAAATAAAGTTTACATTATTATTAATAAACCAAAAGGATATGTTACTTCACTTAATGATCAATTTAATAGACCGATTGTAACTGATCTACTAAAAAACAAAATAAGTGAGAGAATTTATCCCATTGGAAGACTTGATTATCATACAACAGGATTATTAATTTTAACAAATGATGGTGAACTGACGAATAAGATTACTCACCCTAAAAACCATGTTACAAAAACGTATGAAGTTTTAGTAAGAGGAAAAATTTCAAAATTTGAACTAAATAATCTTAGAACTGGTGTAAATATTGGTGGTTATGTTACAAAACCCGCTGTAATTGAAATTACAAATACTACAGCAAAAACTACAACGATTAAAATAACGATTTCTGAGGGCAAAAATAGACAGGTTAGAAAGATGATAGAATCTGTTGGCCATTCGGTTATTGAATTAAATAGAGCTAGTATTGGTGAGATGAAAATTGGTCAACTTAAAATTGGAGAATTTAGATATTTGACAAAACAAGAAGTTAAATACTTAAAATCATTATAGGAGATTGTTTATGATAACAATAAGAAAAACTGAATTAGAAGATATCAATAATATTGTGAATGAATTTGGTATAATTTTAATGTCAAGAACAGATGATATTACCACTGAAAACACAATGATTTTAGTTGAAAAAGATAATGTTTATGGAATATCCTCATTTATAACAAATAACGATGAAGCTTTTATTAATATTTTATTTATAAAAAATGATTTTAGAGGTATGCATTTTGGCGATGGATTAATTAAAGCAATACTAAATTTAATTGATAAAAAAAGTTATAAAAGGGCATTTATTGAACTTCCTAGAGAATATGAGGGATTCTTAATAAATACAGGATTGTACAAAGAAAACAGTAAAAATAAAATTATGAAAAAATTTAATATTAATCTAGATAAAAATTCTGTAATTTATTTTGCCAATCTTCCAAATTTTTTTGATACGGCATGTAAAAGTAAAGAAAAAAATTAATTGGATACAATATGGTAGAAAAAATAAAAAAAAAACGAAAAATTTAAATTTTGAAAAAAATTGAATTTTTCGTTTTTTTTTTATCATTTTGATGCAAATAATTTTTTTGTCTAAAATTAATTATTTTGTAAAGTGGCTATTAGAAGGCTTGTAAAAAAGTATTGAAAATGCTTATGTATTTTTGTGTATATATCAATAATAAATGAAAGAATATTTGCATCAATTTTCTTAAATGTATACAGTAATACTTAAAGTCTATTATACGTTTTGAAAGTTATCCGTCATTTTTTCGCATATCTAAATAATAATGCAATTTTACTTGCATTATTATTTAGATATGGTATCATTAATTGAAGAATTGTTAAGGGAGGCTTACAAATGAGTAGTTCCAGAGAAAATATTGAAGTTAAAATTAATAAATCTTGGTGCAAGGGTTGTGGCATATGTGTTGCATTTTGTCCAAAACAAGTACTTGGATTTGACAGTGAAGGTAAAGTTGAAATGCAAGACAGAGAGAATTGTATTAAATGTGGACAATGTGAACTTAGGTGTCCTGATTTAGCAATCTATCTTGGAGGTGTAGATAATGAGTAAAAATATTAAATTAATGCAAGGAAATGAAGCTTTAGTTATGGGGGCATTAGCTGCAGGTATGAAATTTTTTGCCGGTTATCCAATTACACCATCAACAGAATTAGCAGAAATTTCTGCAACTGAACTTCCTAAGATTAATGGAAGATTTATTCAAATGGAAGATGAAATTGGTGGTATAGCGGCAGCCATTGGCGGATCAATTGCTGGTTTTAAATCTATGACTGCAACAAGTGGACCTGGATTCTCGCTAAAACAAGAAAATTTAGGATACGCTTCTATTGCTGAAATACCGTTAGTAGTAGTAAATGTTATGAGAGGTGGACCAAGTACAGGACTACCAACATCACCAGCTCAAGGTGATATTATGCAAGCAATGTGGGGAACACATGGAGATCATCCTGTAATTGCCTTATGTCCAAGTTCGGTAAGAGAAACATTTGATGAAACTGTAAGAGCTTTTAATTTAGCTGAAAAATATAGAATGCCTGTAATAATCCTTACTGATGAAGTAATTGGACATATGAGAGAAAAAATTGAAATTCCTACAAAAGAGGAAATTGAAATTTACGATAGACTAAAGCCAGTAGATGGAGAAGAATACAAAGCGTATGGAGTTCGTGAAGGAGACATTGTTCCAAGAATGGCTGATTTCGGAACAGGACATAGATATCATATAACAGGATTGTTCCACGATGAAACTGGATTTCCTAGTAATAGTACTGATAATGCGGATTTTATGTTAAATAGATTACTTAACAAAGTAAATGATAACTTAGATGATATCTTGAAATACGAAGAATATATGACTGAAGATGCTGATATTCTTTTAGTTTCATATGGATCTACTGCAAGAACTTCAATCGCTGCAGTAAACAGACTTAGAAAACAAGGAATTAAGGCTGGCCTTTTTAGACCAATTACTATATGGCCTTATCCTGCTAAAAGAACTCTTGAACTTGCTAAAAAAGCTAGTCATGTTTTTGTATGTGAAATGAATATGGGACAACTAGTTTTAGAAGTTGAAAGAGTTGTTAAATCAAATAGTAAAGTGTCTCATATTGGTAGAGCAAATGGAGAAATATATGCTCCAATTGAAATAGTAGAAGAAATTAAGGAGGTACTAAGTCATGAATAGTGAATTAGTAAGTAAGTTTTATAGATTAGATAAACTTCCTCATATTTGGTGTCCTGGATGCGGACATGGAATAATTATGAATCAAATTACAAAAGCAATTGATGCTAAAGGCTACAATAAAGATGATGTTTGTATAGTTTCTGGAATTGGTTGTTCATCAAGAGCTCCAGGTTATATGGACTTCAATACACTTCATACAACACATGGTAGAGCACTTGCTTTTGCAACAGGAATAAAACTTGCTAATCCAAAACTTAAAGTTATTGTAATTACAGGTGATGGAGATGCTTCTGCAATTGGAGGAAATCATTTAATACACGCATGTAGACGTAATATTGATATCACTACAATTGTATTTAATAATAATATTTATGGTATGACGGGCGGTCAATATTCACCTACAACACCAACAAATGAATTTGGTACAACAGCTCCTCATGGAAATATTGACAAACCATTTGATATTGTAAATTTAGCTGGCGCTGCTGGTGCGACTTATACAGCAAGAAGTACTGCATATCATGCAAATCAATTAACTAAACTTATAGAAAAAGCACTTGATCATAAAGGTTTCTCACTGGTTGAAGCGGTAAGCATTTGTCCTACTTATTATGGTAGAAAAAATAAAAAAGGTACTGCAGTTGATATGATGAAATTCTTAAAAGATTCATTTATTGATAACAAAGTAGCAGAAAAATTACCACTTGAAAAAACAAAGGGAAAACATTTAATGGGTGAATTCAAGAATGTAATTGAAGCAGAATATACTGAAGAATACGAAAAAATTATAGATAGATTTTATAAGGAGGACTAAAAATGTCAGATCAAACTGAATTAAGATTAACAGGTTCTGGTGGTCAAGGTCTTATACTAGCTGGTATAATTTTAGCAGAAGCTGCAATATTAGATGGTAAAAATGCAATACAATCTCAAAGTTATGGACCAGAAGCCAGAGGTGGTGCTAGTAAGGCAGAAGTGCTTATTAGTAAAAACATTATTAATTTCCCAAAAGTACAACATGCAAATTTTGTATTAGCTCTTACTCAAGTTGCTGCTGATAAATATGCAAAAACAATTGTAGAAGATGGTATACTATTAGTAGATGAATCAGTAAACTTGCCAGAAGGTATTAAAGCCGCGAAAATTGTTAAAGCACCTATTATTAAAATAGCTAAAGAAGTTATCGGAAAAGCAATTGTTTCAAATATTGTTGCTCTTGGAGCTATTGTTGCACTTACTGATGTTGTTTCAAGAGAAAGTATTGAAAAAGCAATTCTTTCAAGAGTTCCAAAAGGTACAGAAGATTTAAATAAAAGTGCTTTATATGAAGGTTTTAAACTTGCTTAAATCTTAATTTAAGGAGTATTATATGCATAAAAAAAATGATCTATTAATAAGAATAGAAGAAAATTACATTAGACTTAGTAAAGGTCAAAAAAGAATTGCTGAATATATTTTAGAAAATTATAATAAGGTTGCTTTTATGACTGCATCAGTTTTAGGTGATATTGTAGGAGTAAGTGAATCTACAGTGGTACGTTTTGCAAACGCACTTGGATATGATGGATATCCAAAACTCCAAAAGGGTTTACAGGAGTCCATAAAAACTAAGCTTACAACAGTTCAAAGGTTTGAATTGTCCAAAGAAAATGATCCAAGTGAAAATTATATTAAAAAAATTATGTCATATGATATAAATAATATAAAAAAAACAATTGATATGCTTGATGAAGATTTAATAAAAAAAATTGGTGATTCTATTCATTCGGCAAAACGTGTTTATATTTTAGGGATGAGGAGTTCATCAGTTTTAGCAAATTACTTAGGATTTTATCTTAATTTTATAAGAGAAGATGTTAATATTATTTCAATAGGTGTACAAGATGTTTTTGATTATTTATTTAAGATAGGTGAAGACGACTTATTAATTGCAATTTCATTTCCTAGGTATGCTAAACAAACTTTTGAAATTGTTAATTTTGCTAAAAGTAGAAAAGCGAAACTTGTAGGATTAACTGATAGTGAACTTTCGCCTCTATACCAACTTGTTGATGATTGCCTTATAGCAAAATATAATATGAACACTTTTATTGATTCTCTTGTAGCACCAATGAGCTTAATTAACGCATTAATAATTTCTTTAAGTATAGAAAATAAAGATTCTGTAGAAAAGAATTTCAATGATCTTGAGAATCTTTGGAATGAGTATAAAATATATAATCCAAATATTTAATAATGAAATCTAACCTTAATCATTTTATCCGATGCCTTAGAGTTCTAATACCCCCACTTCTTAAAAAAGTGGGGATAAAGAACTCTAAAAAGGCCCTGGATTATGTTTTCTAAGATTCAGTGGGAGTAAAAACTCCCTCTGAATCTTAGAAATTCATTTATTAAGGTTAGATTCTTTTAATATAAAATATTTTTGATAAAATACTAATATTAAATAATAAATTTTGCTTTTAAGCAATAAAAATTACAAAATCATTTGTAATTTTTATTTATTTAGTATATAATATATAAGGTTAATAAAAATTCATTACTGGTGGTAATATGAATATATACAAAATTGCAGTGGATGGTCCAGCTGGTTCTGGGAAAAGTACAATTGCAAAAATTATTGCAAAAAAACTTAATATTATGTATTTAGATACTGGAGCTATGTATAGAGCTATAGCTTATAAAATTTTAAATAAAAATATTAAAATAGAAAATATTAATGATATAGTCGACATGATGAAAAATACTAAAATATTATTTGATAAAGACATAATTTTTTTAGATGGGATTAATGTGTCAAAAGAGATTAGAATGCCTAATGTAAGTAATTTCGTTTCAAAAGTTGCTTCAATTAAAGAAGTTAGAGAACATTTAGTAAAATTGCAAACGAATATTGCTAATAATAATAGTGTTATTATGGATGGTAGAGACATAGGTACGGTTGTACTTAAAGATGCTCAGTTCAAATTTTTCTTAAATGCTTCTATTAAAGAAAGAGCAAATCGTAGATATAAAGAAATGATAGAAAAAAAAATTGAAGTTGATTTTGATAATATATACAAAGAAATTAGTCAAAGAGATTTAGCTGATATAAATAGAAAAGAATCCCCACTAGCGAAAGCAAGTGATGCAATTGAAATAGATACTAGCACTATGAATATTGACGAAGTAGTTTTAAAACTACTTTCTATTATAAATAATTAATTTAGTTTTAACTAAGGTGGTTTATGTTTAAATTTATCGTAAAGACGGCTATTAAAGTATTTTTTAATATATTTTATAGAATTGACATAGAAGGTTATGAAAATATACCAAGTAATATTGGTTACATTATTTGTTCGAATCACATAAATTTGTCTGATCCTTTAGTTATTGGTATTTCGATTAAAGAAAATATACACTTTATGGCTAAAAAAGAATTGTTTAAATTTAAACCATTTGGATTGTTTTTTAGAGCAGTTGGTGGTTTTCCAGTTGATAGAGATGGAAATGATATATCGGCTATAAAAACTTCCTTTAAATTATTAAAAAAAGGTAAAGCAATTCTAATTTTTGCTGAGGGAACTAGAAATAAAACAAATAAACCTTTACTCGCAAAACCTGGTGTTGCTATGATTGCAATAAAGTCAAGAATACCTATACTACCGATTACTGTAGATTCAACATATAAAGTTTTTTCTAAAATTAAAATTATTATCCATGAACCTATTTACTACAGTGAGTTTTACGGAAAAAAAATCGAAAATGATGAGTATCAAAGATTGACACAAGATATTGTAAATGATATATATAAGTCAATTACAATTAAAAAATAAAGAGGTAAAAATGAAAATTGAGATTGCATTAGAGTCTGGTTTTTGTTATGGTGTTAAAAGCGCAGTTACTAAGACTATTGAAATTGCAAAAAAAGAAAAAAATGTATATACTTATGGTCAATTGATTCATAATGCTCAAGCATTAGAATATCTTAATAGTTTTGGAGTTAACACAACTGATAATATTGAGGATGCAATTGGCGGTACCTTGATCATTAGATCTCATGGTGTGAAAAAAGATATATATGATAAAGTTAAACTTTTAGATATTAATTTAATTGATGCAACTTGTCCATTTGTAAAAAAAATTCATAAAATTGTTTATAAATACTATAAAGATGGGTATCAAGTCTTTATAGTGGGAAATAAAAATCATCCAGAAGTAATTGGTATTAATGGATGGTGTGAAAATACTGCTATTATCGTTGATGATAATAGTATAATTAATGCTAATAATTCTCAAAAGTCAATTGTTGTTGCTCAAACAACAATTACTTTAGAGTTATTTAATAAAGCGGTTGAGAAAATCGCAAATAATGTCAAGAACTTAATTATTCACAATACTATTTGCTCTGCTACAACAAAAAGGCAAAATTCAGCTAATGAATTGTCTAAAAGAGTAGATTTTATGATTGTTATTGGAGGTAAAAATAGCTCTAATACAAAAAAGTTATACCAAATTTGCAAAAAAAATTGTAATAATTCACTGCATATCGAAATTGCTGATGAAATTATGGTGACCAATATCAAAAAGTATGATAAGATAGGTATAACTGCTGGTGCATCGACACCAGATTGGGTGATAAATCAAGTAATTGATAAAATAGAAAACGAAGGCGAGGGAACTAATAGTGGAAAATAATACTATGGAACAGATGTTACAACAATACGAGGATTCTTTTCAAATTCCTAGAAAGGGAGAAGTAGTATCAGGAAAAATCGTACAAATTTCGGAAGGAGAAATAGTTGTTAACATTGGTTATAAATCTGATGGAATTATTCCAAAATCTGAAGTTAGCAATGATCCAAACGTTTCAATTTTAGATACATTTAAAGAAGATCAAGAAATTGATGTTTTTGTTATTAAAGTAGATGATGGAGATGGAAACGTACTTTTATCTATGAAAAAAGTAAGCCAATTAAAAGATTGGGATATTTTAGAAGGACTATATGCTGAAGAAAAAGAAATTGAAGTAACAACTTCTAATGCAGTTAAAGGTGGAGTTATTACTTACTTTGGTGAAGTTAGAGGATTTATTCCAGCTTCACAATTAGATGTTAAATTTGTTAGAAATTTAGAAGAATATACAAACAAAACATTCAACGTTAAAATTATTGAGTTCAACAAAAGAAGAAAAAGAGTTGTATTTTCTCATAAGGTACTTGCTCAAGTTGAGTACAATAAAAAAATGGAAGCAGTTTGGGGTAAAATTGCTGTTAACGAGGCTATTGAAGGCGAAGTTAAAAGAATTACCAAATTTGGTGCTTTTGTAGATATAGGCGGAGTAGATGCTCTTATTCATATTTCAGAATTGTCATGGGGAAGAGTTGTAAATCCTGCTGATGTATTAAAAATTGGAGATAAAGTTAATGCTCTTGTAATTTCTGCAGATAAAAATACTCAAAAGATTTCTTTAAGTATTAAAAAACTTACTCCAGATCCTTGGTCATTATTTGAATCTAAATATGACACTGAAAATGTATTTGCTGGAAAAGTAGTTTCACTTACTGATTTCGGTGCTTTTGTTGAACTTGAGCCAGGTATTGAAGGACTTGTACACGTTTCACAAATTTCAAACAAAAGAGTTGAAAAACCTTCTGATGAGTTATCAATTGCTCAAGAAGTTAGTGTTAAAATTTTAGAAGCTGATATAGAAAACAAAAAAGTTAAGCTTTCTATTAAAGCGACATTATAATCAATAGAATTATTCAAAAAGACTTGTTTATACAAGTCTTTTTTTATTTTTTTGTTTAATACTAAAAGTTTGAGGTAAAAATACTATATATTTAAATTTATAAAAATGATATAATGGTACTAATAATTAAATTGGAGGACTTATATGGAAGGATATGAAAAATTTAAACAACAAATACTAAAAAAAACAGGGCTAGATTTATCTTTATATAAAGAACGACAGATGAAAAGAAGAATTGAATCATTAATTAAAAGACATAAAGTACATTCATTTGAAGAGTATTTTAAAGAAATTAACACAAATAAAGAAGTTTTTGATGAATTTATAAATTATTTAACAATTAATGTTTCTGAATTTTATCGTAATCCAAATCAATGGAGTATACTAGTTAATGAAGTTTTTCCAGAGTTATTAAAAGGGAAGAGCTCTATAAAAATTTGGTCAGCAGCTTGTTCTACTGGTGAAGAACCATATACTATAGTTATGGCACTAAGCACTATATTACCACTTAACAAAATTAAAATTATTGCTGCTGATATTGATAAAGAAGCAATAAATAAGGCTAAAGTTGGTATTTACAATGAAAAAAGTATCGCAGGAGTTCCAAAAGATATAGTTAAAAAATATTTTACTAAAGTTGGAAATTCATATAAAGTTAGTGAAGATATAAAAAAATGCGTTGAATTTAGAAATATGAATTTACTCAAAGATAAATATCCAGATAAATGCGATTTAATTACATGTAGAAACGTAATGATTTATTTTACTGAAGATGCAAAAGATCTTATGTATAAAAAATTTAACGATGCATTAATTCCAAATGGCGTTTTATTTGTTGGTAGCACTGAGCAAATAATTCTTCCACAAAGATTTAACTTTAAAGCAAAAAAAACTTTCTTTTATCAAAAGGTTTTAAAATAGAAGATGCTAGTAATTATATTGAAAATTTTAAGATATATCTTTAAGAAGCTTGTAACAAGCTTCTTAAAAAACAAATTCAACTGTTCTTTAAATGTATATTTAGGGAATAGTTCAAGAATTTAAATTTTGAAGTATGTTGACTAATTTTCTTGACTAATTTTTATATGTTTTTTTATATAGATATTTATATTACTTTATTCTAGCCTTTTTCTACCTACTTCGTTATAATGTAATTAAGCTAATAAAAAAATAAAATTTAAGGAGTTTCTATGAGACAAAAAAAAATTCTAAATGTTCATAATAAATCATCTAAACCAGATAATATTGTAAAAAGTGAAAACATGGTAATTGAAAGTTGCATTGAAATTGAAAAGTCTATGCCCTACTTCTTAGTTGATTTTTTTATTTTTTTAAAAAGTGCTGTTGCCATTAATACCAGACTTGCATATTTAAGAGATGTTCAATTCTTTTTAACATATTTAATATCGACCACTGATTTAGTTATAGAAGAATCTATTAAGGAAATTAAAGCAGAAGAATTAAATAGACTTAAAGCTAGAGATATAAATCGCTTTTTAGGTGATTACTGCTCTAGATATATTATAGAAACCAAAAATAGTAAATACGTTATGGAGAATCACAATAGATCTCTTTCACGTAAGCGTAGTTCATTAAGTGTACTCTTTAAATTTCTCTACAGAGAAGAAATAATTTCTAATAATATAACTGAAGGTTTTAATCCCATTAAACTTCCTAAGCCACAGCCTGATGCTATAAAAAAGCTCGAAATAGATGAGGTAGCCCTTATGCTTGACAGCGTAGAAACAGGGAGTGGATTAACCGATAAAGAACTTCAGTACTGGAAAAAGACTAAAATTCGAGACAAGGCTATTTTGATACTATTTACCACATATGGATTAAGGCTTAGTGAACTTCAATCACTTAATATCTCATCCTTTAATTTTGGACGTGGTGAATATAAAATTTATAGAAAAAGAGGTAAAGAAGTTAATATGCCTATTAATAAAAGTGTTGAAAGTGCAATTAAAAATTATATAAATAATGAAAGAATCAATTTTATAGAAAAATCTGAGGATAAAACTGATGCTCTTTTTATTTCACTTCAAGGAACTAGAATGACTACTAAAGCAATTAGGGCTATGGTTAAAAAATATACTTCTATACCTCTTGGTACAACAAGAAATAAAGGATATAGCCCTCATAAATTAAGGGCCACTGCTGCATCATCTCTTATTGAATATGGGTTTTCAATATATGATGTACAAAGTTTGCTAGATCATGATAACGTTACAACTACTCAGTTATATGCAGCGCATAAGAAAAATATTAAAAGAGAAATTGTTAAGAACTATGAACTTGAAGATGAATTTAATGAATAAAAAATTTAACTAAAATTATACTTTATGGCCTAGTATCCATAAGGCGATTAATTTTAGTTAAATTTTATAGCTACATAATTAATTAAATTATTTTATTTTATTTCAATAAGCAAGGTGGTTTACATAAAACAATTACGAAAACCAAAGTGCTTTTACTTATTATCTTCACTTTGAAAATTCAATATAAAAAGAGTTTTCATCTATTATTACACGTTCTCCATAAAAACCATCTAAAAGAAGATTATGGATATTTTCATAATCGTCAAATTTTAAAGTTGTAGTTTGTTCTTTATTTGAAACTTTATTAGTAAAGTCATATGAACAAACATACCTAAGTTTACCTTTATACATTTTAGAAAGTTTTATCAGTTTAAATCCATTTGCTAATAAAGATTTAATTGAAGCTATATTTTTTGGCGAAACTGTAGATAGTGCATATTTAAATTTTCTTCTTTTTTTTAAATAATCCATCGTTAACTTCATCATTATTTTTTGTAAGCTATTACCACGAAAATTTTTTTTAACTATTGTAGCTTCTATAAAAGCTACCTGATGTATTTCTTTTATATTACAATCTTTTGCAAGTTCAATTGTTTCACTGTCGCCATAAGAAAGAATTCGAAAAGCTACTAATTGTTTCTCTATTATTGTGCCAAGACAAAGTCCATTTCCAGAAAATGCATCAATTAATTCAAATTCTGTAATTTTCTCATATATATCTTTGTTTTGCATATTATCATATATTAAATCTTGAAGACAAAGAATTTTATCTAGCCATTTGTAATTTAATTTTATAATTTTATATTCATATTTTTTATGTGTGTCCGCATTAATTGCATCTCCCGTCATCCAGACTTCCTCTTTAACAATTATTTAAACCAACTCCTTTCTTTTATTATAGAATGTTTGAATAACAAATAATGTAACAAATACTAGAGTAATTATTCCAAGTATTCCTATACCAACGTTATAACCAAAAATAAGAAGAATGGCAAAAATTTGAGGTCCAAAAGTTTGACTAATTTTTCTAATGTTAGAATAGTAACCTAAGGCTTCGCCTTTACCAATATAAGTGGTAGCTTTTAAGTTCAAATAATACTCAGTTTGTGAAGCAAGTCCTACACCTTCACCTAATCCTAATATTGCTGAGGCTAGTAACATACCTAAAGGTGAATTAAGCATGGCAAATACTATAAATGAGGCGGAAACCAATAGCATGGAAAATACAACTGACTTCAATTTACTAAGTTTATTTCCCATATATTTTAATAGTATTGGTGATATATAAGCTACAAATATTCCATTTATTAAGTAAGCTCTACCAATTGTACCTGTTCCTATTTTAAACTCAGATGCATAAACTGGGTAGAAATAATCTAAAAATATTACTGTCATAGCCATCGGTACAGTAATTAATAAGAAAAATCCTATTATAGATGGATTTGATAAAAATTTTAGGATTCCAAGCTTTTCTTTTTCACTTGTATTTATAGATTTACCTCTATTTATATGTTTATGAGATTCTTTATCTTCAGCTGATTCCCAAAAGTAGAATCTAATAATTAATACAGCAATCCCCATAATAACAGATGAAATTAAGAACACACTTCTATAACCAATTTTCTCCATTAGAATCGCTCCAAAAACAGCGCCTGTATTAACACCAGCATAAACTCCTGCTGTTATAGAAGCAAAACCATTCTTTTTAGATGTTTCATCTTTAAATGATGCAGAAAAACTTCTCATAGAAATATATATTAATGCATATCCTACTCCATAAAATCCTCTTGAGAGAATAAATAAGAAGACGTTATTTGAAATTCCTGATGCAATGGTGCTAACAATAAGTATCCCTGTACCTATATACATAACTTTTTTCCAACCAATATTATCTATCAATTTACCACCAACAACTGTAAATAACGCACCTGTAAAAAATACGATTGAAATTGGTAAACCCATAAGAAAATCAGATGTTCCACCGCCACTCATAGAAGTATACAATTCTTTCATAACTAAAGGTACAAAACTTACTGGCATATAACAAGCAGTATATACAATATACGATAAAATTCTTAAGTTTCCACCAGTATATGACGTTGTAGCAAAAGATGAACTTTTTTCATGATTTCTCATATATTTTTTATTAGCATTCATAATATATAGAATTAAGAAAAGTACAATCTCAACCATAAAGAAAAACGATGTTGCAAATATGGTAATACTATCTAAAAGTATTATTCTTAGTGCCGATTTTATATATGCCTTATCAATTTTTATATTTATTAGAGCACATTTATTTTCTGAATCAACGATTGTAAATTTTTCAACTTTTAAATCTTTTTCATTAAATCGATATTTAAAATCATCCTCTTCTGCTGTTAATTGAGTTAAGTTAATACTTTCGATTTGAGGTATTAATTCAGCAATATTATTTAAATAATCTTCGTATTCTCCTATTTGAGAATAAGTTACACCATTATTAATAATTTTTGTAATATCTCTATCTATTGAATTAATAGTAGAAATACCTATATTTTTTGATAAATCAACGTAAGCGCTAGAAAACATATTATAGCTATATACGCTGTATAAAATTTGTATTAATCCTACAACTGATAAAATAATTATTAATATTCGATTTTTACTAATTTGTCCATTTTTAACATAGCTACCTTTTATGCTAAAAATACCAAGTATAATGAATGCAAAAATAATTAAAATAATTGCTATTTTTATCAACTTATTTGTATAATATGAAAGTTTGCTATTAATAATTTTATTATTTAATGCTATTTTATAAGCTGCTATTTGAGTATTTGTACTATCATAAATAGGCAATAAAATTTCAATTTTACCACTTTCATTAATAATTTTATATTTTTCACCTTCATTAAATGGAATGCTACTAATAATATTTTTTGAATCGTAATTATCAATTTTATTATAGGCGTACTTGATTTCTCCATCCATAAGCAAAATAGATGCATTATCAACTTCTTCATAATGATCTTTCCAATCTTTTATTAAAGAATTCATTCCATAAAAATTATTTATTTCCTTGCCGTATTTTAGGGCATATTGCAATTTGCTTATAAATTCATTTCCTTTTACAACTACACTTGCAACCTCAGATTCAATAAGATTTTTCTGAAAAGAATTTATATTTATAAAACTAGTTACAGACATAATAGTTATTATAAGCAATAAGGAAGCTACTAATAATTTTTCTTTCATTTTTTTATCCATAGAATACCCCTATCTTAAATTAGTTTTATTATTTAATAATTGTTTTATAAAATGTATCTATTATAAGAAGTAATTCTAAACTTGGTTTATAGTCTATTTTCTTTGCAACTTCAATATTAATACTAATACTAGGTGTTTCACCAAATTCTTGACCAAGTTTTCTTGGTAATTCTCCGCCAAGAACTTTTAGAATTCTATCTGCACCGAAATACCCAATTTCATCATAGTTAAATCTATATACTGACATTAATGCACCTTTTTTTACTTCTCTTGACCCTACTTGTGAAAAAACAGGTATTTTATTATTATAAAATTCTTCAAGGTAATCATATAAAACATTTGTATCTCTAGCACCTGTAGTAAGATAAAATGCATCAACTTCATTAGCAATTTCTTTATATGCTTTTTTTAGTTCTTGGTCATATCTAAGTTGATCCTCTGGATTTATAGGTTCACTAACATGTTTTTCAATTAGTTTAACATTATTACTTTTTGCAAATTCTTTAACTAAATCATAAGATGCTTGTACTCTACCGGATTCTGTATTTTCGAAAACAATACCTAAGGTTTTAAATTTAAATAGATCATAAAAAACATTTAATTGGCGCAGATACCTTTTTGTATCAACATGAGCCCAAATATTATCTTTTCCTGAATCTTCACTCGAAGCTGTAATTCCAGCACCAATGGCATTACTAGTTGAAAAAACCATAATAGGAGTTCCATTGATATTAGCTGATGCAAATTTGCCTGCTCTTGTACCAAGAACAATTACTAAATCGTATTTACTAGTATTATTAAGAGTATCAATTAATTCTTCCTGTGCTTTTTCATTCATATTATATAATTGGTAAAAAGCATCTTTATTAAAGTCAAGATAATCACTAATTTTAGGATTAGATAGATAATTCCAAATTTCACTTGAATCATCATCTCCCTCAGAATACGGTATATCATCGATTGTATTTACGATCCCATCTTTATAAAGCCCTCTAATTATCCCGTAAAAAGTACCTGTATAATTGAAATATGGATCATTTTCTAAGTATGCTATTTTAAATTTTTCTTTTGGTACTTGTAAATTTTGTTCAGCAAAATTTACTGTATTTGAAAATATAAGTAAAAAAATTGAAATAATGCTGAAAATTTTTCTATACATGTAATTCATAGTAAAACTCCTTTACATGTTACAATTTAATGAAAAATATATTATTTTTTTGATTTTAACTCTAATTTAATTTTTTCTATTTTATTCTTAGATTTAACTAATTTACTAGCTTCTACTACTTTTATTATCGCACTAGATATAAATTGATTATCTATAGAACTAATTGCTTTTACGACGTATATACCTGTCTTGTTTGGCGCAGTATATTTACCAAATTCATCAATAATTCCGTGACCTTCCTCGACTTCCCATATTACATTATTGTATGGGTCTCCTTTTACTTGAACATTAAATTTGAATTTTTCATTTATCTTTAGATTAACACTATCAGGAATAATTTTAACTTTTAACATATTCTTAGAAGCTATTTCAGAATTTTCTTTATATGCCCACCATCTTACTTTTATAATTTGATTCTTTTTACCAGCATTTACTCTAAGACCAATTTTAAAAGTACCTTTTTTTGGATACGTTACTGAACCGAGTTGGTAATTGTTTATATCTGCTTCAACTTCAGTTTTGTAGAATACTTCTGATGAACCATAATAAATCGCATCAGAATAATCATTATCAATAAGTTTTTTATTGCTCATAACAATTCCAAGCTTTATAAACACAGGTAACGCGCCTAATTTATGATCTATTTCACTCGATAAAAAATTCCTTCCAAACTTAAAATTTTCACCTATTTTAAACTCAATTTCACCAGTTGTAATATTATTTGTTAAATTTGAGAATTTTGGTATTTTAAACTTAAAATTAATTGCTTTATTAACAGAATCTAATTTTGATTTAACGGACGGATTTTCAAATTCGTTAATTGTTTCAACTTCACTAAAGACTTTTTCAATGACTGAATCATTATTAGCATTTTCAATCAATTTTTTTAATAATTTATTTGTGTATATCATTTGCTTATAAGGATTTGATATAACAGACTTTAAAATAAAAGTATTGTCAATTTTTATAATATTTAATTTTGCTAAGTATAATGGATTAATTTTATTTGTAGTTACACTCTCTGATAAATGCTTGGAAATAACTCTCTCATTATAATTAACATTATTATAATCTAGCTTAATATCTTTATTTTCAATTGCGTAAACGTTTTCATTAATCTTTATTGTTGTATTTTCGTCAATTTTCACAAAAAAATCATCAGTTTCGATTGAAAATACACTTGAATTAAATTCTTCAACATACCATTTGTTTTTAATTTGACTTGTATATTTATAGCTATTATTTTCATTTTGAACAAAATTACCATTTCCATCACAAACATTCATATTTAAGTCGATGTTAATTTCTAAATTACTATCTTTTGCATAAGTAATTAATTTTGCATTCATTAGTGTTGCTCTATTCAAGTTATTTGAAATAGCTAAAAAGAGTTCTACATTGTTATTTTTAAATAGCAATTGAGTTGTATAGTCATTTGTTGCTTCAAGTCTTTTTATTTCATTAATACCTTCCGATTTTAAAATTAATTTATACGTTTCTTCTTTTTTATTATAATTTTCTTTTGAAAAATCTTCTTCATTATTTGTTATAACTTGAATCTTCTCTGATAATTCTTCATTGTATTCAAGAGTCAAAAACATTTCTGTAGTGTTTTCTATTTGTTCAAAACCCTCAATTAATGATAATTTTTCTGTAATTGGTTTAGAAACAACAATTGTTTTACCAAAAGAATCTATAGCAATACCAGGTTCAATAGATAGAGTCTGGTCATCTATCATAACAACATTTAAGCCTTTAATTATTCCCTCGCCAAATACATATTTATTAATAAGGTTTATTTTGGAATTTATATATTCCTGTTCAATTTCAAAATCATTTACCGTTAATAATTTACCATAAAAATAATTACTTTTTATTAATTGTTCTAAAGAAAATTTATCCATGATTTGCCTCCATTTTATGTTTGCGAAATACACTTAATTAGTCCTTGTCTATTGTTGTAAATGAAAGTATTCGCTGATTATTAAGTCTTGAATCTAATGTATCAACAATCATAGTATTGATCCCAAGATACGAATGTTTATCTAAAAATAAAGTGTTTTTCAGTTCAATAAAATTATATTCCATGTAGGGTGGTGTTATTCCATCTAAAAACTTTTTAATGTAGTTTTTTTCAATTTTCGTCAGTTTTGTAGGTCGGTAACATAAAATGGTAAACGAGTACCTATTTAATCCAAAAGGTCGTTCATATTTTGTTTCTGTACTTCTTAGATTGCTTAAATTTGAATATAGTCTTGCGTTTTCTACAATAATTATCTTACAATTTAAAAATATTTTAAGAATAGTTTCTATATAAAACTTTGTTCCTCTTTTTTTATAGAGACTAGGTAGCATTTTAAATAAATCTCTTATTGAATCTCCATTCCAACTATTATCTATTTCGATTCCAATCCAACTTGAAATCCATTTTAACATTTCGTCTGAATTATATTTGTAATCAAAATTTCTTGAAATCAAATCAATTTTTTCCTCTATTTCTAAATTTATTGATTCAAAAATACTTAAAAACCTCTCTAAGAAATCTCTTTGTTCATTGGACTGGTAAATTTCTGGTAAATATTTGATATATGTATCCCTTTTCATATATACTCTTATTTTTGATAATTTTGGTGATTGACTTTTATTTCCATTAAAATTTATTTTTACTAATAAATATCTACCATAGGCTTTATCAAATAGAAAATCATCACCACTATTAAATTTGGTTAATTCAATTTGATTCTCAATTTCTTTAATTTTAAAATTACTTAATTCACAGAATTTCAAATTTTCAACATTAACGTCTTTTAATTTTAATGTATCAAAACTTTTATATTCAATTGTCATCTGTGTATTTTCTGTTATATCCGCATATAATCTTATTCTGTGCCAAAGATTATTTTCTACCTTAGAGTCAAGAATCGGCAAATAACAATTTCCATTCACTATTTCACTTACACCCGTATAGAATTTGCAAATGTTAAAAACCTTAAAAACACTATTATGTGTATTAAAAGTATAAATATTACCTAAATTATCCACATCAATATAGCTATAAGATTCATTAGTAATAATAGTTTTTACATCTGATAAATTTATAATTTTTATTTTTATACTATCGTTATTTTCTGTTTTAGCGGTTTCTAATATAAAGTCACACAGCTCACTTTCTTTTAATTCTAAATTTATGATATCTTTTTTATTCGATTTCTTTATAGATACAATCCTTCTGCTTGAGAGTGAATATTCAATTATATTTTCTATTTTATTCTGATCTGAAGAAGCTATATACAATCTATTTTTAAGGCTAATAATTTTAATTAATTCATATTTATCTATGTGATTTGATGATATTAATAATTCATAGCGCTTAAAACTATCATCATATAAATATAGATTATTTATACTATCCAAAATATAGATTAAACCAGAAAAATCCACTTTTACATATTTGATTTCATTAGGTAAATATAAGTTAATTTCTTTAATCAAATTAATATTATAATTCCAACTTAAAGACAATTCTTCATTATCTGCGATACTAACGTTTACAAGTTTACATTTTAAAAAGTCCTCTTTTTTATTCAGAGAAAAATAATTACTATTATACATATTTTCACCTCACTTTTTAAAAATTTATACTTCCATATTCATTTACTCAACATATATATTAATAGTTTTACAAAATATAACACTATTACTTGGTATAGCATTATATTCTAAAGATTTTTCAACACCTTTTCCAATTGGAAGTATATTAATATTTTTTACTAGTGAAATACCTTCAAATTGTTTGGTGAGTTGAAGTACATCATATATTGTTGGTAAATACCCAAGTTTATACGATGTGTTAACATTATAATTTTGAATTGGATTAAACAAATTATATATTGCTTCGTAAAGTTTTGTTTTATCAAAAGAATTTTGATTGTTTAATAAAATACTTATACTAAATTTTACTTCAATATAAGGTGAATCAATAATCTCAACATTTGTATTAACTATACTAAAATCTTCTAAATAAATTTTAAGTTCATTAATAAGGTTAACAGATATTTTGGGAAATTTAGCCCCAGTATAAGGTACAACAGTCAAACTTAACGTGTTTGAACCCTTATAACTATTTTCTGCTTTACAATACAAAATTCTAGTTTCAGGATATCTCATAATTGTTTTCTCATAATCATCTAATGTTATTGCAATATCAATATTTATATATTCTTTTAAAAAATCAATTTTTAAATTATCATAGTTACCTAACGCTAATCCACCAACAAAATCATTTGAGTTTTTGATTTTTATTAGCTCATTAAAACTCTTATTTGACGTTGAAAGTATTTTATTAGCTTTTACATTGCCTTTTTCGAAATTTGATTTAACCATATTAGTAGCCATAATATCTATTCCATTTTCTTCTGGAATTATTCCATATTCATTGTTACCAAAAATTAATTCATTTTCTTCATAATCGAGAGTAAAAACTTTGTCTCTATTTGATGATTCAAGAAGTGTATCAACATATTTGTAATCTTCCCAATAACAACTTTTATTCTTAAGTTTTGGACACGAAATAATTAATTCTGAATTTATTATATTTTTTAAATTTACCCTAATTTTTTGATATGGAAGTGCTGTTGATTTGCCTATTTTAGATGTAGTTATATACATTTCATCATAAAGTATTATTCTGAAATCTTTATTTTGAATATGGTTAATTAAAAAGTGATCATCTAAATTTTTAATAATAAAATCCTCTTCTGGTGCGTCTAACCAACCGGTACTATCCAAA
The DNA here is from genome assembly GCF_033097505.1 of Helicovermis profundi. NCBI lineage: Bacteria > Bacillati > Bacillota > Clostridia > Peptostreptococcales > Caminicellaceae > Helicovermis > Helicovermis profundi. The sequence goes on along the minus strand of NZ_AP028654.1, from coordinate 1,578,077 downwards.
ATTTGAAAAAATTTAATACCTATTTTAAAAATGTAATCGTTAATTTCTAAGTATCCTTTTTTTGAATAAAAGTCTTTAATTATAGTATTCTTATTTATTGCTTCTACCTTATTAAGTTGAATCTGATAAATTATCAAAGGTAAGAACTCATAATTCTCTAATACTTCAATGACTAATTCTTTATATTTTTTTTTATCGCTTTTATTAATTTTAAATGAAATAATTCCACTTTTTTTGAATCCTAAAGTTGTATCTTCTATTATTTCAACATTAGAAACAGACTCATAATCATTTTTATAATTTTCTTTTGCAATAAATTTATACTTAATGCCAAATTTATTAGAAGCACAATTATCCAATCTTATTTTATAATCTTCTTTTATCACAAAGCTAATATTTAGAGTCTTATCGACTGGTAATTCATCATGAAATTTTATTATGAATTCATTTTTCTTAGTAATTTTTTTGCCTAATGGTTTATAGCCCAATTCGAATTTAGTTAAATATTCTGATAAATCAATATATGTTTTATTTTTAAAATTATAGTGAAAAATATCTGTAATATTATTTTTTATTGCAAAAAAACTTTTACTTGTCTCAAAAATTTTATCTTCAGCTACTAGTTTTAGACCTTTTGGAATAAATAATGATTGTTGAATTGGAGTAATTTCAACTGAACCATATGAAATAAATTTTTTATTGTTTTTTACACTTAATAATGAAAGTAATTTATTTTCAGAAATTTTTGTAACATTATTTAAATAATAGCGCTGCATTTCCGTAATCCAAGACAATAATTCTATTATAGTAATTCCAGGATCATGATAATTTTCATCAGTCCATTCATTATTATATTTATGAATATGATTTCTTGCTTCTTCTAAAATTTTATAAAAATTTTTGCTATCTAAATTTTCTAAATGTATCATAATATACCTCTTTTAAATTAATCATATGCTATTAAATGAACTATTATTCTTTACTTTTTCATTAGATTTCATTATATTGTGTTTACCGTGTTTTATAATAAACATATAATTACTTTCTAGTTTTTTTCTATTAAGTTCAATAGTATAATTGTTTTTTATCAAAACAAATTCTTCCTTAAAAATATTTATATAAACATTTATAAATTTTTCATTTAAGAATAGTAATAAACCATCAATTTTTGGTAATTCGTTTATTTTCCAACCTTTATTAAAATTTCCAATATCAATATTTAGATATTCGTTAATAGCATTTTTTATTGAATCTGTTGATATATTTTCATTATCACAATATACTATTAAACTATATTTAATTTCTAAAATATCTGTGTCTATTAAATCAATATTCTCCTTATTGATAGTTGCAGGCAAAACATTGTATAAACTTGATAATATCTCGTTTTTTAATGTATCGCTTATTTTGTACTTATAAGGACTTTTAGATATCAAAGCAAAAGTAAAATTCCCTAACACCTTTTTTAAATTTCTATCTCTATTTATTAAGCATTTAACATCCTTTAGTTCATCAAAACTTGTTATTAAAAAATGTTCATAATCTCTTATACTAAGTACCCTATTTTTACTTTTTATATCTTGAGCGGTTCTTGTAATCAATTCACTTTCATCTTCTATATCAGTTCCACCATAAGAACTTATAGGATTAAAAACTTTATTTATATATGCAATTGGAAATGTTGGTGATGTTATTTCAAAAGGTTTAATTATTCCCCCTGTACCATTGGTTATAGAAATATTTAATTTTATTAAACCATATTCTCCATATGGAGCTTTTTTTCCTAAAAAACCGTTTCCAAATGTTAATTGTTTTGAAATTGGATCAAAACAATAAACACAATCATCAGAATTTTTATCTAAAAAGGTATTGGTACGTTTCCATTTTTTATTTTCTACTAAAACTTCTATATCAACAATATTTTCATAGTCTATAAAATATTCAGATTGTTCTAAAAGTGTATCTAGTATTATATTATTTTCATAGCTAAGCTGATTTGCCTCAACAGAATTAAAATAAATTCCTTTAATATTATCAAAGTCTAAATTATCTGTTGTAATTTCAATCCAAGATGCTTCTATATTAAATAATTTAGTTGGAATTATTTTCTCTTTAATAAATAATTTTATTATTCCAGTTCCTGATAAATTAAAAGTTCCATCTAAAAATTCTATACTATTCGAATTTTTGTTTTGTACATTAAAATTTTTAGAAACAATTTTAATTTTTTTTGAATTTATAGAATAATTGCTTTTTTTAAATACTATCAATAAATTCAAAGTACCAATTTCAATTGTTTTATCTATTTCTAAATAAATACTATTGTTTTCAGTGAATTCATTTTTAAAAATTGTTATTTCTTTAGAATTCGAATAAACATTTGCAAAATGTTCTAAGTACTCTAGTCTGTTATACTCAAAAATATTATTGAATTTTACATCTTTTGTATAATTAAAAGCCAGATGAATGTTTTTAATTATAGGACTTTTATAAATGCCGTAAGTTTTAAATTCGTTTTCAATTTTTTTGATTTTTATTTTTATAGCATAAACTTCTATATCATCTTCATAATTTGCTTTTAGGTCAATTGGGCATATAAAATCAAAATTTATATGTGTTAAATTTAAATTTGCGTTAAATATCTTTTTATAATTTTTATCTATTTCTAGTTCTTTCCAAGACGTTCCGTTAAAATAAAGCCAATCTACTTCAAATATAGTAATTAAAGGTATTTTAAGTTTTTCAAATTCAGATTTTTTCATTACAATTTTCCAGTCAATCTTACTTTCATCAGTATTTATAATGAAATCGTTGAATTCTAAATCAAAGTCAATATTAATAATTGATCCATTTTTACTTAATACAGAATTTGAAACTATTAAAAACTCATCAAATCTTTGAAAGTTTTCCTCGAATGGTTTAATATTTTCATTATCATTTATTTTACTCACAGTATTTGTAGCAAAACTACTAATACTATTTGAAAAATTATAAGTAATTAAATTAATTAATGGATTCTTTATCGAGAATTCACTTAAGACTTTATCTATTTTATTTATCTTAATTCTGAAATTCGAACTTTCATTTTTATCAATTAAATAGTCCTTGTCTTTCTTTAACTCAAAATATGTACCAGTAAACTTAACACTAGAAAATTCCATCCATTTAGTGTTAGTTAGAAATTCAAAAGAAACACTATTTGATAGCAAATATTCTACTAATTGTTCAGAAAATTGTTTATCATTTAATATTAGTTTAAAGCTTGCTTCGTTTATTAAGTCATTAAATATAGTGCTCTTGAAGAATAATATATTTTCATTTAAGTTAAGGCTACTACCAGAAAAATAGTAATTTTCTATTTTTGATTTTACAATTGTATTTAATTTGGTATTTAGAAAATATACGTTAGATATTGTTATTGGATAAATACACAATTCTTCGCTTGTAAAAAAACTAGCAGCTCCTAAGGATGAAGAACTTTCTAAAGATGTACCTTTTGGAATTACTACCATTTTATTAACTCCAACACTTGATTCAAATACAACTTTCACCTTAGAAGGAATCGCAAAAAGAGCAGATGGATTTATAAAGTTCAAAAAAGAATAGTAATAATTTTTTACACTTGCATTTAATAAATCAATTGTTTCAATGGTTTGATTTAAAAATATGTTGGTCAGTATTGCACCAGGATCAGGTGTTTCAAAATTCAATTTCCATTCAGGCGTATAAGAGATAACTCTCTTTTTTAAAGTACTTTTTATTTCATTTTTTGATATATTATAAAATTTTGGGTATTTCATATTATCACCTTATTCGAGTTTTGTACCTTCACTTATATAAAAAGGATACACTAGGTTAAATAAATTATTAGTTCTTCTTACTTTATATCTAATATCAATCAATAGTTTTTCATTTTCGATCTCGTCTGTTTTTATATTTACCTCAACATCTGTTATTCTAGGCTCCCATTCTTGTAATGAGTCTTTTATTTCCTGAGTAATTAATGTAATAGTTGTCGTATCTGGAATATCAAATATATATTTATTAATATTTGATCCAAACTCTGGACGCATTATCCTTTCACCTTTTCTTGTGCCTAAAATTATAAATATTGATTCTCTTATATCCTCTTCAAATGAAGAAGATTTTATTCTACCTGTCGTGGAGTCAACTTCTATAGGAAATTTCCAACCAGTACCTAAAAAAGAACTATCCATTAATTCACCAACCTTTATTAGTTAATTTTAACTAATGTACCTTTGATATTAACAATTCCACCAGATTTAATATCTAATGTACCACTTGCCTTTAATTCGATTTGTGCTGCTTTCACTCCAATTTTAGCTGATGAAGTAATCGTTATTTCATTTTTTGTACCATCTACAATAATTTTAGAAGATTTTGAATCGATTGTAAGTTTATTATTGCCACTTATTTTAACATCTCCTGAATTACCATCAAATTCAGCAGTCGCTTTTTTCCCTTTATCGAAAATTTTAATTTTCCCTTTATCTTTATTATCAAGTAAAACACTTGTCCCATTTTCTGTTTTAATTTCAATGAATCCTGCTTTATCATCATCATCAATTGTAATTGTATGCCCTTTTCTTGTTTTCAATATTTTAATATTATTTTTTCCATTTTCATTTTTTTCAGGCGGAAGCTCTTTTTGATTCCATAAACTTCCAATAACATAAGGTTCTCTCATATCACCATCTCTAAATACTACTAAAACTTCATCTCCAACTTCAGGTAATATCAAAAGCCCTCTATCTTTTCCAGTATATGAACTAGTTATTCTTGCCCAATCAGTTTCTAAATCTCCAAATTTATCATGAATTTTAATTTTTACTCTTCCAAGTTTAGTAGGATCTTGATTATTTGTAACCTCACCAATAGTTACTCCATAAAACCTATTTTTGTTTTCAATTTTGTAATTTAAATCTAATCCTTCAAAATTCATATTGAATTACCCTCCATATCAAGCAAAGTAACATATCCATCATAATCGAACTCATGAGTACAAGATTTTATATAAAATAAAACTTCTTTTGCATTCCACATACCTTCAACCTTAATATAGCGCCCAGCTCTTAATTCTGGTATTCCAAGTAATTTAGCATGAGATGATATGAATTTCATTGATTGATTATATAAAATGCTTTTTGCAAATGTTTCAGCTTCTTTTTTTGTAGTTACATAATCCGATAATATATATGAAGCATTTCCACTATCTATTTTTTTTAATAAAGAAATTCCCGTGTTTTTTCCACTACCTATTTTTTTTATGTCTTTAGCAACGTATTTTAAAACTTCTTTATTATTATTATAACCATTGACTTCAACAGACGTTAATTGTTCACCAATATCCATAGTATATTCAAATTCAACTAAATCAGTTCCTATTCCTAAAGTTATTATTGACGCACTACTACTATATTTATCAATAAAATATAAATAATCCCCACTAACAAAAAATTCTCTTATGCTTCTTTTAGATAAACCCATAATAAACTCGTAATCAGTTTGGAAATTTTGAATTATTGTCTCATATTTCAATTCAGTTTTATCTACATTCGCAGTCAATTTATAGTTTCCAGCAATTTTACTTACTACTTCTGAGTAACTCATTTTAGTCCAGAGTTTATATTTTTTGCCTTTCATCATTAAAAAAGATTTATCCATACATCCAACAATTATATTCGGGGTTGAATTTTCACCAATTGAGAAAGTTGCAGATGTAATTACACCTATAAATACAGTTTCAAATTTATCTACATATCCTAGTTTGATTTCTACCTTTTTTCCAGGCAGAAAATATTTATCCGTCCATTTAAATGATGATTTATCAACTTCATAAGCATTAGAAACAATAAACTGGACAAAATCAGCTTTATCAATGTTTGTTTCAACCGTTATTTTTGTTATAGCCATATATTCTTTTAAAACAATATCAGTTCCGTCAATTAATACTTTAAAAGCAGGAGCACCCATATCACCATATTTTTTCAATAATTTCATAAAATCATATTTTGTTTTATCAATTTTAAATGCAGTCATATGCTCACTCCAATGAAGGTATAATTATTCTTTTCCCAGTTTTTAATTTCCTCGGATTATCTATACTATTTGCTTTTGCAATGCTTCTCCAACTAGATTGGTCATCATATTCTTCATAAGAGAGATTCCAAAGTTGATCTCCTTCTTGTAAAATTCTTTCTTTAGTTCTATCAGCCGATTGTTTAGAAGCTCTTTGTAATTGTTCTTTTAAAGTTTTATGACCCAAGAACGCCACCGTCAAATTCGCTCTAACTGGAACTCCGCTACTTGAAAACATAGTATATACTTCTGTAAGATCTGTTAAATACCCAGTAAAAACTAAGCTACCCCAAACAACTTTACATAATGGAGGTTTGTGTAAATCAGAATCGATATATAGTAATCTTCTTATTTCTTCTGTATGAATTCTAACATCTTCGATTTTTTTAGATTTTGTATCTTTTAAATGCCAAGTATCAAAGAATAACTCCATTGAGAGTTTTGTCGCATCACCACTTGCATATTGTAAAATAGGATCATCTTCATTATTTATTTTTTCTGTGTTAAATCTATTACTTTTTGATATTGTGTACTTGTTTGGATTATATAATACGCTCAACGTTTTTGTTACTTTTTTGTTTTTATCAAGAACTAATATTTTTGCTTTATTGTTTTTATTTTTTTTAGCCAATTATATCATTCCTTTTCTTTGTCTTTCTCTTTTTAACTTAGTGTTAAATTGTCTCAAAAGATCATCTGACAATTTATTTAAATCTACTTTCTCTATTCTTTTATTTTTTTCTTTAAAATCTTTATCTTCCAATGCTTTTTTAATTTCTTCTATTTCAACCATAGTCTTCTCTAATTTTGATTGCATATTTGTATTATCTATTTCCTTACTCTTATAAATAATTGTATTATTATCTAATGAATTTTTATAATTTTTATCTTCATAAACGATATCATAATCGTTATGATTATCAAGATTTGTGATATTTGAATAATTAAATTGTAAATGTGAATTTAAATCACTTAAATTCGATTTAACATTAGTTACCATAGTACTAGTCTCTACATTATTTAGTTTTAATATAGAGAGTAATTCTAATTTTTTGTTAGTTAGATTACTATAATTAGATTTTGAAAATATATTAAAGTTATCATTTCTGTTTTGTATAAGTTTATTCTTGCTAATAATTCTTTCGATATATTTATTATTCATGAAAATACCATTAGCAATTTCATTTTCTATTATACTTTTACTTTCATTATTATTATTATTGTGCAAATTATATTTATTATTACTTTTTATGTTAATATTATTCTCAGTTTTAATAGCATTATTTATATTAATAATTTCACCCTTATCTTTAGAATATATATGTTCTGATTTACTATTTTTATATTTATTACTATATTTATATTTATACTTATTACTAATATTATACTCATCACTATTTAGCATAATTAAATCAAACTTATTTTTTATTTTCATCAAGTTACTATTATGAGATGTTTCCAATGGTCTAAATTGCAATAAGCTATTGGATACTTTGTAATTAATTAATTTAGTTTTATTAATTTTTAAATTTTCTAACTTTCTTTTGTATTCCAATATATTAGATTTATCAATATAATCAATTAGTTCTTTTGAAATGTAATTGTTATTTACATCATTATTATTAAAATACATGTTCGCATATGATGAGTTATTACTATTAGTTGATATCTCATGATTACTATTTAAAAATTTACTTTGTTGCAAAAAATTTAATAAAGATATTTTAGAATCTGTACTGAAATATGATTTTCTAATATTATACTCATTAAAATTTTCTAGAGCTAGATTTAATGCGATATTATTAACCTTGTTAACTCTACTAGTATTAGTACTATTTAAAAAATTACTATTGTATGTTGAATCTGACATTAAATCAAACAAATTATTTTTTGTAGTGAATTTCAATTCATCCAGAATATTAATCTTGCCACACATTAATGAATTACTATTAGTAAATTTATTTAATTTATAGTCATTTAATAATAAATTATAACTTTCAACACCATATTCGTGTAAATGTTGAACTTCTTTAAATTTATCAGTTTCTTTCAATAAATCTAAATTGTTAAAATTATTAGTTACTATATCATTTCTATTAATTAAAAATTTCTTTTGATTCAAAAAATTCAACGTCTCAATTTTTGCTTCCGTATTGAGATTTGATTTTCTAATACTATATTCGTTATAACTTTCTTGAGATAGATTTAGTGCAATTTTATTATCCTTATTTAGGCTACTAACATTAGTATTATTTGAAAAAATATTATTATATGTCGAGTCTGTCATTAATTCAAATAAATTATTTTTCTTACTAGATATTGATTTACTCAAAATATTAATTTTGTTACTCATTAAAAGAGTACTATTAATAAAGTTATTTAATATTAAGTTATAACTTTCAACTCCATAATCATGTATATGTTGTACTTCTTTATATTTATCATGTTCTTTTAATAAATCTAAATTCTTAAAATTAGTAGTTGTTACCTCATTATTATTATTTATAAATTTACTTTGTTGCAAAAACCAGTTATGACTTTTAATTCCATATTTCCTCACATCATTTATTAAAAAGGTACTGTAAGTTAAAGTATTTGATAATAGATTTTTCTTGCTTGCACTATTTTTTGTTAGATCATTATATACTGTATCATCAGTAGGCATATTATCGTAAATTGGATTTTTATTAACTAAAATGGCCACATTAAATATTTCATCAAGCAACTCTAAATTTTTTACATTTTCTGTTTTCTTGTAAACTGTATCATTATCAAAATAGTACTTTAGTTCTAAATCTTCAAATAAATTATTGGAATTAATTGAAATGTAATTCTTTTTTTTATAATTGGATTTCTTTAATAAATAGTTAAAATACATATCACTAAAATTCAATTTATTGTTTCTACTAGGATTTTGTATTTCAGTAATAAAATTATTTTTAGAAAAATTATTAAACAAATCATATTTTACTTCTTTTTTGTTTATTATTTTATCAATATTAGCCATTTTTGTTTTATTTATAGAATTTTTTCTTAAGTTAAATACATCATATATAGTCGAAGAATTTGAAATATATTCATTGTCTTCAAAATTAATTTGATTATTCAATTTTGTGATTTTATGAAATAAATTAGTTATTATATCTGAACTACTATTTTCAACAGCATTATTATTGCTGTTAATTTTTGAATAAATATAATTTTCTAAATAATTATTGATTATATTTTTGTACCAGAATGAACCTAATAACTCTAAATTATTATTCATATAAAATTTATTAAGAATTGAATTATTATATAGTTTACTACTCGTGTTTTCTTTAATTAGAGTATTATTATTCAACTGCCTATAGTTATTGTTCGTAAACTCTGAATTTTTAAAACTGATGCTACTTAATAAAAGTTTTATATCTTTTTTAATTTCAAATTTATTTTCAGTATTCTCAGTGTGATTTTTATTCTCAAAAAAATCAGCAATTTCAAAATTTGATAAGTTGTTAAATGATTTTTCCATCAACAGATAGTTACTTGGATATAAATTGATATTTTTATTAACTTTTAAATCATTTCTATTTAAGCTTGTTATTATATTTTTATTACTATTAGCATTAGAAAAAAAATCATTTTTTATAATGGGTGATTTATTAGCATCATAAAATTTTGTTCTTTTAATAAGAAATTCTAAATTATGAGTATATGCAGATAATTTATTCTCAATATTGATGGCGTGGTCGTCTAATGCATAATTTTTACTATTTTTAATATTATAATTTCTAGGCAATATATTCACAAAATTATTAATAGTATTGTGTTTTATATTGCTGCTTAAATTATTTATATTAGTATTTTCAGTGTTGACAGTTGGATTCTTGTTACTGATTTTTTCCAAAAACAAATTATTAGTACTAACAAATTTCAAATTATGCATTTGTTTTGAAGTTTTTTTCAAATGGTAATTAGGTGTATTATTTAAATTGCTTGAATTATTTATAATAATATTTGTTAAAATACTATTATAATCGGGAGTATTATATTGACTATTTTTTTTAATGTTTTTTCGAAAGTACAAACTTGAATAAGATAAATTATTTTTATATTTATTATCATTTTCATTAATTTTGTAAACTATATTATTATTAGAGCTTACATTAGTAGAGATCAAATTAATCATATGTGAGCGATTATACTTGTCATTTTTGTAATCATTATTGTTATTAATTTTAATTGCAAGATAGCTCAATCTATTATTATTAGTAAACAAGTTCGTATTAGTATTAATATTTTCATTTTTATTTTCTTCTTCTAAAACATTACTGTTATTTTTAGAAGAAATAAACGATTTTATTGTAGTCACATATGCAAACTTCAATTTGTCATATTTATAATTTGATTCATTAAAGTTTATTTCATCGAAATAATTAAATTTATGTTTTATTTCATATAAATTTCTTTCATTCAATATAAAGTCTTTTGACTTACTATCACTTGTAAAATTATTTGACCTTATTTTAGCATTAAACACATTTGAGTTTTCAGTAATTACATCTTCATTTAGTTTAATGTATGACTTAAAATTATTTGAACTCATTTTGGCATTAAACACATTTGAGTTTTCAGTAATTACATCTTCATTTAGCTTAATGTATGACTTAAAATTATTTGAACTCGTATTTGAATTAAACACATTTGAGTTTTCAGTAATTACATCTTCATTTGGCTTAATGTAAGACTTAAAATTATTTGAACTCATTTTGGCATTAAACACATTTGAGTTTTCAGTAATTACATCTTCATTTAGTTTAATGTATGACTTAAAATTATTTGAACTCATTTTGGCATTAAACACATTTGAGTTTTCAGTAATTACATCTTCATTTAGCTTAATGTATGACTTAAAATTATTTGAACTCGTATTTGAATTAAATATATTTTTGCTTTCATTTTGCATGCTATTAATAGTTTTAATATCATTATTATTAAAACTGATCAAGTCATCTTCGTTAGTAATTAATAAACTTTTTCTTATACTATAATTATTGTTAAATTCATTTAAATTGCTTTCAGAGAATTCATTATTTTTTTTACTATAATCGCCTGTTAATAAATTGTTATTACTATGTACTGATTCATCAATATTCACAAATTTTTTAGCATTATTCTTTATTATATTATTTCTTGTTTCACTATGACTTTCGAACCTATTACTTGTGATTTTTTTCTGTAAAATTGTATTATCACTCAAAACTTTATTATCTAAAACTTTGTTATTCATTACTGATTTTAAATACAATGTATCGTTATATTTTTTACTATTAATTGTTAAAATATTATTAGAAATTTTGTTTATTGAATTAAATTTTGCTTTGTGCAAATAATTATTTTTTTTTGATAGTTCAGTTTTTATATTTGAAGAGATTGAAAACTTTTTATGATAACTATTTAGATTATTATCAATATTAAGTTTAGAATTTTTGCTTACAAAATTATCGAAATTTTTATTTTCAAAAAGATCACTACTTATATTTTCAATATATTTATTACTATCATATTGTTCTCTATTTGACCTTTTAAGAGTTTCTTTTTTTATATAATTATACATAGATATTTTTTTAGCTAGTTTTTTATATGTTTTATAATTTTCAAAATATAATTTAATATTATTAATTTTATCAATATTTGTCTTATCTGTTTTGCTATTAATTTCACTATGATTATTATTTAAAAAAGCTCTGGTTTCATTTGATATTTCACTACTTATTATATTATTACTTCTAAATTCATTATCATTATAAATGTCATTCAACATAACTTTATTTAACAAATTGTTATTTAAAGTATATCTACATAAAGTGTCATTAAATAAAGTTCTATTTAAAAAATTATAAAAAAAATTTTCATCTGTATATTCAAAGTTATTTAACTTTATATTTTTATTTTTTTTTTTGAATTTTAGAATATCAAATTTTTCTTCATAGTACATATTTTGTATTAAGGTATTATTATATATATTCGTAGTTTGATCAATTGAATTTGTAATAACACCTTCTTCTTCACTATTATTGTTCACTAAATAATCTAGAATAACGTATCCATTAAATGACTTAGCTATAAAAGGTACAGAAATATCTATAATAGATATCTTAGAAATTTTTTTTGCTGTAATATTCAATTCAAATTTAGATTCATCTATTTTTTGAATAAATTTTATCATAAAAATTCCCCTTTAAGCTGTTATGTATTGAATCCATTATGTGTAAATTCAATACTTTCAATTGACACTCCATTTCCAAGAGCTTCAAAGTTTGATAATGACCATTTAACTGGATAGCCTTCAATAAAATTCCATCTTTTAATAACTTTAAATTCATTGTTCCATAGTATTACAGAAAAATTCTTTTTTTCTATTATGCCAGCTTGAATTCTTTTGAACCACTTAAATAACACATCAGATTTTGTAACGCCTTTTTCTAGAACAATATTTGAATATTTTACTTTTGTAGGAATATGATGTTCGTAGTCGTTAACACCACCTTCATTATAGGTTAGAAATTCAACTTCAGAAGATATTCCACTTACCTTCATAAAACTAATTTCAACCATTCCATCAATTTCTAATCCAAAATTAAAATTTAACCCAACTTTTCTTTTACTAGTATCTTTACCATACAAATTATCTTCTTTTCCTGCCATAACACACCTCAATTTTTACATACTACTAGTAAAATCAAAAAACATCGAAAATATTTTTTTTGCTTTCATCTCCATTTACTTTACGGTTAATCTTTGATATTTCACTACACCATTTTTTCCTTTCCTTATGTTCAAGATTCATAACCTCTTCATATGACCAATGATAGTAATAAGAAATAAAAGACATTTCTTCATAAAGTTTTTTTTCAGGATATTTTACCAGTTTATGTTCTCCCCCAAAAAATTCATATCAACCTCAATATCTTTTTCACAATGAGGACACTTAAAATCAATACTTGCATCTGCATATTGATTTATTCTATTATATAATTCTTGTAAATATCCAAGATCTGCAGTAAATAGATTTTCAATAACTGAAGTGTCTATATTTTCTAAATCACCTAATTCAGTTATGACTTTCGATAGAAGAATAATAGTAAGATAGTTTGGATTTTGTACAACACGAGGATCTCTAAGTGGTGCTATTTCATCCGAAGCGGTTGCTAATCTCATTTTACCAATTTTGTGTAAATTACCTTTTTTATCTATATATCCTCTTGGTAAAGTAAATTCGAAAATTGTTTGAAATGCCATAATATATCTCCTTTTATTATTAATCTTTATTAAAATAAACATTAGCTTGAAGTAAATTAAAAATATTAAAATTTAAGTTCAAGCTAATGTTTTTATAAACTATGCTGTTCTTTTTAATCCTTCATGTGCAATTTCCATAGACTCAATTGCAACTTCTGAACCGGTACCATTAAAATCAGGCGCAGTATACTTAACAGGCCATGCTTCTACGATTTCCCATGTAGCTAGTGCAGTTGCATCTTCACCAAGTGCAACAACAGTTATAACTTTCTTTTCGATTTTACCTTCGACGCAATCTTTAATCCAGTTATATAAATCCATAGAATCTGTAACACCATGTTTAAGTGTAATATTAGAATACTTAGATAAACCTGATAATTTATTTGGTGTTGTTTTATCGTCACCCTCTCTATACTCTATGACATCAATTGAAATATCAAATCCACTTACTTCATTAAATCCTGCTTCCGCTCCACCTACTGAAACTTTAAATCTAAAATTTCTTATTGGATCTTTTCTTTCAGCCATTTATTTCCCTCCTTTTTTATTCACCACTAGCTTCAGCAGTAAATTGAGTAAATCTAAATATAACAAATTCTGCTGGTTTGACAGGCGATACTCCAATAATACAGATTAATTTTCCATTATCTATATCATCTTGTGTCATTGTTGTATTATCAATTTTTACAAAGAAGGCATCTGATGGACTACTGCCTACAAGTGCACCATCTCTCCAAACTCCAGTTAAGAAGTTATCAAGACTTCTTTTAACCCTTGCCCATAATTCTGCATCATTAGGTTCAAATACAACCCAATCAGTACTTCTTTTTACAGATTCCTCTATAAAAATAAATAATCTTCTAACGTTTATATATCTCCATTGTGCATTAGAACTCAAGGTTCTTGCTCCCCAAATTCTAATACCTTGTCCTGTAAAAGCTCTAATAAGATTAATTCCAATAGGGTTTAATATATCCTGTTCGCCTTTAGAATACTGACAATCTAATGAAGTACATGATCTTACAACCTCATTTGCAGGGGCTTTATGTACACCTCTAGTATTATCGCTTCTCGAATATATACCAGCAACAGAACCTGAAGGAGGAATAAAAATATTTGTTTTATCCACAGGGTCAAATACTTTTACCCACGGATGATATGCAGCAGCATAACTTGAATCAAACATATTTCTCCATTGTTTTAAATCATTTACTTTCTTAATTTCTTTAGGAATATCAATTATTGCAAATCGATTTGCCTTATTTTCACAATGTGCTATTAAATCTAATTGAACTGATGGATCTGTAACTCCGGGGACTAACATGATAGATACATCATCATTATCAATAAACGATTTTATACCACTTCTTTTACCAGGGCCATTATCTGATCCTATAAAATTAGCAGGGCTTAATTTATCAAGACTTCCATCGCTACCATCTGTTAAATCAATCCAAACTTTTTCTCTATCAGGTTTTTCACCTGCAAATTTCAAAAACGGTGTAACTGTGTCTTTTATGAAATCACTATCTACTTTAACTTCAATTAAATTTGATTTCTTTAATAGTTTTTCAATAAAATTTGACTTTGAAATATTTAAAGAGGCTTTTTCATAGTTCTCTACTTCATCACCATATGATATCTGAATATTAATTTCTTTTGTATAAAGCAATTTAGTAGGCAGAATTTCACTATCAATTACTTCTCCTTCAAATGGCTTCTCAAAAGTGACAAGATTATCTTGTACCATTATAACTTTATTAATTTGTTTTACTTCACCGTCAATAAATTCTACAATGTCTCCTTCATTAAAACCAATTGAACTTTTAAGCTTATATTGTCCGTTTTCAAAATCTTCAAAAATTTGAGTTTTAGCTTTACTACTTGGTACAATTAATATTCTAATTCTGTCTCCCCATGACCCTTGATTTTTAGCATTAAATTTAATGAAATCATATACTTCATTCACTGAAGATTTTGCGTCATCAGGCGTAGCACGCATTACATAACATCTGCTTCCACCATTTATAAAAAAATGTTCTACAGAGTAAGATAAGAATCTATATTCTCCAAATTGATTCTCTGGCAAATATCCACCAAATTTTCTTTGAAAGTCAGCAAAACTAGTAACTAATTCTGGTAATCCTTCAGCTTCTCCTCTTTGTGCTAATCCTAAAAAACCAGCTGTACTTGTTGAAACCCCAGCTACAGGCACTCCACCACTTTCAAATTCTTCAATGTAAACTCCTGGCGATAAATATTCTGGCATATTATTTTCGGCTTCATAAATTTATGTATATTACGAAACCTCTCCCTCCTTTCTAAAAGTATAATGAACCTAAATTATAAATTTTGTTTTCTTCTATTTGCATACTCACCTCCTTAATTAAATCAAATGATTTTAAAACTATATTAATATTAATTTTATTTTTAATAAAATTATTAAAATATACAACTCCATTTCCATTTTCATCTGTAGTAGTAAATGTAGCATTATACAATTTGTCTCCAATATCTAATAACTTTGAATCAGCCGTACTAATGATATATATACCCTTTTCATACAAAGAAATAACATTAGATTCAATCAATTTTTCTTTTTGGGTAATATATTTATTTCCGAACAAATATTCTTCATACGCTCCCTTAATAAGAAATTTTCCATTAACATTGTCAATAATTCTTGCATCATAATTATTCTTGTCATCAATATACGAACATATACTCGATGCAACTGTTTCCTTGTGTTTATTAAATGTTGTAAATTTTATTATAGTTCCTTTTTTAAAGTATGGATAAATATATTTTGGTTTCAATTTAAGCACACTCATATCAAATAATGCATTAAAATTCAAACTTATAATTATCTCTCTACTAAAATAGTAATCAGATTTAATATATAGTATATTTACTTGACTATTTAATTCTAAATTAACGAATATATAAGTACCAGAATTTTTAACAATTGGAATTACAACTCTATCATTTAAAACAAACACTAATTTTCCTTTTGGTTTACTTAAATCATAGTCATCAATCAATTTCAAAACAAAATCAACGTTTTTAACAATATTTATATCGTTGTTTACCATCATTTATCACTCCTTAAGATTTTTATACTACTTTTAATAACTCTAGGAGGTTTTTTAAACTTAGTAGATTCAATATAAATAGGTCCAACTTTATAAGCCACAGATAAGGAATATGGTATATCGTTGAAATGCCATATTCTCATCATTTCATCATAAGATAAATTTTTTGTTTCAATTCTTATTTCTTGATCAGTATTTCTTAACTGTCCTTCAAGCATTGATCCAGATAGTATTTGATTGTCATGGAGTATCTGAATTGCTTTTCCAAGTATTTTATGTTCATCAAGTGCTTTAGATTTTATATCAGCTGTAGAATATGCAGTAAGCAAATAATATAAGTAAAATACTTTTGGTGGATACTTTTGAGAACCATCATTCATTTCTATCATAATATTTTGTCTAAATTCTCCACTTTCTTCGATATTGTATAAATATAATGAAAGTTGAAAATCACCTTTTTCAGCAGGTGAACAGAGACCTATATTTTCCTTTTTTTTAATTGGTTCAGGAGAAAGTGTATTTCTAAATAATTTCGTTAAACTTTGGCTCACATCTGCAATAGCTGTGTAACTCATTTACATCACCTCTAGTCATATATATATTTAATAAATTCATTTATCTAATAAATACGAGTACTCTTTTAAATCTTCTTTAAGAAGCAGCTTATCGATTTTTTGAAGTTCGTATTTTGTAGATCTTATTATATGTTTCATAGATATACTTGAATTTTCTGCAGCAGCTAAATATGCACTATTTAAAACAATATTTTTAATATTTCCTCCTGAAATTTCAAATGTATTTGCTAAAAATTCAAAATCAATATCATCACTTTTTTTTGATTTATCAGGGAATGTCTTTTTCCATATTTGTTTTCTTGCTTTTTCATCTGGAAATGGAAATGAAATAATATAATTGATTCTTCTTAAAAATGCTTTATCAATATTTTTCAAATAATTTGTGGCAAGTATTGTAATGCCTTCATACTCTTCAATTTTTTGAAGCAAATAAGAGACTTCTATATTTGAATATCTATCTTTCGAATCTTTTACGCTTGTTCTTTTACCAAAAATTGCATCAGATTCATCGAAAAATAATATTGAGCTACTATTTTTAGCTTCATCAAATAATTTATTTAAATTCTTCTCAGTTTCACCTATATATTTACTAATTATTTTAGATAAATCAATTTTATATAATTCCAAGTTAAGTTCACTTGCTATAACTTGTGCAGACATTGTTTTACCAGTTCCTGGTGGTCCTGAACATATTAATGACACACCTTTACCATAGGGAATTTTATCACCAAATCCCCATTCTTTAAGAACTTTATTCTTGAATTTTACTTGATTACAAACATCTGTTAGAATTTCAATTGTATCATTAGGCAATACTATATCCTTCCATGTATAAAAACATTTAATTTTTACTGCTAAATCAACTAACATATTTTCAATTTGCCTGTATGTAGCGTCATATATTGAAATGTTTTTATTTTCTTGTATAATACTCTTATTTCTAAATTCAATAATTGTATTTTTGATTTGTAATGGAGTAATATTGAATTTATTTGATAATTCTTGAGCATTAACATTATTGACTTTAAATTTTGAAGAATAATACTTCCAAAGCAAAATTTTATTTTCTGAATTTGGGTAATCTAAATTGACATTTACTATTGTGTTTTCCATTCTCTTATTCTTTATATCGTTGATAGAAGAAGTGATTAAAAATATAGGTTCTGAAAACAACTCTAAATTAGAAAAAAATTTATCCACACTTATATTTTTCATATACTTTTTTTCTGATATTAGATTATAATTTTCTATGGCAATTATAGCTTCTTTTAAAACCGCTTCTCTTATTATTGAATTTATTATTTCATAAAAATCCTCATTTTGATTAAATCCTAAAAAATCGACTATCAATAAATTCCTTTCTAATTTTTGTGAAATATACTTTGCCAAATGCTTTCTACCGCTACCTAAAATGCCTGTTATTTTAATATATAAAGGTTTAGTAATTGAATTATTGCTATAGTAGTAATTACTTATACTTTTTAAAGTTTCTTCAATAACTACTTTATCTCCAATATATATATCAATATCATCATTAAAGTAAAATATTTCTGAAGAATGTTTTATACTGTAATCAATTTCATTTACATTAAAAATATAATTCTCAATTCTTGAAGTAATTTTAATTTCTTTATCATAAAGAGGAATATCAATTTTCCCAAAATTATAATCTAAAATGAATTTTGTGAAATTATTATTTCCTCTTAGTTTTCTTATTATTTTAACCTTATTTATATCATCTACCTCAAGTACACTAAAAAACAAACCAATTGTAGCTGTTTTTTTTGTCATATTATCATTTAAATAACCATATATTTTATGATACTTTTGATCAATTAGTGAAGATATTCCAAATAAAATCATCATTTTTTCAAAATAATCTAAGTTAAACAGATTACAGATTTCATCAAGTTTTGAATTGGTTTTTTTATTACTAAATAAAGTCCTAATATTTTCAAGCTGAGCTTTGATTTTTAATGTTGTGCTTATTACATCAGATGTATTTGTATCTATAACGTTTAAATTCAACGCTATTTTTACATCATCAGGTGTGATTGCAAGACCCTTGTATTTATTAATTCCTTTTGTTTTATATATCTCTTCTTTCAAAAAATATTTCAGCAAATATAAATCAAGTAATTTATATAATTCACCCATGTATTCGTCTTTTAAATTAAAGTCGTTATTCATATTATTCTCCATATTTATCCGATGCCTTAGAGTTCTAATACCCCCACTTCTTAAAAAAGCGGGAGATAAAGAACTCTAAAAAGGCCCTGGATTATGTTTTCTTGGATTCAGTGGGAGTAAAAACTCCCCTGAATCCAAGAAATTCATTTATCTAGACTATCCTTTAATAAAAATAAGTACTGCGTTAATTCATTCATTGAATCAACAAGAGTTTTATATTCTTCTTTATTAGCACTTTTGAAATTAATATTGATAACTTTCTTGTTTTGTAAATCATTAATTATATCTAAATATGATTTTGATTCTGCTAAAAACACATTTTTGTTTAAAATATAAGGATTTCTTAAAAATTCATAATTGGAAATTTTACTTATTTCTAGATCAAGTTTTTTTATTTCTTCTGTTAATATTGAGATATTATAGTCAATATTAATTTTTTTATCAGATTTATATTCTCTTAATAATAAATTTCTTTTGAAGATTAAATCATTTAAGTATATGTTATAGTTTTTATTGACGGCAGTATTCATATTTAACAATAATTTGTAAAAATCTTTATTTTCATTTTCTAAATTTTGTTTGTTTATTTTGTTAACATCTTCTATTAAATTGCTAATAGTTTGTTTTAAGTTATTCGAATTTTCTAATAATTTCATCCTTAGAATAACTGTATTTTTAAAGTTATTTACACTTTGTGATAGGTCAACATTAGAATTATTAATATCTTTTTCATTCTTAATATTATTAACTATTTGGTCTAAAATTTTACTTATTTGATTTTGAGTAGAATTTATAATTGAAGTGTTTGAATTAATTTCGTTATTAAAATTTAATACTACAAGTTCAAGCGAATCTCTTTGAACTTGTAATTCATTTAAAGCAAATTCATAATTCGATTTTAAAATTTTTTCAGACGATTTACTATTAACAACTTTTTTATCTAGATTAATAAAACTATTTAACTCATTAAATTTTTCTTTAGACAAGTCAACAAAATTAATATTTTTATTAGTCAAATCTATACTTAAAATCGAATTTTCGATATCATTGGAGACTCTTACGATATTTTCTTTTACTTTAACTAAATTAGATTGTTTTTCGGCATTCTTATCACTACTAAGTTCATATAAAATATTATTTACTAATTCTAATGTATCACTTAACGAAACAACTGTTTTTTTCGGCAAAACACTATTATTTAGTTCGCCTTTTAAAAGTTCAGCAATATAACTAATAGTTTTATTTAGTATTTCTTTCTTTTTAGTTAAAATATTGAGATCGATTTTAGGAATTAATAGTGCATTAAGTTGATCTGAAATTTCATCAATTAACTTAACTTTTTCATAAATTTTTTCTGTTTCTAATACATTTATATTGGAATCATTTAACTCATTATTTACTAAGTTTTTTGTTTTAGCTATTACATCAAGCATTATTAACTTCTCTAAGCAAAGTAGATCAAGTTTTTTAGTATTAATTTTATCTGAGTTTATCATATAAGAAATATTATCTAGTTCAACTATAGTTTTGTTTTCTATATTAATTTCTTCATTATACAATTCGCCATTTTTGACATTATCTTCTATTAACGCTTTTAATTGCAAAATAATATCATCTAAAATTTTATTATTTTTACCTTTCAAATTAGAATCAACTAAATTATTATTTTTTGAATACAATTCAACAACATTAGAATCTAATAGCGACAAATTTCTGTTAATAATTTGAGCCTCTTCTATTGATACATCAGGATTTTTTAGTTTTGTTGTTAATGAATCAAATATTTCATCAACAGATTCAGTTAATATTTGCTTATTCATTTCTGATAAATCAAAGATGTTTTCATTTGATTTATCTTTTTTTATTTCAGTAAGAATTTTTTCTAACAAAATCAAATGTTCATCTAAAAAATTCACATCAGTTTTAATTAAGTTTTCACTTTCGGATACTTCTGACAATATTTTTTTTATACTTGTAATATCTTTAATTAAAATTACTCTATTGTTAGATGGAGTTTTAAAATTTAAATCAATAGTTTTAACATTACTTAATTCATCTAAAATATTATTTAATGATGCTTTTCGTTTCAGTAAAAAACTTTTTTCAAGTAGTGGCAAATTCGTTTTTTTTAATTTAATATCATTATTTATACTCGTCTTTGTTATAATATTAGATAAAAGTAATTTATTTAAATTTGTTAAATCTACTTTTTTAAGTTCAGTTTCATTCACATCAACTTTAAATATAATAATATCAATTTTTTCTAAATTATTTTTAATGTAAGCAACAGTTTCACTATCTAATTTTTTATTGCTTAGTTCTTCAACTAACACATTTTTTAA
Organism: Helicovermis profundi; assembly: GCF_033097505.1. NCBI lineage: Bacteria > Bacillati > Bacillota > Clostridia > Peptostreptococcales > Caminicellaceae > Helicovermis > Helicovermis profundi. The sequence continues at coordinate 1,556,495 of NZ_AP028654.1, read as the reverse complement.
TTTTATAGCAATCTCTTTTAAAGCGTTTTTACTCTTTTTCAGATCTTCTAAGTTTCTTGTTATAGGAACTTCCTCATACATTTTAGAAACATTTTCATTTAATTCTAACAAGGATTTGTTTATTCTATTTGCATCTTTTAAAGATAAAACATTTTTTTGAAGGTTCTCAATTAACGCGCTAAACGTTTTTGTTATAGCATCAATTAACGTATCTTTATCATAAATTGCAATATCAAAATATAGATCATCTACCTTGTTTTCAGTTACTTTTTCTAAAGTTATTTTAGAAGACATAATCTCATCATTAATTAAAGCTCTATTTTTTTTTGACAAGAGTTTGTTTTCAAGTTTCTTTGAAAGCAATACAATCATCTTTGTAAGGTCGCTAGTCAGCACTTCTTTTTTTGATTCTATTTCTAAATTTATAGAAGTAGTTAACTTCGCTAATCCGTTTTTTTCAAAACTTTTCTTCAATTTATTAAGCGTTAGTAAATCGTTTGTGTTTTTATTTATTTTTTCTTTTAGTAAATCCTCATCCTCAATATTCGCGTCATTTAAAAGTTCTTCTAACATGCTGTAGTCATTATTTGCCTTAGCAACTGCTATTTTTTCTTTAAGTTTATCTAATTTTATTTTATTTAAATCTGCTTCATTTATACTTGCTTTTAACAAATTAATTTCATTTTTAAGATCATTTATTTCTGGGATTATTCCATCTGCACCCTTACCATCTTTAAGTTTTGCTAAGTTCAACTCTTTATTTTTTACATTGTTTTCTAAATCTAATATTTTTTTATCAATTGAGATAAAATTTCCTTCATTAAACTTTATTACATTTCCACTTTTATCAATTTGTACAGAAAATTTAAAATTATTATCTATATACTTTGAAGATATACTATTTGTATTTGATGATATTACAATATCTGAAAGAGAATTTCCTTCATCAATTTTGAACCACTCACCATTAGCAAATTCAGACTTATAATAAATGTTTTGATTATCCTTTATTGTTAGAAATGCAGCATCGTAAATATCTTGATTTAATTGATCTAAGTAAATGATGTACTCACCAATAATCAAATATTTATCTTCAAGTGTATTAACTTTCGGTGGAGTAAGCGCATATGAATTAACTAATGAAATAGAAAACAATATATATATTAGTAATGAAATTTTATATTTTATATTCAAATTTATCACTCCATAATGTTATCCACTTAATTGAATTTGACTTCAATTTGATGTTTTTATTAGTAGTTCAACTTCTCCCTTACTTCCATATCCTTGCAATAGTCCTTCTGACACAATTTGATCATCTTTATAGAAAATTACAATGAAATCTTCTGTATCACTTAAAGTAATATTTAAATGTTTAAATCCTTTTTTAATATCAGTTTTTTCTGAAATATTTAAACCATCAACAGTCTGAATTACAAAGTAATTTATTTCAGATTTTTCATCTAATTCAAATGTTAGTTCATTCATAAATCCTTTAACGATTTCTTTAAGCCTCCAAGTAATTGGTTTCACATTTAAAGAACTTGTTTGTAAATTATTTTCTATGCTAATAGTAGAAGGTAATTTGTATGGTAATGGTAATTTTTTTGCTTTTTTGAATTCAGTACTCTTGGTTAAGAAGCTCAAGAATCCATTTGTGTTTTTATCCATTTCAATATTAAATTCATTTAGCTTAAATAGTGTATTAAGTTTATCCATATTTAATGAATTAATTTCTTCTTTTAAATCTGCTAATTTATTTTGTGAAATTAAACCTTGTGAATACTTATATAGATCAATTTTATAATCCTTATTAAGTTTTAAAATTTTATTACTTAATAAATAGTAATTATAATCTGTAGCATTAATTTTTTCAAATAAATCTGACATATATTCTACTTTTGCTTTTTTTATAGTCTCCTCTTTAGAAAACAACTGTTTAGCTTGCATTATTTTTAACATAAGTGAGTATCTCGCATCTTCTAAATATCTTACACCATCAAATTCACCACTTCTAAACAATTTTGGAATTTTAATTGTAAAAAACACTAAACTTATCTCATAATATGGTTTCCAACTATCTCCCCATCTTGATATAAGTGAGTTAAGCAAGTTTTCATATGATTTAGCAAGATCTAAAGAATCTATATTATTTATTCCACCATTTAATAGTCCATTTATACTACTCATTCTTGAACTAGAAAAATCACTATTATAAAGTTTATTGGAAACATTAATTTCCTCAAGTTTAATTTTTATATCTTCACCAATTGCATAAATGCTAAAGTCATTTTCAAAACTTTTTTGAATAAAAGTAACTAAATATTTATCATCAATATAATTTTCACTAGTTGAATATTCTAAAATAATTTTATCTGAGTTTAGTTCCATCTCAATATAAGATGACAATTTATTTACAGCTTTATTAAATTCAATTACATTTTTATCAAATGATTTTTTACTATCTTCATATTTTTCTTTTGAGTAGTTAACTTCTTCTTTTGATACTTTTCCCTTTAAAAACAGTTTTTTTACAATATTTAATCTATCTCTATTTTCGTTAAGCGTTTCAAGACTTATACTTTTATATTCTTGATAAGTATATGCTAAGAAATACAATTCTCTTATTTTGTAGCTAACAACGTTAATATTGAATTTTTTTGTCTGCTTTGCCAAATTATATTCATATTTTGATTTATTGATTTTTGTTTTTCTTGCAAAATCTTTATTATAAATCGGTTTTTTTTCGAAAAGTCTTCTATTTTTTTTGTTCTCATCTGAAACAGCTTTTCTAGCTTCTTTTATTGCAATTTTTTTTTCAAAAATACTCATATCATTGTTTTTAAGTAATTTGGAATTATTAATTCCTATTTTTATTGCATCACTTAGTTTAAAAAGTTGATTTGCGTAAGATACTTTAGGAAATATAGAATTAAATACTAATGAAACTAATAAAATTATGGATATTTTCTTTATATATGAGTACATCCATTTCACTCCCAATCAGATTAGTTCAATTCTTCTAGCCATTTGGTGTTAAATCCAGTTTTAATACTTCCTTTTTCTTTTAAAAAATCTGGCAAAATTTCTTCTTGTTTAACGTCTAAAATATACCAAGATTCTGAATTAAGAAATATATCATTTTTTTGATTTTTATTTTTATCCACTAAGTAATCTAAGATAGTATTTTCATTTATATCATCAATAGCCATTTCTAGTAACTCTTTAAGATCCGGATCAAGCATAGTTGTAATTTCAATTTCATTTTTACTATTAAATGTTGTAAATGCGGGTTCTAGTATAGAATCTTTAAATAGATTAAAATATTCTCTTTCTATTATTCTATTTATATTCTTAGGTTCTATAGTAATTTTCAAAACAATGTTTTTGTCAATTTCAATTCTTTCAATTTTCGAATCTAAAATAAAATTATCTTTACAAACAAAACTTATTTCCTTCATATTTTCTCCTTCTAATCTAGTTTATTTTATACCGAAGGTGTTGCATCTACTTCTTCATTTGCAAAATTTAAAGTGAAAATGTTAGTAGATCTTTCTATTCCAAGTTTCACTAAACCTAGATTAACATTTAGACCGGCAGTTGCATTTAAACCTATTGATAATTCACCTTTTTTACCTTTAGGTTTATCATAACTTAATGTGAGTTCATACCCTTTTTCACCAGATAATACGTCATTTGATTCATTTATTTCTTTCATAGCAACTGAAGCAGAAGATTTAGCATTTGATTTGATTTGTTTTACATTTATCTCATAATCTGAATCTACATTATCATTTTCTACTTGAGAATCATTTTTATTAGCAATTTTACCGCCTTTAACAACAAAAATAGTCCCATTATCTAGCATTATATCGATTGCTTCTAGCAATTTATCTATTGCTAAATCCGTTAGTGTTCCAATTGGCATACTACATCCACCCGTTAATTCTAACTGTACTGCTTTGTAATTATTTTCACTATCAAAGGGAATTGTTATTTTACCACTACCAGAAAATCCTCCACCAGAAATTCCTGCTTCAAAAACAATAGTTTTAAAATTTTCACCTTTTGATTTCTGCCCAAATCGCTTATAGGCTTCCATTTTACCTAATCGATCTTCTTTTTCTAATGTTTCTTTATTATAACTACTTCCTTGAATTGCTTTAGCACTTACTTTTCCACCTAAAACATCCTCATCACCTATTTCAGCACTTAATCCAACAAATTTTCCATATTTAACTGAATTTTCTTCGTTTTCTTTAAATAAATATTTTTCAGCTGATGCTCCAAAAGCTTCTGCTTCATTAAAACTACCTTCACCTGTTTTACCACCCAAGCCCCAAATAGCATCAGTTAAATTACTTGGCATTGTACTTGATTCTCTTGCTCTTCTATACAAAACGTATGAAATTAGTAAAGAAGCATCTTCCGCTTTTTTAGCATGAGTCTCTACAAGTCCACCAATTTCTCCTGAAACTTTACCAATTCCAATTGATCCACTAGCGTGTAAATTCATGGATAATTTTGCTTTTACGTATCTATCTTCTTCTCTTTCAGCTTCACCAGAAACACCAATTCCTATTGTAACACCGCTAAAAACTGGAATGTCAATTTGTGATTTAACTTTTACTGAGTCTCCTTCTTTTGGTACAGCTTTCATTAAACCAGTTTCGAGCAAAATTAAGCTTTTATTCATATTAGGTGCAACTATTGCGTCAGTCATCACACTTTCTTTAAGACTATTTTCTTTATCAGATATATCTGTTCCTTCATCTGTATCACTATAAAGATATTGTGCAGCAGATAGATCGGTTTGATCCATTTTTTTTATATCTGGTATTTTTGTGGCTCCTCCAGTAACCGCACTTAGTATGGAATCTCTTTTACTAGTAGCTGAATCTAAAGAATATTTATTTATTAATTTACTATTTTTTGAAATAACACTTGATGCAATATCATTTACTTTTTTATCTAATGTTTCTACAGAAGTTTCTTTTGCAAAACTCATTCTTTCATCTATTGGTTTTTTCTTCATTGCTTTAGAGTTAAAGATTGATTTATAAGTGCTTTTAAATGTTGAAATAACTTCATCGTTTGCAGTTGTTTTTAAATCAGCACCAAATTTGTCAAAACTTTCATCTGCTATTGCTAAAGTCTCTTTTGCTATTTTTGTCATAAAATCTGCTTTAACACTCTCATATAGACTCGCTTTTAATTGCATTTTTTTTAATTCTAAGTCTTTTAGTTTTTCGGAGACATCTACATTTTCAGTTTCAATTTCAGCTTTTTTAGCTGTATATTCATCTTCAACAATCTTTTGAGCCCAAGTTCTAGATCTTTCAATAATAAAAACTCTAATCTTATATCCAAGAGTATCTGGTCTAATACTTGAAAACGATCTATCACTTACCCCTAAAATATCTCTTCCAATATCGACTGATTTTTTAGCTGCTTCATTTTTAGAAGCTATTAAAATTTTTTCAGTAAGTGGATTAAGCATAGCTTTATGGTCTGTTAACTCTAAGAAAAAATAATTTTTTTTGTCATCATCTTTCATTTTCGATACAGTTTTACTAATACTTTTTTTATCATCTCTTTCGTTAAATGCATTTTCTTGATCTTCTGACATAAGACTCTTTGTTTCAGCATACTCATCTACGACTACAGGTTCCTTTGGCTCTTCTTGATTTGATAGAACTTCACTATTTGAAGTAGATGTTTCTTCCTGTTTTATAAGCGTATTATCATTTTCAGGTGTAGTTTTTTCACTGCTTTTTTTTCCAAAACCAAAAATACCCAAATTACTCACCAACCTCTCTATGGTATCATTACTTTTGTTTGACCTGGATTTAAAATTTGAATTACTCCTCCCCACATACACATTGCTTTGCTATTGTTGTTTAATGCAGGTTGATTGCCAATTAATACTGTCATTGAGCCCGGCACCCACGGAGCAGCAACATTTGGAATGCATGGTTGTGGAGTTAGTACCCCCATTGCCGCAGCAGTTGCTGCAGCAACCATAGGATTAGCTAGTGACATACAAGTTCCAAATGGTAAAATGTTCACCATTGGTTTATTATCCATAATATTTGCAGCAGGAGCACCTGCTAATACCTTGTTCAGTGGTAATACTGTCAAATTAGATGGGGCTGCTCCAAATGAACATTGTAATTGCGCTCCAGCTACAACTAAAAAACCCATAATAATTCCTCCTATACGTCATTAATCATACTAGTTTTTTGATTCTTATAGTTCCCTCTTAATTTAATTAAATTATCAATATCTATACCAGAAGCAATTATAAATTTTATTACTTTAAAATATCTATTTAAAACTTCATCATCGTCATTGAAATCAGGTAAATTACTCACCATTTTAAAAATCATTTCAACAACATCTCTTTTATTTTTTTCAACATTATTTAGCAACATATCATATTCTTTTGTTTCGATTTCTTTTTCATCTTTTGTTTTATCATAACCTTTCATTATATTTACAAATGCTACAAAACCATCTATTCTATGGTGCCAATCAGATCCTGAAGTTAAAGGTTTATTTAAATAGTTATTTCCAGGTATAAATTTATTTCTTTTTCCTTTTTTAACATATGAGTTTTTTCTATCTTTAAGAATAAACCCAAGATCTTTTTCGTTATTTCTCGCTTCTTTAGTTTTATTTTCACGTTTTAATTCTTTAAGCAAAAAAGAATTATCTGAATTTTCAACAAATTCAAGATTACCTAATTCTTCTAGTAATTTTATAGTTTCTTTGTTTCCAAGCAAATTTTGTAAATTTGAGTATGTGTTTTCATTTAAATCAGATGGATTCAAATGTTTTGTCTTGTAAAACATACTTTTTTGAAATCTTTTAGGTATATTTGAAATTTTTACATTACTACCAGTATATTTTTTTCTTTTAATTTGTCTAAACATGCATCACCTATTTTCTCTATATCTTATATCTGACTCATAAAAAAAGTATCTTGCTACTCCGTCATTAATATTTTTCTCTAATATCGATACAAACAAGCTTCTTGCTTTTAGATATTCTTTAGCATTAAAAAATTCTAATGCTTTTCTAAAGTCGTTATTATAGTACGCTTTCAATGTTTTAGTTGAATTCTTATCAGATTCAAATACATCATAAACTTGATTAATTCCTTTTAAATCACCTAAATATCTAATATTTGATAACGTTTTTATTAATTCTGAGCTTTTATATACATCCTTTGTTATCATAAAAGAAATATCCATTGAAGTTGAAGCACTCATTAAATTCCTATTTTTTTCAATATTTTCAGAAATAAATGTACTTTGTATTCTGAGTTGTTCTCCTATAATTCCAAACAATACTTCACCTTTAGTTAAAAACATACTTACATTATTGAATGAATTATCAGCTTCAGTAAGTCTGTTAAATTCCCGCGAAATTTCAATACTTGTTTGAATTCCATCATCTATGTGATTTGGAAAAATTGCTATCAATCCATTATCAGTATAACTTTCAATAATTCCGCCATTTTTTCTAATGATTGGTCCTATCTTTGACGAATGCTTATTTATAAAACTAATAATTTCTTCTTCACTAAAATTTGATATGCTACTTCTAAAATTGTTTATAGTCACAAATAAAACACCTACGTTTTTTTTACTATTATCTCCTAAACACACATCTTTTATATCTTTTTCACCTATCAAAGCGATCGTTTCCTTAGGAACAAATTTATAGTAAACTGCATTTAGTTCTTTCATATCATTGATATAATTATTTAAATTTGCCATAAGGGTTTTAAATACCTTTGAAAGATCACCCACTTCATCATTTGTAGTAACATCTATTAATACATTGAAGTTGTCATTAGATATTTCTTTAACACTTTTTGTAAGTAGAATCAGTTTTCTCAGAGATATATTCAAAACAAACACTATTATAAAAACTAGTAATAATGTTACTATCAATATTTGCTTAAGGGAATTTGTTGTAAAAGTTCCGTCTACATTTGATCTATATCCTGCATATTTCATTCCTACTTGAATAATTGCTATTACCTTACCACTTTGATCAAAAATTGGTTTCATAGTAAAGATATAATTATCATTTGAACCAATTGCATTGATTATTTCTCCATTTTTTGCCTTTTTAAATGATGAATTATTCCCTAAAATTCTTTTTTGAAACATCATAAAATTATTTTCAGTATCTAATATTTTGTAAACTTCATTATATTTAACAATATCAACTACTACATATATCCCTCGAATATCTTTAGTTATACTAGCCAAATCCTCTAAATTACTACTTGCATTATTTACTCTAAGACCAATATAACCTTCTTTAGTTAATAATGAATAAAACGCTTTGTATTTTTCTTTGTCAATTTCCTTGTATATTTTTATGTTCTTGATAAAGTCTACTAAATATTTATCACCTTTTTTATCTTCAATCAATTTTATTTGATTATCAATCAATGTATTAAATTGAATATATTTACCATTTTTTATGTCATCACTGTATTTTTTGAACTCACCTATTACACTATAAAAAACAAAAACAAACATAATAATAAAAATAACTGGTATAATAATTAATGTCATTTTTAAGGAAATTGATAATTTTTCTTGCAATATATATTTATAGAAATATTTACATGTGTAAATTACAAGTAAAATAAAGAATAGAAAAATTAAATAGAATACAATTCTAAAAAATACAATTCTTTCTGACAAATTATATTTGCTATTTAAAACATTATTATTAAAATTTGTGTTATTTATAAGATAATCTTGTGTACCATTTATTGTAAGTTTTTTTATAAGGGAATTATTGTTCCTATCAGTTAAAGATATTAATAAATCCTTATTAAACTTAAAAATATTATTAATAATTAGTTTTTCTTTTAAAAAGCTATTTACTAGTTTCAAATTCAAAGAGCTATCAATTAAATAAATTTGACTGTTTGAATTATAGAAGAATGTATTTCCAATTAAATCGCTATATATTTGTATCACGTTTCCATTAATTTCTTCTAAATTAATAGAAAATTTTTCTTTTAGTGAGTGCTTATAGTATACATATTTCGTTAAATTAATTTTATTATCTAAATAAAAAACCAACTTATCTTCAACCAAAGACAAATTTTTTATTTGACCCGTTAAATAAGGAGCATCTTCTTCACTATAATTTTTGCTAAAAACTATTTCTTTTTGTTTGCCATAATTATCAAAATGTATAATTTTTTCTTTCTTTATCCATGAATCAAATTTTCCATATTCAACAAAATGTGCATAGATATCTCCATTTTTCCCTACAACTAAACTACTAAGATTTTTATTTTCATAAGAAAGATGAATTAGATTTTCAACTTTATTTTTGCTCAGCTTTACAATATAGTAATTTGAAGAGTCTAAATATAAAGAGTTTTTACTAGACTTAAAAATACCTAAAAAATCCAATTTTTTCAAAGTTGTTATATTTAACGTTAATAAACCATAGTTATTATCTGAATCAATATACAACTCTTTATAATTGAATTTATCACTATCCTCAATATTAATATTGCCATATGTAAACGTACTAACAGGTTCATTAAATACGTAAGAATTTGATATTATTACATAAGCTAAAATACCTATAATAAATAATAAAAACGTAAAAAACACTGCATGTTTTTTCATAATTAATACTCCTTTTCATTTTTATTCAAACAACTTAATTATTTAAAAGGTGTATACAGGTGTTATCACAAGGTTGAAAATTCTAATTAACTAAACCTATTTACAAAATAATTGTTGTGAAAATATAAAATAAATATATATAATATATATATCTATTTATTTTAATTTAAAACAATTTTTTACTCTATAAATATTATTTTATGAAAATATGTTTTTTTTACATAAATATTGTGTATAAAAAAGATATGATAAAGCTTCATTATATAAGGAGTTATTATGAAAAAATTTATTGCTCAATTTCAAATATTATTAAATATTGTGATCAGACCTATTAGAAGAAAGTTTTCTGTTACTAAAAGAAAAATAACAAGAGCTCCTTTTAAATCGTCTAGAAAACTCGTAACAAAACTAGTTGGTAATATAAGTAAAAAAGAAGTTTCTCTAAAGAACTACTTTTCAATTGGTAGATATTACATTTCAAAGCGAGCAATTATTATATTAATTTTACTGCTAATTATTGCTATTTTTTTAGGATATAAATATCTTTCCAACAATACTATTCTTTATAAAAAATTTTATAGCACTAGTGAGATCACTTACACAGGAAATGCAAAAATTTATAATAATAAAATTGACAAAAATTTAATTTATTCTGGAAAAATAAGTAATGGTTTACCCGATGCTAGTGGTACTGCATTTTATGATAATTCTAATAAAAAATATATAGGTGAATTCTCTAATGGACTCTACAATGGAAAAGGTATTTTCTTTGATAATTTAAACCACAAAAAATATGAAGGTGATTTTAAAAGTGGGAGTTATGATGGTTATGGCATTAAATATTATAATAATGAGGATGTTCAATACGAAGGATATTTTGCAAACGGTGAATATAATGGAAATGGAAAAAGCTATGATAATTTTGGAAATTTGATTTATAAAGGTAATTACGTGAATGGTAAGTATTCAGGTGATGGTACTTTATTGTATGAAAATGGTAATATAAAATATTCAGGCTCATTTAAAAATAATGAGTATTTAGGAAATGGAAAGGAATACTTTGAAAACTCTGCTCTAAAATATGAAGGTGGATTTGAAAGTGGAAAATACGCTGGTATGGGTAGTTTATATAAGTCTAATGGTGACATTCTTTATGAAGGTGAGTTTTTAAATGGACAATATGTAGGTCATGGAATTTTGTATTCAAAAAACAAAATTATATATGAAGGCGAATTTAAAAATGGTAAATATTTCGATAAAGGAAAGGAATATTTTTCAAACGGGAATATTAAATATGAAGGAAATTTTGAAAACAATCTTTATGATGGTGATGGCGTATTATATTATAATAGTGATAATAATTATGTAGAATATAGTGGCGTATTTAAAAAAGGCAAGTTTTATGGAGAAGGCACTTTATTTGCAAATTCTCCGGAAAATCCAATCGTCTATACAGGAGCTTTTATAAATAATAGTTTTAACGGAGTTGGAAGCTTATATAACAAGGATGGTCTTTTAATATATGAAGGTGGATTTAAAAAAGGATTATATAATGATTTTGGTGTGCTTTATAAAAAAGATAATATCATTTATAGTGGTAACTTTAAAGACGGTTTATATAGTGGCCAAGGAATTAAATTTGATAACAGTGAAACAATATACAGTGGAACTTTCAAAAATGGTGCTTATAATGGTTTAGGAACTTTATATCTTGCCAATAACCCTATATTTATTGGATATTTTAAGAATAATGACCTTGTGATTCAAGAATTTTTAGGAAAAAGTGATAAAGAAATTTTAAATTCTATTGGCTCACCTGACTCGAACATTATAAAAAATAGTTCTGAAATTACTTTTATCTATACTGATTTAGGAATGGTTATAAATTTTAAATACAACAAAAACCACATAATGAGTGTAAATAAGGTTATTATAACTAATAGTATTACAGTTGACAATATCAATACAACTATGTCAGCTTCGATAGTAAAAAGCTTAATCGGTGAACCAAGCAAAATAAATATATATAATATTAATAACATTGAATATAGCGACTATATATATATATTAACTAACTATAATTTAAAAATAATATTTACTGCAAAAGAAACACATATAGAAAGTATACAATTTTATAAGTAGAAAATTATATATAAAAAACAATCTAAAATCTTCATAGATTTTAGATTGTTTTTTTAATCATAACACAATATTTTTATCAGATACCTTATTGTCTTTATTAATGTAGCTAGCAAAGGTAATTAGTAAAGTTATTTAAAAGTTAATGGAATATAAATAATCTGACCTGGATATATTTTATTTGCATCAATATTATTTTCATTTAGAATAACGTAAACAATTGTTCGTACATCTTCTTTTGAATCTAAATGTTCTTCATTATATTCTTTTGCAATAGACCATAGAGTATCACCGTATGAAACTGTTACGGCAGTATATTCTGTTTTGCTTGCTCCTTCTGCAATATTCAAAGTATAACCTAGAGAAATAATAATAGTAAAAATTAGAATCATAAAAAATGTAAACCTTTTTTTGTTAGTTATTCTAATTTTTCTTTTTCTGTGAGGTTTTCTTATATAGTTAGTATGTAAATTAGAATTTTTAATCAATTAAATCACCTTCCCTATTTTTAGAACAAATGTTCTGTTAGTTATATTATAACCGAACGTCTGTTCTTTGTAAAGAAAAAACAGAACGTTTGTTTGATTATTTTTTTTTAATATGATATACTACTGTATATTGAACGGTTACGAGACTAAAAAATATTGAGGTGTTTAATTTGTATTCTGATTTATCAAAAAAACAAGTTCTAATTTTAAACTATATAAGAGCAGAAGTAGCAAAGAAAGGCTATCCACCTTCTGTTAGAGAGATTTGCCTTGCTGTAGGACTAAAATCTACTTCAACTGTCCATGGACATCTAAAAAAAATTGAAGAAAAAGGTTACATAAGAAGAGATTCTACTAAACCAAGAGCAATCGAAATTCTTGAAGACACATTAAGTGATACATCACTAATTAACACTAATACGGCATATATTCCTCTTGTTGGAAATGTAACTGCAGGTGTTCCCATCTTAGCAGTTGAAAACATAGAAGAACAATTTCCTGTTCCAAGCGACATGGTTAACTCAGGAACATTTTTTATGTTACGTGTTCAAGGTGACAGCATGATTGAAGCAGGCATATTTGACAGAGATTATGTAATAGTAAAAAAGCAAAATCAAGCTAAAAATGGTGATACTGTTGTGGCTCTTATTGATGACTCAGCTACTGTCAAGACTTTCTATAAAGAATCTGATCATATTAGGTTGCAACCTGAAAATTCTGCACTTAGCCCAATTATTTCTAAAGACGTTTCTGTTCTTGGGATTGTAAAAGGTGTGTTTAGAAGAATGTAGTCAACATAATAAGATTATGCTGACTACATATGAATATATGTAAAAAAAGTAAGGTCTAACGCCTTACTTTTTTGTTATTTTACAATTCTTTCATATTAATATTATATACTTGTAAATTTTTCTTTTTAATATTCTTAGATAACATAATTGCTAGATGTTTTATAGAATCAGTACTCGTAATACATGGAAGACCGTTTTCAATCGCTCCTCTTCTAATTTTTTTGAAATACGAATTATATTTTTCATTAAACGAAGAAAGACTTACTACAAAATCAAATTCCTTATTTTTTATTTTCACAATTGTTTCACTAAAAGTTACTTCATGTATCAAATCACACTTTTGATTATATTTATTTTTATAATAAATATAATCCTCTTCACTTACATATATATTGACATTATTTTCTATTAAATCCCCTATTATTACATCAATTTCTTCAGTTTTATTTTTGCCACCTGAAAAAAATATTTTTTTTATATTTTCTCCTTCTATCCCAATTTTAATCATAGACTTATAAAATGCTCCATAAAAAGTTTTATCAATACTGATTGTTTCTCCTGTTGATTTCATCTCAGGACCTAAAATGGTATCTTCATTTTTTATTTTATAAGTTGAAAACACAGGACTTTTTATATAATATCCATTATTATGTTCTTTAGACTCTAAATCTAATTCTTTAATTTTTTTATTTCCCAAAATAATATCAATTGAGCTTTCTACTAAATTTATACCACTTGCTTTACTAATAAAAGGAATTGTCCTTGAGGACCTTGGATTTACCTCAATAATATAAATTTTATTATTTGATAATACATACTGTATATTAAATAAGCCCACAATACCAATTGCAGTAACAATTTTTTTACTTATAACAAATAATTCATCCAATACTATTTTACTTAAATTTATTGGCGGAAAAACAAGAGCACTATCTCCTGAATGAATACCACTTCGATCAATATGTTCCATTATACCTGGTAAAAATATATCCTCTCCATCGCTTATTCCATCAACTTCTATTTCGATTCCATCAACATATTCATCAATTAATATAGTATTGTTTGGATTATTATTAAATGCATTATTGATGTAAGATGATAAATTATTGTAGTCATATATTATTTTCATTCCAAGTCCACCAAGTACATAGCTTGGCCTAACTAATACAGGATAAGATAGCTCATTTTTTACATTTTCACTTAAATTATTATTATCCACTCCAAAACCTTTAGGATATAGTATTGATTCATTTTCAAGGATTTTTATAAATTCACTTCTTTCTTCTGCTTTATGCAGAGCATCATATCTTGACCCTAATATATTTACTCCATTTTCCTCAAATTTTTTAGCTAGCTTAATTGATGTTTGTCCACCAAATTGAAGTATTACTCCATATGGTTTTTCTTTATCAATTATATTCATAACGTCTTCAAAGGTTATTGGTTCAAAATATAATTTATCAGATAAATTGAAATCGGTGCTTACAGTTTCAGGATTATTGTTTACAATTATTGTTTCAATATTTCTTTTTTTAAGAGCAAGTATTGCATGAACTGTTGAATAATCAAATTCAATGCCTTGACCTATTCTAATTGGACCTGAACCTATAACAATTATTTTTTTTCTGCTACTAACCTTTATTTCATCATATACATTATACGATGAATAGTAGTATGGACTTATTGCATCAAATTCACCGCCACATGTATCTACCATTTTATAAGAAGGAAAAACATTTAATTTTTTTCTATATTCTCTAATTAATAATTCAGTAGAAAAAAGAGTTAGATTTGCAATGCCCTTATCTGAAAATCCATTTTTCTTTAAATTTTCAATTTCCTTTTTTGTAATAGTTTTATAATCTCTATTGAAAATGCTTTTTTCTAATAGTACAATATTTTTTATTTTACTTAGAAAAAATTTATCTATTTTTGTTATTCTTTCTAATAAGTCAATACTTACTTCTCTTCTAATCAATTCTGCCAAATAAAATATTCTAATATCATCAACAAATTTTATTTTATCCAATAATTCACTTAAGGTATATCGTGTAAATTCTTCATTATATAAAGAAAAATATTCCATTTCCAAAGATCTAATAGATTTTAATAGTGCACTCTCAAAATTCCTTCCAATTCCCATAACTTCACCTGTTGCCATCATTGATGTTCCAAGCTCATTTTTAGAATTTCTAAATTTATCAAAGGGAAGTTTTGGAATTTTAACTGTAATATAATCAAGAGAAGGCTCAAATGAAGCCTTTGTTTTTTTTGTTACATCATTTACAATCTCATCTAAAGTATAGCCCAAAGAAATCATTGCTGTAATCTTTGCAATTGGATACCCAGTAGCTTTAGAAGCTAGTGCAGAAGATCTACTTACTCTTGAATTAACCTCAATAACTACATACTCTTTTTTTATCTGATTGTAAGCAAATTGAACATTACAACCTCCAACTATATTTAAACTATTAATAATTTCTATACTTGCATTTCTTAAATTTTGATACTGAATATCAGAAAGTGTTTGCGATGGTGCTACTACAATACTATCTCCAGTATGAATACCCACTGGATCAATATTTTCCATGTTACATACAGTTACTATATTTCCATTTTTATCTCTCATCATTTCATATTCAATTTCTTTCCATCCTTTAATAGATTTCTCTATTAGTAATTCACTTGTAACGCTTAAGTTAAGTCCTGAAGTAACAATCCTTTCAAGATCTTCTTCATTTTCTGCAATTCCACCACCATTTCCACCTAATGTGTATGCTGGTCTTATTATTAATGGATAACCTACTAACTCTGCTATATTTTTTGCCTCATCTAAACTTTTCACTAAAGAAGATTTTAAGACGGGTTGATCAATTTCAATCATTTTATTATAAAATAAATCTCTTGATTCCGAGTTTTTAATATCTTCAATTTGAGTACCTAATACTTTAATATGATATTTATCTAAAAGGCCATTTTCTTCAAGTTCAATACCAACATTTAAGGCAGTCTGTCCTCCTACGCTAATCATTATAGAATCAGGTTTTTCTTTTTCAATTATTTTAACTAAAAATTCTAAAGTTATTGGCTCCATATATACTTTATCTGCTATTTCTTTATCTGTCATTATTGTAGCTGGATTATTATTAATTAAAATAGTTTCGATTTTATTTTCTTTGAAGACTCTACATGCTTGAGTACCTGAGTAATCAAACTCAGCGCCTTGACCAATTACAATAGCACCGGAACCAATTATTAGTACTTTTTTTATTTTATCCATTTATGCCTCCTTCTTAAGTAGTAATTTTAAAAATGAATCAAACAAATAGTCTGAGTCTTTTGGACCAGGTGAAGCTTCAGGATGATATTGAACACTAAATACTGGTTTGAATTTATGACTTATTCCTTCTACAGTATTATCGTTTACATTTATATGAGTAATTGTAATTTTATCTAAATCTATGGTATTTTCTTCAACTACATAACCATGATTTTGTGCTGTTATATAGACCCTATTATTAAAGATATCTTTTACTGGTTGATTGGCGCCTCTATGTCCAAATTTCATTTTTTTAGTATTACATTCAAGTGCTAATGCTATTAGTTGATGACCAAGACATATACCAAAAGTAGGATAATGATCTATAATTTTCTTAACAGTTTCTATAATATTTATAAGTTCTTTTGGGTCTCCTGGTCCATTTGATAGAAATACACCATCAATTTTATAAGAATTAATTGTCTCAAAATCTGTGTCAGCTGGAAAAATTATTAATTCAATGCCTCGAGCTAATAATGAATCTAAAATATTTTTTTTAATACCAAAATCAAGAACACCAACCCTTTTTAATGACTGGCCTTTTGGCTTTAACTTATAAATATTTTTTGTGCTTATTTTATATACTGGTTTAATATTTTCATATTCCTTAATATCTTTAATTAATGTTGGCATACTACTAAGACTCGAAATAATAAGGCCATTTATTACACCCTTTTCTCTAATAATTTTAGTTAAATGTCTTGTATCTATATCACTAATACAAGTAATATGATTATTAAGTAAAAATTCGTTTAATGAGTAAGAATTACTATCACTTTCATCAACATAATTATTGAATTCACTTACAACAAGCCCCCTAACTTTTATAGACTTTGATTGATTAACACTATTATCAATTCCATAATTTCCTATTAGTGGGTAAGTTAATACTGCAATTTGTCCATAATAAGAAGGATCAGTCAAAATTTCTTGATAACCTGTCATACTTGTATTGAAAACGACTTCACCAAAAGTTCTTTTTATTTCTCCATGTAACTTTCCCTCGAAAGTCGTTCCGTCTTCTAAAATTAAATAACCTTTCATAAATCCCCCTTATATTAATTCTTGTTTTTGCATAATTATGTATAGTTATATACTTTCTAATCTATTTTGGGCAAATAAAATAAAAGGCATGTATCTATATGTATATTTATGCATGACCAACTAAAAAAAATAGCGCAAACATATAATATATGAATAACCCCATCGATTGATTAATAATTAAAATATACACCTGCACAAAGCGCACGCCTTTTAATATCAATGAAATCATATCTCTGTATGATTTATTCATCTAAATATACTAATATGTATTGTATCACAAATTTATAATTATGCAAGATAAAGAATGAAAAAAAGTATGCAGATTTTAAATTCCACATACTTTTTTTAAAAGTTTACTACTTTTTTCTAACTAATAAAAGTATTACTTATGCATCATTATAATTAATTAAAATAATTCAACTTTATCATCTTTAACTAGTCCTAAAATAAGTTTTCTACTCTCAACGAATTCACTTGTAAAAGTATAAGCATTTAGTAATCTTCTTTTAGAATCTTCTATTTTTTCTTCTTTATTTGCATATAAAACTGCAATAACGTCGCCTTTAGTTACTTTATCTCCAACTTTCTTTTTAAGCATAATTCCAGCGCCTAAATCAAGTATATCATCTTTTGTCTCTCTTCCAGCACCAAGTACCATTGCTGCAATACCAATATCATCAGACTTTATTGATTTTACGTATCCATCTTCAGGAGATTTTATTTGAACAATTATTTTAGCATCAGGTAGTTTTGAAATATCATCAATTACTTCAACATTTCCACCTTGACACTCAATAAATTCTTTGAATTTAGTTAGAGCTTTTCCATTTGATAGATTTTCTAAAACTAGTTTTTTAGCTTCTTCTACAGACGAAGCACCTTCTCCTAGATATACCATATTACTAGCTAAAGTTACAACTAAATCAGTAAGATCTTTTGGTCCAATATTATTAAGAGTATCTATTGCTTCTTTTACTTCAAGAGCATTTCCTACCGCGTAGCCAAGTGGTTGTTCCATATCTGTTATAATTGCAATAGTATTTCTCTTCATGCCATTACCGATATTAACCATAGCCGTGCTAAGTTCCACAGCACCATTAATATCTTTTACGAAAGCTCCACTTCCACATTTTACGTCTAGTACAATAGCATCACTTCCTGCAGCAAGTTTCTTACTCATAACACTTGCAGCAATTAAACTTATATTATCAACTGTTGCAGTAACATCACGAAGAGCGTATAGCTTTTTATCTGCAGGTGCTATATTGCTTGTTTGACCAACAACGGCAATTTTATGAGTATTTACATTTTCAATAAATTCTTCTGTTGTAAGTTCAATATGAAATCCATCAATTGATTCTAACTTATCTAGTGTACCACCAGTATGACCAAGTCCACGTCCACTCATTTTAGCTACAGGGACTCCACACGATGCAACAAGTGGTCCAAGAATTAATGTAGTTGTATCACCAACACCACCAGTTGAATGTTTATCAACTTTTATTCCATTAATATTAGAAAGATCAATTGTATCTCCAGAATTCATCATTGCATATGTTAAATCAACTGTTTCTCTCGTATTCATTTTTTGTAAAAATATTGCCATTAATAAAGCTGATGCTTGATAATCAGGAATAGATCCATCAGTATAACCAGATATAAAAAACTGAATTTCCTCAGTAGTTAACTCAATACCATCTCTTTTTTTAGCAATTATGTCATACATTCTCATAACTTTTCCCCCAAATCTTTATATTTATTTTAAAATTGGAATAATATTTTTAACTAAATTAATAAAAGTTTTCTTTACCATATTTGCTGTTTCAACAACTTCGCCGTGATGAAGAGGTTGATCTAAAATTCCAGCAGCCATATTTGTAATACATGAAATGCCAGTTACTTTAATATCTGAATGTCTAGCTACTACCGCTTCAGTAACAGTTGACATACCAACAGCATCCGCGCCAATTATTCTAGCAAATCTTACTTCTGCAGGAGTTTCATAAGTTGGTCCAGAATTCATTTGATATACACCCTTTTGCAATCTAATATCTAATTTTTTAGCAATCTCAAATATTTTATTGTTTATTTCTTTATTGTATATTTCAGAACAATCTGGGAAACGTGGTCCAAGTTCATCATAATTTTTTCCAAGAAGAGGATTAACCCCACTCATATTAATGTGATCCGTAATAATCATTAAATCACCCGGTACATAAGCTTCATTAACTCCACCAGCTGCATTAGTTAAAAGTAAATTTTTAACTCCAATTTTCTTCATTATTCTAATTGGAAATGTAATTTCTTCCATTGAATAACCTTCATAAAAATGAAATCTGCCTTGCATTGCAATGACTTTTCTTCCTTCAAGATCTCCACAAACAAATTGACCAGCATGACCTACAACAGTTGATACTGGAAAATACGGTATATCTTCATACTTAATTATAATTTTATTTTCAATTTCCTCAGCTAATACACCAAGTCCCGACCCTAATACTAAACCTACTTCAGGAGCAAAGTTAATTTTTGATTCAATGTATGACTTTGCTTCTTGTATTTTATCTAATAAATTTTTCATTGTTTCCTCCGTAATTTTTTTTACCTTATATTTATATTATTCAACTATAAGTGACTTAAAACTTTCTCCATAAGGAGTTTTATCTATATTTAAAACATCAGAAATTGTAGCAGCAATATCTGCAAATGTTTTTCTTGTACCTATATTTACACCAGCCTTAATATTTTTACCGTAAATTAATAGAGGTATATGTTCTCTAGTATGATCAGTTCCCTTATAAGTAGGATCATTTCCATGATCAGCTGTAAAAATAATCATATCATTATCTTTTAAGGCAGATAATATCTCTGGTATTCTTTCATCTAACGCCTCAATTGCTTCCTTGTAGCCTTTTACATTTCTTCTATGCCCATATTTCGCATCAAAATCAACTAAATTTGAAAATATGATTCCTTTTGAATCAGTATTTAAATATTCAATAGTTTTATCAATTCCGTCCATATTACTCACGGTATGAACGCTTTCTGTTATTCCATGTCCATTAAATATATCTACAATTTTACCGACAGCCTGAACATCATATCCTGCTTCTTTTGCAATATCTAGTACAGTTTTTCCAAAAGGATCAAGTGAATAATCATGTCTATTCGGCGTTCTTTCAAATGCACCAACTTTTCCAATAAAAGGTCTTGCTATTACTCTTGCAACTTGATTTTTTCCCCTTAATATTTCACGTGCAATTTCACACATTTTATAAAGTTCTTCAAGTGGAATAATCTCTTCGTGAGCTGCAATTTGAAAAACACTATCTGCTGAAGTGTAAACAATTGGCTTGCCTGTCTTCATATGTTCTTCACCAAGTTCTTCAAGAATTACAGTTCCAGACGCAGGTTTATTACATAAAATTTTTCTTCCAGTTTTATTTTCAAATTCTTCAATAACTTCACTAGGAAAACCATTAGGGTAAGTTTGAAAAGGTTCATCAATTCTCAGCCCCGAAATCTCCCAGTGGCCTGTTGTTGTATCTTTACCATTTGAAACTTCCATAGATCTACCAAATGATCCAATTGGCTTTTCTTCTTTTTCAATTACATCAAATTCATCAATATTACCAAGTCCAAGCTTTTTTAGATTTTTAATATTAATATCTGGAAATTTTTTTATAATATTTCCAAAAGTGTTTACACCAATATCACCAAATTTCTCTGAATCAGGTAATGCACCAATACCAACACTATCCATAATAAAAATCACAACTCTGTTAATCATTACATCAACTCCTTTTAATTATTTTCCCATTCTCTCTATATATTATTATAAAACATAAAAGAGCCACTTAGGCCCTAGGATGCGTTTTATCGTAGATTTCTCTTAAGCTATTTTTATTTAATTTGAGGTACATTTGTGTAGTAGAAACATCTTGATGACCTAATAATTCTTGAACAGATTTAAGATCAGCTCCATTTTGAATTAAATGCACAGCAAAAGAATGTCTTAATGTAAATGGTGTTACATTTTTATTTAAATTTGCACTTGACGAATGCTTCCTTAAAATTTTCCAAAAGCCTTGTCTACTAATTCTAGAACCTGAATAATTTAAAAACATCGCTTCATCATCTTTTTTTATAAGCGTATTTCTATGTTTTAGAATATATTCTTTAAGTGAACCTATAGCAACAGAACCAACAGGAATTATACGATCTTCTGTTTTTTTTCCTTTGCATCTCAAATAACCATAATCAAAATTTATATCATCAATGTTAAGTGAAGTTAGTTCAGTAACTTTAATACCAGTAGCATAAATTAGTTCAAGCATCGCTTTATCACGTGAACCAATATTAGTTTCAACATTAGGCTGTTTAAATAATGTATCCACTTCTTGTAAAGACAATATCTCTGGTGCTTTTGCTTGACTTTTTTTAATTGTAATATCATTTGCAGGACTTTCAGATATCTTATTATTTAGTAATAAATATGAGTAAAAATTTCGAAGTGATGCTAGATTCCTTAAAATAGTGGAATTTGATTTTCTAATATTCTCCAAATATATAGTGTAAATAATAATATCAGACTTTGATATACTAAGTATATCCTTTTTAATATTATCACTACAATATTGCGTGAACAGTCGTAAATCTCTTGAATATGATTTTACAGTACTTTCAGACAATTTTCTATCATTCTTTAAATAATTAATATAATAATTTACATCAATATTATTCATATTTACCCCTTTAATATTCTATATATAACATTATATCTCTAAATTTAAAAAAAATAAAGATTTTTTTCTTTAAAAATAGGACAAATAGCTTAGTTCTATTTTCTATCAAATTTCATTTTTAATTTTGTCATTCTTTTATTTTTGTACATTTCCTGATCAGCCTTTTCTATAAAAGACTTAATAGATATATGCTTTTTTTCATTATATTCACAAAACCCTTTACTTACACTAATAATAAATTCAAAATTAGAATTATTATTAAGTGAATCAAACTCACTTTCTGTTCTAGACCAGATTAATTTTGCCTTCATTAAATCACAATTATCAAAAATAACAAGAAATTCATCCCCGCCTAATCTTGCAACAGCATCCCCATTTCTTAAAGTACTATTAATTAAATTTGCTACTGTTTCAATTAAAATATCTCCTTCATTATGTCCATAATGATCATTTACGTATTTAAGATTATTTATATCAACAAAACATATGGTCAAAGGTTTATTAAACTTAATAGAGTACTTAACTTTTTTCTTTAGAAAAGTTATCCCAGCTTTTCTTGCAAGTACGCCTGTTAAACTGTCTTCAGTAGAATCTTTAAGTACAGAATTAAATTTAATCTTTTCAAGCACATACTTATTAGAGAAAAATAGTAAATAATAAAAACCAATTTCATATAGGAAAACATAAAGAAGTGTAAATGAAGCAATGTTTTTAATCTGGCTTAAAAATAACCAGTTTTTTGTTAAAAAAACATACCCATTAAAATAAATAAAAAAACTTATTATATATACAACAATATTTACAAAAATAGTTTTAAACATTAAAATTTTATTCATTTTGTAGTAGTTAATATTTCTTCTATAAAGAATATTAAACAAAAGAGATCTTATAAGAAATATTATTAAAACAAAAAAAGAAATAGAAATGCTTTTACTAGCACCAATATTAATAATATTGAAGTAAGTATTTTTTAGCACCATATGTATAAAAGAAATAAAAATAGCACTTTTTATGTAAAAGAGAAACACTAATAACACACTTAATGATATTCTCCACTTTTCAGTTCTATAGATTAGAAAAAACGAAAGAAAAATTAAGAAATAAACTAAAATAGTATTTGTTAAATTAACTTTTCTAAACACTATGAATAAAGTGAGTAAAATCAAAAAGAAGAACATATCTTTCCTTTTATTAAAAGCATATATACCGTTGGTAATTTTAATGGCATATAAAAAAAAGAAGGCATTTAATAGTGCCAATGTAATTATGAACATAACATTTATCATTAAAATCACTCAAATCATATTTATTAGTGTCGGTAAATCTAACATAATTATATTTTGTAGTAGGTAAATATATTTCTCGCTTTCACTTTATATTATTTTTTCTTTTTTTCTGCTTTTTGTTTGGGTTTAATTTTTTTACCAATTCTTATTTTATCTGCTACAATTGTTATAAATTCACCATTAGAAACTTTTCCATTTCTTCTTGCAAGTGGTTTTGAAAAAAGTTTATTAATTAGTTTTTTTTCACCATTGGCAATTGTGATTTCAATAGCATTTCTTATTGCTCTTTCAACTCTTGTGCTAGTTGTATTGTATTTTTCAGCTAATGAAGGGTATATAAAAGTTGTTATTTTACCTGTATTGTTAAAATCTGTATTCATTAATTTTATAGCATCTCTAATATAATGGTATCCTTTAATATGAGCTGGAACTCCAATGTTATCAAGTAATTCACCAATCACTATATCTAGGTTCTCTTCTTTTTTAATTTTGCTAGAAAAAACATGTTCGTCGTCTTCAATAATTTCAGTTTCGGAATCGATTTTAACAAGCAATTGTTTTACCCTCGTTAAGAAAACCGAAAAATCAAAAGGTTTAATAATATAAAAATCTGCACCTAATTTTAGAGCATTTCTTGTAATTTCATCTTGTCCTACAGCTGAAAGAACAATTATTTTAGGATTTTTTTTCAAATTTAGCTTGTTCATTTCTTCTAAAACACTTAATCCATCCATATACGGCATAATTATATCAAGTACTAATAAATCTGGTTCAAATTCTCTTAATTTTTCTATAGCAATAAGTCCATTTTTAGCAGTTGAAACAACTTCTAATTCTTCTTGCTCATTAATATGTTCAGATAAAAGATTAGCAAAATTAATATTGTCATCTACTACTAAAACCGTTGATTTTTTTTTCATATTACCTCCATTTACTTTTCTCTAGCATTTTGAAGTAGTTCCTTTGCATTTATAATTGAATTTCTAGTAACATTCTCGCCGCTTAACATTCTAGCAATTTCATTAATTTTTTCCTTATCTTCTAATAACCTAACACTAGCAGAAGTGGAATTTTCTTCTTCGTTTTTCTCAATGTATATATGGTTGTTGGCAAAAACTGCGATTTGTGGTAAATGCGTTACACTTATCACTTGAAAACGTTTCGAAATCGCATTAATCTTACTACCAACGACAGCTGCAGTTTTCCCACTAATACCAGAATCTATCTCATCAAAGATTAAGGTAAGCACATCACTTTCATCATTTGTAATAGTTTTTATCGCCAACATAATTCTAGATAATTCACCGCCAGATACTATCTTTGATAACCCAGTTAAAGCTTGTCCAAGATTAGTAGAAATAAAAAATTCTATATCATCAATACCGTTTTTAGATATTTCGTCTTTTACTTTAAAATTTATATCAAAAACAACGTTTTTCATATTTAAAGATAAAAGCTCATCAGAAATGTTTTTAATAAACTCAATTGCACCCTTTTTTCTTAGATTTGAAAGTTTTGTAGCAAGCACATTATAAATTTCTTTTTTTTCATCTAACTCTCTATTAATAGTTTTACGTCTATCGTTAATAGTTTGGTAATTTTGAATTTGGCTAATTAGATTTTGTTTAAATAAAAATATATCCTCAAATGTTTTTCCATATTTGCGTTTTATTTTATTAATTTGATCAAGTCTATTTTCAATATTAAAGAGTTCTTCTTTATCATAAGTCAAATTATCACTGTAATTTCTAATGTCAGATTTTAGTGATTCTAGTGTGAAATATATATTAGCAATTTGCTCATTAAAGCTCGAAATTTTAGTGTCGTAGTTGGTTATTTTCACCAAAGAGTTTTTAACTGAATCAACCAACGATATAACACCATTTTCTGAAAACAATTTGTCTTTCGTGTCTTCAATTGTATTTGTAATAATTTCAAAGTTTTTTATATAATTATATTTTTCTTCCAATATATTTTCTTCATTTTCTTTAAAATCAACTTCCTCTATATCATTTAACTGAAATAAGCATACATCTAAATTTCTCTGTATTTCTTCATTAGAAAGGGACAATGTTAATAAAGCCTTTCTTTTTTCCAAAATTTCTCCATATGTTGCTTCAACATCTAAAAGAATTGAACTTATGTTTTCATTTATAAATTTATCTAAAAAAACAATATGGTTATTTTTTTTAAGCAAATTCTGTTGTTCATTTTGACTTGTAATTTCAATTAACTTATTTCTTAATGATTTAATCACAGATATCGATGTTACTAAAGAATTAATTCTAGAAATCGTTTTACCACTTGGTTTTATTTCTCTTGAAAAAACAATTGTATCGTCATCGATAGAATAACCAAGAGCTTCTAATTCATTTCTTAAATTTTCTCTATTAGTTATATCAAAAGAAATTTGAATATATGAACTTTTTTCTTTATCTTTTAGTAAATCTTTATTCGCTTTTGCTCCAAGCACTATATCAATAGCTTTAAAAACGATAGACTTACCTGCGCCCGTTTCTCCCGTAATAATATTAAACTTATTTTTAAATTCTAAATTTACTTCATCTATTAAAATAAAATTCTTAATACTGAGATCAAATATCATGTCTTCACCTATTTATTAAATTTTTAAAAAATTCCATTGTTTTCTCTGCATCCTCATCTGTTTTGCATAGCATAAAAATTGTATCATCTCCAGCTATTGTTCCAACAACTTTTTCAACATCTAATCCATCAATAGCAACAGCAGCAGCATTAGCAGCTCCTACTAAAGTTTTTATAACTATAAAATTTCCAGCCGTATCAATTTCAAGTACAGAGTCTTTAAATAATTTTAAAGATCGATCAGATACAACTTCTTCTTTTTGATTAATTGTTGCATACTTATAAGAACCCGTTTTAGTAAGTACTTTAATAAGTCTTAATTCTTTAATATCTCTTGAAACTGTAGCTTGAGTGACATTGTAGCCTTTTGCTTTCAGAAGATTTGCTAATTCCTCTTGAGTTTCTATTGCGTTTTCCTTAATCAATTCTAATATTACAGAGTGTCTTGAATATTTCATAATTACCTCCATGTTAACAATCTATTTTATGATTTACTATGAACATTGCATCTAATAATTAGTAATTCAATATAAATTTAATAAAACCTTTATTAATTATATATCTCTTAATTAGTCTTGTTTTTTAAAAGTTCATGTGCCTCACTCGTAACACTATCTATTAGTAGTTTTAAATCATAGGCTATACAATCATCTTTAAGTGAGCAAAATGCAAGAAATTCTATATTACCTTTAGGACCTTTTATTGGAGAATAAGTAAGGTTTTTAAGATTAAAACCCAGTTCATTAGAAATAGTTAATACCTTTAAAAGCACATCTTTATGAACTTTAATATCTCTTACCACACCATTTTTTTTCACTTTTTCTCTTCCTGCTTCAAATTGAGGCTTTATTAAAAAAATTATATCACCAGATTCTTTAAGTAACTTACGTGCAACAGGAAGAACAAGTTTTAAAGAAATAAAAGAAACATCAATACTAACAAAATCTAGTTTTTCGCCTAAGGTATCATTAGTAACATAGCGAATGTTTGTTCTTTCCATATTTACTACTCTACTATCATTTCTTAATTTCCAATCAAGTTGTCCATATCCTACATCTACGGAAAAAACTTTTCTAGCCCCATTTTGAAGCATACAATCAGTAAAGCCACCTGTTGAAGCACCAATATCCATACAAACTTTATCATTAATTGATAAGCCAAAATCATTAATTGCTTTTTCGATTTTTAGTCCCCCGCGTGATACATATGGAAGTTTTCTGCCTCTTATATCAATAATAGAATCTTCTTTAACTAATGTTCCTGCTTTATCAAATTTCATATTTTCAATATATATTATTCCTGACATAATAGCCCGTTTAGCTTTTTCTCTAGATTCAAAGTAACCTTTATCAACTAATAAAACATCTAATCTAATTTTCGCCATCTTTTCTCCTAATTACCTTATAAATATAATTATATACATAGTCTTCTGTCAATCCATATATTTTATGAATCTCTTCAATTGATCCATGTTCAATAAATTTATCTGGATATCCAAATTTATTAAAATTTGAAAACTTAACATTATTTTTTACTAGCGTATCTAAAATAATATCACCAAATCCAGATTTAACGACATGATCTTCAATAGTAAATACATTATCAATATTACTAGTATATTCAAGAACAAGTTTCTCATCAAGTGGTTTTATTCTTGGCATTTCAACAACCCTAATAAATATATTCTCTTCTTGAAGTTTCTTAGAAGCTAAACATGCAACTTCTATCATATTACCAATAGCAAAAATAACCCCATCACTTCCTTGTCTAAGAATTCTAGGTTGTAAATTCAAGCTATCAATATTTTTATTGAAAGTTGTAGTTGATCTCGGATATCTAATTGCTATTGGACCTTCATGTACATTAACTGCATAATCAAGCATTAAAGAAAGATTATCACCATCCCTAGGAACAAGAATTGTTATATTTGGAATGTGCGATAAATATGCAATATCAAAAATACCATTATGTGTCTCTCCATCAGCACCAACAACACCAGAACGGTCAATTGCGAAAATCACTTTTAAATTTTGAAGACAAACATCATGTACAATTTGATCATAAGCACGTTGTAAAAATGTTGAATAGACAGCAAATACCGGAATTAAGCCTTCTATTGCAAGACCTGCTGATGCTGTAACAGCATGTTGTTCTGCTATACCTACGTCAATATATCTCTTTGGAAATGTATTCTTAAAATTTGTTAATCCTGTTCCTGTAGGCATAGCTGCAGTTAATGCAAGAACTTTTTCATTTAGTCTTGCACAATTTACTAACGATTCCCCTAATACAGTAGAAAAAGTAATACTATTCTTTTTCACTATTCCTTTATTTCTGTCAAAAGTTCCTACACCGTGATAAAGATCAGGAGAATTTTCTGCTGGCAAATACCCTTTTCCTTTTTTTGTAATAACATGAACTAGTACTGGTCCCTCTACATTTTTTGCTCTTGCAAAAGAATCGCTAAGTTCCTTCATGTTATGCCCATCTATTGGACCAATATATGTTATACCAAGGTCTTCAAAGAAAATACCAGGTACAAATAAATATTTTATACTTCCTTTTATAGTTTTAATTCCATTTGTTAGTTTTGTGCCAAAGCCATTTGCCTTATCTAAGATACTATGCGCTTTATTTTTGACAATAAAATATTTTTTGTTTGTTCTAAGTTTCGATAAATATTTAGAAACACCACCAATGTTTTCGCTTATTGACATTTCATTATCGTTTAGTACGATAATCACATTTTCGTTAGTATGTCCAATATTATTAAGAGCTTCAAATGCCATTCCACCAGTTAAAGCGCCATCTCCTATTATTGCTACGACATTGAATTTTTCATTTTTTATTGTTCTTGCACAAGCAACACCATATGCTGCTGAAATTGATGTGGAACTATGACCTGCACCAAAAATATCATGTTCATTATCATTTATTTTTAGGAATCCACTCATACCATTTAATTTTCTTAAAGAACAGAATTCGCTTTTTCTCCCAGTTAAAATTTTGTGAATATAACTTTGATGACCAACGTCCCATATAAGTCTATCACTTGGAGAATCAAATGATAAATGAAGTGCAATAGTAAGTTCTACCACTCCAAGGTTAGAGGCTAAGTGTCCGCCTGTTTTTGAAACCGTATCAAGAAGAAATTCTCTAATTTCTACAGATAATCGTAAAATCTCAGCTTCATTTAATTTTTTTAAATCTATAGGTGAATTTACTTTATCTAATATTTTATACATAAGCACCTCTTTAACATAATATGATTATGTTAATCTTTTTTATATATTTCGAATCCAGTTTTCTTGTATATAAGATATAGTATTTTTCCAACGAATCCTACTATTTCTTTAGAATTGGTTATAGCCATTTCTTTGCCAAATGCTTTTCCGCCAACAGTTAGTGCTGCTACAAAACCACTTAATAAAATAGAGTAAATTATTTCATTTGAAGACTTACTATAATACAAAATTTTTAGTACTATAATTGCTACAGCAGATCCACTAACAATACCTGATATATCTCCAATAACATCATTGCAAAAATTAGAAACTTGACTCGCATTATTTAATAATTTTAAGGAAAATTTCGCACTCATTATTTTTTTAGCAGCCATAGAGTTAAATGGTTTTAAGTCCGCCGCCGTGACTGCAATTCCAATTGTATCAAACAACACACCAATTCCAATAATAACAATTAAAATTACACTTGCAAAAAAAATGTTTAAGTTTCTAAGTAAATTTTCTGAAACTATACTCATTAGTATAGCCAATACAAAAGTTAACAAAGTAACTCTTATTATCCATTTATTAATTTTTATTTTCTTCATATTGTTACATCCTTATATTCGGATTAAATATAATATATAAAGTGGCTGTATGTTGAGTTAATCTTACGGCTTAGGTTCAGTAGGATTTCCCATATCAATACTGGTTTGTCGCCAAATCAGTGGTTCCCCTTTAAATCGATATATATATAGTCACCTAATATATAACTGAATCGCCACTTAGACCGTACTGCAATCCCCAACATACATCAGTCTAGGAGTTTTCCTCGGCAAATCTTATAACTCTTAGCCTCTTTTGCAGAAAAGGTTTCGAACCTTTTATTGATTCTTCTACCAGTTCCACTCAAGGCAGGCTACACTACAAGTAGCTTTCACCACAATGCAGGTGTAATCTCACAGTAAAAGTAGTGAGTCTCCACGGAAAAGAGGGTCATCGCCCGCATGCCATTGCGGATCGCCCCCTTTCCCTTTCTCCCAGAAACTGCCCTCAACTGGGCGTCAAAAGCAGCAACCAGGAGCTTCATCGATGTGCCCTTTGGCGAATTTTTAGCCACGCCTTCAAAATTATAGTTATTGACTAGAATACTGTGCCACTAAATTAAATCATTAAATTTGCAAAAATGATGCCTAATATTGCACCTGCAAAAACTTCAAACGGGGTGTGACCTACAAGTTCTTTTAATTTTTCTTCTTTTATTTGGTGCGTTTTATAAAAATCTGTAATAATATGATTAATAATAATTGCTTGCTTACCAACTGACCTTCTAACTCCAGAAGCATCATACATAACAATTAGTGCAAATACTAGTGAAATTGCATAAATCGACGAATCCCATCCATCTATAAGTCCTACCGCAGTAGAAAGACCCATTACAAATGACGAATGGCTACTAGGCATTCCACCAGAACCAATTAATCTATACAAATCTAGTTTTTTATACTTATACAAATTTGTAAAAACTTTTAATATTTGTGCAATTAACCAAGCACAGAACGCGACCTGAAAAGCCGGATTTATTATTATTCCTTCAAAAAAATTCATTCTATCACCTATTTTTCTCTATTTATCAAAAAAAGTATTAGTTTTTCCAAAAAGACAGTATCAGCATTTATTTCTCTGAGTATTTTTATTGAATTCATAGACAACTTTTCAACTTCTTTCTTTGAATTCTCTATTCCAATTAGACTTGGATACGTAACTTTACCATTTACCTCGTCGCTGCCGGTAGTTTTACCTAATTTTTCTTCGCTACCCTCAATGTCAAGTATATCATCTACAATTTGAAAAGCTTTTCCAATATTTAGCGCAATTTTTTTCACGCGTTTTAAATCTTCATCCGAAGCATTTCCAATAATAGCACCGCTTAACATAGAAGCTTTTATTAATTGACCAGTTTTATTTAAATTAATGTAGTCAAGAGTTTCTTTATCAATTTTTATACCTTCAGATTTAATATCTGCAATTTGCCCTAATATCATTCCTCTATAGCCAGAAGATGATGCAATTACATTCATCGCTTTTAAATACTTATAACTATTGTTTCCATTTGAATCAATTGCAATTTTAATCATATTTTCAAATGCTAAATTAAGAAGAGCATCACCTGCTAGAACTGCAACATCCTCACCATATTCAATATGTAATGTAGGCTTTCCTCGCCTTAATAAGTCGTTATCCATTGAAGGAAGGTCATCATGTATCAAAGAATAAGTATGAATCATCTCAATAGATGAAAGGAATTTTACGGATAAATCGTCTACCACTGAAAAAAGCTCAAAAACTGCGATTGCTAAAATTGGCCTTATTCTTTTTCCACCTGAAATCAAACTGTATTTCATTGCATCTGTTATCAACTGTTGATATGAATCTAAGTTTGAAGGAAAAACATTTAGTAATTCTTTTTCAATAATTGTTTTTAATTTAACAAATTTTTCA
Source organism: Helicovermis profundi (assembly GCF_033097505.1). Lineage (NCBI taxonomy): Bacteria > Bacillati > Bacillota > Clostridia > Peptostreptococcales > Caminicellaceae > Helicovermis > Helicovermis profundi. The sequence continues at coordinate 1,524,676 of NZ_AP028654.1, read as the reverse complement.
TCATTAATCATTTTGCTCACCATCAAAATTTTTCTCAACTAAAGCATCATTCTCTTCAATTAATATTTTAACTTTATTCTCCGCTTTTTCAAGTGTATTTAAACATTTTCTGTATACTTTAATTCCATCTTCAAATAGTTTTAACGATTCGTCTAAAGACGGCTCATTATTTTCAAGTTTATGTACAATTGTCTTTAGAGTTTCTAAATTGTCTTCAAAATTATTTTTTTTACTTGCCATAGTTTTCACCTTCTTCGATTTTTCTAACTTCACAATTAGCTATTCCATCGATATATTTAATACATATAGTATCTTTATTTTTAAGCATCTTTACTGAATTAATAAGCAAATTATTTTTTTCGGTAATAACATAACCTTTTCCAAGTAACTCTAATGGATTTAATGCGTTCATAAGAGCAATAGCACTATTGAGCGTATTTCTATAATCATTTAACTTAAAAGTGTTAATAAGTTTGACCTTGTCGTAATAACTATCAATTTCTAATGAGGCAATATTTATTTTCTCAGAAACATTTTTAAGTAATTGCTCTTTACTATAATACTTAATTTCTGATCTTTTGGAATATAAATTTCTTTTAATTTGATTCTTAATAGATAAATATAAGGAATGTAATTCATCTATAAGCATAATCTCATTTTTCACAGCAAGTTCTGCTGCTGCAGAAGGTGTTGGCGCTCTAAGATCAGATACTAAATCAGCTATTGTAAAGTCAGTTTCATGCCCTACTCCTGAAATTACTGGAATAGACGACTTAAATATTTCAACAGCCACATTTTCTTCATTAAAAGACCATAACTCCTCAATAGAACCGCCACCACGTGCCAAGATAATTAAGTCAATATCACTTAAACTATTTGCAGTTTTAATTGCATTTACAATTTCGACAGATGATTCTTTTCCCTGAACACGTACTGGTATAACTAAAATATCACTTCTTTTAGTTCGTCTTTTTATTACATTAATTATGTCCCTAATTGCAGAACCCGTAGGAGACGTAATAACAGCAATTTTTTTAGGAAACTCAGGAATTTCTTTTTTAAGGGAACTATCAAAATAACCTCTTTTTTTAAGTTCGTTTTTAAGAAACTCAAATTTTTCATATAAAGTCCCAATTCCATTACTTTCTATTTCTTTTACATATAATTGATATTTTCCGTCTCTTGGATATACAGAAATATAGCCTTTGACTTTAACACTTTGGCCATTTTCTAAATTCAAAGTATTATGTGAGGCGTCACGAGAAAACAAAACACAATTGATTTTTGAGTCTTCATCTTTCAAAGTAAAGTAGGTATGGCCACTACTGTGTAATTTGTAATTTGAAACCTCACCAATTACAGTAAGTGAACTAAGTATAGGATCAATATCTAATGTTCTTTTTATATATTTATTAAGTTCCGTTACAGAAAGTGCACGTATCTTCATAAGTTCACCACTTTATATAGTTTTAATAATAGATCCTAGAACACCATTCACAAAATTTGAAGATTCTTCATCACCAAATTTTTTTGATAATTCAATTGCTTCATTTATTGCGACTTTATTTGGAATATCATCTGCATAAAAAAGTTCTGTTATCGCAAGTCTAAGAATTGATAAATCTACCTTAGGAAGTCTTTCAATATCCCAATCTTTTAGATTTTCTGTAATCGTCTTATCAATATCTACCTTATTGATTAAGAAGAAGTTTACAACGTTTTTAATATACAATTTTTCTTTGTTTTGATTTGTAACATTATTAATATATTTTTCAATTAATTCATACTCAAACTCATTCTTAATTTCCATTTGAAACAACGAATTCATAGCATACTCTCTTGCTAACTTTCTACTCATTTTTCCTCCAATTACAGTTCTTCTTCCAAAGTGTCCTTAACAGTTTTTTTGCTGATGTTTATACCATGTACATGTATATTTACTTCGTTAACAAGTAAACCAGTCATAGATTCAATCGCATTTTTAACATTCTCCTGAATTTTCCATGAAATATCAGGTATTTTTATACCATAATCAACTACAATATTTAATAATACATTCACTTTTTCATCTTGAATATCAATTTTTATTCCTTTTTTAAGGTTTTTTATACCTAGTTTTTCTCCTAAATTATCTGTAAAACCACCATATAAACCACTTACACCTTTAATTTCTGATGCTGCAATAGAAGTAATTATACCAATTACGTCATCTGATATATTTACATTTCCATATTCTAAAGAATCAATATTTGTATTTTCAGCCATAACAATTCCTCCTAATAAAACATAAACTACATTACTATAAATATTATACCAAATTTTATATTAAATTAGCAAATAAATAGCCCGATTCTAAGAATCGGGCATTTTTTTTTGCTACTTTTCTTCTTCGTCTGTTTCTTCAGTTTCTTCAAAATCTTCTAAATCATATTCATCTTCATCACATTCGAAATTGTAAACGATAAATTTTTCTTTGCAACTTGGACATTCAACTTCAACTTCACATTCATCATCAAACATTTCTTCTTTTACAAAAATTTTCTCTCCACACTCTGGGCATTCAAATTCATCATAAAATTCGTCTTCGTAAATAGCATCTTCGATTTCAGTTAAATCTTCATCAATTAGGTCAATTGTTTCATCAATGTATTCAATATCTTCTTGAACATCTTCAACAGCTAATGCTAATTCTTCGATTACCTCAATCATATTAATCATTAATTTACCTTCGTTTGTATCTTCTTTGATGTTCATTCCATCAGCTAGTCCTTTTAAATATGATACCTTTTCGTATAAATAACTCATTCAAATACCTCCTATTTTTAATTTTTATGCTCTAGACAAGTAATCACTTGTTCGAGTATCGATTTTTACTTTGTCACCTTCATTGACAAATAATGGAACATTAACTACAGCTCCTGTTTCAAGAGTTGCTTTTTTTGTAACATTTGACGCTGTGTCACCTTTGACACCAGGTTCAGTTTCTTTTATTTCAAGTATTACAAAAGTAGGTGCTTCAACTAAAAAGCATTTACCCTTATAAAATTTAACTTTTGCTGTATCATTTTCTTTAATAAATTTAATCGCATCTTCAACTTGTTCGTAAGGAAGAGGAATTTGTTCATAAGTTGTATTATCCATAAAGTAATAAAGTTCACCATCTGAATATAAATACTGCATATCAAAAGTTTCTATATGAGCCTTTGGAAATTTATCAGAAGGATTAAAAGCTTCTTCTCTTATAGCTCCTGTGATAAGGTTTTTATATTTAGTTCTAACAAATGCCGCCCCTTTACCAGGCTTAACATGTTGGAAATCAACTACTACAAAAGGATGACCATTCATCTCAAATGTTACACCTTTACGAAAATCACCTGCTGAAATCATTATTATTTACCTCCATTAATATCTTTTTTTTCTTTTAAAGCATTTATTGCATATATATAACCAAATTTTCTTAATCCAGATATTTGGCCTATACAAACTGGTGCTATAACTGACTTGCCTCTAAAATTTTCTCTTGCATGAATATTTGATAAATGCACTTCCACCGTTGGAATTCTTACAGCTTCTATAGCATCTCTAATAGAATAACTATAATGAGTAAGAGCACCAGGGTTAATAACAATATAATCTATTTTGGTATCCAAGGACTTATGAATTTTGTCAATTATTTCACCTTCAGAATTTGATTGAAAAAAATCAAAAAGAATACCAGTATTATCAAAGTATTCCTTAATAAATAAATTAATATCTTCTAAAGTTTCTGATCCATAATGCTCTTTTTTCCTAATTCCTAGTAGATTTAGGTTTGGTCCATTAATAATTAGAACTCTACTCATAAAATCACTTCCTATATCAGTAATATAATAACATAATTCACTATTTTTGAACAGTAATAATATTAAGTATTTCAATTTTTATATCTTCTAAATTTTTCCCATCACAATCAATGACAATATTTGATGCTCTTTTGTATAATAAGTTCCTCTTTTTATATAAATCATTAATTTTATTTAACAGATTTTCTTCATCTAATAAAGGCCTATTAGAAATAGATTTATTAAGGTTAAGAAATAAATATTTAGGACTATATTTTAAATAAATAACTGCATTACTTTTCTTGATTTTATTAAAATCATTTTCTAAAATAACTCCACCACCAGTAGAAATTATACACATTTTTTCTTGATTTAATGAATTTAATACTAAAGATTCAACAATTCTAAATTCACTTTCTCCAAATTCATTAAATATGTCATTAATAGTTTTTCCAAATTTTTCTTCAATCATTTCATCCATTTCTCTTACTTTAAAATTAATTTCATGAGAAAGCAGCTTTGATATGGATGATTTACCTGAACCCATCATTCCAATTAAATATATATTATTAAATACTTTCATTTATACTTTATGCCTTGGATGTTTTGAAACTACAGAAATTGCTTCAATTAATGCTTTAAGAATATCAGTTTCAAATTGAACTTTCATTTCATCAAGTTTTGTATAAAGTTCACCTTTTTCAGTAACAACATAATGTGGTTTAAGATTATTTAATGCAATCGCTTTTATATCTAATAAACAGAGTTCGCATTTACAAATATTCGGAAAAGCTAGTAATAAGTTTGGTAAAAAATGCTCTACTGATACTTCCATATAATTTACAAGTTTCATATTAAGCAGCTCCTTTGAATTAAATACAACTATTTTACTTCATGCCATGACTTTATTATATATGATTTTATCTTACTTGTCTTTGTTATTCCTAATAAAACACTTGAATTATTTTGCTTAGCAACCGGTATATCATTAGGAAAAACACTCATAGATAAATTTCCGTCAATACTTCTCGTTGTATTTCCATCAGATTTATTTGTAATTAACTCTTTACCTATATCACTATAAGTTGCACTATAAACTTCATTGTTTTTAGAAATAATATTAATTAGTGATGAGTCATATAAATCTTCAGAATTTGAAGGTTTATTAAAAAACTTCTTCTCTCCAGATCCAAAAACTATAATATTCTTATTAGAAATAATCGGACCATTAAATTTCATTGTATTGCCTGCACTTGAATAAATATATACACTACCTTTAGTTGCTATAAATCCTTTAATATCATTATATTTTGAATCAGCAGCTATTATTACTGCATTATTATCATTTATATTAGAAATAATTGATTGCGGAACATTGATATATATATCTTTTGTAGGATCACTGTTAATAAAGATAAAATTATTTGGGTCAAGTGATTTTTGAATATCCACAGTTCCATTAAGTTTTAAAAAATCATCAATTCTATTATTTTGATTAGAATGAGTTTCATAATTTCTATCACCTAAAATATTAATTTTAGAATCTATCTCAATACACTTTGAACCTCTTGCAATGTTAAAAGACGAAGGAATCATTGATCTTTTAGGGCTTATAACTTGACCTTTAGTCATAATAACACCTTGAGAATAATTAGAACTATATGTAGTAGCAGCACTTTCATTAGTAGTAGCATCTACAGATTCTAAATCCAAAATATTTCTATCCCGTGATGATATAGTGTGTGAATTAGTAGGCGCATTAGCATATTCAATAAAATGATTTGCTTTAAACTCACTACTCTTAATTATGTTTCCACTTCCATCAATTGGTTCTACTAGAATTTGTCCTTGGTAGTTAACGTATTTTGCAGTAGCATATTCTCCTGGCAAAATATTGTTATAGTAATCTAAATTATTATTTGTTATAAGCGATTCTCCTGTTTGATAGTAATATTTAGAAGAATTTTCCTCTCTATAATAATTGAGATATGCAATCCCAGCTATCATTACATGATTAGCTCTAATAGAAGTATTGGCAGATTTTGTAGCAATTATAAGACTACCAGATAGATCGTCCCTTTCAGAAGAATTACTTGGATTTCCATCTAGAATTGTCCATAATGTACCTGTAGCATTATCGTTTTTATTTCCTATATCAATTGAAGCATCATCGCCTTCAATTCTTAAATCCTCCATCAAATATAAATTTTTCTTAAAATTTGCTATTACCGAATTCCCCGTTTTATCAATTGATAAATAATTAGAATAAGTATCACCATTAACATCTATTTTAGCACTATTTTTCATAAGTCTTATAGAAGATCTAACTTTTAAATCACCGCCAATTTCAATATCACCACTACCACTGAGACTAGCACTAATAATATCTGAAGTTGAAATTCCCTTTGGAGTTAAGTCGAGTTTACTAGTATCGTTTTCATCGAGTCCTACTAATAATCCACCTAAGTCATCATATCTATATTCATTAGTCTCCTTATAGGTACCGTATGAGTACACATCTGTATCTGTCGTTACTTTTCCACCAACCACAACAATATTTCCATATGCTGAAAGGTTATTATGTAAAAGTGTATTATCTTTTATACCTTTACTCTTAATTGTATTTGAAATAACATAGCTATATTGAGGTTTAATTATTTTAATATTGATCTCTAATGATTTTCTATAAATATTATAAGTTCCATCTGTTACTATATCTAAAGTTAATCCATTAACCAAATCATAAGCCGTTGACAAAGTAATATTAGAAAGACTAGCAGTTGAAAATTGATCAACGTCTTCTGGCTTAAATGCAACATTCTCAATTGACGTCCTATAATTATCTTGAAGATCAATATCTGTTCTTAACTCTAAAGTACTCTTATCAACATAATTATTGCTATTATCAAGTAAAATGTAATCTTTTGAAAAAATATCATTATCATTAAATCCATTATTACCAGTATAATGTAAAAGAGATAAGTAATATTCTTTTTCAAATTCTCTGTCATATGCTTTTTGAAGTTCATAATTCGCTTCTTCTTCATTTAAAGTTCCATTAATTTTATCAATTTCAATCTTGTTAAGAAAATTTTGCCATTTACCTTCTTTAGTATAAGAACTAGGAGAATCAATATCATTTATATGATCACTAGCTTTTATTTCCGCCTCATGACACATTTCATTAATTTCAACTAAAGATTCTTCAATTGCACCATCATTGACATAGAAGGCTTTATTTGAACTTTGTGATAAATTGCTAACTTTAAAATTTAAAACTGTAGCACCTACCATTGCAGTTCCTAAAATTATTAATAAAAAAATCATTATCATAACAAAAACCAAAGATGATCCATAATTATTATTTATTTTATTTGATAAAGCATTCAAAATTTTATTCAAAATAACACCTCTTTTACTTTTTAACGCCTGAAATTAATCTAGAATATACAAAGTTATTTTTAGAAACTTCTATGATTACTTGGTAAAAATTATCATTATTAGTATTCACTACTGGTGTTTTAGTTAAGCTATCAACAAAATTTATATCTGTAGATGGAGAATTGTTTTCAAAAGTAAAATCCATTAAACTATAATTATCATCATATGAATAAACAAAAATATTGAATTTTGAATTATTTACAATATGAAGATTGATCTTCGTTGGCAAATTTAACGAATCAAAACTTTCATTCGGGTCAAATTCAAGCACAAATTTATTATTTGTAATAGTATATTCACCTGCATTTACATTTACGATAGATGCATTTGAATTATAGGTAAATATTTCCGATATATTCGATGCATTACTATCATTTAAAGTTAATACATAAGTATTATTGTCCACAGTTCCACTAGCTATTGGAGTTAGAATATTATTATTAATTCTTAAAATACCATTATCATCAAAATAATTAAAACTATCATTTGCAGTCTCAAGTATTGAATTATCAAAAGTATTTATTGTAGTTGTATTTTCATCTTTTAAATCGCTGTTCTTATGCTCGTAAGTTACACTAATATCATATTTATCTTCAGTATAATGAGTGATTGGATTGCTAGGAAGAGAACTTTCTTTAAAATCTTCCATATATTTTTGCGCTAAATAATCAGCTTTTACAGTATTATCCGACATTTTATTTACATTTAATGAATCAATAAATACTGATAAAAATGGGCCAACTAATAATGCTAGTAGCCCCATTGCTATAATAAGTTCTAGTAAAGAATATCCTTTTTTGTTTTTCAATTTATCACCTACTGATTATGAGAGTATAACTTATATTCACCAAGATTGCTATAAATTTGAATCCTAGGTTTTAATAAATCATCGCTGTAAACATGTGCAGAAATTTTTAAATCCGTTTCATTTGTAATAACTAGAAGTGCACTTGAATTATCATTCAAAGGCAATCTCGGTTGAGATGATATTTCAATTACAACCTCTTTATCTTTTATATTATAAGGTTCAAGTAAATCATATCCATCACCAGAGGGGTATGATTGAAGTGATGTTCCATATTGATAATAATATTTACCATTTTCCTGTTTTAGTTTCAAATAAATATTTTCAGTGCCAGTGTTGTCTGCAAACAAAGCAGTGTATCTAAGCGGTGATTTCCCAATTGAAAGCGTTGGAGAATCAGAAGAACTTGGTTTTAAATCTATAAAGAAATCCGAATTACTGTAATAAGATGAAGGAGTATTAGATGAACTTCCAGTCGTAGTATCTGCATTATTAGAATTCGCACCTGTATTTGCATTATTTACTATGTCTGTAATCAATGAAGTGCTTGAATTATTAGTAGTTGTACTTCCTAGAGTTGCTCCTTTATATACCTTATACTTAAAAGGATTATCGTTTCCATAGTCTCCATTATAAGGCCAATTTATTGCTTTTAAAATTTCATTATCATAAAAATAAGGGAATGAAAGTTCAATACTTCCTGATACTGATGCTTCATCTTCCGTATCTTTAACTAAAGAAATATTTGCTATAACAATTTTTTTATTATTTTTTTCAATTGTTTGTAAAAAAGATTTGACATCTTCGTATTTTCCGCCAATGCTTATATTTACAGAAAATTCGTTGTAATCTCTTTTAACTTTTTCATCGTATGTTTTGTTTTTGTATTTATTCATATTAGAATTAATATTCGTCGATTCAACAAATTTAGAATACTCATTTAAAATACTATCAATTGGTTCTTCGTCATTTGTCTTTTTAAAATCTGTTGTTCCATTATCAAAAGAAATCGTAGATACTAAAAGATCATTATCATTAACTAACTTATCCAAATAAACAACGATTTCTTCTTGATGAATCACAGGTGGAAGAGCTTCTTCTAAAACACTAACTTTATTTTTAAAATTAGAAATAAGCGTTTCCATATCAGATTTTCTCATGATGTTGCTCTCTATTGAACGAAGTTCAACTATCTTTTTTTCATAAATATCTTTTGTAGAATGATATTTGTCAACTATTGGTGTAAGTAGGAATCTATAAATTCCAAATCCAACAATAGCAAGCACAAGTACAATTAGTAACATTTTTTCCCTATTTGTTAGCTTCAATAGATTCACCTCCATAACTGCAAATAATATTGAAACTTAGTTTCCTTGTTTTTTTTCCATCGCTTTCTACATATGCAATGTCACTAATAGAATCAACAAAAACATCATCAAAATAGTTTAATTTTTTCAAATTATATATAAATTCAGCAATTTGTTCATTAGTATCTGCAATAGCACTAATAGTAATGTCTTTCGTTGAATTTACATTCATATTTTTAAAGATAACACTTTTTGGTATTTCCTTTTCAACTATATTAATAATGTAAACAATAGACTTATTTGTATTTTCAATTTCTGTTACAAGTTTCACTTTTGCATCAATTCGTTTTTTAAGTACAAATAATAAATCTTGAGATTTTTTTTCTTCAGATAAGTTATTTATTTTCTCTATTAAACCTGAGTAATTATCAGATGCTTTTGTACTATAAATCTCCTTGTCATACCAGTTGGTTATTTTAATCAATTGATTTAAGTAATTAATTGAAAAAAGCGTAAATGCTAAAACGCATATACCAACCACAAAGTAGTATCTGTTATTCTTTTTTTTCTTAATATAAGTATGTGGCAAAAGATTAATAGTTTTTGATAAATAATCATTATTAGAAATATTACTAGTAGAATTTTTGTTTTTATTTAAATTAATATTCATCTATACCAACCCTGCCCCTATTGATGATACAAGTAAATTGAAATCAGAATTATTAATATTAGTATTATTTATTCTAGCTTCTGCTACTGTTTTAACATCAATCATAAAATTTTCATACAAGTAACCTTTTAAATTAACTAAATTTGCTCCACCACCACATAAAATAATTTCATCTATAGAAGTTCCAAAGCGTCTCGTCCTATAAAAATCAACCATTCTATTTATTTCCTTATAAATATCGTAGTATACCTCGTTAATTGAAAACTTCTTTTCGATTTTTTCAGTTGAAACTTCATTAATACTTCCCATATTTTCAAATTGTTTTCTAATAACTTCAAGTTTACTAAAATCAATCTTATTTTTATTTACTATTTCTTCATTTTTTTCTTCCGCATTTTCTCCCTTTACTCTTTTTAAAGCTTCAGATAATGAAGCCATCTTATTAGTTGGTTCATTAGAATCTCTATCTATAGGTAAATCATTATTAGTCTTTATCTCTTCTATATCAAATTCAATCCTTCCAAATAAAATGTCCCTGGCTTTTTCTAGTGGTACATTGTTATTATTCGAAAAGTTTTCTACAAGATCTTTTATTCCTACGTCTGCATTAATACTTGCAAAATATTTTTCGCTTTGAAATACATTCATTTTTAAGTTAGTTTCACCAATATCAGCAATTAAAATATTTTTATTTTCTGATACAAGATTTTGCTTTGCATATTTATAAATAGAATCCGTATAAGGAGAAAAAAGAAAAATTTTGTTTTTAGACTTTTCAACTACCTCTAAATGGTTGTTTACAATTTCTTTAGGTAGAGCAATAATAAGCACGTTTATTAAAGATTCATCTTCATCAGAATCAGAAATAACTTTATAATCAACCATAAATTCATCAATATTATATGGCAAAAACTGTTCAGCTTCAAATTTAACAATTTCAGTTAATTCCTTTATTTTAACTTTAGGAAGTTCCCTAGTTCTAACTATAGCTTTATTATTTGGAAGATTTAAAGCTAGATTTTTATTTTTAATTTTCATTTTTTTTAATTGATTCAGTAGTTTAGGTACAACTTCGTTTATATTTAAACTTCCATCAAGATTTATATATTTTTCAGAATTTTTATATATTGAATATGACTTAATCTCAATTGAATTATTTTTTAAATTACCATATATTATCTTTGTTTGATTAGTTCCAATATCTAAACATATTATATCTTTAGCCAAATTAATCACCCCTTATATAAAAAGATGTATTTATAACAAAATCTTTATCTTTATCATCTATAGAAATACTAATATCTGCTGAAACTAGATTCCCATTTTCATCAATCACTTGGTTATCAATTTTAAAACTCTTAATAGAAGTTGTCATTACTCTTTTTTCATTATTTAATGTATTTTCTTGAATAAAATCTCCGTTTTCCAAATAATACTTATTGTTTTTAATAGTCACTATATTTCCTACTACGAAAATATCTTTTCTATCAGCTTTTCTAATAATACTATCAAACTCACTTACAAAGGATCTAAGTTCAGAAATTTTATCATTTGAACTATTTTCAGTTTGAAAAAGTTTGTATCCTGTTGTAAAAGACATCATCATAGGAGCAGCTACGAGTCCAATTAAAGCAATTACAATAACTAATTCTATTAAAGTGTATCCACAAGTATTTATATTAAATTTTTTTAACTTCTTTTTAATTAATTTAGAAAACATTTTACTCCTAACCAATTATGTTTAAGTAATATTGTAATAATTTTGGGCCATATAAAATAAGTAACATTGCTGAAAAAGCAATGAAAGGTCCAAAAGGTATGTAATCTTTTCTGTTTTTCTTTTTTGTAATAAGTAGTAAAATACTGATAATTCCACCTACTATAAAAGAAAGTATCATTAGTAGTACAATGTAAATTGGTCCAAAGAATATAGAAAGAGCAGCCATCAGTTTAATATCTCCTCCACCCATTGGTCCAATTAAAGCTATAATTAAGAATATTCCACCACCAATTAAAAATGCAATAATAAGTTCTATTGGTGAAAATTCTTTATATATAAGATTATGAATTATTGCAACTATAAAAATAATGATATTTAGTGAATCAGGTATTTCCATATGATCAAAATCAATAAAAGTAATAATAAGTAATAGGGAAATAATAGTCACAGCAAAGAAAAATTCTAAAGTATAAGCAAATTTAATAAAAGCTAAGACGAATAATAGGCCCGAAAGTAATTCAACTAATGAATATCTAATCGAGTATTTAGCCCCGCAGTAGTTACATTTTCCTTTATTTAAAAAATAACCAACTACAGGAATCATATCTTTAAATCTAAGTTCTTTTTTACAGTTAAAACAATGACTATTTGGTTTTATAATTGATATTTTTTTTGGAATTCTATAAATACAAACATTAAAAAAACTTCCAAATGATATACCAAATAAAAAAATAATTAAATATTCCATACTATACCTACTTTACTGGATTTGCTAACTTCTGCTTTTCTATAAGCACTTCTGTATGCAGTGGATCCTTATATTTCACTTCAATAAAATAAGTAAAATTTGGACTAGTGCCTTCTCTTATAAGAGAAATATTAAAAGAATCACCCTTATATCTCTTTGATAAAAACAAAGAATTTTCTTCTCCTAGATAAAACTTTTCACCACTTGAATCATTAGGAGTTTTTCCTGGAGTAATATAGTCAAGACTAGTTTTATTAGCAGTCATTTCTGACAAATCGTAAATTCCTAGTTCAACTAATGTATTCACTTTACTAACAATATTTCTAGCTGATTCTCTATCTGTTTTTAACCTAAAAATATCCGTAAGACCCATCATTTTAGGTATGGCAATGCCAAAGAGCACTGCCATAACCAAAAGAACTAAAAGAAGTTCAATTAGAGTGAATCCTTTTTTCTTATTAATTTGTTTTTTATTCACTCTAACACTTCCTAAATATTAGTCAATTACAGTAACTCCTTCTTTTTTAGCTAATTCAGTACCCTTTGCAATCGTTCCATCAGTAGATTTATAAACAACGATATCGTATCCTGCAGTTGCATTGTCAACAACTGTAATAATAAAAGTACCCGCAATACTTTGAGGAGTCGATGTTATTGCTTCTCCAAATTCACTACCATCACCTGTAGTCATTAGTCTCTCAGTAGTTGTTGCTGTATCAGTAAGATTACCCGATTGAACCATAACTTCTGCTTGTCTAAGTATATTCTCAGCTGTAGCAACATCCGCCTTATCCTTAAACATAGTAGTAACACCTGTCATTTTTGGTATAGCAATTCCTGCTATAATACCTAGTACTGCAATAACTACAAGTAATTCAACCAAAGTAAATCCTTTTTTGTTTCTTAATCTCTTTCCGAAAAATTTTAACATAATCCCTCTCCTTTATATTTTTAATATTTATTTTAAAAAGCAAAGCCTTTTAAAGACTAATTATACCATAAAAACCATATAATTTACAGTTTTTACATTTGTAAATGATTGTACATATCAAACATTGGAAGTGCAATCGCCATTACAATCGTTCCAACTACAGCAGCCATAAAAAGTAATATAACTGGATTAATCATTTGAATCATACCTTCAATTGCAATTTCAACTTCTTCATCATAAAACTCAGCGCTCATTTCAAGTAGTTCATCTAAAGAGCCTGTTTCTTCACCTATTTCAATCATTGATATCATCATAGGCGGGAAAATATTGGTTTTACTAAGCGGTAGGGCAACACCCTCACCTTTTTTTATACCTTCAAGTGATTCAGTTATCTTCTCAGAAACTGAAGCATTTCCCATAACTTTAATAACAATTTCCAGTGCATCTATTATAGATATACCACTTAATAACATTGTTGAAAGTGTTCTTGCAAACCTTGAAGTTGCAATTTTTTTATTAACTTTTCCTATAACAGGTAAATGAAGTTTGAATTTATCAAATTTAAGTCTTCCTTCATAAGTTCCAATAAATCTTTTAAAGAAAAATATTAGTCCTATAATAGCTCCTAAAATAATATACCAATATTTTTTTATAATTTCACCAAAAGCCAGAAGCATTCTTGTAGGAAGTGGAAGTTCAACATTAAAACTTGCAAACATACCAATAAAGCCTGGCAGTACAAATACTAGTAAGACACCTGAAACTATAAAAGAAATAACAATTAGGATAATAGGATAAACCATCGCTCCTTTAATTTTATTATTAATTTTATTTTCCTTTTCAAAATGCTCTGCCATTCTCTTCATTATTGTATCAAGTTGACCAGATATTTCTCCTGAATGTACCATATTTATTAAAATATCAGGAAAAGTATTTTTAAAGGACTGCATCGCTTTAGAAAGGGAAACTCCTTTTTGCACATCCTCGTACATATCGGAGATAATTTCTTTAAATTGATTATTTTCAGTTTGCTTTCTCAATATATCAAGGCATTCTATTAAAGAAATTCCTGAACTAACTATTGTATGAAACTGTCTACAAAATATAGCTACATCTTTTACTTTTATTTTTTTCTTAAACAATTTTATTGAAATATCACGTTTTGCAGTAATATTTTTCTCAACTTTAAGTGGAAATATACCTTGTCTTTTAAGAGCTACAACAACCTCGCTACTTGACTCAGCATCCATTGTTCCCTTAACATTTTGACCTTGTTTAGTTTTTCCTGAATAATGATATTTTGACAACAAATCACCCGCTTATTTGTATAACTTTTTTCTATATTAACCTCATTAGCATATCTTTATCAATGCTATGAGAAAGTGCTTCATCGTAAGAAATTTGCTTCTTTTTATATAACTCTGAAAGATAAGTATCCATAGAAATCATCCCATCTTTTCTTCCTGTTTGTATACTATTCATTATCATATGTGCTTTTCCTTCACGAATATGATTTCTTACAGCTGCATTTGCAATCATTACTTCAATAGCTGCAACCCTACCTTTTTCATCTAAACGTTTTATAAGTTGCTGTGATACAACTCCTTGAAGAACAGAAGCAAGTTGAACTTTAATCTGTTGCTGTTGGTTTGGTGGAAAAACATCGATTATTCTGTCAATCGTACTTACCGCACCAATTGTATGAAGTGAAGAAAAAACTAAGTGACCTGTTTCAGCTGCAGTAACTGCAATTGAAATAGTTTCAAGGTCTCTCATCTCACCTATTAAAATAACATCCGGATCTTGTCTTAAAGCTGCTCTTAAAGCGTTTGCATATGATTTTGAATCATGATGTATTTCTCTTTGATTTACAATACTTTTCCCATGTCTATGCAAATATTCAATAGGGTCTTCAAGTGTTAGAATGTGTTCACCTCTTGTTTGATTAATATGATTTAGCATAGCAGCGAGTGTAGTTGATTTACCAGATCCTGTTGGTCCTGTAACTAAAACCAATCCTCTTCTATTATCAGCTAATTTATTTATAATATCAGGGAGTTTAAGATCTTCAGTAGTAGGAACTTCAAGAGGAACTGCTCTTAGAGCTAAACTAATACTCCCTCTTTGCTTAAATATATTAACTCTAAATCTTCCTATTCCAATAATTGAATGTGAAAAATCGACTTCCCCATTTTCTTCAAAGACCTTCCTAGTATAATCATCGAATAACTGATCAGCTATTTGTTTTGTGTCGTCAGGCATAATTCGACCAATATCCTTTAGTCTAATTAATTTTCCATCTATTCTAAATACAGGAGGAATTCCAACAGTAAAATGTATATCCGATGCCTTATACTCCAAAGCAACTCCTAATAAATCTTTAATATCCATATATCCACCCTTATTCCTCAAACGAATGAGTAATTTTCATAAATTCTCCAAAAGTCGTAACGCCATTAAGAACTAGTTGTCTACAATTATCTTGAATACTATCATTGCCACTTTTTCTAACATAATCTTCCAAATCATCTATTGAAGCACCTTTAATAATTAGTTTCCTCGCATACTGGTCTATCATAACTATTTCATAAATAGCAATTCTTCCTTTGAATCCAGTTCCACCGCACTTACTGCAACCCATACCTTTATATAATTCTATATTTTCATCATCCCTAATCCCCAATGCTTTTTTTTCAATTTCATCTGGGATGTAAGGCAATTTACATTCTTCGCAAGTTTTTTTAACTAATAGTTGTGCTATGATTCCTTTTATAGAAGATGCAACAAGGTAAGGTTCTATACCCATATTTATCAATCTAAAAATTGTTGAAACTGCACTATTAGTATGAAGAGTACTAATAACCAAATGGCCTGTTATGGCAGCTCTCATAGCAATTTCTGCGGTATCATGATCTCTAATTTCACCAACCATAATAATATCTGGATCTTGTCTTAAAAAAGATCTTAAACCATTTGAAAAATCAAAACCTGCTTTTGCATTAACTTGAGATTGAATAATACCTTTCATTCTGTACTCAACAGGATCTTCAATAGTAAGAATATTTTTCGAGTCATTGTTTAATTCACTTAACATTGAATAAAGTGTTGTAGATTTACCTGAACCCGTCGGACCTGTAACTAAAATAATTCCATTTTTATTTTTTAATAATGTATTAAAGTTTTTAAAAGACTTTTCTAGTAAGCCCAGTTCTGTTTTATCACGCAAAAAAGTGCTTCTATCTAAAATTCTGATTACAATTTTTTCTCCATAAATAGTTGGTATAGAAGAAACTCTTAAATCTAAGTCCCTGTTATTTACAACCATTTCTATCCTTCCGTCTTGAGCTTTTCTTCTTTCAGCAATATTCATCTTAGCCATTATTTTTATACGAGTTATAATAGCACCATGCGTCTGATTTGACGGCCTCATAATTTCTGATAAATCACCATCAACCCTAAACCTAATTCGCAAATAGTCTTCCTCTGGTTCAATATGAATATCACTCGCATTTTGCTGTGCTGCCTGAAGAATAATTGTATTAACTAATCTAACAACAGGAGCTTTATTTACTTCCCTTAATATCTCTTTATCAATACTATTATTATCCCCAAGTTCTAAATCTTTAGTAAACTCTTCAACTGCTTTTTCTGCTTTATTTTTACTAAAGTACTTATCAATTGCATTTGTAATTTCTGAATCAAGAGCGACCTTTTGGTCCACCCTATAACCTGTTATAATTTCAATATCATTAATCAATATTATATTTAACGGATCCGCCATAACAACTGTAAGTATATTACCATCAGTTTTAATTGGAAGAACTAAATTTTTCCTTGCAAAATCCTCTGATAGTATTTTAGGAACTTCTGGGTCCACAATATATCTTTCTAAATCCAACCTTGGTATTCCAAGTTGAAGTTCAAGAACTTCAAGAATATCATTATTAGTTACATATTTTAATTCTATAAGGACATTACCAAGTTTAGATTTTTTTTCCTTTTGCACCTGAAGTGCTACTTGTAATTGTTCGGAAGTTATTTTCCCATCCTTAACTAATAAATCGCCTAGTCTAATATGTGCAATTTTATTTAAAGCCATGCTTTCACCACTCTCATTTAATAATAAAGCTAAATTAAAATATATTTTAATATATTTAAAATCCGCATTTTCATTTCTATAAGGTTTAACCAAAATATTATATGTATTAATTAATTAAAATAAAACAAAAAAAACTAATCAATTACGATTAGTCGGTTACGCCACTTCATCAGTATTATATAGGCGTCCATTTAAAATAATACATCACTTGATCTAAAATAAAATATTTAATTTTTTTAATTCCAATATAACAACATTTCTATCTGCTCTAATACCTGTCCACATAAAAAAAGATTCAAGCGCTTGTTCTATTAGCATATCGATTCCATTAATATATTTCAAATTGTATTTTTTAGCCTCTTTTAAAAATTTTGTCTCACTTGGATTATATATAATATCGACAACTTGACAATTTACATTAGCATTTTTTAATGAAACTGGAGATATATCAATCAACTCTCCCATACCTAATGGAGTAGAATTAATTACAATATCATAAGAATATGCTGTTAAATCGAATTCTTCTAAAGGCTTAATATTTACACCAGTAAACAACTCATATTTTAATTGATCAATTTTAGATTTTGTCTTTTCAATATTTCTAACAAATATATGGCAATCACATAAGTTTTCGTTTAAAGCATATAATATAGCAGTTGCCGCTCCTCCGTAACCAAGAAGAGCAACTTTTTTCTTTTTATATTCAATATTATTAATAATAAGAGAATTTATAAAACCTATATAATCAGTGTTATATCCTTTAAGCTTACCCGATTCATTCACTATAGTATTCACTGAGCCAATTTTACTTGCTTCCTCAGAAACACAATCTAATAATTTAACGATTTTTTCCTTATGAGGTATAGTTACATTCATTCCTTTAATATTGCAAGCTTTCAAACCCATAATTGCTACGTTCAAATCAGATGGTAATATATCAAGTGCATTGTAAAAAGCATTAATACTGTATTCAGCCAAAATTTTATTATGAATAATTGGCGAGAAACTATGTGACACTGGATGACCAAGTAGTGAAATCATTTCCGTTTTTGAATCCATAAAAAAAACACCTCATAATATATTAACATATTTTACCTAGTTCAATCAAGACATTTATATGTGTAATTTTTTATTTTTAATGTTCATTATATTTTAAATTCTCTAATTTTCATATATAATGTTAATAGTAAAGTAAATTGGAGGATAAAATGAATGAAGCTTTAATTGAACTGAAGAAAAATGTTATTTTATCTAAAACTATAATTAGTCAAATCAAGAAAAATATTGAATATCAATATAGTTTTGCATCTAAAGATGATAAAATTAATCTTTTATCTACCGAATTAAATAAAATAATAAATAACAATTTATTTGGAATTGATTATTCTTTTAGGAATAAGATTAAAAACAGCATTCTAAATGAATTTATCTACAAGAATAACGAAATCACTCAATACATTATTTTTAACTATCTTTTACATATAGAGTTGCCAGTAGAAAGAAAAATCAATATGATACTTAAGTGGTTTAATAAAAGTACAAATATTGTACCTACAAGTGAATTAATTAAGAAAATACTTATAAGTCAAACTTCACAAAATGAGAAAATTTTTAGTGATACTTCTGATATAAATATACATAGTAATATTCATAGAATCACCAATGAAACAAATGATGAATATTTCAATAAAAAATTTAATTTCCATTTCAATCTACTTTATATTATAAACAAAATTAGATTCAATAAACTATCAGTACCGACGCTTTTAATTATATTTTTATTTGCTTCAATATTTATTTTTTCTAGTATAAGTAAGCATCCAAATAAATATGATATATCATTTTTAGAATTGAATTCTATTTTTAATATAAGTAAAGAAACTTATGAAAAAGAAGTGGTCGATTCATCAAATATTATATATTCTAAGATTAAACCTGGAATACCAAATTTTCTTAAATATCAAATAATCAATGAATCATCACTAAAGAAATATTTAGTAAAAAGAAATTCATACCTAATAAATGAACCTTACTTTTCAACAATTATTAATATATCAAAAGATTATAATATAAATCCATACCTTTTGTTTGCTTTAACTGGTCAAGAACAAGGTTTTGTTCCAAAAACAAATAAATATGCTAAAAGGATTGCAAATAATCCTTACAACGTTTTCATTAGCTGGGAAAGGTATAATACAGATATTGAAGATTCTACTAAAATAGCATGTCAGACCATAAATTCTAGGTTAAAAACTAGGCCTTACGGGGTCGACCCTTTTCTTTGGCTAAATAGTATCTATGCTGAGGATCCTAACTGGTGGAAGGGATTTAAAAGCTTATTTCTTACACTAAAAAGCTATGAAACTAAAGAGCTCTAATATCTAAAAGTTTTAATACAAACCTTTATACATTAGAGCTTTTCTATTAATTACTTATATTTTTCTGAAATTACATTTTTAACTTTAGCTGTTAATATATCTATTGCAACTTTATTATATCCACCCTCTGGTATAATTATATCTGCAAATTTTTTTGTTGGCTCAATAAATAGTTCGTGTGCCGGCTTTACAGTGTTAAGATACTGACCTATTACCGATTCAAGAGTTCTTCCTCTCTCTTTGATATCTCTTGTTATACGCCTTATAACTCTAACATCAGCATCTGTATCTACAAAAATTTTAATATCCATCAAATCTCTTAGTCTTTGATCTTCTAATATCATAATACCTTCGAGTATAATTATATCTTTCGGTTTTACATTTGTAGTTACAGTCTCTCTAGTATGAGTAGAAAAATTATAATTAGGTTTTTCTATTTCTTTTCCCTTTAGTAAATCAGTTAATTGTTCAATAAGTAAATCCGTGTCAAAAGCAAGAGGATGATCGTAGTTAGTTTTCACTCTTTCTTCAAGTTCTAAATAACTTTGATCCCTATAATATGCATCTTGTTCAATAATTGCAATATTTTTTTCAGGTAAAGATTTGAATATTGATTTAGCAACTGTAGTTTTACCAGAACCTGTACCGCCGCAAATTCCTATTAATATCGGCCTATTTTCCAACGTTTTCCACCTTTTCCTTTCTTAAAATATAAAATTCATTCACTGGAACATCTATCTTAATTTTAATTATTTCTTGTGCATGAGGTGCAACTTCTATAGGCTTATCATTTTTGTCGTACATTTCTGTAATTAATTGCTCGTGATAAAAATAATTTGGTCCTATTATTTCAATTTTATCCCCAATAAACATTCTGTTTCTTTGCTCGACTAATGCGTATTTACTATTTACGTCATAATCTTTTACTATACCACAAAAATCATATTCTCTTATATAAGAACTACTTGAATAAAGTTGATCATTTTCATCAGGCTTTTTTAAGTAAAAACCTGTAGTAAATTTTCTATGTGATGCTTTTTTTATTTCATCTAGCCAATTTTGGTCATATTTAAATTTTTCTTTACTTTTATAATATTTATCAATAGCTTCTCTATATACTCTAATAATATTAGCAACATAATAAAGACTCTTCATTCTTCCTTCTATTTTTAGACTTGAAAGACCAGATTCGATTAAATCAGGTATATGTTCAATCATACATAAATCTTTTGAATTAAAGAAGAATGTTCCACTTTCGTCTTCAACTACTGGATAATATTCATCAGGTCTCTTTTCTTCAACAAGTTTATATTTCCATCTACAAGCTTGTGCGCATTCACCTTTATTTGCATCACGTCCAGTCATGTAGTTACTAAGTAAACACCTACCAGAATATGAAATACACATTGCCCCGTGAACAAAGGCTTCAATTTCTAAAGAATCAGGTGTATTATCTCTAATCTCTTTTATCTCATTAAAAGAAAGTTCTCTAGCAATTATAACTCTTTTTATACCTTGATTATGCCAAAACTTAGCACTTAAATAATTAGTGTTGTTAGCCTGAGTACTTAAATGTATCTCTTTCTCCGGTAAATACTCTTTTACATACATAAGAGTGCCGGGATCAGATAAAATTAATGCATCAATATCAAGTTTTTTTATTTCATTTAGATATTCATCGAGTAATTTAAAATCATCATTATGGGGAATAATATTAAGTACCAAATAAACTTTTTTATCAAGATTATGCGCAAACGCAATTCCTTGACTCATCTCATCAAAAGTAAAATTCTTAGCACTTGATCTTAAACCAAAAATTTGACCGCCAATATAAACAGCATCAGCACCATATGTTAATGCAAATTTTAGCTTCTGTAAATCTCCAGCAGGAGCTAAAAGTTCTACTTTATTCATTTTCGTCCTCCATTTTATAAGTCACTGCTACACCATCACCAAAGGGCATAATAGTTGTTTTAAGGTTCTTTTGTGATGTTATATATTCAAGATAATTCCTCATCCTTTTTACAATTGTTTTTTTTCTTCTTATAACATATTTATCCGATGCTATCATTCCTTTATAAAGAACATTATCAGATATAACAATTCCCTTATTTTTTAGCTTATCATAACATAAATCAAAAAAATGTTTATAATGTCCTTTAGCTGCATCAATAAATATCATATCGAATTTATCATCTATTTTACTTAAAACATCTCTAGCATCACCAAATTTCAATTCAATAGGGCAATTAAAATCTTGATTTTCTATATTGTTCTTTGCCAATTTATATGTTTCTTCGTTTACTTCAATTGAAACAACTTTACCATGAGAATCATCAATTGCATCGGCTATTAAAGACGTTGAGTAGCCAATAGCTGTTCCAATCTCAAGAACTTTTTTAATATTCGAAGATTTAATTATCACTTCTAAAAAAGTAGCAACTTCAGGCTGCACTATTGGGACACCATTCTCTTTTGCGAAAACATGTAAATTTTCATAATAATCATTTCTTTTAGGTATTAAACTTCTAACATATTCTTCAATAACAGGATTTACAATTTCGCTTTTAATTAAACTCAATTACTGTTCACCTTCGATTTCTTTATATTTTTTAAATGCTCTTTATATGTTTTTGAAAAATAATGTGATCCATCACCTAAATTTGACGTATTAAAGTATAAATTTTTTGTATCCAAAGGATAAATCGCAGCTTCAATGGAATCAACTCCCGCAGAAGCAATTGGAGAAGGTGGTAGACCAACATTTTTATAAGTATTAAAGGGAGAGTCGATTTCTAAATCTTTATCATATAATACAGGTTTTACCTCTCCAAGCGCATATTGAATAGTTGCGCAAGACTGAAGTTTCATTCCTTTTTTAAGACGATTATAAAATATACCAGAAATCTCTTTCTTTTCTTCATTTAACTTAGCCTCTCTTTCAATAATAGAAGCTAATGTAACAATTTGATTAACACTCATATTTCTTTTTTCAATTTGCTTATAGTATTCTTTTTTAAAAACTTTATCAAATTTTGAAAGCATTATATTAATAATTTCTACTTCTGATGCACCTACTTTCACTTCATAAGTATCAGGAAATAAAAATCCTTCTAACATATATTTTCTATTTATGCCTTCTAAAAACTTATACTTAAAATCATAGTTCTTTAATACATCAATAAATCTTTCTTCATCAATAAGATTATCTTTAACCAATTCCTGAATTATTTGTTTATTGTTAAAACCTTCAGGTATTGTAAATCTAACGGTTTCTATAAAAACATCACCGTTTACCATTTTTTCAATAATCTCAGAAGAATCCATACTTCTTGATAATTTATACTTACCAGCCTGCATTTTTCCGTCTGCATTTAATTTTTTTGAAAGCAATTTAAAAGAAGTAACATTTTGTATTAAATCCCTTTCTTTTAATATATTTGCAATTTTATTTGTACTTGCGCCTTTTGAAACTATTACTATAAGAGTTTTACTATCATTTGAATCAACTGCTTTATTAAATGAGTCAAGCGGATTACACCCTAATAGGGATACACTTAATACTAATACTAAAATTATAAATTTAATATTTTTCATAGCACCTCCGACAAATTAATACTAAACCTCCATTATAACAGGAAGAATCATAGGACTTCTCTTAGTAGTTCTATATAAAAATTCTCTTAAAGAATTTCTAATAGCACTTTTGAGTGATGCCCAATCTTTAATATTATTATCTAAACAATTTGTTAATGATTCTTTTACTACTTTTTTCGCCCCTAGCATAAGTTCTTCTGATTCTCTTACGTAAACAAAGCCTCTAGAAATAATATCAGGACCCGAAACAATGGTATTTGTTGATTTATTTACACTAACAACTACTACCATAAGACCATCTTCAGATAAAATTTTTCTATCACGAAGTACAATATTGCCAACATCACCAATACCTAAACCATCAATTAAAAGCTTTCCACTTGGTACATTTTTACCCATTTTTGCTCCGTTTTGTGTTATTTCAAGAGTGTTACCATTTGAAAGAACAAAAATATTTTCATTCGGTATTCCCATTTGATGAGCAAGTTCACTATGAGTTTTAAGATGGCTATATTCGCCATGAATAGGAATAAAATATTTCGGTTTTACAAGAGCATGTATAAGTTTAAGTTCTTCTTTACAAGCATGGCCTGAAACATGAACATCTGCAAGAGCTTCATATATAACTTCGGCACCTTTTTGATAAAGCAAATTAATAACATTTTTTATACTTTTTTCATTGCCCGGAATTGGTGAAGAGGAAAAGATTACAAGATCACCTTCTCTAATTTGAACGTTTCTATGCTCTCCTTTTGCCATTCTAGAAAGAGCTGCCATTGGTTCACCTTGTGTTCCAGTAGTAACAAGTACAATTTCATTATCAGGATACCTGTCTAAATCTTTTATATCAATTAAAGTATCCTCATTTATTTTTAAATAACCAAGTTCCTTTGCAACTTCGGAAACATTAACCATACTTCTTCCAGAAAAACAGACTTTTCTATCATTCATTTGTGCAGCATTTACAATTTGCTGAACTCTATGAATATTTGATGCAAACGAGGCAACAATGATTCGAGTAGTTGATGCCCTAAATATATTATCAAATGTTATACCAACAGTGCTTTCGCTCATTGTATAACCTTCTCTTTCAACATTAGTACTCTCTGCCATAAGTAGTGTAACGCCTTCGTTTCCAAGCTCCGCAAATCTACCCAAATCAATTGCTTGTCCATCAATTGGAGTATAATCAATTTTAAAGTCTCCAGTGTATACTATCTTACCAAAAGGAGTAGTTAAAACTACCGATACTGCATCAGGAATACTATGACTTACTCTAATAAATTCAACTCCAAAACATCCAACTTTAAATGCTTGTCCAGGTTCTTTAACTATCATTTCAACTTTTCCTAAATTTTTCTTATCTTTAATTTTTACATTAATTAAGCCAAGTGTTAGCTTTGTTCCATAAAGTGGAACATTAATTTCTTTTAGGAAATATGGCACTGAACCTATATGGTCCTCATGACCATGTGTAAATACAATTCCTTTAACCTTTTCTTCATTTTTCTTTAGATAAGTTATATCTTGTATAACAACATCAATTCCAAGCATTTCTTCGCTTGGAAATGACAAACCACAATCAATAATAAGAATTTCATTGTTATATTCAAATGCTGTCATATTCTTTCCAATTTCATTTAATCCACCTAAAGGGATTATCTTTAATTTGTGACTAATTTTTTTTCCCATTTTACACCTCTTCCTATATATGCAAATAATTATCTAATTATTTACAAAAACAAAGCCCGTAATAAAAATTACAAGGCTTTTTTACAATTACTACAAATACCAAAAAATTTCAATTTATGATCAACAATTTTAAAATCATATTCCGTTTCAATTTTATGTTCTAGTTCTTCTAAATAGTCGCCGTTCACTTCAATAACTTTACCACAGTTGTTACAGATCAAATGATGATGGTAATGTCCTTCTCTATGTGAATTAATCTCATACCTTACACAAGAATCATCCAGTATAAGCTTTGAAACAACATCTATTTCATCAAATAAAATTAGCGCTCTATAAACTGTAGCAAGTCCAATATCAGAACACTTTTTTCTAACGATATCGTAAATATCTTCAGTGCTCAAGTGTTTTCCGATATTATCAATAATAACATCAAAGATTGACTTTCTTTGTGGAGTAAGTTTATAACCTCTGTTTTTTAATTTCTCTTTAAGTTCATCATACTTATCACTCATATAACACCTCATCTATTTCAATTTTATCATCTTTGATAAATATTGACAATGTAAAACTAGTTTTTTTCATTCATTAATTCATGGTATGCTTTTGAAGCTCTACTAAATTCTTCGTCGTTTTCAATATATTCTAAAATAGTCTCTCCGCCTTCTTCTCCAATAACTTTAAAAAGAAGTGCTTCTTCCCCATTTTCTTCAATCGGAAAAAGTACTGAATATTCATCATCATCTACTTTAAAGTTTGCAATCACTTCAAAATCAACATTTTTACCTTCTTCATCTTTTAATGTAATTATATTATCCATTTTAATCCTCATTTCACATGTTATTTTTATTAACCATATTGTAATTATCAACAAATCCCTGAAGTATATAAACTGCCGCTAACTTATCAATAACTTTTTTTCTTTTATCTCTTCTTACATTAGCATTAATAAGAGTTTTTTCAGCCGCTTTTGAAGTTAATCTTTCATCCCAATATTCTATTTTAACGTCTTTATCTTTAGTTCTAATAGAAAACTTTATTTTTTTTTCTAATTTTTTAACAAAGCTAATTGTTTTCTCACCTTGCATACCAATAGTTCCATTCATATTTTTAGGAAGTCCCACAACTATTATATTAACATTTTCAGTAATTATATATTCAATCAACTTATCAATATCAATTTTTAAACTTTCTCTAAAGATTGTTTCTCTGCCCTGAGCAGTAATCAATAAATCATCAGTTATTGCAACGCCTATAGTACTATCTCCTACATCAAGTCCTAGTATTTTCATTTTTACCTTTCCATTCATTGCCGTCAAAACTCTAATATTCTAACGGCAATTACTCATATTATTTGTTTACAATATTATTTTTTAGATAATACTCTAAAATTTCTTCTAAAATTTCATCTCTTTCAACTTTTCTAATCACTTTTCTTGCATCTTTATGCGTAGTTATATATGTTGGATCACCAGACAATAAATAACCAATCATTTGATTAGTAGGATGATATCCTTTCTCTGTTAAAGCGTTATAAACAAATAATAATATTTCTTTTCTTTCCTCTGATTGCTGCTTTTCAACTGAAAATTTCATAGTTTTGTCCATATAATTGCCTCCTTTATTCTGTCATTAATTATTACCCGAAGTAAGTATCAATAAACAAAATAGTGATTTATAATAATTATATATTTTTAATAATTTCTAATCCTTTATCAATTGCTTCATCAATTTTAGTAAAATCTTTTCCTCCAGCTTGAGCCATATTGGGTCTTCCACCGCCACCACCTTTGGCAACTTTAGAAACTTCTTTAATAATATTCCCTGCATGAGCTCCTTTTTTAATAGCCTCGTTTGATGCCATAACTAAGAAATTAATACTTTCGTTATTTACAGCTGCAAAAATAATTATTGAATTCTCAATAGAATCTTTTAATTTATCTGCAATAACTCTTAATGAATTTATATCAACTTTATCAAATCTTTTAGCAACAACCTTAAAACCATTAATTACTTTTATCTCTTTTTCAATATTATCTGCTAAACTTCCAGCAGATTTCTCTTTCATTTTTTTTATTTCCTTCGACAATTCATTATTATCAGAAATAAGGGCATTTACTTTTTCTATAACATTTTCAGGTTTAGCTTTAATGTTATTTGAAATCTCATTAATTATTTTTTCATATTTTTCAAGTAAAGTAGAAACATTTCTTCCAGTTATAGCTTCAATTCTTCTTACACCAGCTGCAACTCCACTTTCAGAAATGATTTTAAAAGAACCAATTTCGCTTGTATTCCTTACGTGTGTACCGCCGCAAAGTTCCATGCTAAATTCACCCATCTTAACTACTCTTACTTCTTCACCATATTTTTCGCCAAATAAGGCCATGGCACCCATCTCTTTTGCTTCTTTTATCTTCATATTGTTAATAAAAACATTTTCAGCTAAATGGATATGATCATTTACTATATCTTCAACTTCTTTTAAAGCCTCTTTACTAATAGATTCAAAATGTGTAAAGTCAAAACGTAGCTTTTTCGAATCAACATATGAACCAGCTTGCGCTATATGTGAACCTAAGACTATTTTTAATGCTTTCTGAAGCAAATGTGTAGCACTATGATTCCTTGCAGTATCCATTCTAAGAGAATAGTCAACTCTAGCATCAACACTGTCTTCAACATTTATTTCACCCAGAACGACTTGACCATTATGAATTATTAAATTATTTAATCCTTTAATTGTATCATCAATTACAATTTTTGCTTTATTTGTTTTAATAATACCTTTATCACCAACTTGTCCACCACCTTTTGGATAAAAAGGCGTTTTATCAAGTACAATTTGGACTTTATCACCGACTGATGCAATTGAAGTAATTTCATTTTCTTTTACTAGAGCTACAATTTTACACTCACTATTTAAATTATTATAACCAATAAACTCTATTTCATCTTCTATATCAACTTGTGAGAATAAATCCTCTTCCCAGCTAAGTTCATCATCATTTCCTCTTGCGTTTCTAGCTCTATTTTTTTGATTTTCCATTTCTCTATTAAAAGAATCAACATCCACACTAAAATTTTGTTCTTCTAAAATTTCTTTTGTTAAATCTAAAGGAAAACCAAATGTATCATATAGCTTAAATGCTCTTTCACCAGAAAGCTCTTTTTTATTTTCAATTAATAGTTGGTCCACGTATTCTTTTAAAATAGATAATCCTTGATCAATTGTTTGCTCAAAACGTTCTTCTTCTACAAAAATAATCTTTTTTATATAATCTTTTCTTTCTATTAAAGTTGGATATGCCTCACCAGAAACCAAAATAACTTCATCCACTAAATCTGATAAAAACTTCCCTTTAATTCCAAGCAATCTTCCGTGTCTTGCAGCTCTTCTAAGAAGTCTCCTTAAAACATAACCTCTTCCTTCATTGTTAGGAAGAACACCATCTCCAATCAAAAAACTAACGGCTCTAATGTGGTCAGTTATAATTCTAATTGAAATATCATTTTTTCTAAGTTTTCCATATTCTTTATCAGAAATTTTACAAACTTTAGTTAAAATATGATTTAAAGTGTCAATTTCAAAAATCGTATCCACATCTTGCATAATACATGCGATTCTTTCAAGTCCCATACCAGTATCAATATTTTTATTTGCTAGTGGTGTATACTCACCTTTTTCATCTCTATTAAATTGTGTAAATACGTGATTCCAAAATTCAATATATCTATCACATTCACACCCAGGTTTACATCCATCTAATCCGCAGCCATATTTTTCACCGCGATCAAAAAATATCTCTGAACATGGTCCACATGGTCCAGTTCCTATTTCCCAAAAATTATCGTCCTTACCTAATCTAACAATTCTTTCCTCTGGAATTCCAATTTTATCTTTCCAAATATCATACGCTTCATCATCTTCTTCATAAACAGTCACCCAAAGTTTATCAATTGGTAATTTAAGCCATTTTGTAATAAACTCCCATCCCCATTCTATCGACTCATTTTTAAAATAATCTCCAAAAGAAAAATTACCAAGCATCTCAAAAAAAGTTCCATGTCTATCTGTTAAACCAACATTATCAATATCACCAGTTCTAATACATTTTTGGCAAGTTGCCATTCTTTTACTAGGTGGAGTATCAAGTCCCATAAAATAATTTTTCATTGGAGCCATACCTGCATTGATTAATAATAAACTTTTATCATTTTGTGGTACAAGCGAAAAACTTGATTCAACATAATGATTCTTACTTTCAAAGAATTCTAAAAATTTACTTCTAATTTCATTCAAACCCATTTTTTCCAAAAAAATCACCTCATTAAATTTATCCAATTATATTAATATTTTTAAAATCAACTAGCATAAAAAAAACCCTAATAATATAGGGATTAATTCATTATAACAAAAATTTCAATTATTTTCTACAACAATTTGTTTTTAAAAAGAACGCTCTATGGTTGCACCACCAATCATATATTCACCTTTATAAAACACTACTGCTTGCCCTGGAGTAATTGCCCTTACAGGAGACATAAAAGTAACTTTAATTTTATCCTCTTCAATAACTGAAATAATACATTTTGTGAGTTTAGCACTATATCTTATTTTTGCATAAACTTCTAATTCACCTTCGATTTTATCATAATAAATGCTATTAAATTCATTTGCAATCAGATTTTTCTTAAATACTCCTTCATTATCACCTAAAGTAATTTCATTAGTTTTAGAATTAATATCAATTACATATGTTGGCTTTCCAAAAGTTATACCAAGACCTTTTCTTTGCCCTATTGTATAGTTAATAATTCCATTATGTTTTCCTAATATTTTCCCCTTAAGATCAATAAAGTTTCCTTTAGTAAATTTTTTATCAATATATCTTTCTACAAAACCTGAGTAATCATCATCAGGAACAAAGCAAATTTCCTGAGAATCTTTCTTTTTTGACATAGAAAAATCAAACGAGTTAGCTATTTTTCTTACATCATCTTTAGAGTTAAAATCACCGAGCGGCATTAGCGTATGTTTCAATTGTTCCTGAGTCAAATTATATATAGCATATGTTTGGTCTTTTTTATCTTCATTTGATTTTTTAACCAAATATCTATTTATATTATTATCGTATTCAATCTTTGCATAATGACCTGTCGCTACATAATAAGCACCAAGTTCATGCGCTTTTCTTAGAAGCGCATCAAATTTAATAAATTTATTACATGCAATACAAGGATTTGGCGTTCTACCGTTTTGATAATCATCTACAAAATAATCAACTACTTTTTTCTTGAAAATTTCCTTAAAATTCACAACATAAAAAGGAATATCTAATTTTGAACAAACTCTTCTTGCGTCATTTACTGAAGAAAGAGAACAACATCCACCATCATTTTCGAATTGCTCATCTTCAAATTTTTCTTCCTTCCAAAGTTTCATATTTATACCAATGACTTCATAACCAAGTTCTTTTAATTTATAGGCAGCAACAGTACTATCAACTCCACCACTCATACCAACAACGACTTTTTTCTTATCTAACATTTCTTTCATACATCCTCCAAAAAAGCCTCTAAAGATTAAATCAATAGAGGCTGCATACAATTAATGTTCATGATCAAGCTCATCAGGATTAAATCCCGCTAATTCTTCAAAAACCAAATTATTTTTATTGGCATAATCTAAAATAGCCGCTTTTATTGCTTGTTCAGCAAGAACTGAACAATGTACTTTTACTGGTGGGAGACCACCAAGCGCTGTAATAACTTCTCTATTTGTAAGAGCTAAAGCTTCTTTAATCGTTTTTCCTTTTATTAATTCAGTTGAAATACTTGAAGATGCAACTGCAGATCCACATCCGAAAGTTTTAAACTTAACATCAACAATAATATCTCCTTCTATTTTAAGATACATTCTCATGATATCTCCACATTTAACATTACCTACTTCGCCCATACCATCCGCATTTTCTATTTCACCAACATTTCTTGGGTTAGTAAAATGATCCATCACTGTATTTGTATACATATTATTTTCCTCCTTTAATAACTTTATCATAAAGTGGTGACATTATTCTTAATCTATGAACAATTGGTTGTAATTCTTTTATTACATAATCTACATCTTCTTCAGTTGTAAAATCACCAATTGTAAGTCTTAAAGAACCATGCGCTATTTCATGAGTTAAACCAAGAGCTAGTAAAACATGTGAAGGATCAAGAGAACCTGATGTACAAGCTGAACCACTTGAACCCGCTATACCAACTAAATCTAAACTTAGAAGCAGCGATTCACCCTCAATAAATTCAAAGCACACATTTACATTACCAGGATGCCTTTTAGTAGGATGTCCATTATACTTGACATAATCAATATTATCCATTATACCTTTAACAAGTCTTTCTCTTAAATAAACTAATTTTTCAATATGAGCATCTAAATTTTCTCCAGCTATTTCAGCAGCTTTTGCAAATCCAACTATTCCCGCTACGTTTTCTGTACCAGCCCTTCTTTTCTTTTCCTGAGCTCCACCTTCGATTAAATTATGAATTTTAATACCTTTTCTAATATAAAGAGCACCAATGCCTTTTGGACCATATATTTTATGCGATGACATTGAAAGTAAATCAATATTAAAATCATCAACATCTATTTTAACATTTCCAAGTGCCTGAACAGCGTCTGTATGAAAAATAACTCCATGTTTTCTTGCAATATTTCCAATTTCTTTTATAGGTTCCATTGTTCCCACTTCATTATTAATAAACATAATTGAAATTAATACAGTTTTATCAGTAATTGCATTTTCCAAATCTTCTAAACTTATCATTCCATATTCATCAACGTCCAAATATGTTATTTCATAACCTTCTCTATATAAGTAATCACATGTATGTAGCACTGCGTGATGTTCAATTTTAGTAGTAATTATATGATTTCCTTTTTTCTTATTCGCTCGCATAACACCTTTTATAGCCCAATTATCAGATTCAGATCCACCACCTGTGAAATACACTTCATCTGCTCTTGAATTAATTAAATTAGCAATTTTTTCTCTTGAAGAAGCAACAATTGCTTTTGCATCTCTACCAAACTTATGAATACTTGATGGATTTCCAAAAACTTCTGTAAAATAAGGAATCATCGCATCTAGTACTTCTTTTTTCACTGGAGTTGTAGCCGAATAATCTAAGTATAATTTTTTTGTCATAAGAAAGCTCCTTTTTTATTTTTAACAGTAGCATTTTGATGTATCGATATCTGTTAAAACATTTTCATAATGTTCATCTAACATATCTTGTAGATTAATTGAATAAACAACATCATGTATACTCTTTTTAATTTCATTGTAAATTGTTCTGGTAACGCAATAATCTGCATAAGAGCAATTATCATCTTTACTTAAATCCTTAACGCATTCTGTTGGAGCAAGTTCTCCTTCTAAAATAGCAAGAATTTCACCAACAAAGATTTCTTTTGGCTCTTTTTCTATAAAGTACCCACCTTGTTTGCCTCTAACACTTTTAACAAGACCTGCTTTTTTAAGCTGAGAAAATAATTGCTCTAAATAATTAAGCGAAATGTCCTGACGCTTAGATATGCTATGAAGAGAAATAGGTCCTTTTTCATAATTTAGTGCAAGTTCAAACATTGCTCTAAGACCATATCGTCCTTTTGTAGATAATTTCATTACTACACCCACTTTCAATTCAAATCTAATCCTTACTAATTAGCTTGGAATTCATTTGTAGTATATTATACCCTACTAATTTTGTCAAGATATGTTTTGTATTTTTTTTATCAAATATATAAATTCTCAAAAACGCTAAAAAACTTCACCATTTAAGTAAAGTTTTTTTGATTATAATATTAAAATTATTGAGAGGAAAACTCCATTCTGTTATTGTTGGTACATCATTAACATAAGACTTTATTTCTTATGAAGTTATATATATTTATAAATTAAAAGTAGTTAATTCTGATTTGATTTTTTATAAATCAGTCATCAAATTAATAAAACTTTTTAAGTTTATAACTTTTATTTTATAATTTTTATATACTTGATGTTACAATAATGAATATAAACATTTTTCGTCGTAACTAAAACTTTTCATTGTTTTAGTTCTTTTATATGACTTTGTCATATTTCTTCCCTTCAGTATCTGGCTATCTTTAATAAAGACCCTATAGTTTTGCGTCCCCACCTCACGATGAGTTTGCTTTTTACAGAAAGAAAAGTTTATTCACAACTTACTTTTCTATTAAATTGTCAATAATCTCTTCATTCGGCATCTGGCTACCTTGTCATATTACTTATAATACAATTTAGGTCCTACAGTTTTGCGCATACACTTTTCAATATAATTGCCTTTTCGCTTGAAACCTTCTATTAAGATTTCATTATAGACGATTAACATCTTGTTATCCTCTCAATTGATACTTACCCTAAATAAAGATTTTTAATCATTTATTTTTAAAATATATAATTTTTTTTAAATTTATGCCGATAACACTTACAAATAGTACATAAATGAATTTCTAAGATTCAGTGGGAGTTTTTACTCCCACTGAATCTTAGAAAACATAATCCAGGGCCTTTTTAGAGTTCTTTATCCCCCACTTTTTAAGAAGTGGGGGTATTAGAGCTCTAAGGCATCGGATAAATATATATAAAGGAGATTTTGATGTTTTCATCAAATATAAAATATGGAAAAAAATAGACTAGCTGAAATGTATAAATTAATTGAAAAAGCAAAAATTTTTGATAAGGTTGGTAAAGAAAGTGAATCTCTAAAAATTTATTTAGAAATTTTGCAAAATTACTTTCCCAATACATCTTTTTGTTATGAGAGACCTTCAATAATCCTTGAAAAGAAAAAAAGATATCAAGAATCAAAAGATATTTGTCTTAAGGC
Source organism: Helicovermis profundi (assembly GCF_033097505.1). NCBI lineage: Bacteria > Bacillati > Bacillota > Clostridia > Peptostreptococcales > Caminicellaceae > Helicovermis > Helicovermis profundi. Next base: position 1,490,548 of record NZ_AP028654.1, on the reverse strand, counting down.
TATTGAATTAATAGAAAATCAAAAATTAGGTGGAACTAGCGAAAAATTCAAAAGACGAATCGAAAGATTAGATGAGAAAATGAAAAAAGAAATAGAAAACAAACCTAAAAAAAAATCATTTAAAATAAATAAAAACCTTGGAAAAATCATTGGCCTAATCATCGCAGTTGCAATACTATCTTTTACTCTAATTTATTTCTTAACACCCAAAGAGTCTCCATATAAAGATATCTATATAGATATGGATAATTTTGATAGAGAGATTAAATTAGATGGTTCGATGTTTATAGATAAAAAAGGAAACAATCTTCCAAAACTTACCATGAGTATGATAGAGTATGCAAGAAATATATGTAACGATAATCCTGAAGTTGATAACTCAATAATTGTAGTACAAAAAGGTACAATTGGTTTTGGAATTCTTCTAAATCAACAAATTGATAAAAATAGAGCAAAAGAAATCGGAAAAGAATTTATTAAAGCGCTTTCAAAAGCTGCTAGTAATAGTAACGATAAGCTTTCGCCTCCAAGCGCTGTAACTTACGGTTCACTATATGATTCTTATGACAATGTACTTGCAATAGGCTTTAGTACTACAGACATTTCTTTCAAAGCAACTATGAATAAAAAAACCAATGTTTTATTTTGGAGAAAATAATATACACAATTACCTTCCTTTACTATAGAAAGAAAAAGATACATATTTTAATATGTATCTTTTTCTTTTTTACGTTACTTTAACATGCACTCCATAAATGAATTTCTTGGATTCAGAGGGAGTTTTTACTCCCACTGAATCTTAGAAAACATAATCCAGGGCCTTTTTAGAGTTCTTTATCCACCACTTTTTTAAGTAGTGGGGGTATTAGAACTCTAAGGCATCGGATAAATTTCTTAGATATATAAAAATAAAAAATCCTAACTCAATATATCTAAATTGAGTTAGGATTTGTTTTAAAAATTAACACTATTTTGCATACTCAACTACTCTGCTTTCTCTCACAAGAGATACTTTTATTTGTCCAGGATAATCAAGTTCATTTTCAATTTTTTTACTAATTTCTCTTGCTATAAGAACCATTTCATCGTCATTAATTTTTTCAGGAATAACCATAACACGTATTTCTCTTCCTGCTTGTATTGCAAACGATCTATCAACGCCTTCATAAGATGAAGCGATTGCTTCTAAAGTTTCTAATCTTTTAATATAGGTTTGAAGTGTTTCTCTTCTAGCTCCAGGTCTTGCAGCGGAAACTGCATCTGCTGCTGTAACCAAAATTGCTTCTATTGTTTCTGGTTCAAAATCACCATGGTGTGTGCTCATTGCGTGTATCACTGCAGGTGATTCTTTATATTTTTTAAGTAAATTCATACCAATTTCAATATGTGTACCCTCTACTTCGTGGTCGATTGATTTACCTATATCATGAAGTAAACCTGCTCTTTTAGCTATTCTAACGTCAACTCCAAGTTCAGCAGCCATTGCCCCTGCTAAAAATGATACTTGAAGCGAATGTGATAATACATTTTGACCATAGCTTGTTCTGTACATTAGTCTACCTAATAACTTTACAAGTTCAGGGTGTAAATTGTGAATACCAGCATCAAAAGTAGCATTTTCTCCAATTTCTTTGATATGTGCATCCATTTCTTTTCTTGATTTGTCTACCATTTCTTCAATTCTTGTCGGATGAATTCTTCCGTCAATTATTAATTTTTCAAGTGCAAGTCTTGCGATTTCTCTTCTAATAGGATCAAAAGATGATAGTATTACAGCTTCTGGTGTATCATCGATAATTAAATCAACTCCTGTGAGTGATTCAAGTGCTCTAATATTACGTCCTTCTCTTCCTATAATTCTTCCTTTCATTTCATCGTTTGGAAGGTTTACTAAAGAAACCGTAGTTTCAGATACAAAATCAGCAGCACATTTTTGAATAGCAAATGCTAAAATTTCTTTAGCTTTTTTACTTGATTCTTCTTTAGCTTTGCCTAAAGTATCGCGTATTAATACTACAGATTCATGTCTAACTTCTTTTTCAACACTTGTAAGTAATTGATTTTTTGCTTCTTCAGTTGTAAGGCCTGAAATTCTCTCAAGCTCCTTCATATGTTTATCATGCATATTTGAAATTTCAGAAAGTTTATCTTCTACTTCCTTAGATTTTAACGATAATTTATCTTCTTTTCTTTCTAAATTATCTGATTTTCTTTCAAGAGTCTCTTCTTTTTGAAGATTTCTTTTTTCTAATTTAGAAATTTCATTCCTTCTGCTTTTTACTTCTTTATCTAACTCGAATCTTATTTGGTGAATTTCTTCTTTTGCTTCTATTATTTTCTCTTTTTTTACAGTTTCAGCTTTCTTTTCCGATTCTAAAATAATTTCCTTTGATTTTGTTTCTGCTGATATAATAAGCTTTTCAGCAGTACTTTTCCTTATATAATAACCTATTACAAAACTTATAGGGGTAATTATTATTACTGGAATAAAACTTAATAAATTATTAATTATTTTCACCTCCCGTTTTTATTCAAAATTTAAGACCGAAGAATCGGTCGTCATTTACTATTATTATTAGATACACCATTATCTTTAAATATCATACCCTTTTTTAAATTTATTGTCAATAGCAAACTATCTATGTATAAGGGGTTCAGGAGTTTAAAAGAACATATTTAAATTTTAAAAAGTCATACCTTAGTTTGATATAACTAAGGTATGACTTTTATATAAATTAACAAAATAAATATACATATTATTCAATATATTATCTATTAATAAAAGCTTTGTATGCTTTATAAGTCATATAAGCATCAACTTTACTTACAAGTTCATAAGGAGCATGCATACTAAGCATTGGTACGCCACAATCAATTACTTCAGCTCCGGCATTTGCAAGGATATAAGCGATAGTACCTCCACCGCCTTGATCTACTTTTCCAAGTTCTCCAGTTTGCCAAACTACTCCGTTTTTAGTAAATATATTTCTAACCTCAGATGCATATTCAGCGTTGGCATCGTTACAGCCACCCTTTCCTCTACTACCAGTATATTTAACTAGTTGTACTCCGTGACTAATCATACCAGAATTTCTTTTATCATAAGCCTCTGGAAAATTAGGATCAAATCCAGCACAAACATCAGCTGATAGTACTTTAGTATTCATAAATGAACGTCTTACAAGTAAATCTGAATAATTCGAGTCTTGAAGAGCAATTAATTCTGCAACTATATTCTCAAAATATTTCGACTCAGAACCAGTGTTACCCATAGAACCCACTTCTTCTTTATCCATAAACATACCAACAGCAGTTTTTGTTGGAGTTTCAATTTCTAAAATAGCTTTTGAACCTGCGAATGAACAAACTCTATCATCATGTCCATATGCAGAAATCATACTTCTGTCAATACCAACGTCTCTTGCTTTTTCTGCAGGTACAATTTCTATTTCAGCAGTTGTGAAATCTTCTTCTACAATACCATACTTTTCATTTAGCAATTTTAGTGTATTAAGTTTAACTTTTTCTTTAATATCTTTGTCACCAAAAGGAATATTTCCAAAAAGAATATTTAAGCCTTCGCCTGTAATACCTTCATTTAATTTTTTTTGATTTTGATCTTTAGCAAGATGAGGCAATAAATCAGTTATAAAAAATACCGGATCATTAATGTCTTCACCAATTGAAATATTTATTTTTTCACCGTTTTTATTAATTAGTACTCCATGCATCGAAAGTGGCATTGAAACCCATTGGTATTTTTTAATTCCACCGTAATAATGTGTTTTTAAAAATGTCATTTCGCTATCTTCATACAGTGGAAATGGTTTTAAATCAATTCTCGGAGAATCAATATGACCACCGACGATATTCATACCTTTATCAATAGATTCTTTTCCAATAACAAATAGAATAATTGATTTTCCTTTATTATTTGCATATATCTTCATACCAGTTTTTATCTTTTTATTACCATTTAGTAATTCATTAATATTAACGAAGCCTTTTTTTTCAGCTCTTAAAATTATATCATCAACGCATTCTCTTTCAGTTTTACCAGTATCTAAAAACTTTTTATACAACTCACCATATACAAAAACTTCTTCCATTTCTCCTTCTTTTAATTCTTCCCAAGCATTTTTAAAAGAATGAGAAAGTTTTTTTTCAAGTTCCTTATAATTTTCCATTAGCTTTCCTCCTAAATTTTTACCATATTTATTGTATCATTTTTTCAATATCAAATTATAAATGTTACCGAAATATAACATTTATTTATTACGTATAGTATTTTTTATATGGGTTTGAAAATTTAAAGGGATACAAAATCTATATCCCTTTATCACATTTCTATTTTTTAAAATTTAAAACAGTTTCAGTTTCATCATGATTTAATATTTTTTCAAATGCTAAAATAATATATAATTCACCGCCTAATTTGCCAATCGATGAAATATAGTCTTGCCCTTTTCTTTTTATCACTTCAGGAGTTGGATCAATGTCAGTTTCATCAATTTTAACAACTTGGTTTGCTTCATCAACTAAAAAACCTAAAGAATTATCTTCAATATTTATTAAGATTATTTTTGAATCTTCGGAGTAAGTAGTTTCTTCAATATTAAATCTTTTTTTGAGATTAATAACAGGAATAACGTCACCTCTAAGATTCATGATTCCTTGTAAATAATACGGAGCATCCGGTACCTTTGTGACTTTAACGTTTTCACTTATACCTGCAACATTCTCAATATCAATACAGTATTTTTCATTTCCAAGTAGAAAAGTTACATATTGGTTTTCAGCCATATTTCTCCCTCCTTTCTAAAGTAATATTAATTTTTCTTTTCTAAATCTTCTACATACTCAATATCTAAATTTTCAAGTCTAGCCTTAAAGGACTTTCTAAAACTCTTAAGATATTCTGTCCTTAGTTTTTTTTGTTCTAATAGCTCTTCTTCACTTAGTTTTTGAGATTTTGCTTTATTTGCTAAAAAATTAATTCTAGCCATTTTGTCTTTTTCTAACACATTTTCAACTCATTTCTATTATAATTTTAATTGACCAATTGCATTTTCTACACTATCTACTATAACATGATTTTTGACTAATTCAAACACTGTATTTATATCTTTATACATTGGTCTATCGTCTACCCATTTTTCTACGTTTTCTCTAATAATATTGTAAGTAATTTTTGTTCCTTCACCAAGTTTGCTCGGATCTCCAAAATCAATAGCTTGAGTTGAAGCCAAAAGTTCAATCGCAATTACGTTCATTGCATTAAAAATAATATCTCTTGCTTTTCTTGATGCAATAGTTCCCATACTAACATGATCTTCTTGGTTAGCAGAAGAAGGAATTGAATCAACACTAGCTGGATGTGCTAATACTTTGTTTTCTGAAACTAATGAAGCTGCAGAATATTGTGCAATCATAAATCCAGAGTGAAGACCACCTTTTGGAGTTAAAAATGCAGGTAAACCGCTTAAACTTGGGTTAACAAGTCTTTCAATTCTTCGCTCACTTGAATTTGCTATTTCAGATAGTGCTATACCTAGAAAATCAAAAGCTAGTGCCATTGGTTGACCATGAAAATTTCCACCTGAAATCGCAACTTTAGCATCTGGAATTATAATTGGGTTATCAGTAACAGAATTTATTTCAATATTGATTTTATCTATAACGTAATTAAGTGCATCTTTACTTGCTCCGTGAATTTGTGGTAAACATCTTAAAGAATATGCATCTTGAACTCTAATTTCACCTTGTCTTGAAGTAAGTCCACTATTTTTTGTGATTTTAAGTAAATTCTCAGCAGTGTCTAATTGACCTTTATGTGGCCTAACTTCATGAATTCTTTTATCAAATGCATCTGTTATTCCGTTTAGTGCTTCAAGCGTCATAGAAGCGCTAATATCAGCAAGCTTAACTGCCATATAAGCATCATAAACTGCCAAAGTTCCTACTGCAGTCATTACTTGTGTTCCGTTTATTAATGCAAGTCCTTCTTTCGAAGTTAAGTGAATCGGACTAATACCTGCTTTATCAAGAGCTTCTTTTCCAGTAAGCATTTGACCTTTATAAATAGCCTCTCCTTCTCCAAGTAAAACTAGAACCATATGAGAAAGTGGCGCTAAGTCTCCACTTGCACCTAAAGAACCCTTTTCAGGTATTTGAGGAACAACTCCACTGTTTAATACTTCGATAAGTTTTTCAATAGTACTTAATCTAATTCCAGAAAATCCTTTTACAAGAGCATTAGCTCTTAATAACATAATTGCTCTAGCAATATCCTCTTCAAAAGGATCGCCAACACCACATGAATGACTTACAATTAAATTTCTTTGGAGATCTCTTGAATCTTCTTTAGAAATAAGAACATCGGAGAATTTGCCAAAACCTGTAGTGATACCATAAACCACTTTTTTATTATCCACAAATTCATCTACAATACTTCTAGATAAATTAATTTGATCAACCACCTCTTTAGAAATTTCAACTTTATATCCATTTCTTGCAACATTTACAACATCAATAATTGTTAAATCTGATCCATTAATAATAACCTTTGACATTCTTATACCCCCTAATATTTGTTTTAATAAAATAATTATATCAAAATTTTGTCAAAATTTCGTAATACTTTAGAAACCTAAATTAAAAAAAACAAATTCTATAAGAATTTGTTTTTTTTATACTAATTATTTTTTTTTGCTTTTATAAAATTTTAAGTCTTTTTTAGATTTATTTTTAGCATTACCTTCATTAGTTTTTTTCGAATATGTCTTCCTATTATTTTTGCCATAACTATATTTTCTATCACCCTTATTTCTAATAAGACATTTTTCTCCGTCTCCAATTAGATCTTCTCTACCTGCTTTTATAAGGGCATCATAAACCTTATTATAATTTCTAGGATTGCCAAACTGAAGAAGCGCTCTTTGAAGTGCTTTTTCTTCGAAAGTTACAGGAACGTATACTTTTTTCATTGTTCTTGGATCGATACCAGTATAGAACATACAAGTAGATAATGTACCCGGCGTTGGATAGAAATCTTGAACTTGTTTTGGTTGATACTTGATATCTCTTAAATATTCAGCAAGTTTTATAGCTGATTTTAATGTACTGCCTGGATGAGAACTCATAAGATAAGGCACAATATATTGTTCTTTATCTATTTTTTTATTAACATCATAAAACTCTTTGACAAATTTGCCATAAATTTTACCTGCAGGCTTTCCCATTAAATCAAGAACTTCATCTGCAATATGTTCTGGTGCAACTTTAAGTTGTCCACTAACATGATGCTTAGAAAACTCAGTTAAAAACTTCTCATGATTTTTATCGGCCATAATATAGTCATATCTAAGACCTGAGCGAACAAACACTTTTTTAATTTTATCTTTTTCTCTTATTTTTCTAAGAAGTTCCATCAAATCAGTATGATCAATAATTAGGTTTTTACAAGGCTCTGGGTATAGACACTGTTTATCTTTACACGTTCCTAGTTTTAGCTGTTTCTTACATGATACATGTCTAAAATTAGCCGTTGGTCCACCTACATCATTTATATAACCTTTAAAATCTTTGTCTGCAATTATTCTATCAGCTTCTTTAAGTATTGATTCATGTGATCTACTTTGAATAATTCTTCCTTGATGAAAAGTTAAAGCACAAAAAGAACAACCACCAAAACAACCTCTTTCAGAAATTATACTATTTTTCACTTCAGTTATTGCAGGAATTCCGCCCATTCCTTTATACATTGGATGAAAGTCCCTTTGAAAAGGCAAATCATAAACATCATCAAGCTCAATCCTTGATAAAGGCATCACAGGAGTATTCTGAACTAAATACATATTTTTATGTTTTTGAATAACAACTTTACCTCTAATTGGGTCTTGTTCATCATTTTGAACTTTAAATGCTTTCGCGTATTTTATTTTATCCTCTAAAACTTCTTCAAAGGACTCAATTTCTACATAATCATAAATTTCTTCTTTGTTTTCGATTAAAAAACATGTACCTGGAATATGTCTTATATATTTTATATCTATACCTTCATTTAAATAATTAGCAAGTTCAATTACTTGCCTCTCTCCCATACCAAAAATAAGCATATCTGCATCAGCATCTACAAGTATCGATCTTCTCACCTTGTTATCCCAGTAATCGTAGTGAGCGAATCTTCTTAAACTTGCTTCTACTCCACCTAATATAATAGGCGTTTTTTTATAAGCTCTTCTAACCATATTAGAATAGACAATTGTAGCTCTATTTGGTCTAAGTCCCATTTTACCACCAGGAGAATAAAAATCTTTTTCTCTAAGGCGTTTACTAACTGTGTAATGATTGACCATTGAATCTATATTCCCAGCAGCAACTAAAAATCCAAGTCGTGGCCTACCTAGTACTTTTATAGAATCTTTATCTTTCCAATTCGGTTGAGAAATTATACCAACTTTATATCCAGCATTAACTAAGACCCTTGAAATTATTGCTGGTCCAAAACTTGGATGATCAACATAAGCGTCTCCTGTAACCAATACAAAATCTAATCTATCCCAGCCAAGTTTAACCATATCTTCTTTGCAAACTGGTAAAAAATCATTAATTATCATTTTAACTCCTAAATAATAAGCACGGACAAAATAATCCGTGCTAGAAATACTTCATTTTCTTTGTTAGTGTATATTAGTTTGCTAAAAAAATCAAGAATTAAATATGGCTCCAACAATTGGTGAAATTGATTCAACAAAATTAAAATCATTTGCATCAAATTCTTTCTCTGAAATTCTAACATTTAATATAATAAGCCCTTCTGTTTTACTATTTATAACAACCGGAGAAACTATGCAAGAATTCCAATTAATTTCATTTTTTATAGTGGTTCTTATAATATTATTCCAATTAACAAAATACTCACCTTTCGTTCTTCCACGATATTTTTCGATGAATTCGCTGTCAATATAATCGTATTTAATCCAATTATCAGTGCTTTTTTTACAAGTATATGACAAATTAGAATCATTGGAGTATTTTACAATTGTGCAGTATTCAGCTTCAGTTATATCTAATAAATTTTTACTAGCAATTAAAAGCTTATCATTTTTCCTTATATTAATTTTAATAAGATCTAACACGTTAATTATTGCCTGAACATTTCTAGAGTCATTTGAAATGTCTCCAGAAATCACCCCAGATAATCGATTAAATCTTTCGCTATCATTCTCTATTTGTTTGTTCCAAACAGTTGTAAGATTACGTCCATTATTTTTTGAAAAGTATAAAGCCTTATCCGCTTTTTCAACTAGCTCTTGCTCATTAATGCCATCATTTGGATAAGAAGATATTCCAAAACTCATTGTCACTAAAACATTTCCTTCATCTAAAAAATACCCATATATGTTATTTCTAATTTTTTCGCAAATTTTATAAGCTTCTTCAGTATTTGTATTTGGTAAGATCATTATAAATTCTTCTCCACCATATCTTCCAACTTTATCTGTTTTTCTTAAACTGCTATTTAAAATCTTTCCTATTCTCTTTAATACTTCATCTCCTTTAAGATGCCCATAAGTATCATTTATATTCTTAAATTTATCAATATCACTCATTACCACAGAAAAATTAGAACTAATTTGTTTTGATTTAAATAATTCTTTACTAAAAATTTCCTCAATTCTTCCTCTTAGCAATACTTCTGTTAATTTATCCCTTGTTGAAAGTGTTTTCAAATTATAATTTTCTACCATTAGATAAACCATCTTGTTTATATCAATAAAATGATTTAAAGTCTCACTTGTAAAATTATTAAATATTTTTCCTGATTCTAAGTAAATATAACCAACTGTTCTTTTTGTAAAATTGTAACCATCGCTTTCTCTTTTAAATTCATATTTATCAGTATCATCAACCGCTGATTCTTCTTTAATTGGCAAACATATAATTGACTTCTGTTCTTTTGTGAGCAAATAATTGTTTTCATTGTAGTAAATCTTACTTAATAAAACTCCTTTTTCAGTACTTCCTGATTTTTTAATGAAATCTTCTATATTTGTAACTATTCTTTCATCATCAGAAGCAATATAGTCTACAATTTTACCCAATTCATTGGTAATGTATATATAGCCAAAATCTGCAAAACTTTTCTGTATAAAATATTTTAGTATCAAACTTAAATTATACTTTTCATTCAAAGTAAATTCAATTACTAATTTTTCAATACTCTCAATTGAAAGATTTATATTTGCATTAAAAGATTTATTTATTTTTTTTACAAATTTTTCATCATTATAAAAATCAGATATAGAAGAAAAATCAAAATAATCATTTATATCACTATATTTCATATCACTATATTTTAACTTCGCATCCTTTTTATTATTCTTAATCACTTTATTCTTTAATGAAACGATCCGATTTCTTAAATCTAATTTAACTTCATCATTATGCAAAAAATCAAGTTTATGATCAATATATATTTTGTCAGTCAAATCTTTAATAATATCAAGTGCATTATAATAATTATTAATCGCATTATAATAATCTTTTACACTGTAATATTCATCAGCTATTAATTTATAAATATACCATTTGTCTTCCTTAAGTAAGACATTTTTTTCATCTAAAAGAATTTCATTGTAATGTTTTATTCTGTTATTCACAAAAACAACTTCAGATATTTTTCTCTTTGTTTTCAGATTATCAGAGTCGTAAATTTCTCTTAAAGCATTATCAAGATTTAGAATTTCTTTTACTGCAAAAACCTCTCTATTGTTAGAAATTTTTTTAATTATTTCAAAAAGTATTTTTCTAAACGAGGCTATTTCATTTAAATTTATTGTTGTATTTATAAAACTAATTATATTCTTTCTATCAATGATTTTAGAATCAGAAATAAGTTTATTCTTATAATTTTTTAAAGCAAAAGAATACATTTTTATTCTATTACTACTTTTACCATTAATAGCAGTAAATTTATTTATCCAAATTTCTGCAAGTAAATAATTCTTAATTGATAAATAATATTCAATATGAACAAAATAATAATTATTATCGATACTCTTTTTATTATTCATAGTTTTGTAATCAATCTCTAATTTTTTTAAGATTGAATATGCTTTTTCATAATTATTAATTTTAATAAATAAAAAGCATTTATTTAATGATACCGTAAACAAATAATACGAATCTTCTGCTTCTTCCGAAAGCGAATAAGCTTTATTTAAGTAATGAATTGATTGCAAGTATTCATCATCATTATAAAATGATTCACCAATATTAATGTAGTAAATAATTTTCATTTCAATATTTGAGTTTATATTTAAATTAGAAATTGATTTTTTAAAATAAAATCTTGCTTTTGAATTAAGCCCATAATAATCATTATAGATAACACCAATATTATTTAAAAGTACATTCAACTCTTCTTTCATAGAATAATTGCTAAAAATTTCATAACACTGTTCAAAATTTTTCAAAGCTTCTTCAAAGTTCCCAGTCATATGTTCATATTTAGCATATTCATTTAAAAATTTTGAATAGTATTTTTTTTCATCAATTGCCTCAGTAAAATTAATATAAAAAATAGAAGTATCTTTTAATTTCATTGGTTCATTTTTCTTTAAATACGTTTTACAAAGCATAAGTGCACTGTCAAATTCGCCAATTGTATATCCTTTTTCTTTTGATAAGTTAATATTTTCTAGTAATATTTTCTCTGACTCTTCAAATCTCAGTTGTTTATTAAATATTTTAGAAATATAAATATTTGAATCAATAAATTCCTTTGTGTTATTAAGTTCCTTTGAAAGGGAATTGACTTCTGAAAAAACATCATATGCTTTTTTATAATTGTGATTTTTGAAATATGATATACCTATTTTGAACAGTATTTTAATAAAATCTATTTCTAACACTTCATGATCTGTATAAATATCAAGTGCATTTTCTAAATGCTCAATTGATTGTGCAAATAAACGTTTTTTACTAAGCTTATCAGCATAATCTACTAAATAATCAATTGCCTTCTTATATTCGTATGAAAATAAAAGTTGAAAGACTATTTCCTCATCAAATTCAATGCTATTCCTACTTGAATTTTCTAAAAGAATCGCAGTATTGACCCTATGCATATTGATTTTTTTAACATTATCAATTAAATCTAAAATATATTTTTTTTCACCATAATTTTTGTATGCAATGCTAAATCCAAAATCATTAAGCTTTTTTATTAAAATGCCACATTCTATATACTTTAATAAAGTTTTATCCAAATCGCTAATGCCTATATTTAGAATTTTTATTAAAATGTTCAAATTAACCGCATTTTCGAAACTTGAAATGATTCTGAGTATATTTAATTCAAATTTAGATGTATTCTCTAAAAACTTTAGAAAATTTCCATCTGACTTTGACATATTTCTTATTATAACATCTAAATCTTCGACATCTTTTATCACCCAAGTATTCATTTCATTTACATAAATTCTTTTTTTTCTAAACAAATCATTAATTACGGTTTTTAATTCTAAAGGATTACCTCCTATATCACGCATTAGCTTTGTTGTAAAAGTTGTTGGAAGATAATTGATTCCCATTAATTCTCTTATATATTTATTAGATTCATCATAATTAAATCTCATAAGCCTTTTTATAACAACTTGATTATTTACTAAGCACTCATTAAAAAAAATATCACTCGAAATTAATTCATCTGACGTTGAAACAATTTTTATTTTACTTAAAGGGTCTAGGTTGTTCATATGAGTAAAGATATTTTTTTCATATTCACTAAAATTATCTATATTATCAATTATCAATATAATTTTATGCAATTTACTAAGTTCTTTTAAAAAATTATATATACGGTTGGATATTTTTAAATTTTCCATATTTCCATCTAATATTTTCGAGGGTTCGATATTAAATTTTCTACATAATTTAGGATCGAGCTTAGTTAAATCAGCACCATACTTTTTTATTAGCGAACTATCAAATTCTATTTTTCTCGCAATCAAATTTAGCATTATAGTAAAATTAAAAAATTGTGATTCGCTTTTTACTACATCTATGATAAAAACGTTCTCTCCTAAATATTTTTGTGATAAATATATTTCATTTAATAGCTTAGTTTTTCCAATTCCTTTTTCTCCATAAAAAATTATTGATTTTTTCTTTTCACTAGTTTCCGTATTCAAAAATGAATTTATATAATTCAATTCATTTTTCCTACCAACAAATAAAGTTTTATTCTGAACCTTATTATATTTAATACCTTCCATCTCTATTTTTTCTAATCTAAGTAAAGCAAGAACGTTTTTTGATACTTCATTTATTGAGAAATATCTTTCATTTCTAAAAGTACTTATCATTTTACGAATAATTTCAAACATTTTATTTTCTATATTATCATACACTTCATAAATTGAACTTTTTTCAATATCATATTTATAAAACAAATAATATAAAAAATAGCCAAATGAAAAAATATCAGATTTATAAAAAAATTTACTGTCCCATAAAACTTCTGGTGCTATAAAAGAGGAACATTTTAATAAATTTAAACGATACGATTTATCGAACATTTCAATATGTACAAGGTTATTAAATACAGCTTTAATTTTATTATCTTTTCTTAAAAATTTTATATTTTCAAAACTTAAATATCTATAAACAAATCCTCTAAAATGCAAATATTCAAGCACTTTAATTACTTCAAAAATAACTTGCCTTGTCTCATCATACGATAACTCTTGATAATCTACTAAGTTTTTACGATCATAGTATTCATATGTATAAAAATATTGTACTCTTTTATTAATTTTACCATCTAACACTTCAATAAGTTCGAAATTGTATATCTCTGCAATATTATCAGATGCAATAGATTTTAATTTTATAAAATTTTTAATCAAATCCTTTATAAGCACTTCGTTAGACTCTTCTAAAGTAAATACTTTTAAAAATATTTTTTTTAGCCTTTTTTTTATATCACTTGCTAAATAGGTTTTTCCAGTACCGTCTTCTGAAATTTCCCTTAATATTTTATACCTTTTATTAATAAATTTCATATTGCCTCCATAAATGAATTTCTTGGATTCAGAGGGGATTTTTACTTCCACTGAATCATAGAAAACATAATCCGGGGCCTTTTTAGAGTTCTTTATCCCCCACTTTTTTAAGAAGTGGGGGATAAAGAACTCTAAGGCATCGGATAAAATTTAATGATATATTCATATTACATATATATAATAACATTTTTTAATATATATTTGAATTAATTTTGTTTTTTTGATATATTAGTAAGGTAACTTAAAATATTTTTACAATAACCTAATATAATTATAGGTGGAGGAAAAATGAACAAAACTAAAGTGGAAAAATTAAAAGAACAATTGCACAATTTAAAATCTAATTATAAAGAAAGCACTTTGACTTTCATGATAGTACCAGAAAATAATAAAAAAATTAAAAAGTATTCATTTAAAAAGCCCACCATTTTATTTAGCTTTGGTGTTTCAATTCTGATTATTTCTATAATTTTTGTATCCAATTTTTATTTTTATATTAATAACAACTTCTTAACTTCAAAAAACATTGAATTGACAAAAACTATTGAAATTAACAATGATAAAATTGCTAATCTTACAGAACTAAATGAAACTCAAAACACCAAAATTGATGTACTTAAAAAATCTGTTAACGCTTCTGCTGACTATTTTGATAAGAAATTTTCAGAACTTGAAAATTTAGAAAATAAATTAAATTCTTTAGTAGCAACTTTAAATACAAATGATTCAAAAGATATCAAAATACCTACTTCTCGTTCTTTAGACAGGACAACTATAATGGAGAAAAACAAACAACTTGTGACTGAAAAAGAAAATTTAATAAGCGAAGCTAAATCAATTTCCAAAGAAGATGAAATTGATATAATTTTAAAAGAACAAACTAATGATTTTTCAAAGCTTATTAGCGATGTTGAAGAAAGACTAAAATTCCTTGAATGTAGACCTGATTTAGTACCTACTTCAGGAAGATTATCTTCAAAATTTGGTAAAAGAATTGACCCCATAACTGGAAAACATTCTTTTCATGACGGAATTGATATTGCAAATAAAGTTGGTACTCCTGTAAAATCTGCAGGTAATGGTATTGTTATAAAAACTGCATATAGTAAAAGTTACGGCAATATTATTATTATTGATCATGGCTATAATTACAAAACAGTTTATGCTCATCTAAGTAAAATACTTATAAAGGAAGGCCAAGAAGTTCAAAAAGGAGATAAAATTGCCGAAATGGGAAATACCGGCAGAAGTACAGGACCACATCTGCACTTTGAAATTAGATATAAGAATCAAAAAATTAATCCAGAAACTATTTTAAGCAAATAAAGATAAAGGAGTTTTTTATGTTTAATAAAAAGAATATAATGAATGAAACAAATGATTTTGATATCGTTATAGGAGAAAATTCTATATTTGATGGAAAAATTAGTAGTGAGGGATCAATAAGAATCGACGGCAAACTTGAAGGTGATATTGAAGCACGTGGAAATATCGTAATCGGTGGTAGCGCTCTTATTAATGGTAATATAATTACAAACGATATAAAAATAAGTGGACTAGTTAATGGTAATATTTTAGCAAAAGGATTACTAAAAATATATGAAACCGGCAATTTAAACGGAGATCTTGAATGTTCAAGTTTTATCATTGAAGAAGGTGGAACCTTTGAGGGCCGCTGTAATATTAAAGGAAATAAAAGTAGCTTAGACGATAATAATGCTTTTGAAAATTATGATAATCTGGATTTGAATACGAAAACTGATAACGATGAATCGTTAATAAGTGAAAAAGAGAATAAGGCAGATAAAAAAAATAAAAAGAAGTCACATTATAATAAATAAAAAAAAGGAGAATTTTTAATTAAATTCTCCTTTTTATATTATCGGAATATATCCATTAATACTCTCTTTACTATTAACATTTAAAAGCATCTCTTTTATTGTGTTTGATATAATTTCAAAGCCAATTTTAATATCACTTTCAGAAACTGAAGCTATACTTATTCTATAAAAAGAATTGACGTCAGAATATGAAAAAAACTCTTCTCCATATGCAATAACAACACCTTTTTTTAATAGATTTTTATATAACTCTTTCGAATCTAAATTTGATGGTAATGACAACCAAAAATTTAATCCCCCTTTTGGAATATTACAAATCATCTCATTATTATATTTTTTAGTCAAAAGATTTTTTACCAAATCAAACTTTGTTTTGTAAGTGTTAACAATAATTTGCAATTGATTTTCTAGGGAATTATTTCTAAGAAATACATCAAATGCTCTTTGTAACAAACCGGATGTTGAAATATCAGTTATATGCTTTGCATATAATAATTCTTTTTCTAAAATAGAAGGAGAAATAATAAAACCTAACCTAAGTCCTGGCATAATTACTTTAGAAAAACTTTTAATGTATATTACCTTTTTTTGCTTATCTAAAGATTTTAAAGACTCATTAGAATCTCCATTAAAATTTAGTTCGCTAGAATAATCATCTTCAATAATGTAAAATTTGTATTTGTATGCAAGTTCCAATAATCTTAATTTGTTATTTTTACTATAACTATAACCCGTAGGGTTTTGAAAATTTGGAATCGAATAAAAAAATTTAGGACTATGATTTTTGCATATTTTTTCTACCAATTCTATATTAACTCCACCTTGTTCTATCGGCGCTTTAATTACATTTGCTCCCCTCATATTAAAAGATGCAAGCGCACCTGCATAGGTTGGATTTTCAACAATTACCGTATCTCCAAAATCAACTAATCCTTTAGAAATAATATCAATTCCTTGCTGTGCTCCAGAGATAATATGTATATTTTCAGGACTTGCTTTAATGTTACTAGATTCAAGATACTTGCTTAAAGACTCTCTAAGTGGCTTAAATCCTTTTATTTCTTGATATTCAAATGCTTTGCCTTTGTCTCTATCTAGAGTTATATTTATTGCATCTTTAAAGTTATCTACTGGAAACAGATTTGGCTCAATAGAAGTTAAAGAAAAATCAATAAATTCATTTCCAACTAAATTATTAAAAACTTCAGTTTCAAGTGAATTAACGAATGTTCCACTTCCTATAATTTTATAGACATACCCATTTTCTTCGAGCATTTTATATGCATTTACAACCGTTACATTATTTACAGATAAAGAATTAGCAAGTTTTCTAATGGGTGGTAATTTTGAATCAGTTTTAAGTATTCCATTTACAATCTGTTTTTTTATAATTTTATACAATTGTACATAAAGATGTTCTTTAGTGTCTCTTTTTAAATGTATATCATAAATTCTATCCATAAATACCTCGCAGTCCTAACAAAATCTCTCTTTATAAATAAGTATACATAATAAAAAAGCCTTCAATAAGAAGACTTTCCCAGAATGCCGTCACCCTGAAAATTCAGCACCACACCTTTGTTAGGTGGGTGGACTATCCAATGCTTCTGAAGTCCTTTAATTAAGGCATGTCATAGGTATTAGAACGCGTACTCCCTACGTCTTGTCAGTGGTTGAATTTTATTAGGCAACAAACACCCCAGGAAACTATAACTTAATTATACTCCAATTTTACCAATAAATCTACCTTTCTTGAATATTTCTGACATTCTTTATAATATAATTAACTGATCCATCACCATTATATTTTATTTCAAATCTCATTTTATCTTTAAAAAATTCTTGCTCAGCACGTAAAACGAAACCTGTATCTGTTTTAATTGATTTATTTTTCATTTTTTTTTCTACCCATTTTTTATCAATATCAATTGTTTCACTTATATCTATTCCTTTTTTTTCAAGTTCTTCAATAAACATCTCTCTCTTATCACTTTCATCAATAATATTATTAGTTAGTTCGACTACATCTAGCACACCTCTTTCTAAAAAAACATCATTGACATCTTCCCTTATATCTAACGCTTTATCAATATCCTCTTTTAAATTTTTTCTTATCCATTTTTCAACAGAATCTTTAACGAGTAAAGTTGCACCTGTATTATCAACAACTTCACCGGCTTCAATAAAATCACTTAAAAAGAAATCAATAATTTCATTCTCACTATTTTTATAGGGCTTATTAACAGCAATCATATCGTAATCATTCGAAGTTTCGCTTTTTATAAATACACTATTCCCTATTTTTTGATTAACTCCAGGAAGCGAAGTTTCTTGTGTTGTCATATTAACAAAAAAATCATCATCTAAATATTCAATTTCATGAACATAAGCTACTTGATAATCTAGTTTTAGTATTGCAATATAATTTTCATTATCGCTTGCGAATTTACATACAAGCAAATCACAAGACGGAATATCATTATATTTTTTTAAAGTTTTGTATAACTTTATAGCAATTTTTTTAGATTCTTCTACAAAACTATTATCATCTTCAATCATATTATTAACAGCTAATTTTATAGAACAGTTTTTATCATAAAATTTTGCTGTATCATTTGTAAAATCGTTAAGTCCTTTTATTATTTGCTTATATAAAAATTCGTATATACTATCATTTAATTCTAATTCTTTATTTGCAAGAAGTGGTTCATCTGCACCCACATCAACTATATGTAGTATTGCTTTTTCAATAGTAATATCCTGAATATATCTCATTTCGTTTCCTCCTAAATAATATATACTAAATTATTTTCTAAGACTCATTAATAATTCAGAAATATCACGTGGTATATTTGAAATAACATTAATTATTTCATTTGTTCTTACATTTTTAAAAGTAATTTCAATTCCATGCAAGGCCTGTCTTGGGAAAATCACAGCATCTCCACCATAAAGTTCATCTCCGACTAAAGGGTTTCCAAGATGAGAAAAGTGAACTCTGATTTGATGAGTTCTTCCCGTTTCTAATATAATTTCTACCAAAGTATATTTCTCAAATGTTTCTAAAGTTTTATAATGAGTTATTGATTTTTGTCCATCTACTATTACACTTCTTTTTATATCTGTTTCATTTAATCTACCAATTGGTAAATTAATTGTTCCTTCTTTTTTCTCAAGCTTTCCATGTAGAAGTGCAATATATTTCTTCTTTATAGTATTATCTCTCATTTGATTAGAAATAATTTGTTGTGCATATGAATTTTTTGCAATTAATAATATGCCAGAAGTATCTCTATCTAATCTGTTTATAAACCTTATTTTAGTATTAATCCCTCTTTGATTAAAAATATAGGCAAGCCCATTTGCAATTGTTGAGCTTTGATATCGTTTTGTAGGGTGCACAACCCTATATGGTTCTTTATCAATAACAAGCATATCTAAATCTTCATATAGAATTGGTATATTCATTTGTTCAGCTTCAAACTGATTTTCTTCAAGGTCTAAAATGACTTTAATAGTATCATTGTTTCTCATATTCATATTTACAGAAGCACCGCCTCTATCATTGACAAAAATATTCTTAGTTCTTTTCGACTTTCTAATGAGGCGAGAAGAAAGTTTCATTTTATTTACTAATATTTCTAGTAGAGGTTTACCTAAATCTTCATCAATACAACGATATATAAGCTCATCCGTTTTATTTCCCTCAATCATTCTATAGTCCTCCCAAAAAACAAAACCTATCTCATAATAATGAAATAGGCTCTTATTTTATTAAATATTCTAAAATTAACCTTGTTTTTGTCGATTCCTCTAATACAATTATATAATAATCAAGATATTTATCACAATAGTCAACTATATCTTGAGAGGAATCTTTACTTCCTCTAATCTCAATTATATTAGTTTTAATTTTTTTCCATCCTAGTTTGTATAAAATTTCTAAACTTTCAGAGCTAATTAATTCTATTGGAACCGATCCATAAATATTGCCGTGAATTGTTGTATGTTGCTTCCAAAACTCATTATGATTATTAATCGCTCTTGCTATTGAGAGTTGTTCGGTTCTTTCATTAGAAAAATTTTCTAAGTAATTACCTTCAAAAACATTTAATACAGTAATAGGCTTATAAACGAATTCAATTGTGTTTAGAATTTTTTTATTAATATTTTTAACTTCTTTAAATTCTACACTACAATTTGTTTCTTTAGCAAAAGATTCTTTTAAATCGTCTATCACTGTTTCCATTTTACCTATTTCTTTATAAAATTTATCAGTTTCACAATATAAAATTGATTGTTCAAGTAAAAACAAAATTTTTCTCATTTCATATATTTTATTTTGCATAATTATCTCCTAATAGTAAATAAGATCACTAAGAATATTATAACAGATTTTTATTAATTTGCATAAAAGAAAAACATTTTAAAAATAAAAATTCTTATTTTTAAAATGTTTTATCTGATATTTTTAATTTATCCGATGCCTTAGAGTTCTAATACCCCCACTTCTTAAAAAAGTGTGGGTATAAAGAACTCTAAAAAGGCTCTGGATTATGTTTTCTAAGATTCAGTGGGAGTAAAAACTCCCTCTGAATCCAAGAAATTCATTTATAAACTCTAAAGTGTAAAAAACCTAATGAAAAAATCGAATTTTACTTAAAAACATATTAATATCCGAGAATATTAAAACCATTATCTACGTGGAGCACTTCGCCAGTTACACCTGTCCCCATATCACTACATAAAAATAATGCTGCATTTCCAAGTTGTTCATGTGTTACAAGTTTTCTTATTGGGGCTTTTGATAAAAATACACTCGCAATATCATTAAAATCGCCAACTCCTTTTGCAGCCAAAGTTTTAATTGGACCCGCCGAAATAGCATTTACTCTAATTCCTGCCTGACCTAAATCGTGAGCAAGATATTTAACGCTAGATTCCAGTGAAGCTTTCGCAACTCCCATAACATTATAATTTTTAACAACTCTTTCTCCACCTAAGTAAGTCATTGTCACAATAGCTCCACCCTCACTCATAATATCTTTTGCGTACTTTGTGACTTTTACAAGTGAAAAAGCACTAATATTTTGAGCCATAAGAAAACCATCTCTAGATGTATCATAATAGTTACCTCTTAGTTCTTCTTTTTTTGCATGAGCAATACTATGTACTACCGAATGAATTACAGGATAGCTCTTAGCAATCAAATCAAAAGTTTTTTTGATTTCTTCATCATTTGTTACATCACATTCAACTAATAGAGCATTACTGTAATTCTCAGCTGCTAAAAGTTTTTCAATAGAATTCTTGGTTTTTTCACCTAGATATGTGAAAATAACATTTCCATCATGTTCGATAAATTTTTTTGCAATTCCCCATGCGATACTCCATTTATTAGCAACACCCATAACAACTAAATTTTTATTTTTAAGTAAACCTGACATTAACTTCCTCCTAATTTTAGCATCTGATACTAACACTTAGTTATATTATAACTGATTTATATGTAATAATCAATAGTTGATACAAATGAATTTAATAGTTCATCAAAAGTTTAAAGTACGAACTATTAGTGCATATTACAAATTAATCATTCGCCAATCCAAAGTTCAATATTGATTTTTAAAAATTTATAAATTATTTACTTTACATATAAAAAATCTATGTTATAATTATTCAATATATCAGATACACATTAGTTTTTTCAACGCTTATACAAAATTTAGTTTCATATATTTTTCCACTACATATGTAACTAAATACTTCATCATTATTAACTTTTCTAACTTTATTAGCAAGGTTTTATAGTTATATTAGCTTTTTAAGATTATACGCATTATATTTATTAAAAATTATAGGGGGGTAACATGAAAGAATTGATTTACTATATTAATCCAAAAAAAATGAAAACCGAGGAAATTAAAAAAATTTTAGAAAAGCACAGGGAAATAAAATTTGTTTCTTTAATTTCTGTTGATTTAGGTAACAATCATACAGACGAAAGAATACCAATTGAAAATATGCTAAATGATATTAATGCATTTTTGACAATTGGTGCACAAACTGATGGTTCTTCAGTTAATCTACCAGGCATAGCAGAAATTAATAATGCCAAAGTTGATTTAATTCCTGACCTAAACTGCAAATGGTTTATTGATTATAATTCATCAAATATTGATGAAAGTACAAATCTTCCTACTGGTACACTTCAAATTCCATCATTCTTAAAACACGAATCTGGATATGTTGATTCAAGATCTGTTCTCAAAAGAGCCGAGAAGTATTTTAACAAGGCAATTTTGAGTTTATTAAAAGATAATCCCTACTATCTTAACTTACTAGGATTAAAAAATATAGATGAAATTTCATCTGTTGAATTAACATCTGCTACAGAATTAGAATTTTGGGTTAAAACACCTGACCATAGAAGTGATATAGAAAAACTTACAACTTCACAAACTCTAAAAGAACAATATTGGAAAAGAACAATCGGACCTGTTAGAACAGCCCTTGAACAATCTCTTGAATCACTTAATAAGTTTGGGTACGAAGCTGAAATGGGACATAAAGAAGTTGGCGGAGTACCTGCAAAACTTGCAGGTATTAATAAATACTCACATATAATGGAACAGCTCGAAATAGACTGGAAATTTGATAATGTTATGCAGACTGCTGACAATGAGATGATGTCTAAAGATATAATCAGAGAAGTCTTTGTAAAACATGGTCTTGATATTACTTTTGATGCAAAACCTATTGAAGGAGTTGCTGGAAGTGGTGAACATCACCATGTTGGAGTTGCTTTAAAATTGGTAAATGGCAAAACTATCAACTTATTTTCTCCTATAAATATGGAAAAAGAATTTCTTAATCCAATCGGACTTGGTGCATTAATGGGAATATTAAAAAATTATGAAATTATAAACCCATTTGTAACATCTTCAAATGACGCATTCAATAGATTAAAAGTTGGATTTGAAGCACCAATATGTACCGTTTGCTCCTTAGGGCATTCACCTGAGACACCTTCAAGAAATAGAACCGTCTTAATCGGGTTAGTCAGAGATATAAATTCACCTCTTGCTACAAGATTTGAACTACGTTCTCCTAATCCATCTACTAACACTTATTTAACATTATCTTCAGTATATTTAAGTATGCTTGATGGTATAGAATCAATTATTGAAAATAAAATGGACTATGAAACTGCATATAATGAATTAAACAAAGAAAATAATAGTGATTCTTATTACCTTGAAAAAAATAGAAAATATAGAAGCGAAGAAGATGTATTTGAATTTTACAGTGAAGAAGAAAGAAATAAATTTTTCGGAAAACCACCAAGAACAGTATTTGAAAACATATCTTCTTTTGATATTTATAAAAAGAAAATAGACGTACTTACTAAAGGAAATGTATTTACAAAAGAAATTTTAAATTCATATAAGCAATCAATAACATCAATGTGGACAACTCAACTTAAGAATCGAATATTAAATCATAATATTAATCTAATTAGAAGATACAAGAAACTCCACGGGGAAAAAGATGTTACTGATCTTGACATTGTAAATTGGGAAAAAATCAATTCTATTAGACATAATCTAATGAAAGATAGTCTTAATAATGAATCCTTATTTACTAAAATTAGTAAAGCGATTGACTCTAATGATTTTGAAAAAGTTTCTGACTTACAAATTAAAATGAATGATGATATGATTAGTCTAAAAGATTTATATCAAATTTACAAGCACAATCTACTTGAATTTGTTGACTAAAAAAATCTGAATCAAAAGGAAATATAATAAAAAAGAAACATTAAAAATACAAATGAATTTTTAATGTTTCTTTTTTATAAAATTTATTTACCTACTAAAATGCAACTATAACCCCACCGTTATCACAGTACAAACTACTTAATCCTTTAGTTTGAACTACAATAATATCCTTAAAATTACACCTTTTTTCTACTTCTTCTTTTAACCAAAGAGCACTTTTTTCATTATTTACATGTGAAATGGCGAGCACTTTGTTTTCAACTTTCTTAGAGTTTTCTTCAATAATATCAGCTAGCCTTTTAAATGCTTTTTTTGAGCCCCTTGTCTTTTCAAATAAAATAATTTCTCCATCAGGATTAGTTGTCATAATTGGTTTGATTTTTAATACAGTTGCAATTGTTCCAGCAAACTTAGAAATTCTTCCATTTTTCATTAAATTATCTAATGACTCCGAAATAAAAAACGTTTTCATTTCGCTAATGTAATTATTAATATTGTCTATTATTTCAGTGTTTTTATAGCCTAAATTTTTAAGTTCAAAAATTTTCATTGAAACTAAAGTTTCGCCAATAGATGCAGATTTTGAATCAAATACATGTATAAATTTATCTCTAATATCTTCTATAAACATATTTTTCGCAAGAAGTGCACTATTATATGTACCGCTAAGTTTTGAAGAAATTGTTACTACAAATGATTCATCCTCTGTATCAAACTTTTTCATAAAATCATCAGGTGATGGACAAGCAGATTTGGGTACATTTGGTGATTTAACCATTTTTTCAATAAAATTCAATATATCTAAATCCTTATCATCAATATATTCTTTTTCGTCAATATATAATTTAAAGGGTACTATATCTATTGAGTATTTTTTGTTTATGGATTCATTCATATCATTTGAACTATCAGCAATTATATTAAAACTCATATTTCCTCCTTAAAAACTTATTGTTATTCCACCTTTATTTACATACATGCTGCTAAGTCCTTTGGTTTCAACTATAATAATATCTTTAAAATCATAATTTTCTTTAATCATAATTTTTAATTTTTCTGCTTTTTCACCTGCTTTGCAATGTGAAATTCCAATAATTTTATCACTAATATTAGTACCATATTTGCTAATTATATCAATAAATTTTTTTAAAGATTTTTTTTCAGTTCTAACGTTCTCATAATGAACGATTTCACCATTTTCATCTGCATAAAGTATAGGTTTTATATTCATAGCACTCGCTACAGTTCCTTTTAATTTAGATATTCTTCCATTTTTTATTAGAGTATCTAGTGATCCGAGTTGAAAAAAATATTTCAATTCTCCAATATATTTATTCATCTCCACAACTATATCATTTTCACACATTTTTTTATCTATTAACTCTTTAATCTTTATAGCTATTAAAGTTTCTTTAACTGATGATCCTTTTGAATCAAAAATATGAATAAATTTTTTCTTGAATTCTTCAAAATATAATTCTTTTGCTAATAGAGCACTATTATACGTACTACTTAGAGCCGATGTCATCGTTACTACAAAAATAGATTCTTCACCCATATAAGTATTTAAAAAATCTTTAGGAGATGGACAAGCGGATCTTGGAGATAATTTAGAATTACTAATTTTATCTAACATACTGGAAACATCCAATGATGCATCATCTTTAAATTCTGCTTCATCAAGGTATATAGTTAAAGGCACTATACTAACATCAAGTTTTTCTTGTAATTCTTTATTTAAATCGCAACTACTATCTGCAACTATTTTCATATTAACTCCTTTACGCTACAATATACATATATTTTAACCTAAAGAAGACTATATTTCAAGGAACATACACTAAATACAAAATAAAGCTACCATATTTATAGCTTTCCAATTAAAAACATAATATTTTTAAAAGTAGAGCGATAAATAAAGTAGCTTTTAAAATCATAGTAAAAACTTATATTATAAATTTACTTTAGAAAGAATTTCTTTTTCTCTTCTATTAGCAATTTCTTCTAATCTATCAACTTGAATTTTTAATTCAGCAAGGTAAGCTTCATCTTTAATAGATCCCATGTTTATTTTAACATTTAATAATGCAGATAAAATCGCTGTTCTAGCCATCATTGCAGCAACAGCACCATCAGTAACTGCATTTTGATTACCACTTACTACTACGCTTTCAATCATATCAAACATTTTGGATGCTTCATCCGCACATGATAGTGGAACAGAAGCAGCATATTTAATCGATCTTTGCATTTCTTCAGTTCTAATTTTCTTTTCTTCTTCACTTTCTTTTGGTAATTTCATAGCTTTCATAAAATCGTCAAATGAAGAAGCGTCTTTATCAACTAAATCTACAAAAGTGTCTTTAAAAGCAGAAATATCAGCAGCAATTTGTTTCATATCATCTTCTACTTTAACATATTTCTTTTTTCCTATAGTTAAGTTTGCAACCATACCAACTAAAGATGCAGAAATGCCCGCAGATAACGCCGCAACACTTCCTCCACCAGGAACTGGAGCATTTGATTCTAATTCATCCAAAAAATTCTTTACTGTTAAATCAACTAACACAATAATTCCCTCCTCAAATTCTATATTTTTTTAAATCATATAGAAACTTTATTACTAATACTAAATAACCTTCTATACCATAACATAAATCAAATTATATATATATGTTTACTTTTTATAAAATTTTAAGCCAATTTTTATCGTAAATTAGTTTACCTTTTTTTATTACTTTTTCTACAGTTGAAACACCTATATGATATGGAATAAAATTATAAGACGGAAACTCATGAATTACTATATCCGCTTCTTTTCCTATATCTATACTTCCAATCTTGTCAGCTCTACCAAGTGCAGCAGCTGCATTTATTGTAAGTGCTGTAATAGTTTCTTCAATCGTCATATTCATTTTTAAAGTCGCAAGAGATATAACAAGCGGTATTGATTCACAAAAACAACTTCCAGGATTAAAGTCAGTTGCAAGTGCTACAGCACATCCATTATCAATCATATATCTACCACGAGCAAAGTCTTCTTTTAAGCTATATGCTGTACACGGTAGTAGTGTAGATACTACATCATTTTCAGCCATAAGTTTGATTCCTTTATCGCTTGCCTGAAGTAAATGATCAGCTGATGTTGCTCCAACTTCTGCCGCTAATTCCGCGCCGCCTAATTGCACGATTTCATCTGCATGAATTTTTAACTTTAAGCCTTTTTCTTTTGCTTTTAGTAGAAGTTTTCTTGACTCTTCAACTGAAAAAACATTTTTTTCACAAAATATATCACAAAATTCTGCTAGATTTTTGTCAACAACTTCATCTAGTACGTTATCTATTAAATAATCAATAAATTCTTCGGGATTACTTTTATATTTTTTAGGAACTGAATGTGCACCTAAGAAAGTCGAAATTATATCAACACTATGCATTCCTTGTAATTTTTTCATAACTTCAAGTTGTTTAATTTCAACATCTTTTTCAAGTCCGTATCCACTTTTACCTTCAACTGTTGTAACACCAAATGTTACCATTGAATCCAGTCTTTTTTTTCCTAAATTAACCAGTTCATTAACTGTTGCAGTTTTTGTAGAATTTACTGAATTAGCAATTCCTCCTCCTCTTTCCATGATTGACATATAAGAATCACCTCTTAGTCGCCATGAAAATTCATCAGCCCTATAACCACCAAAAATAAAATGGGTATGAGAATCTATAAATCCTGGAAGAATTGATTTACCACTACAATCTATCAGCTCGTAAGCTTTTAAATCGTATTTGTTTTCTAAATCATTATTAGAAATTATATCTTTTATAATTCCATCTTCAATAACGATCGATGCATCCTTTACAAGCGCTACATCATTCATAGCTGAACCTTTTTTCATTTTAAAGCCACTGCATGTTACAATTTCGCTACTATTAGTTAATATAATATTTTTCATATTTACTCCATCATTCTTTTCTCTAGTATTTGATCAATAGAGAAATCTTCAACACCTAAATAATATTCAGCAGTATTAATCATTGCTTCCATTGGTAATAAACCTATAACCTCACTACCAACAACACTAACACCATATCTTTTAGCTTCAATTTTAACTAATTCAAATACTCTATAAAGTGGAGTTTTTGTGTAATTAGTCATATTCATTGAAACTTGAACAATTCCTCTATCTTCTAATTCAATTCCAATAGCTTTACAAAATCTTAAACCACCATTAATAAATCTAACACTTCTAGCAATTTTATTTGCAATATCAAGATTATTTGTATCCAAATTAATATTAAATGCAACAAGTGGCATTCTAGCTCCTATAGCAACTACTCCAGCTGTAGGATGAACCTCCTGACCAAAATCAGGTTTCCACTCGTCTTCTTTTATTTTATCAAACATTCCCTCAAATTGTCCTTTTCTAATTTTCGCCAAATTTTGTCTATGAGGTGCGCTTGCAGATTTTTCATATAAGAAAACTGGAACATTGTATTTATCAAACACTTCTTTTGCAACTTCTTTAGAAAGCTCCACAGCTTCTTCTTCTGTAACATTATTAAGCGGTATAAATGGAACTACGTCAGTTGCACCCATTCTTGGATGTTGACCTTCATGTTTTGTTAAATCTATTAATTCAGTTGCTTTACCAATTGCACATACAACTGCCCATTTAACTGAATTAGGTTCCCCAACCACCGTAACTACTAATCTATTATGATCCTCATCTCTGCTATAATCTAAAAGCTTAACTCCATCTTTTCCTCTAAAACAATCCAAAATTTGTTCAATTACTTTTAAATCTCTACCTTCGCTAAAATTTGGAACACATTCAATTACCTTAGTTAAATCAGCCATAATAACCTCCACAAATTTGTAATTTATAAATACATTTTACCATATAAACGATATATTTTTCTCGTCTATTTTTCATCTAATATGAGATATTTTCATCAAAATAGGGTATTATATATATATACATATATAAAGGGGGCAATTTCATATGGATATATCAAATTATGAGATTTTCTTAAGAATACTTCTCGCATGCATTTTTGGCGGTCTAATAGGTTTTGAAAGAGAAAGCATAAATAGACCTGCAGGATTTAGAACACATATACTAGTCTGCCTCGGCGCTACAATTGTAATGATTTCAGACCTTACTCTGCTAAAAGAATATGGTAGCATATCTAGCATTGACCCTGGACGTTATGGTGCACAAGTAATTTCTGGAATTGGTTTCCTTGGAGCTGGTACAATTATTAAGGAAGGATTTAGTGTAAAGGGATTAACAACCGCTGCAAGTCTTTGGGCTGTTGCTTGTCTAGGTTTAGCACTTGGTGCTGGACATTATTTAATTGCAATTAGCTCAACTCTTTTAATTTTTATTATATTAGAAACATTTGCACGTTTTGAATATAAGTTTCAAAAAAACAAAAGACAACTTGTTATTTTTATACACACTTCTAATACACCAGGTCAACTTGGAAAAATCGGCACAGCAATCGGAAAACACAATGCCAAAGTAAAAAATATTGCTATGACAGCTATGAACGACAATGTTGCAGAATTAAAACTTTATGTAAATTATCCAAAAAACTGTGACCCCGTTCGTATTATTGAATCCATAATTGAAATTGACGGTATATACAGTGTAAATCCAGAATAATAATCTAAAAAAAGCTAAAACAAATTTATTTATTTGTTTTAGCTTTTTTTATTTACTATGAAAATTGCATATTTAACGAATTTTTTAATTGTACAAAGCTGCTTTTATTTCATCAATTTGTTCACGTGCTGCCTCTTCGCCAAGTTTTATAAAATTCTCCATCTTTGATGATGAATAAAATCTAAATATTTCTCTCCAATTTCTAAAATTAAATTCTTGATGTTCAAAAACCTTTATTACAATATCAGAGTTCTCTTTAATAATTTTCTCTCTATTATTTATAAGAGGTATATATATTGCCCTATACATCATACTAAATATATTAATTTTATCAATTTGTCTACTCAAATGTCCATCAAGTGAAATAGAAATAACTATCCCTTCATTTCCTACTTCATCTCTACATACATCTGCTGGTATGCTATCAAGTAGACCACCATCCACGTAAAAACACTCTCCTATTTTAACCGGTTTATACATACCAGGAAAAGCAGAAGACGCAGTAACCGCATTTTTAAGATTTCCAGATGAAAAAACGTGTAATTTTCCAGTATTTAAATTAGTAGCGATAATTTTCATAGGAAGATTTAAATCTTCAATATTAATATTTCCACATAAATCACTTATAATATTACCAAAATTTCTTTGCGATAAAATTGCTTTTTTACTAATCGTTGGTCTAAACCAACTTAATCTTTTTACTATTTCACTAAATTTATTTAAAATTATTTCACTCTTTATACCATTTGCAATTAATGCACCAATCATTGAACCCGCACTACAAGTTGCAATAAAATCTATTGGAATATTATTTTCTCTTAGAACATTGATAACGCCAATATGAGCAAAGCTTTTTGCACCTCCACCTCCAAAAGCAATTCCTACCTTTTTAATTCCTTCTTCATTCAATAAACTATCCACCTATTTTTATTTTTAATACTACTAACAAAACTTCGTAATATAATATTATACCTTATATTTTTGTATTATTGTAGTTTTTATTTTGTAACATTTATCTAGGTAGATTTTGCTATTACTAAAATTCAGCGTTTTTAACTGTCCTTGGAAAAGGTACTACATCTCTAATATTTGTCATACCCGTCAAATACATAATTGCTCTTTCGAATCCGAGACCAAAGCCTGCATGATGAACACCACCAAATTTTCTTAAATCTAAATACCACCAATAATCGTCTTTATTTAATCCCATTTCTTCAATCCTAGCTTCTAAAACATCCAGTCTTTCTTCCCTTTGCGAGCCGCCAATTAATTCACCAATACCTGGAACTAACATATCCATTGCTGCTACTGTTTTATTATCATCATTTACGCGCATATAAAAGGCTTTTATTTCTTTTGGGTAATCTGTTAAAAAAACTGGTTTATTGTAAATTTCTTCCGTAATATATCTTTCATGCTCAGTTTGTAAATCACATCCCCAAAATACGGGATATTCAAATTTTTTATCAGATTTTTGAAGCAGTTCAACAGCTTCAGTATAAGTAACTCTTGCAAAATCAGAGCTAATAACATTGTTAAGTCTTTCAATTAAACCTTTATCAATTCTTGCATTGAAAAAATTAATTTCTTCAGGACATTTATCCATAACATATTTAATAACATATTTAATCATATCTTCAGCCAAATCCATATCATCATTTAAATCTGCAAATGATATTTCAGGTTCAACCATCCAAAATTCAGCAGCATGTCTACCTGTATTAGAATTTTCAGCCCTAAAAGTGGGACCAAAAGTATATACATTTCTAAAAGCAAGGGCAAATGTCTCTGCTTCTAATTGACCACTTACTGTAAGATTTGTCTCTTTTCCAAAAAAATCAAAAGAGTTATCAATTTTACCATTTTCGTCTTTTGGAATATTGTAAAGATCCTGAGTTGTTACTCTGAACATTTCGCCTGCACCTTCGCAATCGCTACCTGTAATTATTGGAGTATGTGTATACACAAAACGTCTATCTTGAAAAAAAGAATGAATTGCGTGTGCTGCAACCGATCTAACTCTAAACACTGCCGAAAAAGTATTACTTCTAGGTCTTAAGTGAGCAATAGTTCTTAAATATTCAAATGTATGTCTTTTCTTTTGAAGTGGATAGCTTGATAAAGAAAGTCCTTCCAAAACAATTTCAGCGGCTTTAAGCTCAAAAGGTTGCTTGCTACCTGGTGTAAGAACTAATCTTCCTTTGACAATAATTGAAGTTGATATAGGATATTTTGCAACTTCTTTAAAATTCGAAAGATTTTCTTCAAAAACTATTTGAATACTATTAAAAAACGTACCATCATTTAATTCAATAAATCCAAAATTTTTAGACGCTCTTATTGTTCTAATCCAACCAGAAACCTCAATTTCTTTTTCACTATAGTCACTAGGACTCGCAAATATATCTTTTAATAAAGTGTTTTTCATAATTCCTCCTTCTAAATAATTAGCAAATAAATGAATTTCTTGGATTCAGAGGGGGTTTTTACTCCCACTGAATCTTAGAAAACATAATCCAGGGCCTTTTTAGAGTTCTTTATCCCACACTTTTTTAAGAAGTAGGGGGTATTAGAACTCTAAGGCATCGGATAAATGTGTTAATAGGTATAAAAAAAAAGCCCTTTATACTATTTGGGACGAAAAATTCGCGGTACCACCCAATTTGTCTAAAGACCTCTCACTCTCAGAATTACTAAGAACTACTATAACGTGTAGAAAACGCCAAAGCCTACTACTATTTCGACTAGGAACTCCAAGATGTTCTTCACAGTAAAATTATTATTAGGCTCACACCTTTCCCTAACTCTCTTAAAATAAATTTAAAGTTACTCTTCTCTTCATTGCTTTTAATGAACATATTATATATTAACTAATTAAAATTGTAAAGATTTTTTAACAATAATAGTTAATCTTATTTATTCTAAATAATTATGTTATAATTTAATAAAAAAGAGAGAGGTGAACAAATGGAATTTAATATTACATCAATTTTAAATCAATTTTTTATTATTGTTATTTCCTATAATATTTTTTCAGCCTTATCACTATTCAAACTACCAAATAAAGAACAATTATGTGCCGTTTCCTATGTTCCTGCACTGCTTATTATTTCTTTTTTACCGGTTTTACACACCGATGTCAACTACTATGATATACTCCCAATCGCGATTACTTTAACAATAATACTAAAAATTATAATAATTTTATTTAAAAAGGATATTATAGTTAAAAATTTTGTATTTATTAATATTGTTATTGGTGTTTTAATACTAATTAATCCAGTTTATAATATGCTTTTTCAACAAGTAGCAGGAAATATTATATATACTTCTATAAGTATCATTTTTATTATTGGTTATTTTGTTCTTAATTCAAAAAATAAAAATATAAAAAATTCATATAAAATTTTTCTTCCGCTAATAGCAATTATAATTTCTAGTACATTACAATTTCATAATTTAATTTTTCTTTCTTATATTTTACTATATATTTTTATTTATTTAGAAATAAAAACTAATAAACTCTTAAGTATTTTATATATTAATAATTATGAATCAAAATTCAAGAAAATAGAAACCGACTTTCATTTTGAAGTACAAAAAGCAGCTAAAACTAGAACATTTCATGTTGAAAGAATTAAAGACCATATGGCTGAGGTAAATAAACTTGATCATCTTACTAAGGCTTTAACAAGAAAGGCTATTGTAAATGCAATTGATTTACTAACTATGTCTAAAAATACAGAGAAATTTGTTTTTTTAATGTTTGATATAGACAAATTCAAACATGTTAACGATACTTATGGGCATATCCAAGGTGATGTATGTTTAAAACTTGTCGCTACTATCGCCAAACAAAATCTTAGAGAAATTGACTTTTTAGGTCGTTATGGTGGAGATGAATTTATTATTGTGCTACCTAACCAAGATTTAAAAACCGGATTACTTGTTGCAAACCGCTTTAGAGAAAAAGTATCAGAAACAACAAATCCAAACTTTACAATTTCTGTCGGCGCAAGCATTTATCCTTGGGATGGTAAAACTTTTAAAGAACTACTAGATGTCGCTGATAAAGGCTTGTATTTATCAAAAGAACACGGGAGAAACTCCGTAAATTACGACGGATATGTAAACCTTAAAAATTTAGAACCTAAAAATTCCAAGACAAAATAATTCTATAAAAATACCCTATAGAATAGACAATTAAAAAAGTCTAGCCAATAGGGTATTTTTATTTATTTATATAAATCACTTTATTAGTTTTCTTAATATTTTAATTTTGTTATTAGTGTATGGATGATATTTTAAACTAGGATCAATTTTTGTAGATTTTTTCATAATTATCTTTTCATTACTAAGTGCATAAAAGGTGCTTTGACCATGATATTTTCCCATACCACTTTTCCCTACCCCACCAAAAGGTAGGTTGTTGTTCGAAACATGTGAAACAGTATCGTTTATACAACCTCCTCCAAAACTCAAAGAATCTAATACAAAATCTTCATGTAATTTAGAGTTGGTAAATAAATAAAGTGCAAGTGGAGAATCTTTTCTTTTAAGATTTTCTATAATTTTATTAATATCTTCATATTCTATAATTGGAAGCAAGGGCCCAAACACCTCAGAATCCATAATACTACTATTCCAATCTACTTTATCAATTAATGTGAATCCAATTTTAAGATTATCTTTATTATAATTACCACCGAATAAAATTCTTCCTTCCTCCAATAAATTAATCAATCTATCAAAATGGCTATCATTAACTATTTTAGGATACTCAGAATTTTGAGTCATATCGTTACCAAATATTTTTAAGGTAAAATTACTAATTTCTTCTATTAATTTTGATTTTACTGATTTATGAACATACACATAATCAGGAGCAACGCAGGTTTGTCCTGCATTCAAAGTTTTTCCCCACACTATTCTCTTTGCAGCAATTTGAATATTGGCTGTTTCATCAACAATACACGGACTCTTACCACCAAGTTCTAAGGTAAGTGGAACTAAATTCTCAGAAGCCAATTTCATAACATGCTTTCCAACTGACTGACTTCCTGTAAAGAATATATGGTCAAATGACTTTCTTAAAAGAGTATTTGATAATTCTCTATCACCGCGTACAAGATAAATATATTCATTTTTAAAATAATTATTAATAATTTTTTCAAGCACATCTGCAACATGCGGTGTTTTTTCACTTGGTTTTAGAACATTGCAATTACCTGCAGCAATAGATCCAATTAGTGGCATTAATAAAAGTTGTACAGGATAGTTCCAAGGACTAATAATATAGACAACACCCTTTGGTTCATACATAATATAACTATCAGAAGGATAATGAACTTTTGAAGTTTTAACTTTTTTTACTTTGCTAATTTTTCTTATATTTTTAATAAAGTATTCAATTTCTTCATATAACAGACCAATTTCAGTTGCATATGATTCAAATTCAGACTTATTTAAATCAATAAATAAAGCTTTAATTAATTCATCTTCGTGCTTTTTAATCGCATTTTTTAAATTACTGAGTTGTTCAATTCTAAAATTAATATCTTTCGTAACATCCTTATAAAAATATTCTTTTTGTATTTCAACAATTCTTTCCTTTAACATAATCCTACCTCCTTCTGATTCAATGAATAAAACCAACCTATCTAAATTTAGCAATTTTTAAATAGATATTAATCTTTATTTTTTACATAATAGTCAATTTGCCATACATTATTAATTTTTTTTAAAATATAAATCCAATTATATTCATAAACTTTAATTTTTCCGCTCGTATTTTTTTCAAGTTTCTCATATACATATGCTTTTGCATTATTTCCATCTATTTCAACTTTATCAACGTTTATTTTTAAAAACTTTTCTGTAAATTCTACATTTTTATAATTTTGAATAATTGAATAAGCTTTACCAGAAGAATACAGATAATCAAAAACACTTTTATCAGAATTATTAATGTATCTAATCCATGCAGTATCAAAATCAATTATCAATTTGCTGACTTTCTCTTTTTCGACAAAATCACTCGTATTTTCTTTGTTTTTAGTTTCCTTGACTACTTGTGTAGTGTTTTCTTTTTTATTATTTATAGCATCGGTATCAGTTGTTTTGGAATTTACATTCTTAATATCATTAACATTAGTATTTTCAAATTTTAAGCCTCTGGTGAATTTTTCTAATTTATATCCCAAAACAAATTGTTCATTATCAAAATTAACCTTCTTATTAAACTCTATAACTCCAACATTTTCTCTAATTTTTCTTGTTTCTAAATACTTTTTCTTATCAATTTTATACTCTACAGTAATAATTCTATTAGGAGATTCTCCTTCAATTTTAACAATTTTAGAATTTAACTGCTCCTTATTGCCTTCTAAATCATACACAGATTCCACCCAAGAATTTCCAGTTTCTAAAGGTAATTTTAGTAAAGTTAATTTGTTGAATTCAGAATCTAACATAACTTCTTCAATTTTATCTTGAATTAATTTATTATATGTAACAGTATAGGTTAAATTAATATTAAAGTTTCTTCTATTTGAACCCTTTGTTACATCCATAACCTCTCCGCTTACTTTATAAACTTTTGTACTATTAGTGTCAAAAATCTTCATAATAGACATAACTTGAATATAATTATTATTGCCCTTATAAGTCCACGAAAAAGGCGCTTCAGGAAGAAAAGCATCTAATGTTTCACTATAATTATCAGCAACAATATCTTCATTAGAAGTATTTAAAGTTTTTGCTTCACATGCTGTAAATATAAATACTAGAAATATTAAAACAATAAAACATAATTTTCGCAATTTTCTTCACCTCCAATATTACATACTTCTTATAAACGAATTTCTAAACTTAAGTGATCTAATGTAATACTAGAAATCGGTATATACTAAAAAAAGACAATAATTGTCTTTTTAAGTATTAATGTTCTTTAAATCCATTTGGAGTATTTACAACAATTACTTTAGTTGTTTTTGAAGTGAAATTTGCCCAATTATGAATATTATTTGAATCAAAATGTGCAGTATCACCTGGAAATAGTTCATATTTTTCTCCATTTATTATAAGAGTAAATATGCCTTCTAAAACATAAATAAATTCTTCGCCTTCGTGCTGATATTGATCTAGAGTTCTATTATCATCTGGATTAGGTAATAGTTCAATAACCCTTGGAAGTAAATCTTTATTTTCAAAATCATTAGATAAATGGTAGTGTAAAAATTGACCATTCTCTATTTGAAAAAGTTCTCTCTCATATGACCTAACTACAAGGTCAGAACTTTTCTTTTTAATAGGAAAAAAATATGACAAATCAACTTCAAGCGCCCTAGCAATTTTCTCGAGTGATGTAATAGCAAGTGCTGTAAGACCTCTTTCAACTTGTGATAAAAATCCAATAGAAAGATCTGTCATTTCACTTAAATCTTTCAAAGTCATCTTTTTTGCAGATCTTAATTCCTTTATTTTTTCTCCAATATTATTCGACATATTCTCTCCTCGATATTACGCTATCAATAGCTTTTTATTATAATACTATTATAGTATAAAAATCATCATTTTCATATTACAAAATTAATTTTAGTTATATAATATTTAGTATATACTTAAATTGTATTCATTCGATATATCTTCAAGAAGTTTTACGCCAGCAACACTATTTCCTTTCTTATCTAATGCAGGTGCATATACAGCTATACCCATCTTACCTGGAACTACTGTCATAATTCCTCCACCTACACCACTTTTACTTGGCAGACCAACATTTACTGCAAATTCACCTGATTCATCATACATACCACACGTAGTCATTAATGTATTTACAATTTGAACAATTCTTCTCGGAATAATTACTTCATTAGTGAGCGGATCTTTTCCAGCGCACGCTAGCACTCTTGCAATATTAGCTAAATCAATAATATCTGCTTCA
This sequence comes from Helicovermis profundi, assembly GCF_033097505.1. Taxonomy (NCBI): domain Bacteria; kingdom Bacillati; phylum Bacillota; class Clostridia; order Peptostreptococcales; family Caminicellaceae; genus Helicovermis; species Helicovermis profundi. Next base: position 1,453,243 of record NZ_AP028654.1, on the reverse strand, counting down.
ATTGAACAATGCATAAAGTATAAATCTAAAATTTCTTCAACATCTCCCTCGAGTATTCCTATATCTTTTAAAAAGTATGCCATCGCTCTATTCTTATTACCAGTCCTTTTCTCAGATAAATAAACATCCATATTAATTTTAATATCATTATTATTAGAGAGTTTTCTTATAAAATTCAAAATTCTTTCAATTTTTTCATTATTACTTTTTCCTTTAATTAATGATGATATCGCTATTGCACCTGCATTAATCATAGGATTATAAGGTTTAGTAAATTCATTTATTGTTTCAAGCCTTCTAATTGAATTAAAAGAATCCCCAGTTGGCTCTTTTCCAACTTTAGAAAATACAATTTCTTCTCCATAATCAAGAAGCGCCATAATTAATATTAGAGGTTTAGAGATAGATTGAATGGTAAATTTAATATTTGAATCTCCGGCAGCTATAACACTTTCTCCACACTTTGCAACAGCAACTCCTAAACAATTTGGATTTGCTTTAGATAATTCTGGTATATAATTTGCAACATTTCCATGTTTAGTATATTCTTTGTTTCTATTTACAAGCTCATTTAAATTCATTTTGTCCACCTCGATAGATTTTTTAACTGTTTTTTATTCAATTATAAACTTATTAAACTATTATTTCAATATATTTTAGTTTTTTTAACTTATATAAATTCTATAAATATTTCAAATTAATTATTTTTTTTCGCTAAAAAGTATTGAATTTATAAGCATTTTATAAGATAATATATTTATATGCAAAATGATATGAAATGAAATAAAAATATAAGGAGTTGTAACTATGAATCAAATTTTATTAACAAAATCTGCACTAGAAAAAGTTGAAAATAAGTATGATAATTTAATAAAAAAAAGAAAAGAAATTAGTGAAGAAATAAAAAAAGCTAGAGGCTTTGGAGATTTGTCAGAGAACGCTGAATACCATGCTGCTAGAGAAGCTCAATCACTCAATGAAACAGAAATTCTTAAAGTTAAATCAACTTTAAGTAACTATAAGCTGGTTGAAGAAAATACTGACGATCATGAAACAGTTCAACTCAACGAACGCATTGAAATTTTGTATATAGAAGACGATGAAAAAGAAATAGTTAAAATAGTCTCTCCTATAGAAAGTGATCCATTCGATGGTAAAATTTCCTATGAATCACCTATAGGCACTGCTCTTTTAGGGAAAAAAATTGGAGATACTGTTCCATGCGAAACTCCAAATGGTATTATTAATCTTAAAATCGTATCAATCCCAAAATAACTTCATAAGACTTACCTAGTAGACCAATATTTAATATTGGTCTTTTTTTTATGCAATTTAAATTGAATAAATGCATTTAAAGATATTATTTATGCATTACAAGTATATTTTATTAGTTTTTAATATTTTTTAATTATAATTAAATTGTAAATATTTTATGAACAAATCACTATATAAAGTCTACCATTACCTAAAAACCTAGCGAGGTGAAGAAATGGATAAATCAATTTATTTAAATAATATGAAAAAAAAACTTTCTGGAAATTACGATATTTATGAAAATCATTCAATTAATGAAAACTCATATTCCTTATTTTGTAAATACTATGAAAGAAATGAAAGGTATATCGGCCTAAAATCTGCAACAATTTATGCAATAGAAAATAAGGAGTACGTTTTTTTTAAAGAGATTGAAAATTTAACAAATAAAAATTTTAAAAGCTTCACAGAAGAATTGGCTAATCATATTAATTCATTAATCACTCCAAATCATGAACATATGTCAAGTACGATAACAGGAGTTATCCTTTATGATAACAGTATTGAAAAGGAATTAATAAAAAAAATTGAGAAATTTAATTTTCAAAAGTCTTTTAAGCTTGGACTAAACGGTTGGGTAGATATTAGAATTATCGCTATCAATTTGTCTGAAAAAAAAATAATAGGAAGTAAAAAATCTACTAAAGTAATTAGTTACTATTCACCGACAAAAGTTAATTGATTTTTTCTTAGCAATAAGATTAAATAAATGCCGAATTTCGCAATTATGATTTTTTTTACTATCGGCAAAATATTAAAGGAGGATTTACTTATGAGTTCATTAACACTTATAGCCATTGCAATAATAGTTTTATTTATTGCATACCTAACTTATGGGGCATGGCTTGCTAAAAAATGGGGTATTGACCCAAGTAGGAAAACTCCAGCACACACTATGTCAGATGGTGTTGACTACGTTCCTGCTCCTGCACCTGTTTTACTTGGTCATCACTTTGCATCAATTGCAGGTGCTGGTCCTATCGTTGGTCCTATCGTTGCATCAATTTTTGGTTGGATTCCTGTTTTTTTATGGATAATAATTGGTGGAATATTCTTAGGTGGTGTACAAGACTTTGGTTCATTATTCTCGTCTATGAGAAATGATGGAAAATCAATTGGCCATGTAATAGAAAAGAATATTGGTCAATCTGGAAAAAAATTATTTTCGATTTTTGCATGGCTTACTTTACTACTTGTAGTTGCAGCATTCGTGAATATAGTTGCTAATACATTCGTTAGCGTTCCAGCAGCGGCATCTGCTTCAATTATGTTTATAATACTTGCTATAGTATTTGGATTTGCAGTTTATAGAAAAGGTGTTCCTCTATTAATTGGTAGTATAGTTGGTGTTGCACTACTTTTCTCATGCGTTTATTTAGGAATATTATTTCCAATTATGCTATCTAAAACAACTTGGATTTTTATATTACTTGGATATATTTTCGTAGCTTCTGTAACTCCTGTATGGATTTTACTTCAACCTAGAGATTATCTAAATTCATATCTTCTTTATGCAATGATTATTGGTGCTGTGCTTGGTTTAGTTCTTTATAGACCAACAATTCAATTAGTTGGATTTGCAGGTTTTAATGTCGGCGGAAGTTACCTCTTCCCAATGCTATTTGTAATAGTTGCTTGTGGAGCAATTTCTGGATTCCATGCTTTAGTTGGATCGGGAACTACTTCTAAACAAATTGCAAATGAATCTGATGCTAAAGTTATTGGATTCGGAGCAATGCTTATCGAAAGTGTTCTTGCTGTAATAGCACTTATTACTGCTGCATATATTGGTGGAGACAAACTAGCTGAATTACTTAAAAATGGTGGTCCTGTTAATGTATTTTCAAATGGACTTGGAACATTTATGACAGCATTTGGCCTACCACTTAGCGTTGGTGTATCTTTTACTGCACTTGCAATATCAGCTTTTGCTTTAACTTCTCTTGATACAGCTACTAGACTTGGTAGATTTATTTTCCAAGAATTCTTTGAAGATAATTCAAAAGAAGTACAGAGTATATTAGTAACAAATAGATTTATTTCAACAACAATTACAGTTGTACTTGGCGGAGCACTAGCACTCGTAGGTTGGAAAAAAGTTTGGCCAATATTTGGTTCAGCAAATCAATTACTTGCAGCATTAGCTCTTTTATCTCTTGCTGCATATTTGAAAAATCAAAACCGTGATTATAAAATGGTTATGGCACCTATGATATTTATGTTTACAGTAACTATTTTCGCACTAGGCTTATTGATAAAAGCAAATCTCGCTGCAGGTAACTTACTCTTAGTTGGATTCGCAGTAGTACTACTTATACTTGCATTAGTTCTTGTATCACAATCTTATAGTGTTTTATTTGGCAATAAAAAAATTAATTCAGAGTCAAATAAAAGCGCGTAAACAAAAATAAAATAATTAAAAAAGATGCTGATTAATTCTTCCCCAGCATCTTTTTTCTTATTAATAATTCTTTATTATTTAATTTTGTTACCTTTTACATAAACGTTTTCAATATTTCTATCGTCACCAATATAAATAAATCGTTGTAGTCTTTCTTCTAATGTTCTTCCATCTTTTTCACCTAAACTCTCATCATTTATTATAAGTGCATCAAATTCAAATCCTTCTTCAAAACTTCCTACTTTTCCGAAGAATTCTCCACCACCCTTAGTACCTAAATAAAATGCTTCGGCAGTATTTAAAGGACTAAACTCTTTATTTAATTCTAGCCATTTAATTTTGCTAGCTTGAATGGCTTGACTCATAACATTTGCAATAGAAACTTTATGTCCTGCTCCTACATCAGTACCAAGCCCAACCTTAACACCTTTTTCCATAAATTTTCTAACAGGCATTATTCCACTTGATAAATTGTAATTCGCATTTGGACAATGTGCTGCAAACACATTTTTCTCACTCATAAGAGTAATTTCTTCATCTGTATTATGAACACAATGTGCTAAAACTGTTTTTTCTGTAAGTAAATCAAAATCATCATATACATTAGCATAACTTTTGCTATTTGGGTAAAGTTCTTTAACCCATTCTACTTCACCAGTATTTTCTGATATATGTGTTTGAATTGGTAAATCATATTTTTTTGCCAATTTACTTAGCCCTTGCATAAGTTCAGATGTACAAGTCGGAACAAATCTTGGAGTTATTATAGGTTTTACCAAATCATATTTATCTTTGTATTCTTTAATAATTTCCTCTGTCTTAATAAGTGAATCCTCAGTACTTTCAATTAAATAATCCGGACTATTTCTATCCATATTAACTTTCCCAACATAAGCACCTATACCAACATCATTAATCAAATCCATAAGTAATCCAGTTGATTCTTTGTGTAAACTACTAAATAAAACAACTCTTGTAGTTCCATTCATTAAAAGTGTTCTTGCAACGACTGAATATACTTTCTTTGCATAGTCTAAATCAGAAAATTTAGCTTCTTCAGGGAACGTATAATCAGTAAGCCAAGGAAGAAGTTCTTTATCGAGCCCTAGTCCCAAATTAGGAAACTGCGGTGCGTGGAAATGAAGATCTATAAATCCTGGAATAATAAGTCTATCTCCGTAGTCAACTATTTCGTCGACATTAATATTGTCAATTTTATCAGTAACTCTTTCTACATATCCATCTCTAACAATAACAAAACCTTTTTCATAAATCGTAAATGCATCTTTTGTTTTCGTGAATAAGATATTTCCTTTATATGCTTTTAACATTATATCATCTCCTATGAATTATAGTATTTCGTCCAAGGTAATTCTATCAAAAAAATAAGAAATTAACAAAAAAAAATAAAAAGAAAATTTTTTTCTATTGTATATAATAAACAAACAAACGATATTATAATATTTTATGTTAATTTAAAAATAGTTGTTTACAATTGGTTAATATTTATTTTACACTTCTTTAACATGCTATTCATATTCTATTAATAATATAAAGGTATTATATAAATATCAAATGAATATAGCTTCTCCCCCAAAAAATGAAGCGTTTATTTGTTTAATATAAACTAAATACATTATTAAGACCTTACTCCCCTGTAGGTTATGTATTTACTCCCCTTTAATAATAATAATACGAACGGCGAAAGACACTATCGATATTTAGAGATACTTAAAATAACGATAGTGTTTTTTCTTTTTTGATATTTTTGCAAGTTTTAAAATAAAAATTGCAAAAATATATTGACTCATCAAGTTGAACGTTGTATTATTGTATACAATAATACATTAAGAAAAGGAGTCTTTCAATGAATAAATCAATAACATATAAGATACTCGAAAAAAACCTAGTAAAAGGTACTGTTAAACAAGGTCAAGAAATAACTGTTAAAGTTAATCAAACCCTTACTCAGGATTCAACAGGAACTATGGTCTATTTACAATTAGAAGCACTATCACCTAATAAAATCGCTACTGACTTTTCTGTTGCATATATCGATCATAATACACTTCAAACTGGTTTTGAAAATGCTGATGATCATGAATTCATCAAAACAATATGTGCCAAATATGGAGTAATTTACTCTAAAGCTGGAAACGGAATATGTCACCAACTAAACCTTGAACGTTTCTCAAAACCAAATACAATACTGCTTGGATCTGATAGTCATACACCTACCGGTGGAGGAGTTGGCGCAATAGCGATAGGTGCCGGTGGACTTGACGTTGCAGTTGCTATGGCAAAAGGTACTTACACATTAATAGTTCCTAAAGTTTTAAATATTAATCTTTCAGGCAAACTAAACAAATGGATATCTGCTAAAGATGTGATTTTATATATTCTAAAAATATTAACAGTTAAAGGCGGAGTAGGTTACGTAATTGAATATACAGGAAGCGGTGTTAAGGAATTATCTGTTACAGATAGAGCTACTATTACTAATATGGGTGCAGAACTCGGTGCCACAACTTCAATATTCCCTTCTGATGAGATTACTAAAGACTACTTTGTAAGACAAGGAAGAGAACATGATTTTTCCATGTTAGTAGAAGACGAAAACGTTTTATATGACAAAACCTTGGATATAAATTTAAGTAATATCACACCACAAGTAGCTAAACCACATAGTCCTGATAATATTGATGATGTGAAATCTATTGAAGGGCTAAAGGTTGATCAAGTAGCAATAGGAAGTTGCACTAATTCTTCTTATACCGACCTTATGAAGGTTGCAAGAATATTAAAAGGTAAAAAAGTTCATCCTGATGTAAGTCTTGTTATATCTCCTGGTTCTAGCAATGTAATCAGCATGTTAATTAAAAATGGAGCATTAAATGAATTAATTAATTCAGGAGCGCGAATTCTTGAGTCGGCCTGTGGACCATGTATTGGTATGGGACAAGCACCAAAAACTAATGCAATTTCACTAAGAACATTTAATAGAAATTTTGAAGGAAGATGTGGAACAAAGAAAGCTGGAGTATATTTAGTTAGCCCTGAAACTGCTGCTATTTCAGCAATTAAAGGAATACTTACCTCTCCAAAAAATTTAGATACTGATCCTAATATTTCATTACCAGAGAAATTTGATGTTTCAGATAGTTTTTTTATTTTTCCAAATCAAACAAAATATAAAAAAATATTCATGGGACCAAATATAAAACCATTTCCATTGAAAGAAAAATTACAAAATAGTATAGATAAGAAAATTGTATTAAAAACTGGTGACAATATAACTACAGATGATATCATGCCTTCAAATGCGAAATTACTCCCATTTAGATCTAATGTTCCCGAATTATCTAAATATTGTTTTAAAACAATTATTGACGACTTTAATGTGCGCTGCGAAAAAAATAATGGTGGAATAATTATCGGTGGAGATAACTATGGTCAAGGCTCATCTAGAGAGCACGCAGCATTAGTTCCACTCTACTTAAAAATAGAAGCAGTTATAGCTTTATCATTTGCAAGAATACACAAAGCAAATCTTATTAACTCAGGTATTTTACCATTAGTTTTTCTTTCTAAAGACGATTACCTTAAAATAAATGAAAATGATGATATTAAAATAGAAAATATAATTAATGATCTTAATAGTAGTTCAAAAATCACTATTACAAATCTTACGCAAAATTACAAATTCGATGTATTATTCGACGGTTCTAAGCGTGATAAAGAGATATTATTTGAAGGTGGTTATATAAATTATCTTAAAAATATGAAAGAAGGTGAAAACAATTAATATTACGTTAATTAAAGGTGATGGGATAGGACCTGAAGTATCCGATTCTGCTATGAAAGTCATAAATGCTACCGGATTAAAAATAAATTGGGATATAGTAAATGCAGGCAAAGATACTTTTGATAAAACAGGCTGCCTTGTACCTGACGATGTATTTAAAAGCATTGAAAAAAATAAAATTGTTTTAAAAGCACCTATTACAACTCCCGTTGCAAGCGGTTTTAGAAGTATTAATGTAATGCTAAGAAAAAAATATAATCTTTTCTCAAATATACGCCCTATTCTTCCAATAGATTCACTAAACACCAATTATAAGAAACTTGATATTGTTATTTTTAGAGAAAATACTGAAGGTTTATATATAGGTGATGAAGAGAAAATTGATGAAAACACATTCATCGCTAAAAAACTTGTCACACGCTGTGCTAGCGAAAAAATAATTTCTAGGGCATTTGAATTTGCGAAAGAAAATAATAGAAAAAAAGTTACTGTTGTTCATAAAGCAAATATTCTTAAAGAAACAGATGGATTATTTTTAAAAATAGCTAAGGAAATTTCAAAAGAATTTCCTTCTGTAATATTAGAAGATAGAATTATAGATAACATGTGCATGCAACTCGTAATGAACCCCATTCAATTTGATGTTATAGTTACCATGAACCTTTATGGCGATATATTGTCTGACCTTTGTTCTGGATTTATAGGCGGTCTTGGACTTGCTCCTGGTGCAAATATTGGCGATGATATTGCAATATTCGAAGCAGTACATGGAAGTGCTCCTGATATTGCTGGTAAAAATATTGCAAACCCTAGCGCATTAATCTTGTCTGGTGCAATGATGCTCGACTATTTAGATAAACATAAAGAAGCTAATTTAATACGTAAATCACTTAATAATATATTAAAAGAAAAAACTTGCTTAACTAGAGATTTAGGCGGAAATACCTCAACAACTGATTTTACAAACAACTTGATATACGAAATTGAAAAGCAAAAAAATTTATAATGGAGGTATGTCGTGGAAATAATAAATAACAAATATTTTAAGGAACTAACAAAATTAGCTGAAAAGAATTCGAAAATTGCCCCTTCATTTTATAAAGAAAACGATGTAAAACGTGGTTTAAGAAATTCTAATGGTACTGGTGTTAAAGTTGGATTAACACATGTAGGTTCAGTTAAGGGATATGAATTAGTTGATAATATTAAAAGACCCATAAACGGTAAACTATATTATAGAGGATATGAGCTTTCTGATATCGTAAATGCATTTCAAAGTGAAAAAAGAAAAGGATTTGAAGAAACAGTTTTTTTACTTTTATTTGGAGAACTTCCAAATAAAAATGAATTAACTCAGTTTAATGAAATGCTTGGTGCTTCAAGAGAGCTACCAAATGAATTCACAGAAAATATGATTTTAAAAATTCCTAGCAAAAATATCATGAATAAATTACAAAGAAGTATTCTAGTATTATATTCATACGATTATAATCCAGATGGAATATCACTTGAAAATATTTTAAGACAAAGTATTAAATTAATTGCTCAATTTCCAACAATAATAAGTTATGGTTATCAAGCAAAAGCACATTATTTTGATAAAAAAAGTTTAATTATACATTCACCCGACAATGCCCTTTCAACTGCTGAAAATATACTCCATTTATGTAGGAGTGATAATAAGTATACAAAAACTGAAGCTGAAATATTAGATTTACTTTTGGTTGTACATGCTGAACATGGTGGAGGTAATAATTCTGCATTCGCAACTCATGTTGTATCTTCAAGTGGAACTGATACTTATTCAGCAATTGCAGCTGCAGTTGGTTCACTTAAAGGACCAAAACATGGTGGAGCAAATTCAAAAGTTACTGAAATGGTTAATGATATAAAAGAAAATTGTACAAAATGGAAAGATGAAGCAAATCTTAAAATTTATCTAGAAAAAATAATCAATAAAGTTGCTTTTGATAAAACAGGATTAATATACGGTATGGGGCATGCAGTTTATACTTACTCCGACCCTAGAGCTAAACTATTAAAAAAAGAAGCCTTAAAACTTGCTAAAGAAAAAGACTCTCTTGATGAATATAATTTGTATTCAAATATTGAAAAATTAACCAAAGAAATTTTTGATAAAAAAGGAAAAAATAAAATTATTTCTGCCAATGTTGACTTATATAGTGGTTTTGTTTATAGTATGTTAGAAATTCCACCAGAATTATATACGCCACTATTTGCTACCGCAAGAATTGCTGGTTGGTGTGCACATAGAATAGAACAATTAATATCAGACGATAAAATAATAAGACCTGCTTATATTTCTGTAAATAAACACAGAAAATATAAAGCAATTATAGATAGAAAGTAGTATAAATACATTTATTTAAGAGTTATCCCTTTAAAAATTACTTAATTTTTTATATAATATATATGTATTCGTATATAAAAATAGAATACAAAATTTTCACTAATTGATATATTGGCAAGGAGATGATTCAAATAGAAAAAATTATTGATGAAGGATTGATGAGTTTTTATTTAAAAAAATATGAAATTAAAAGTTTATTTGATACTGATATTTCATCTTTTTTAGAAATTCATAAATTTAAAAAAGGTGAATCTATTAGTGTTACTGATGAACCGGTTGAATTCTTTTATTTTCAAGTTGAGGGTAAATCAAAAGTTTTTAAACTTTTAAAAAATGGTAAATCACTACTTATGAAATTTTTCAACCCACTTGAAATAATAGGAGAAATAGAACTAATTCAAAATATTACCGCAAATTCTAATATTACTGCAACCAGCGAATGTGTTATGATTGGAATTGAAATGAAAAAGTTAAAAGAATTAACAGAAAACGACATTACTTTTCTTAAATTTCTTAATAAACACCTTGTTGTTAAGTTAAAAGAATTCTCACTTTCAAGTTCTATAAATTTACTTTATCCTCTAGAAAACAGACTAGCGAGCTATATACTAGCGACTTCAAGTAGAGATGATTCAAACAAGAAATTTGTAGATGGAATTAATACAAACAAACTTACTGAAATGGCTGACCTTTTAGGAACAAGCTATAGGCATTTAAACAGAACTTTAAAAGGCCTACAAGATAAAGGTCTAGTAAAAAAGGAAAAAAGTTCAATAATTATTATTAACAAGGATGAACTTGAAAATCTTGCTGCAGATTTATATGAATAGAACAAATGACCTTACTTAACTCTTTGTAAGGTCATTTATTTTTAGGTAAAATTATTGTGATTTTAGTTCCAATATTTAGTTCGCTTTCAACATGAATTAATCCATCGTGTTTAGCAATAATTATCTTTGCTATGGCAAGCCCTAGTCCATTTCCACTACTATTTTCCTTGATTTTAGCTCTCGACTTATCAGCTCTATAAAATCTATCAAAAACTTTTTCAATATCTTCCTTTGCCATACCGATTCCATTGTCTTCTATAGTTAAGAATATGTCTTTAGCAGACTCTTTAAGTTTAACTTTAATATATCCTCCTGATTGAGTATATTTAATACTATTATCCATAAATATTCTAATAGCTTGCTTTAATGAATCATGAGAACCATAATATTCTCCCACAAAATCATTAACACACGAAAAAACATGATCATTATCTATCATTTTAGTTTCTTTATAAATATCACATACTAATCCTTGTAAGCTAAAATAATCTTTCTCTATTTTTAAGGCGTTTTTATCATTTCTCGCAATGAAAAGCAAATTTTCAACTAGAGTTTGCATGTTATCAGTTTCTTCAATAATAGCATCAACACTCTCATCTAAAATTTTTTCATCATCCTTACCCCATCTATTTAATAAATTTGCGTATCCTTTTACAACTGCAATAGGGGTTCTAAGTTCGTGAGATGCATCCGACACAAACACTTTCTGCTGTTCATATGAATATTCAATTTCATTTATCATTTTATTAAATTCTTCTGCCAAGTCTTTTAGTTCATCTTTTGTTCCACTAACATCTAATCTTGTGCTTAGATTATTTGATGAAATACTTTTTACTTTATCAGTCATAACTTTTATAGGATATAAATGACTTTTAGTAATTTTATTTGAAGAAGATATTACAACGATTAATAATATAAAACTTAATATCGAACTAATAATTAGCATTCCATATATATTTTTTTTGTAAGGCATAGTAAGAATCTTAGATAAGACTAAATAGTTATTTTCATCAATATAAAAAGCGTCTCTGTAATTAATTACACTCGGAAAATTCAGCTTAAACACGTTAAACTTAGTAGATTCTTCCGAATATTTTACTCCTACTTGATTATTAGAATATATAAGATTATACTTTGAATCATAAATATAGAAATCAATATTCTTGTCTTCAAGAAGTGTATTAATCGAGTTTACATTCTTAGTTAAAGTATATGTTTCTTCCGCATATTTTGTAAATACTTTAAGGTCATCTTTGGCTTGAAAATAAAAAAATGAACTTCCAACATAAAAAAGAACTAGATTAAGTATAATCATTAAGCTTATAAAAAGAACAGTTATTTCAAGAGTTAATTTAAATCCAATATTAAATCTAAAAAGAGAAAACATTTTACTTTGAGCAGCAAATAATTTAATAAATGGATTTGAATGATTTTTTTTTTCTTTTTTTCCATTTTTTTTATTAGTATCATATTTGCTTTTTTTATCAATTTTTTGAATAATAATATCTTTTTTTTTATTTAATTTTATATTTTTCTTCATAATCACCTCTTAAAAAACATAGTAGAACAATATATTAATCGTCTGTTAGGCTATCATTTTTAAATAAATATCCTACGCCTCGTACAGTATGAATCAATTTTACATTAAATTTTATATCAATTTTTGTCCTTAGATATCTTACATAAACATCTACTACGTTTGTATCACCAAAGTAATCAAAACCCCAAACATTTTCAAGTATTTGCTCCCTACTAAGTGCAATGCCAGTGTTTTCAATTAAATATTCTAATAAATCATATTCTTTCTTTGTTAACACAATAGTTTCATTATTATACATAACAGAATGTTGATCTTGATTTATAACCAACTTTCCACTTTCTAATAAATGTGTTTCTTTAACTACATTTTTCTTATTTCTAAAAATTTTCCTAATGCGTGCTAATAGCTCTTCAATTGCAAAAGGTTTTGTCATATAGTCGTCAGCGCCAATATCAAGACCCATTACTTTATCCATAGTATCATCTTTAGCAGTAAGCATCATTATTGGTACAGATAATGATTGTCTTATTCGTCTACAAACTTCCATACCGTTTAAACTTGGAAGCATTACATCCAAAAGGATTAAATCATAGCTATTTTCAAGTCCCTTATTTAACCCCTCTCTACCATCATGCGACAATTCAACGATATATCCTTCATGATTTAATTCTAGTTCAAGAAACCTTGCTATTTTAACTTCATCTTCTACAATTAGTATTTTTTTAGCCATAATGCACCTCTTTGTTTTATTTTCATTATACATTATTTGAAACTAATATTCTAAAAAAAAAGAGAATCTTTACTTATAAAGGAAAATCCTCCGAAAAAAGAAACTCTAATAATCTTAAGTTTTACTCATTTTAATTTTTTTTGTTGATATCTACTTTTTCACTTTCATTTATATCTTCATTATTATTATCATTCGATCTAAAAGAATACTTTTTTTCACCCTTTCTTATTTCAAGTTTAAAGCCGAATACAAATGTAAATGCAAGAAATACTAAAGAATATGGAATTAAAAATATTCCAAACAAAATAGCAAATGATAGTGGGATATTTAAATACGTTCTAGATTTTTTTCTAATAAAAAAGTTGCATTCGTGAATAGATTTAATGTTTTTCTTAAAAGACTCTATAAAATCTTTTCCCTTTTTTTCGTGGTAATAATTATCATTTTTCGATTTTTTAGAAAATCTACTATTCCTAATCTTATCATCTTTTTCTAAATATATAAGAGCTTCAACAATATCGCCATCAGTGTGTTCAAGAGCATCTTTTGCCTCAGTATAACTTACATTAGCTCTTTCTTTTAACAAATCAATTTTTTCTAATGTTATATTCATATTTCCTCCTCGACTTCTAAGTTATATTATATTTATAGACTACTCCTTAAAATTTAAAATACATTTACTATAACATTAAAATATGATTAAAATAGTATGAATTTTTATAATTATATTGGGTAATAGATAAATGATAGCGAGGTGCGTATGAATATTAAAAAAATTTTTATAGGTAAAAAAATAAGTATATTGATTTTATTTTCTATATTAGCTTTAATATCAATATACGTCTATAATGCTAATGACAGCGTATTAACAAGCGATGAAATTAACTTCATTAAAAATCATCCTGTACTATATATTGCTCCTGATCCTATGTTTGCTCCTGTAGAATACATTGATGAAAATGGTAATTATCAAGGAATTGCAGCTGATTATATAAGGTGGATTTCTAATGAATATAATCTAAATATAAAAGTTGTAAAACTAAACAATTGGGATGAAATACTTAAAAATCTTGAAAATAAGAAAATAGATATTATCGGTGCTGCTGTTGATACAGAAGAAAGATCAAAATATACTTTATTTACAAACCCATATATTGAAAATAGCAATAATATATTAACTAGAAAAACATTTGATAATTCAAAAGGAATTGAATCACTTAAAGGTAAAAAAATTCTAATTATTAAAGGATATGCTATTAATGATTATATGCTAAAAACTTACCCATACCTATCTTTTTCTTATGTTAATAATGTAAAAGATGCACTTCTTACATTAAGCACTGGAAACGCAGATGCAATTGTACTCGATACTGGCCAAACATCTTACTATATCAATAAATATAATATTACAAATATAAAAATAGCTTATCCACTTGATTATACTTTTAATTTGTCTATTGGAGTTCGCGATGATTATAAAGAACTTATATCGATTTTTAATAAAGGCATAAAATCAATGAATAACAAAAAGAAAGACCAAATACAAAATAGATGGATTTCTTTTGGTGTTTATAAAACTTCATATTCACGACAATTTATTTTAGGAATTGTTATAGCGTCTCTTATACTCTTAATTATCATTCTTCTTTTCATTCAGTGGAATAATACATTAAAAAAGAAAGTACAAACAAAAACTTTAGAACTTACTCAGGAACTGGAAAATCGTAAAAAAATAGAAGTAGAATTAACATCAAAAAACAAAGTGATTTTAGAAACCAACGAACTACTAGAAAACGCTAAATATGAACTTGAAGAATTAAATGATAAATTGAATTCTAAAGTTGAAAGAAGAACTAAACTCCTAAATATGACAAACCATGAATTAGAGCTATCTATGTTTAAGTTACAAAACAAACAAATAGAACTTGAAAATACTAACACTAAATTAAATGAATCTCTTTTACTTATAGAAGAAACTCAAGATCGATTAATAGAAGCAGAAAAACAAGCTTCATTAAGCAGAGTAGTTGCTGGCATTTCTCACGAAATAAATACCCCAATAGGCATAGCGATAACTGCAATTACTTTTTCTACAAAAGAACTAAAAAATATAAAGCAATTATATGAAGATAAGAAACTTACTAAAACAAAATTTAGCGAACTCGTTGATCTCAATATAGAAAACTCAATGATTATTTTAAATAATCTTAAGTCTGCTGTAAATATAATTACCAGGTTTAAAGAAATATCAGCTGATAATAGTATTATGGAAAAAAGAGAATTTAATTTAACCGATTATATTAATAACATAGTTTTAAATCTAAAACCAATTACTAAAAAACATAATGTGAAAATTGACTACCTTTATGATGACAATGTACGGGTTAATACTTTTCCATCAGCTATTACACAAATCATTACTAATTTAACTATGAATTCAATAAACCATGGATTCGATAACAAAGATGGCGGAAATATTCATATAGAGCTTACTAAAGAAAAAGAAAATTATGTTAAAATAGTTTATTCCGATAACGGCAGAGGTATATCTAAAGAAAATCAAAAAAAAGTATTCGAACCTTTTTTTACAACTAAACGAGGCAATGGAGGCATGGGACTTGGACTAAATATTATTTACAATATTGTAAATAAATCATTACAAGGAAAAATAGAATTATTTTCTGATGAAAAAGGAGTAAAATTTACAGTTGTATTTCCTAAAAATATTTAAAGCTAAAATTTACAAAATCAACTCAAACTATAATTGATAATTATTTTCAATTATAGTTGACATATGCCATAAACGTGCTATAATTAGATTGTAAAGAGGCATATGCCATATATAGATTGAGGAGATGACTTAAATGGCTAACTTTAATAGAAGAGGTCCAAATGAAGAGGGTCCAATGACTGGAAGAGGCTTAGGTGATTGTAATAGTAGAACTACTACTAGCAACACCCTTCCTAGAAGAAATTTTAGACTAAGAAATAGAACTAATGTTAATGATGAAGTTGAAACTGATTTTTATGGAAATGGAAGAGGTTTTGGAAGAGGCAGAGGCAGAAGAAATTCACCTAGGACTCTTCAAGGTAGAGGCAGAAGATTTTGGTAATTCTTAAGCACGATATTAGATATCGTGCTTTTTTTTTTATATTTTTATGATAAAATAGAATATAAATAACTTTCAAGGCGGGCAATATGAAAAAATATGATCTTATAATTGAATTACTAAAACTAAATAGTATTGGTCTTGTAATTATTTATCCACATAGGAATGAGATTGTACTTTCAGATGAAATAAAGAAGATTATCAATGTTACAAATGAATTCAAAAACAAAAGTAATAACTTAGATGAATTGCTTAATAAAGTAGTATTTATTGAAGATAGAACCCTAATTAATAGTTTTTTCACTACTTTAAATAAATTTAAAAAAATAAAAGACTTTGAATTTAGAGTTATGATTGATAAGTCTAATTATAAATGGGTTAAATGCAGTGCAATTTTAGACACAGAAAAAGAAGAAGAAATTATATATATTTTTTTAGAAGAAATAACTAGCATGAAAAATCAGCAAATGATTATTGCTAAACATATGAACTTCTTACAAAGTATAATAGATGCTTTTCCATACCCTGTTTTCTATAAAAATTCTTCATCAGTATATAAACTAGTTAATCAGTCTTTTATTGATTTATTTAAATCCTCAAAAGAAGATATTTTGGGAAAATCAACTACACAACTATATGGAGAAGAACTTAGTGAGTTTTACTTACAAAAAGACGAAGAACTTATAAATTCTAGCAATCTTCAAAGATATGAAAAGACAGTTACCCTTCCTAATAATGATAAACGCGATTTACTAATTACAAAAAATATTGTAAAGGATGAAATTAATTCATTTAAAGGAATTATCGGAACAGTTCTTGACATAACTGAAAAAAACATTGCATTTAAAAATAATAAACGAATTGTTTTACTACTCGAATCAATGATAGAAATAAGTTTTGCAATTCTTAATACAACAGATCTTAAGACCTTAATGGATTTATTACTTGAAAAATCATTATCATCAATTAAAAAAACTCAAATTGGGTCAGTATTTATTGTAAATGAAAACAATATATTAAAGTGCTTTACATCTAAGGGTTATAAGCTTAATGAGATAGAAAAATTAAATCTTGAATATAAAAATACGTTTTACTATAAAGAAACAAAAGGAAAAACAAAAAAATCTATTATTTTAAATGATTTAAAAAAATATGGTGATAATACTATGCTTCTTCCAACTATAAATATTCCCATAAAATCTGCACTAACAACTTCAATTTACTTTAATAATAAATTCTATGGAATCATTTCTATTGATTCCACCGAAAAAAATGTTTTTGATCATTATGATGTAGAATTAATGGAATTTATAAGCATTCAAATTGAAAATGCATTGAAAATGTTTAATTTATACAAAGAAACTAACTATTTATCACAATATGATAGATTAACCGATATCTACAACCGTTCATATTTTGAAACGCTTTACCTAGAGTTTTTTAATAAAGCAGTAATTGATAAAGCAATGTTTTGTGCATCTATTATTGATATTAACGGGTTAAAAAAAATTAATGATACTTATGGTCACCTCGCTGGTGATAAGCTAATAAATACTTTTGCTAGAAAATTAAAAAAAATGACAAAAAAAACCGATATTTTTGCTAGACTTGGCGGAGATGAATTTGTTTGGATTTCCTCTACATTAAGAAAAATCGAAATGGAAGTTGCAATGGAAAATTTGCTTGTATACTTTACTTCTAATTTTATACAGTATGAAGATACAAAATTTAGCTGTTCCTTTAGTTATGGTATTTCTGAATACCCACTAGATTCACATGATAAAAGTGAAATTCTTAAAATCGCTGACAATAGAATGTATAGCTTTAAAGACCATTACAAAGATATTTATAATTAAAAAAAGACTTCTAAAATAATTTTAGAAGTCTTTTTTTTACACTAATTCTGCAAGCATATATTTAATTCCTAAGTCTATAGTTCCTAATAGAGCATCTATATGAGTCCTTTCAAATGAATGTGATGAATCAACTCCTGGACCAATTAAGCCGTGTCTAACATCCCATCCTGCTCTTATGGCAGCAGAAGCATCTGAGCCATAATGCGGATAAATATCTACGACGTAATCTAGAGTGTTTTCCTTTGCTAAAGAAACAAGTTTTTCTTTCATTTTAAAATCATATGGACCTGAGGAATCTTTAGCACATATAGTTACCTTTTGCTCACTTGAAGATTGACCCTTCCCAATAGCTGCCATATCTACTGCTAAAAACTCAACAGTTTTTTCAGGAATCCCAGCCGAACTGCCATGCCCTACTTCTTCGTAATTACTAATAAAAAAATGCGTAGTATATGGTAGTTCAATTGAATTTTTTCTAATATATTTTGCCATTGCAAGTAAAGATGCTACTGCTGATTTATCATCTAAATGTCTCGATTTAATAAATCCACTTTCACTTATTATTACTCTTGGATCAAAACTTATAAAATCACCTATCTCAATTCCAAGATTTTTTACATCTTCTTTATTATTAACAAGCTCATCAATCCTTATTTCAATATTTTCATCATTTCTTTCTTCGGTATTTACAATATTTCCATGAACATGAGTAGAAGCTTTATCAAAAAGAACTGTACCACTATAATTTTTCCCATTTGAAGTAAATATATTAATGTATTCCCCTTCAATACTAGTCATAGAAAAACCACCTAATTTAGAGATTTTTAGTCGTCCATTTGATTTAATTTCTTTTACCATTGCACCTAGGGTATCTACGTGCGCTGAAAGTAATTTATGCTTTTCATCATTTTTACCATTAATTGTTGCAATAAGAGCGCCCTTATTAGTTTTTCTTATTGGAATGTCAAGTTTTAAAAATTCATCTTCAACATATCTAATCGCACCATCAGCATAACCAGTTGGACTAGGTATATTTAATAATTCTTTAAGTAAAGTAAGTAAGTATTTTTTATCTTTAAACATTTTTTCTCCTTTTATACGCAAATTCAAATCATTCGACAAAAACAAATAATTATACGTATGCTTTTTTTTATATTGATATTATAACACAAAAGCAACAATTTATATAAATGAATTTCTTGGATTCAGAGGGAGTTTTTACTCCCGCCGAATCTTAGAAAACATAATCCAGGGCCTTTTTAGAGTTCTTTATCCCCCACTTTTTTTAGAAGTGGGGGTATTAGAACTCTAAGGCATCGGATAAAATAAAATTAATAAGATTTAATTGATTTACATACTCTTAGTATTTATATTTCTGTATTCGCTTGGATTCATTCCTATATTTTTTTTAAATACTCTACTAAAATAATTTGCATCTCTATACCCTATTTTGTTTGCAATATATTTCATGCTTAAATCTGTTTCTTTTAAGAGTTGCTTTGATTTATCAATCCTAACTTTCGTTAAAAAATCTATAAAATTCACCCCTGTTTGTTGTTTAAATAATTTAGAAAAATAATAAGATGAAAACGCCATCCTCTCTGCAACATCATCCAAAGTTATTTCTTTATGATAGTTTTTTTCAATATATTTTTTGGACTCTAATACTGCATTATCAAAATTATCTTCCCTAATTTTATTTAATTCCAATACGGACTCTCTAATATGATTCCAAAGTTTTTTTCGCAATTCATTTAGCGAATTATAATCATCTCTTCCATCTAATACATCATTAAACATTTTATATTTTGTTCCTAATTTTTCAGATAATTTTCTATCAATTATCGCTTTTAATTCATATAAGTATATTTTTTTTCTTTCATTATTAATATTTTGAATTAATATCCAATTTATTATATCATTATAAAACGTCTTTATTTCTTTAATATTTCCTAAATGTATCTTCTCTATTAAATCTCTTTCAAGTTCAATTGGATAGTTATCTTTATATGTGTTAGCAATATTAATATCTTCAAAATGAACAGCTTTTGCAGAGATTGTTTTTACTTTTACTGCAATTAACGCTTCTTTATAAGATTGATAAAACATATTAACATCGTCATAGATACTCCCTATTCCTATACTTACTCTTACATTTGTTTTTTCCTTTAAAATAGATCTTAATCTTCTTGAATATTCTACTATTTGAGTTCTAATAAAATAATTATCGTCTTTCCTATCTTCATCTAACTCAATAAAAACTACAATTCTATTCATAATTACTTTACTTATCAAACAATCAAAATTTTCTTTCATTACCCTTCTAATTGTTTCTTCAACTCTATGTTTAACTATATTTCTTTGATACTGATCTTTTATATTTTCTAAATCATCATAATAAATTTCAAAAACAACTGAATAACCTTTTGTTCCATTAAAATCAAGTAATCTTAAATTTTTAATAATATCCGTTTTATATGAATCATTTAGCATTAGTGACTGTACAAGTTCATTTTCAATAAATGGAAGAAGCTCATTTAGCTTTTCCTTTAATTCAATTTCTTTTTTTATTCGAGATTCTTCTTTTTTCTTATTGTCTATTAAATTGTTAATAACTTTTGTTATTTTTTCACGTTTGACTGGTTTTAACAAATATTCTTTAACGTCAATATTAAGCGCTTTTTGTGCATAATAAAAAGAATCATAGGCTGAAATAATAACAAATTTCGATGAAATTGATATTTTTTTAATTTCTTCAATAGCTTCAATACCTTCAATTCCAGGCATTTTCATATCCATAAATACAATATCCGGTTTAAATTTATATGCTATTTCAATTGCTTCTCTACCATTCTCGGCTAATTCAAAGCTAAACATATTCTTAAAATTTTTGCTAATTATTTTTTTTAGTCCTTCTCTTTCAAGTTCTTCGTCATCTGCAATTAAAATTCTATACATAAAACACTCCTTAAATTCTTTCACTAATCTTTAATAATAATATTAAATTCTGTTCCATATCCAACTACACTTGAAATATTTAATGTTAATCTATCTCCATAAAAAATTTCGAGCCGTCTTTTAACATTAGAAAAACCAATACCTGTAGTATGACCTAAATTATCACCTTCAAAAGAATTCATAAGTTCATTAATCCTTTTTTCACTCATACCTATACCATTATCTTTAATTGTTATTAATGTTTTTAAGTCTTCATTTTTAACATTAATGCTAATTTCACCGCCAATTTCTAATGGTTCAATTCCATGAATAAAGGCATTTTCAACTATTGGCTGAAGAGTTAGAAAAGGTATTTCAAAGCTCATTAGTTCTTCTTTTATTTCAATACTATAGTGAAATCTTTTACCAAACCTATTTTTTTGTATAGTAAAATAATTTTGAATATTGTTAATTTCTTCTCTTAGTGTTGATTTTTCACCTAATTTTCTTAGATTATATCTAAACATATCAGATACTGTCTCAATCAATTCACACGTTTTTTCTGCATCTTCAATAATCGCAGTTTTTGCAATTATATTTAATGTATTAAATAAGAAATGTGGATTTATCTGACTTTGAAGTCCAAGTAATTCGGCTTCATTTAATAAAGCCTCAACCTTATGACCCTCAGCATCTTTTTTATGAAGTTCAATTTCAAGATTTGCATTTGTTTTTATTTGCTCAATTAACCTAGATGTATTTTTAATTAATTTGTTAAAAGCAATATTTAAAAGTTTAATTTCATCATTTCCTTTTTCGCTTAACAATTCTATTTCAAAATCTCCATCACTTACCTTTTCAGCAGCATATACTAAAGAAGATATTTTGTTAATTAAAGGAACACCATTTACAAAAATAATAAAACCTAAAAATATAATCATAATTGCCATTGTAAATATATTATTTCTTAAAATGAATTGTGATTTTTCACTTATTTCTTTATTAATTTTTTGACTTTCTACTATTCTATTTTTAATTGATTTTTCTATATAAATTTCTGCATATGAAGATACTTTAATTACTTCTTTATAATTTTGAACTACCCTTTTTCTGTCACCAACTCTAATGGAGTAAATTAATTCATCAACATTTTTTTTATAAGAATCAGAATACAGATTTTTCACGTTTTCCAAATACATTTGTGTATTTAACGTGAATTTGATTTTAGATATATTTATTAAATCTTCTTCAAAATCTTGAATTTGACCATATAATTTATCAATATAATCACGATCTTTTGTTTCAGCAAATAGTTCTACTATTTTATCAATATTTTTTTTCTGAGTAAGTAAATCATTTAAATTATAAATTGAATCTGTGACTTTACTGTGAGCTTTTTCTATATCTGATATACTAATATACATTGAAATACTATTAGTAACAATTGTTAATATCACTGCAAAGAAAATAAATATAAGTTTACTTCTTATAGAAAAAAAATTTCTTTTATCTTGCATCTATTTTCTCCTTTTCAGAATCTATATTATTTTTATCTATAACTTTAAGTGGCATATAGTATGCATCATCTACAAATTTACCATTTATTTTTTTTATAATTGCATCTACAGATGTCTGACCAATCTTAAATCCATCGACATCAATTGTAGCCTGAATCACCCCTTTTCTTATATACCTAAGCGTTTCTGGGTAATCATCAAAGGCAACAACTTTTATCTCACCCACTATATTTAAATCTACTAGAACTTGTCCAATCACTTCCCCCTGTAAACTAGAAGTTGCTACAATTGCATTAATATCAGGATATTTTTTTATCATGTCCTTTACTTTATTGTATATTTCTACTTTAGAGTTTTTTGCAACAGCTATATCAATTTTTTCTAAATTTGGATTATTTTTAATTGAATTCATCATTCCTTGTAACCTAATACCATTTTGAACAGTTTCCTTATCTTCCATAAGCAAACCTATTTTCATATAAGCATTATTATACATACTTAGCTTTTTTATTGCTATTTCTCCCGCCGAATAGTTATTTACACCTACATAAGCTAGCCTTTGTCCTTTATAACTTTCATTGTTTATAAACACTACAGGAATACCACGTTTTGCTGCTTCATTTGTTATTGGTATTATATTTTTATCTTCATATCCATTAATAATAATTCCATCAACATTTGATTTTACTGCCATATCAAAATACTCAAGTTCATTTTCAATGTTAAGAGTATTATTAACCAATATTTCAAGAGCAACATCATTTTTTTTAGAAGAATACTTAGCTCCATTTATTATGTCTTTCCAAATTAAAGAATCACTACTTTTGCTAATCAATACGAAATGATGATTATAACTACTAAGATCATCATTAATCTCAAATTCATTTATATGAAAAGTGCTTACGCTTATAACAAGAATTACAAAAATAATACTAAATAAAACAATATTAAACCATCTAGACATATTTCCACCTCAAATTATGCAATATATACTATTATTATACCAATTTTTTATCATCTATGTATTAAAACACAGAAATAAGACTAAAAACAAAATTTAGTTTTCAGTCTTATTTCTTGCGTGTCTTATTCTCTTGGGGGAGAAAATTACTTTTTCTTCTTAGAAGAAATATCTATATAAACTGCAACTACAAGTATTAATCCTTTTACAATGTATTGCCAAAACGACTCAGTATTCATTATACTCATACCATTATCAATACTAGCCATTACAAGTGCACCAAGAATTGCACCAAATACAAAACCTTCACCACCTAAAAGAGAGGTTCCACCAATTACACATGACGCTACTGCATCAAGTTCAAAACTATTACCTGCATCAGGTGTTGCTGAACCAAGTCTTGCAGTAAATAAAATACCCGCCATTGCAGAAAGCAAACCACTTATAATAAAAATCCATAACGTTCTATTCTTAACATTAATTCCACTAAGTTTTGCTGCTTCATAGTTTCCACCAATTGCATACACTTGACGTCCAAATTGTGTTTTTTCAGTTATAAATTTAAAAATAACTCCTAAGGATAAAACTAATACAATTGGAATCGGAATACCTCTGTAAGAATTCATAGTTAAAACGAATGCAAGAATAATTGCAACATAAACTATTAATATTAATATCTCTTTGTACATAGCTTTCACTTTAAATCCATAAGTAATTCTATCATTTCTTTTCTTTAGAGAAGTGTAAACAATATAACTTGCAGAAAATATTCCAAGAATCAATCCAAGAAGTTTAGGTAAATATGCAGTTCCTATCATTCTAAATATCGGATCTGAAACTGGAACTGTAATACCACCTGAAATACCAAGTATAATTCCTCTATAAGCTAATAATCCACCAAGGGACGCAATAAATGCAGGTACTCCCTTATTAACCCAGTTTCCAGTCCAAGCACCAAGCATAGCACCTACAAATAATGTAATTATAATTGAAGCCCACCACGGCATACCAAAATTGTACATAAGCATGGCTGAAATACCACCAGTTAAGCCTACTAATGAACCCATAGATAAATCAATATGTTTATCTACTAAAATCATAAGCATTCCTACCGCTAAAATAGCTGTTGTTGCCATCTGTCTAAAAAGGTTTGATAAATTCCTTGACGATAGAAACGTTCCGCTTTTATCTAAAAAAGAGAATAAAATCCAAATTCCTATCAAAGATATAATCATAGTATATTTTCTTACATCAATTTTTTTGTTTTTAATAAATTCCATCATATTACTTACCTCCAGTAGCTGCAAACATTATATTTTCTTGACTTGCTTCTTCGTACATTTTTTCACTAACAAATTTACCTTCACGCATAACTAAAATTCTATCGCTCATACCTAAAATTTCTGGAAGTTCTGATGATATCATAACTACAGATACTCCTTTTTTAACAAGTTCATTCATTATCATATATATTTCAAATTTTGCTCCAACATCTATACCACGAGTTGGTTCATCTAAAAACAGTATTTTAGGTTCAGTCATTAACCATTTTGCTATTACAACCTTTTGTTGATTACCACCTGAAAGATTCTTGACTAGTTGCTCAATTGACGGTGTTTTAGTTTTTAGTTCTCTGACATATTTCTCTGTAAATTTAATTTCCTCATTTACATTTAATATTTGTCCTTTTGATATTCTATCTAAACTTGCAAGTGTTGTATTTACCATAATTGACTTTTCAAGTACTAGTCCATTTCCTTTTCTGTCTTCAGTAACTAAAGCTAACTTATTTTTAATTGCATCATGCGGAGATTTTATTTTTACTTCTTTGCCCTCTATGAAAACTTTCCCATCTATTTTTCCATCGGCTGCTCCAAATAGTCCCATTACAAGTTCTGTTCTACCTGCACCCATCAATCCAGAAATCCCAAGTATTTCTCCTTTTTTTATTTCAAAAGATATATTATCAACAAGTTTTCTA
The DNA here is from genome assembly GCF_033097505.1 of Helicovermis profundi. NCBI lineage: Bacteria > Bacillati > Bacillota > Clostridia > Peptostreptococcales > Caminicellaceae > Helicovermis > Helicovermis profundi. The sequence continues at coordinate 1,427,890 of NZ_AP028654.1, read as the reverse complement.
CCTTGAATTTCGGTATCATATACTGAAAAATTTTGAACTTTCATTACTACCTGACCGGCAGTATGTTCTTCTTTAGGAAATAAATCGCTTAGTTCTCTACCAACCATCATTGATATTATTTTATTTTCATCAAGATCACAAATTGAGTTTGTCGAAATTGTTTTACCATCTCTAAGAACGGTAACATTATCTGCTAAAGCAAATACTTCATTTAATTTATGTGTAATAATAATACAAGTTACACCTTTTTCTTTTAAATCTTTTAAGATTCTAAATAATATTTCTACTTCACCTTCAGTAAGTGCAGCTGTAGGTTCATCTAAGATAAGAACATCCGCATCTTTTGAAAGTGCTTTTGCAATTTCTATTAATTGTTGTATACCAACACCAAACATATTTACTTTCATTCTTGGATTTATATCTAATTTTATTTTTTCTAAAAGCTTTTGAGACTCAAAATAAAGTTTTTCATGATCAATTACACCTTTCATAAATAAAGGTTCATGATTAAGATAAATATTCTCTCCAACAGTCATTTGCGGTACAAGGGCAAGTTCTTGATAAATTATAGCAATATTCGCATTTTCTGAATCTTTAATACTATTAAAAAGAACTTTTTTACCATTTAAAATAATATCGCCTGTAAATTCTTCATGCGAGTAAACGCCACTTAAAACCTTCATTAAAGTTGATTTTCCCGCTCCATTTTCTCCAACTAAAGCATGTATTTCACCTTTTTTTACATTAAAACTCACTTTATCTAAAGCTTTTACGCCTGGAAACTCTTTAACTATATCCTTCATTTCCAATATATAATCACTCATAGCGTTCCTCCCACTTTTTGATTTGCATAATTATTATCTAAATATTTAAAGTGTAATTAGATAATAATTATACACTCAATAGACCCATCTATAATTTATCGGCTGATGAAAACACCAGCCGATAAGTATTAAGAATTACTTTTAAGATTTTTGTAACTATTTTTGAACATTTCTATATACATCTTCTTCACTATGAAAACCTGTGTCTACAATAACTTCTTTCATATTATCTTTATCAACTACAACTGGACTTAGTAGAATTGATGGAACTTCCTTAACTGAGTTTTTAACAGTACTAGTTGTTTTGATTTCACTTCCATTTGCCATATCAACAGCTATTTTTGCTGCATTTTCAGCAATAATTTGAATTGGTTTAAATACTGTCATAGATTGAGTTCCTTCTACAATTCTTTGACATGCAGCTATTTCAGCATCTTGACCTGTAAGAGGAATATTTAATTTTTGCTCAGCTAATGCAGCACTTGCTCCACCAGCAGTTCCGTCATTTGCAGCAATTACAGCTACAACATCATTATTTGTTGCTGTTAATGCATTTTCCATATGTTTTTGTGCTTCTGATGGTTGCCAGTCTTTTGAATATTGATCGTAAACAATTTTTATATCTGGGAAAGATTTTAATACTTTCACTGCGCCCGCCCTAAATAAAAGTGCATTATTGTCAGTTGGAGCACCACCAATATATACAAAATTACCTTTTGTAATACCAAGTTTTTTAGTTACATAATCAGCTTGAAGCTCGCCAACTTTTTCGTTATCAAATGAAATGTAATAATCAACATCACCATCAACTAATCTATCATATGCTAAAACTGGAACATTTTCGGCATGAGCAGATTCTACAATTGATGCTGCTATTTTTCCATTATGTGGAACGACTACTAAAACATCAACTCCCTGAGCAAGTAAATTTTCTGCCTGTTCAACTTGTTTACTATCGTCACCATTCGCTGCTTGAACAAGAACTTTAGCTCCTAATTTTTCAGCTTCGGCAACAAAAATATCTCTATCCTTTTGCCATCTTTCTTCTTTTAATGTGTCCATTGAAAAACCTATCACTATTTGTTTCTTAACTTCTGGTGCTGTTTTTTCTTCTGCTACCGGCTTACTTGCACATCCTGTAAGACTTGTTAATAGTAAACCTGCAATCATTACTGTTGATAAAACTTTTTTTAATTTCATTTCATATCCCCCTCTTTAAATACATCTTAACACCATATTAAAAGAAATATTTGTTTAGTAGCTTCACTTTTTAGCTATAATTTACAAAAAATAAAAAAAGTGAAGCTAATCTTCACTTTTTTGTCATTATAAATTTTCAGGATCCTTTTTAAAATATATTCTTTTAGATATTTCTTTTGTTTTGTCAATTTCCTCTTCAATTTTAGATATTTCTTCCATAATAATATCCATCTCAATAGTCGGTACATTATAATATAAAAATAAATCTTCAAATTTTTTAATTGTTTTATTTAAACGTTTATTTATTTTTATAAAATCAGATAAATTATGACTATTAATTGCACTTTTAAATTGTTCTAAATCTATTTGTATTATATCTATTAAATCTTCCTCTGAATCAAAAACTTTTATTGGAAGTGGATAAGGCTTAATTCTCTCTAAAAAATACTTTTCTTTACTATTAATATTATAAACGTATTCAAGTTTTATATCTTCTTTTAAATCAAAAGTCACATAACACATTTTGCTATTAATTTGCTGCACTGTAGCACCCATCTGTGCTAATTTCATGGCATGTTGCATCGCCTCTGCATTTATATATTTTCTCATACTCTGCCTCCAAACTACATATTGGCATAAGAACTTTTGCCAATGTTATTATAAATAAAATATCCATAAATAAGCACTAGAAATAACAATTGATACAAGCATTAAAGGAAAACCAACTTTAAAATAGCTTCCGAAAGTTAATTTGTTTCCATGTTTATCTAGCATTCCACCTACAATTACATTTGCCGAAGCCCCAATCAATGTACCATTTCCACCTAAACATGCACCAAGTGCTAGTGCCCACCAAAGAGGAGTAACATTCATATGACCAACTGCCTCCATTGATTGAATTAAAGGAATCATTGTAGCAACAAATGGTATATTATTAAGGAAAGATGACGCTATAGCTGATACCCAAAGAATAACCATAGCTGTAACAAAAGGATTTCCTTTAGTTACACTCAACATTCCTTTTGCTAAAATATCTATTGCACCAACTTCTACCAAAGCTCCTACTAAAATAAATAAGGCCATAAAGAAAAATATTGTTGACCATTCTACTTCTATCAATATATCTTCTGGATCAATTCCACTTAATAATAATAATAAGGCCGCACCTGATAATGCAACTGTAGCTGACTCTAATCCTATTTTATCATGAATTATAAAGCCAAGCATAGTTAAAATTAACACAAAAAGACTTTTTTTAAGTAATTTATGATTCTTTATAGCTATTTCTTCATTCATACTAAGAACTATTTTTTTCCTATCATCTGAAGCATGATAACCATTTCTATAAATAAATTTAAAAATAAAAAGCGTAACTGCTGTAATAACAACTATTACAGGAGCTAAATTAATAATAAAATCCATAAATCCTAAATTTGCAGCTGAACCAATCATAATATTGGGTGGATCACCAATTAAGGTTGCAGTACCACCAATATTAGCTATAAGAATTTCTGGAACCAAAAATGGAATAGGATTTACTTCTAAAGTATCTGTAATAACAAGCGTTACAGGAACTATTAATAATACAGTAGTCACATTATCAAGTAGTGCCGAAGCAAGAGCTGTAAGAAGCGAAAACAATACCACTATTTTCCAAGGATCTCCTTTAGCTAATTTTGCAGCTTTAATTGCAAGGAATTCAAAAACCCCTGTCCTTTTAAGAATATTTACTATAATCATCATTCCTACTAATAGACCAATTGTATTAAAGTCTATATTTGCAATTGCCTGCTTTTGATTAATTACACCAATTACTAACATTACTCCTGCACCAAATAAAGCAACCGTAGTTGAATTTATCTTATCTAGTACAATAGCAATATAAGTAATTAAAAAAATTGCAACAGCTACCATCATATAATTTAACACCAATTTACTCACTCCCTTTTTTTATTTAACTTTGTTATAATACTCCTTTTAATTTTTGATGTCAACAGCTTATGCTAATAAGTTTTATTGTAAATAAATATTGGCATTTAGCAATTTTTAATAAGTTAAATTTAAGAAATACTCTAAAAAATCAAAGAGAACTTTAAATTTCTCTTTGATTTTGAAATGCAATTTATGAACTTATTAGCATAACTCAATTATTAAATTTTAAACTTACCAATTTGTTTCTCTAGTTCTTTAATCATATCAATATTAGAATCTAATATTTCACTTACTTTAGAACTATTTCTAGAAACATCTTCTGTCATATGAAGAATTCCTTCAATACCGTCCGCTCCATCTTTTGACGCTAGTGAAACATCTGTAAGATTTTTAGCTATTGCGTCCACAGCACTCGTAACTTCTTCTGAAATAGCACTAAGTTCAATCATTATAGAGTTAAGTTCATTTGCATCTTTATTATAATCATCGCCTATTTCAACAAAACCTTTATAATCTTTTAATACCTTATTCTCTATTAAATCTAATATCTCAGTTGAATCTTCAACCAAATTATTAACTGAAGATGTAACATCATTTACAGTACCTTGAATACTTTCAACAAGTTCAGCTGTCATATCTGCTAAACTACTTACTTCATTAGCAACTACAGCAAATCCTCTTCCAGCTTCTCCTGCTCTTGCTGCCTCAATCGAAGCATTAAGTGCAAGTAGATTAGTTTGAGAAGATAATCCAAGTATAGATTCTAAAAGTTCGCTAATTTTTTTAACTCCTTTTGATTTTTCAATTGCATCTTGAAGCCTCTCTTTAACGCCATTATAAATAGCTGTAGTTTCACTATTTGATTTTTCAGACATTGATTTTAATTCTCCAGCTTTTTTATTTACATCACTTGCCTTAGCAGCACCGTCTTCTGCTTTTTTAGAAACTGAAAGAATTGCATCAGCTATTTCACTTATTGTCTCACTCACTATTTCAACTGAAGCAGTTGTTTCCTCAATAACTGCTGATACGTCAGAAGTACTAGCAAGCGTTTTATCAGTACTTATACCAAGTTTTTTCATATCTTCTTCAATTAACTTAGTTCCTGATGTAATTTCGCTAGAAGTTTCACTCATATTTGTTATCAAATTATTTAATCCTTCTTGTACTAAATTAAAGGCAGTAGATATTTCACCAAGTTCATCATTTTGATTTATTTCGATTTTTTCTCTAAAGTCTAATGAACCATATTTTTCAGTATGCTCAAGAATTCTTCTTAAAGTTTTATTTAGAGGAATAGTTATCATAGAAACTAAAACAAATGAGAATAACACAATAACTATCGAAATTATAGATACTTTAGAATAAATACTCTTTTGAATCGCTTTTATATCATCAACATAAACACCTGTACCAACAACCCAGTTCCACTCTTTAAATAGTTTTATTTTAGAAATTTTAGGTTGTGGTTTATCTTCTCCTGCTTTTGGCCACATATAAGAAACGGTACCTTGGCCCTTGTCATTTGCAACTTTTATAAATTCTTTAAAAATATACACACCATTTGGATCTTTTAATTCCAAAACACTAGTGTTATTTAATTTTGTAGCAACAGGATGCATTAGCATAATACCATTCATATCATTAATCCAAAAATACTCCTTACCAGCATACCTCATCCCACTTACATCTTCTTTAGCAAGTCTTTTAGCTTCATCTTCGCTTATTTTACCGTCTTTAAATTCATTATAGCGTTTTTCTATTGTGCCATACGCAATATCAACTAAATTATCTAATTTACCAACTGTTCTTTTTTCAATTATTGTATTAATAGTAGGAATAATATAAAAAGCTATTAGTAAAACAAATGTAATAATAATACCAAGTGCTAACGCTAGAATTTTGTTTTTAAGTTTTATATCCTTTAATCTCATAAGATCACTCCTTATTTAATTTTTACTTAATATATAATATTTATAACCTATAATATGAGTTTTAATCACTTGATTTTATGTTATTATATAAATACTAGTTTTTTTTATTTAAATACATTTATAAAATTTGAGGAGAAGAAATTTGAAAAAAAAATTTTTTATCATTTTTATTGTTTTTATTACAATTCTAATTTATATTACAAATTCATATTGGAAAATCGAATATCACATAAGTTTTTTTGATTTTTTTACTAAATCAAATGAATTAACCTTAGATGAAAAAAATTGGTTAAAAAAACATGGAACTATTCTTTACGCAGCTGATAACAATTCACCACCACTAAGATATTATGAAAACGATGTCTACAAAGGTATCGTTATTGATTACTTAAATGAATTATCAAAAGAAATAAACTATAAAATAGATACTAAACCCATGATTTGGAACGATGCATTAATTTCCCTAAAAAATGGTGAAACAGACCTTTGTGATATGTTTACTTCAAAAGACAGAGCTAAAAATTACCTTTTCACTGATCCTATTTACTATGAGCGAGCAATAATTGTTACAAATAGTAAGAATTCTTCTATAAAAAATGAAAAAGATATACTTAATTTAAAAATTGGTGTCCAAAATGGTGATTATGCAATTGAATATTTAAACAACAAATATAAAAATATTGATTTTGTATTTACTACTGATTATGAAGAGTCAATTAATTTGCTTAAGGAAAATAAAGTTGATGTTATTATTGGAGATGAACCTGTACTAACCTATTTTATTGAAAAATTAAAACTCAAATCTTCACTTAGAGTCGCTGATACTCCTCTATACAAAAAAGAAAGTGTTTTCGGAATTCCAAAATCTGAGAAAACGCTCCAAAGTATAATGAATAAAGGCATAGCTAAACTAAAACGTAAAAATACTATAATAAAAATTCAGCAAAATTGGTTTGGAATCTCTACCCCTATTTCTGAAAATAATTATAGTCAAAAGTTAAATCTATTAATTTTATTTTTTTTAACTAACGTTGCTTTTATTTTACTTATTTTTATTTCCTCTAATATTTCATTAAAAAAAGAAGTTGAAAAAAGAACACTTGAACTATCTATAAGTAGAAATGATCTTCAAACCACTTTCGATGGATTAACCTCTTTAATGGTGGTAATTGACGAAAAATATATAATTAAAAATTGTAATAAATCATTCTGTGAATATTTTAAATCTAACTTTAATAATATAGAAGGTAAAATTTGTACTCAGTTTTTAAAAAAATTTGCTATAGATATTAAAAATAATTCTTTATTAAATATACTATCAAAAGATGATTCAAAAAAAATGGAAACTCATTTTAATAATTTTTACTATGAAGTAAATTTTTATCCACTATCAAGTGATTTAAAAAAAAGCAAGAGACTCCTTATAATGATAAAAGATGTTACAAAGTCAAAAATTAATAGCGAAAAATTAATTCAAAACAACAAAATGACTGCTATAGGACATCTTTCAGCAGGAATTGCTCATGAAATCAGAAATCCGCTTGGACTAATTAGAAATTACAATTATTTATTAAAACAATCAAATTCAATTAGTAATAATAATACAATTTTTAATAATATTGACAAAGCAATTGATAAAGCAAGTAATATAATTGATAATCTTTTAAATTTTTCTAGAATATCATCTAAAGAATTTGAATTAATCAACTTAAATAATTTTATTGAAAATATTCTAACTCTAAGTTCTTCTTCTTTCAAAAAGAAAAATATTCAAATCAATTTAATCTGTTCTAAGTCATTAAATCATTTTATTGATCCAATATCTTTAGAACATATTTTTCTAAATATTATTAATAATTCAATCGATGCTATTGAATATAACGGAAAAATTACAATTGTATGTAAACTCATTAAGGATAACCTCCTTATTAAACTTATAGATAATGGCAGCGGAATTGATAAAGAGAATTTAAAAAATCTTTTTGATCCATTTTATACTACAAAAGCACCTGGTAAGGGAACTGGACTCGGACTTTATATTACCTATAATGAAATTAAAAAAATGAACGGAGACATTAAAGTTAAGAGTAATAAAAATATTGGAACTACTATAGATTTGATATTGCCTGAAAGGAGTAAATAGTGAAGAAAAGTTTATTAAATATTTTAATAATTGATGATGAAAAAGAATATTTAGATGTACTAAATTTGATACTTTCGAAAGAAAATTATTACATTGAGCTCGAATCTAATCCAAAGAAAGCTTTAGTAAAATCCTTAGATGCAAAATTTGACTTAATAATTACAGATTTAGTTATGCCAAATATAAGCGGACTAGAAATACTTGAAAAAGTAAAAGATGCTAATCCACATACTGAAGTAATTATATCAACTGGTTATGGCTCTATCAATAATGCCGTAGAGGCAATAAAAAAAGGAGCATTTTCTTATTTCATTAAAAGTCATGATCCAGAGGAGCTTATATTTGAAATAAAAAAGCTTGTAAAAATAAAAAAGTTAGAAAATAAAAATAGATTTCTATTATCTAAATCAAATAATAGAATATTTAATTTAAGCTCGAAAAATTATGAATTTAATAAAGTATTAAATACCGTAAAAAAAGCTGCAAAAAGTAATGCTAATATTTTACTTCTGGGTGAATCAGGAGTAGGAAAAGAAGTTTTTGCTTCATATATACACAGTTTAAGCCAAAGAAAAGAAGAAGTTTTCATTCCAGTTAATTGCCACGCATTATCAGAAACACTCTTGGAATCCGAACTTTTTGGACATGAAAAAGGGTCTTTTTCTGGAGCGATTGAAACGCGTATTGGTCGATTTGAATCAGCACACAAGGGAACACTATTTCTTGATGAAATTGGTGACACTTCACTAAATTTACAAGCAAAGCTTCTTAGAACATTAGAAGATAAAAAAATCGAGAAAATTGGCAGTAATATTTCTAAAAAAATAGATTTTAGATTAATTTGTGCAACAAATAAAGATTTACTTGAAATGATTAAAAATAGTTCTTTTAGAGAAGATTTTTACTTTAGAATTAGTACAATTGTTATCGAAATTCCACCTCTTAGAAGAAGAAAAGAAGACATTTCGGATTTTATTAATTATTTTATTAAAGAAATTTCCAATGATACTAAAAAAGAAATTGTAAAAATAGAAAATGAAGTAATCGCATTTCTTCAAGATTATAATTTTCCAGGTAATATTAGGGAATTAAAAAATATAATTGAAAGATTAGTTGTTTTATCTGAAAACGGAATAATTAGATATTCCGATTTACCAGATCTAAATCCAAGTTTACCTTCTACTTCTAATTTTAAAGCTAACCTAACACTTAAAGAATTTAGAGTTTATGAGGAAAAAAAATATATAGAATATATTTTAAATATTAACAATTTTAATATGACTAAAACCGCAGAAAAATTAAATATAAGTAGACGACAATTGTTTAATAAAATCAACGAATATAAAATCAAAAAATAATAGTAAAAATAAAAGTGTGAAAAAAATTTCCCGACATGGAATTTTTTTTCACACTTTTATTTCGTTTTTGTAATATTTTGCTTGCATTTAATAATTTCTACTATTAAAAATTGTTTTCTTACTCCCACTGAATCTTAGAAAACATAATCCAGGGCCTTTTTAGAGTTCTTTATCCCCCACTTTTTTAGAAGTAGGGGTATTAGAACTCTAAGGCATCGGATAAATATCTTAAAATCTAATGAATATGGTGATTTTTCTGCTTTTTAATCAATTAAGAATCAATTGGCATTATTATTGCTTAATTATATTTTGAATGTTTAAAAAAACTAAGGGGGTAAAAAATGAATATTCAAGGAGTAGTAGATTTTTTAAATAGTATTATTTGGAGCAACTGGCTAGTAATATTATGTTTAGGTAGTGGTATTTTCTTTAGTATCTTACTAAAATTTCCGCAAATACGTCTTATTAAAGACATGGTAGGACAACTTATCGGTGGAAAAAGTTCTGAAACTGGCGTATCATCTTTCCAAGGATTTGCAATGGCGCTCGGCGGTAGAGTAGGTACTGGTAACATTGCAGGTGTTGCCACTGCAATCGGTCTAGGAGGACCTGGAGCCGTATTTTGGATGTGGATAATTGCATTTTTAGGCGCTGGTTCTGCTTATATTGAAGCAGCACTTGCTCAAGTATGGAAAGAAGACGATAATGGACAGTACAGAGGTGGACCTTCATATTATATTGAAAAAGGTCTTGGAATGAAATGGTATGCTGTTTTCTTTGCTATATCAGCTATAGTTGCATGTGGTCTTTTTTTACCGGGTGTTCAAGCTAATAGTATTGCTAGTGCAGTAGAAAATGCATTCGGCCTTAGCCCATATGTAACTGGCGGAATAATTGTATTCTTTTTAGCGTTCGTTGTATTTGGTGGAGTAAAAAGAATCGGAAAAGCTGCTGAAGTTATTGTTCCATTTATGGCAATCGCATATATTATCGTAGCACTTATTATTCTTGTTATTAATGCCAATCAAATTATTCCTGTTTTAAAATTAATAGTTACATCAGCATTTGATTTAAAAGCTGGTTTTGGAGCACTTCTTGGAACAACTATACAAATGGGTGTTAAAAGAGGAATCTATTCAAATGAAGCTGGGCAAGGAACTGGACCAATGGCTGCAGCTGCTGCTGAAGTTTCACATCCTGCTAAACAAGGTTTAGTTCAAGCATTCTCTGTTTATGTTGACACATTATTTGTTTGTTCTGCAACTGCTTTTATGATAATAATAACTAAGAACTATAACGTTGTTAACCCTCTAGGTGGATTTTCTGTTGAAAATATTCCTGGTGTTGAATACGGACCAGCATATACACAACTTGCAGTAGACACACTTATTCCAGGATTTGGAGCAGGATTTATTGCAATCGCATTATTTTTCTTTGCTTTCACTACTCTAATGGCTTATTACTATTATGCTGAAACAAATGTTGCTTATCTTTTTAAAAATTCAAAAAATGCAAAACTATTAATTAATTTAACTAGAGTTGCTCTTCTTGGTATGGTATATTTTGGAGCAGTAAGAACTGCTAAACTTGCATGGGCATTTGGAGATTTAGGTGTTGGACTAATGGCTTGGTTAAATATTGTTGCAATTATTCTTTTAACAAAAGTTGGCGTTATTACACTTAAAGACTACGAAGAACAAAAAGCTAAGGGACTTGATCCTGTATTTAATCCTGCTAAATTAGGAATCAAAAATGCCGATCTTTGGACAAGCATTGGAAAAAAATATAGTAAAAATGAAGAAAAAGCATCATAATACAAATAAATTAAAAATACTTAATATGGTTTCGCTTTACATTATTAAAAATATTGCGTATCATCATAAATGAGAACAAAAATAATAAATGTAGGTGATTTTATGAAAAATATATTAATAATTGCTACTGGTGGAACGATAGCATCAACAGATGAGGGGCAAGGTCTTGCCCCTCATCTTAATGTTGATGACCTTCTATCGTTTATTCCAAGTATAAAAGACAAATTTAATATCGCAAGCGAATCAATAATGAATGTTGATAGCACAAATATGAGTCCTGAAGATTGGCAAAAAATCGCAATTAAAGTTAAAGAAGAATATTCTAATTACGATGGATTTGTTATAACACATGGTACAGATACAATGGCATATACATCTTCCGCACTTTCATTCATGATATCTAATTTGAACAAACCTGTAATACTAACTGGTTCACAGTATTCTATAACTGAAAATTGTACAGATGCTCAACAAAATTTAAGCGATGCTATTATTTTCGCTGGCCAAGATATTAAAGGTGTTTTCATCGTCTTTGATGGCAAATTAATTGTTGGAACTCGTGCAATGAAAATCAAAACTAAAAGTTATGATGCTTTTGAAAGTGTAAATTTTCCCTACGTTGCAGAAATAAAACATAGCAGAATAACTTACAATAAATATATTGAAACTAAATTTTTAAAAAATGAAAATGAAAATGAACTAAGTATCAACACTAAAATATCAAATAAGATTCAAGTTATAAAGCTTTTTCCTGGAATGAATGTTGATATATTTGATTATTTGGCAAAAAATTATAAAGGAATTATAATTGAGAGTTTTGGAATAGGCGGAATACCCTTTGGAGTTTACAATATTTCTGAAAAAATTAAAGAATTAGCACTACAAAACGTCGCGGTAGCTGTAACTACACAGTGCCTAGAAGAAGGTGTTGAATTTGGCCTTTATGAAGTGGGAAAAAAAATTCCCAAAGACAATGTTATATATGCAAATGATATGAACACTGAAGCCCTCGTTGCTAAGATGATTTGTGCTCTTGGAAATTTCACAAATATATCTGATATAAAAAATTATATTGAAAAACCAATATTTTTTGATATATATTCTAGCGAACATTAATGTAAGAATTTTTTATGAAATTTTAGATTATTATCTTGATAAATTTTAAACTTAATTGTATAATAATATAGTATTTATTATATTGATAAGTTACTAACAAAGGGCGACATTATTTAATGTCGTTTTTTAATGTTATTAACTATTATGGAGGGTTTTATGGGATTAAATGTATTTAACTTTGAAGCAATCGGAGTTATGGGACTTGTTGTAACTGTTTTAGTATTCGGCTTAGAACAACTTGGAATTGGTGTTAAAGAAGAAAATCATCTTAATGTTTCTAAAGGAGTTTCTTATGTAGCATTTTGGTTTGGTGGCGTAACACAAGTTATCACTGCAATTTATATGACGCTTTTTGGTTTTGCTGGACCGGCTTCAACTTTTGTTGCAACAATTTTTGCACTTTACGGATTTTTCTGGTTAGTAGCTGCCAATCACTTTAGATACGGTGGAGACAAAAATATGCTTGGTAATTTCTGTGGAGTTGTTGGTATTATAACAATATTTTTAACAATTATTGCTTTTAAATTAGGATTAATCTGGCCACTTGGTGTTGTATTATTCTTAATCATTTTATTAATGTTTTCTCTTGTAATTGCATTAACTGGAATTAATCCTAAATTTATTAAAGCTGCTGGTGTATTTAATATCTTAATTGGTATTGGTGGACTATTCTTATTTTGGGCTGCTGTGACAAAAGGCCTAGTGCTTTAATATTTTTAGTATATTTTATAAAAAAGCAATAGATGATAATCATCTATTGCTTTTTTTATGTTTTTCTTCTAAAAATATCTTAGCATTTTTTGCTAAATCAAAACCATTATCAATTCCTACTGAATTCATTTTATTTTTATAATCTAAAGCTGAATGGTTTGGAATCATAAATAAATCTGAATGCTCACTTAAACTAATATCGAGAAGTGAATCTCCAGAACTTACTACAAATGTTGAATTTAATTTTTCTTTTAAGTATTTTAGCGCCCTTCCTTTTGTAATAGCATTTGGTATAAAATACACTTTCCTTCCTTGATCAAAAATTCTCCAATTATTTTTTTTAAAGTCACCTTTAATCAAATTTAATACATTCTTATTAAAAATATCTTCTTCAGCTATCATATAAAAAAACAAATTATCAGCTGATCCAAATTTAATAAAACCTTTCTCATTTTCTAAAAAGCTTGCTTTTTTAAGCATAGTTTCATAACTCGTACACTTAGCTAAATTGTTTTTTACAACTTTTTCCCATTCTAAATCAATTTCGTCATTAATAAGTATAATCCCACCATTTGCTACTACAGCATACGGAGTAAACAAGTCATCTAAATTTATGCGTCTATATTGACTTAATGTTCTAGTAGTAATAGGAATAAAATAATTATTTGTAATAATTGATTTTATTTCCTTTAGAGTATCACTTAAAATATAGGAAATAACTTTATCTTCTTTTTTTTCAATAGCAATAAATTCTTTCTTAGTATCTTTTATCCACCTGTGTGAATAAATTAGTGTTTGATCTAAGTCACTAGCAAATATATTCATCTATTCTCCCTTTAATGATTTTACAATACCGCAACAATAATATGCATTTAAGGGATATTCCTCAACAGGTATTCCCTTTTCTTTTGCAAGTTGAAGAACATGATCGATATTTTTTGCGTTTTTCGCTACTAGTATTTTCCAGGGAATTCTTCGAAGTAATACTCGTGTCGTTTCTCCTATTCCTGGTTTAATAAAATGAATACTTTCAATATCAAAATCTCTTTCAATATTTTTTATATCCTTCATGCCTTCCCAGTCAACTACTTCTTTATCAAAATCAAATTTTTCAATAACATTTCTTTCAATATCGAAGTTACTAAATTCTTTTTCTATTATATCTATATAGTAATTTGAAAGATCTTCTTTTTCTAACTCTTTATAATATTTTACTCCATGAAAATCATTTTTATTTATTATATCCATTCTATGAACTGTTCTACTTAGAAGACCAGAAATAGTAGAATTTAAACAAGCATTAGGTATTAAAAAATCTTCTCGAGTTCCATATATTTTAACAGTATGACCTGGATCAGCAAGTACTGCTAAATCAGAATGTAGATTAGCATACTCTCCGTATTTAGTCTTGAATTCACAAACAGCCTCAGTCAATTCCTTTGTAATTGCACCCTTACCTGTCCATCCATCTACAAACTGAATACAACTATTAGGATGTTTTTTTAAAATATATTTCACTGCATTTTCATCAATTCCTTTACCCCTAATAATCGAGATACTATAATGATTTAAGTTCAATGAATATTTATATTTCACATATCTTTTAATTAATACGCCAGCCGGAGTTCCAGCTCTTGCTAGGGAAACAATAACAGTATTTTCCCCTTTTATTTTTAGAATTTTTTCTGCAGTTAAAGCCACTGCTATTGCAAGTTTTGTAGAAAACTGCTTTAATGATGAATGAAAAATTTCTAAGTATTTTTCACTTGGACTGTATTCAATCGGAAGCATCTCCGAATAATGAGTTCCTGATTGTATCGCTCTTTCTCTTTCTATATTGCTCTTTTCAACTACTTTTTCTGATATATCTTTAAGTAAAAATATAACATCATCTTCCATGTAACTTCCTAAGTTATTAGACAATTCTTTATCACCCTTTCTTTTCATTTGATAATATAAAAAATTCAACATTAGTTGATAATCTTCGTAATTTACTATTTAATTCTTCTAATAATATATTAGATTTCGTCTTCTCTAAAAAAACTAAAATAGTATCAAAGTTTTCATTTTCAAGATTATAAATGTAATTATTAACATCACTATTGTAAATACTTTTAAATCTAATACCTGATTTTATAGGATAGTTATCTGCATCACTTGGATATATAGGGCTCCTTGTTGTCGATTTAAAATTTATATTTCCATTTAGTTCACTTGCAATCATAAGTGGAATATACATAAATTCTTCCGTACCAAGTACAAGAGTTTTACCTATAACATATTTTTGTATATCAATCGCTGTTTCTTTTATTTTGATTTTTAATTTACTATTTGTATCTAGATCAATTCCAAATCTACCAGTAGAATCAATATAATATTCTTTTTTTTCTTTATTTACAGAAAAATCATAAATCTCATGCATATTGGGACGGGTATTAGTTTTATAACTATTACTAGCTGTTTTACTAAAAATGCTGTGTTTTTTAATATTGTCAAGAGTTAAGTCTAAATTTTGTACTGAATTAATATTTCCTTTTATTAGCGAAATAACATCAATATTAATGCTATGCTTTTTTTCAAAATTTTCAAATCTTTTAACATTTTCAATTGATCTTAAATCCATAATAGTTAGTACCGAGAATTCTTTAATACTATATTTACTTATAAGTGATTCAATAATATTTAATAGTGTTTTTCCTGTAGAAATTTCATCATCAACTAAAACTATTTTACTACTTGAACTTATTTTTAATTCATTATTTTCATAAACTTTATGATTTGTTGCGTGTGAATGCTCTTCAAGAAATTCTATAACATTTCCATCATATTCAATATTTTCTCTAGTCGTATGATAATATGTACCACTAGTATCAAATGTGTCAAATACTAAATGCCCAAGAGAAGTTGCAGTTTCAGCAAAAGCTATAACTAAAGTTTTTTTATCAATTTTGACTTTATAATCAACTAAACTTTTTATTTCTAATTCATCGACATTTCTAGCGTCGGAAACTATTTTTTTAATAGTTTCCTTGTAAGTCGTAATTTTATCATCTATGTCATTTTTAACTTCAAAGTTACAATTGCAACTTACTTTTGCGTATAATAAAGCTAATAATTTTCCTGATAAAATTGCTATAGTCGGTTTAACTGATAAATGTTTACCTAGTAACTTTGAAACAAAAAGAAATCTCCGTTTTTCGTTATTTCTTGTTGCAAAAGAAAAAATTTCTCCCTCATCAATACCAAGTACATTTGAATCAATATTCAAATTCATAAGGTAATGGTTTTCTACTTTCTTTTTCAAATTTTCCTCCTATACGATAAAAGTGATACAAAATCATATCCTTCATTAAATACTCCATATATTTCTGATCTTTTTATTATTCTTCTAGCCCATCTTTCATGCGGTTTAATTTCATTCATTTTATTATTGTATTTACTTTTTATAACACCATTACTTGATTCATTAATTATACATTTTGCATCTAAATACTCTTCTTTAGTAACAACATACAAGGAATTAACAAGAGAAATATGACTCGGGTGTATTACTGTTTTACCAATAATACCATTCTCTCTATCCAAAAGAATTTCTCTAATAAGTGCATCTAAATTGTTCTTAATTAAATTTGTTCTTATTAGTTTACCTTCTTCTCCTAAATGTTCATTAAAAAGTGTATTTCTAAGTAGTGGCTTAAGAATTCTTTCGTTATTATTAAAGTACTCCCAAACAGCCCCTGAAACAACGTATTCTGTATCTTTTCTAGTAAAGAAATTTAGAATATCAGAAATACAATCTCTAATAATACTAATATCGTAAATAGTAAAATCCTTACTTCTTCTTAATCCAAATAGCGAAGAAAAATCAGTTGCTCCAATTCGAACATTTAGTAAAAATTCACTATTTTTTATTAATAGTTTAGATATTTCATCTAAATTTTCTAATCTTTTTTCTATATAAATAATATTTTCTGTTTCTAAAACAGGCATAAAATAGTACTTTTTTATAAGTTTTTTATTTACAATATTTAAAGCTTTCAAATAAGAAACGCCAGAAATATTATCGAACTTTGGAAACACAAAACCCACTATAATTTCACTATATAACTCAATTTTTTTTGAAAGGCTTATTAGATGTTCACTATTTCTTACTCTAATAAATAGTAATGGTAACTTTCCCCTATCATATTTATTACTTTCAATAGCTATGAAAATATTCTCTAATACTCTTATCAAATTTTTTTCTGCTATTTCTATTTCATTGTCACCAATGGCATCTTCTAAACATATTACAAGACTAGAAAGTTCTGGATATTTATTTTCTACTAGCATATCATCAATATTTTTCCTTGTTGCCGGCATATACAAAGTTGCACCAAGTGCATATTCAAGAGTAGTTTTAATTGAATTCATCGTTATATTTGTAGGCGATTTGTAAAATAGTTCTTTAATACCTTCGTTTTCTATGTAATTAAAATGTTTCAAAATTATCACCTCCTATCATTATTATTTAAAACCAGCTAAGAATAATTCTTAGCTGGTTTTAATAAAACTAATTGCTAATATATTTATTACTTATATATATTTACGATTTCCGTTAGCGATTTATCATTTGTACCTTGTCCAATAGCATTAAATTTCCACTCATTAGAAGCGTCTCTGTACATTTCTCCAACAAGCAAAGAAGTTTTTCCATTATAATCCTCTGTTAAATTAAATTTTAAAAGTTCTTTATTGCCTTTTAAATCAACTACTCTAATAAATGCATTTTTTATCATTCCAAAATCTTGGTTTCTTTTTTGACAATCGTAAATATTAACAACAAACACTAGTTTTTTTATTCTGTCTGGTACTCTTTTAAGGTCTACCATGACTTGTTCATCATCACCTTCACCGCCACCAGTCAAATTATCACCTTTATGAATAACACTATCATCTTTGCTTCTAAGATTTCCATAATAAACTAAATCAAATTTGTTTTCTAGTTTTTCATTTGAATTAAGCATAAGAACCGATGCATCGCAATCAATTTCAGCTTGTTTGCTTGAAAAAAGTGATCCAAATAAACCGCCAGATGATTTGTTTTCAACAGGATCCCATCCAAGTCCAACCAATAATTCTGAAAGACCATTACTTCCTTTTGTTAAATCAATTTTCTGCCCTTTTACTAAACTAATACTCATTAATATACCTCCTAAGTTTAAACCTTTTAAGCATCTAAACCGTAATTTCTACATAAAGCTCCAAGTCCGCCTTGGAATCCACTACCGATTGCATTAAATTTCCATTCATCTCCGTGTCTATACAATTCACATACAACCATAGCAGTTTCAACACTATAATCTTCTGTTAAATCATATCTTAATAATTCTTCATTTGATTCTTCATTAAACACTCTAACAAAAGCATTTGAAACTTGACCAAAATTTTGTTTTCTATTAACCGCATCATGAATAGTAACAGTTATTGCTATTCTATCTATTTGAGTAGGAATTTTTGCGAATTCAATGATAATTTGCTCATCATCTCCTTCACCTTCTCCAGTTCTATTGTCACCAGTATGAATAACAGATCCGCTAGGATGTTTTAAATTATTATAAAAAATAAAGTCTAAATCGTTTTCAGCTTTTCCACTAGTACTTACTAAAAATGCAGAAGCATCTAAATCAAATTCATCGCCACCATCATAATTATTAATATCCCAGCCAAGTCCAATAACTCCTCTTTTTAAGTCATTACCTTTAGTTAAATCTATCTTTTGTCCTTTTACAAGTGAAATTGACATAAAATCCTCCTTACTAAATATTTATTCCAAAATTTCCACAAAGTGCAGCTAATCCACCTTCGAAACCAGCACCAGTAGCAGCAAATTTCCACTCTGATCCGTGTCTATAAAGTTCACCAACGACTACTGCTGTTTCAATACTATAGTCTTCACTTAAATCATATCTAATAAGTTCTTCATTTGTTGTTTCATTTACTATTCTTATAAATGCATTTGAAATTTGACCAAAATTTTGTCCTCTCTCAGCTCCCTCAAAAATTGTAACAGTAAATGATATTTTATCAACACCAGAAGGTACTTTTGAAAGTTCTACCTTAATTTGCTCATCATCACCTTCACCTTCTCCAGTTAAATTATCACCAAGATGTATAACTGAATCAGATGCATGCTTCAAATTATTAAAAAATACAAAATCACCATCAGCATTCACTTTGCCACTTTCATTTGTTAAAAATGCCGCAGCATCTAAATCAAAATCTTTTCCGCCATCATATTTATTAGTATCCCAGCCAAGCCCTACAACAATTTTAGATAAACCTGGATTTCCTTTTGTTAAATCAACCTTTTGTCCTTTTTTTAAACTTACAGCCATAATATCCTCATAGAGATTCTCTCTATGAGACTCACCACCTTTCATTTATTATATTATATTAAAATGAAGTTACATTAACCCCATTTTCCTAACGCAATACCAACAATATAGACTAAAAATGCAAAATATGAAGTTCCCATAATATAAACATCATGTTTTTTCACACCCGATTTTTTAAGTAATATCCCACCAGTAACTAACATAGAAACCACTAGAAATATTAACATTCCAATATTCCTTGCAAATTCAACTGGAATAGCTCTACCAGCAATTAACATAGGAAAACCTAAGCATATACAAATATCAAAAATATTTGATCCAACAGCATTCGATATAGCACCATCTGCATCACCTTTTTTAGCTGATTTTACTGATAAAAGGGTATCTGGTATTGAAGTTGCTGCTGCAATGATAATAACAGATGTAATAAATTTAGGTATGCCAAAAGTAAGAGCAACCACACCTGCTGAAGCAATAATTGCGTCAACACTTATCCAAACAAATGCCATGGTTACGATAATCCAACCTAGTATTGCAAAGTAACTCATATCGTCATCGTCATCATCTTCTTCTTCTTCAACTGAATTACCATTTGCTCTATGTTCCAAAGTTTGCCTATGTAGAAAAACTATATATCCCACATAAACTAGTAACAAAACTAATCCTGTTATATAAGTAAATTGTCCTAGAAACATAAATGAACCTAATACTGTTAATGCTAAAATATAAAAAAACATATCTCTATATATATTTTTTTTATCAACTTTAAGTGCTAAAGCACCTTTAAATGCTATAATACTAAACATCGGTATAAGTAACACATTAAAAATACCTGAACCTGCTATTGTTGGAACTCCAACATCAGTAAATTCCTTGTAAATAAGAACAGCAATCATTGCTGTTGCAAATTCAGGAAAAGAAGATGCAATCGCATCAAATGTTGCCCCCCTTACAGTTGTTGGTATATTAAGTTTTATACCTAATACATGGAGAACATCACCCAATTTATCCGATGCTACACTCACTATCCAAGACATAATTATTATCACTACTATTGCTATATATATATTATTTATAAAATTAAACATTTTACCTCACCTTTTTACTTAGTATCAACACCATAATTATTACATAGTGCTTCTAAACCACCATTAAACCCTTTTCCAATCGATTGAAGTTTCCAATTTCCATTATGCTTGTAAATTTCTATTATTACAATTGCTGTTTCATTTGATAAATTCTCGTCATAATTAAAATTTACAATTTCTTTATCACTACTAGGATCAATTGCATATATTGTTGAATCCATTAGCATAGAAAAATTTTTACCTTCTTCATCAATAGTTGAAGTGATAGCAATTTTATCAATGTTACTATCCACTTTACTTAAATCTATAGATATTAATTCATTATAGTATTTAGTAAAATTCTTTCCAAAATCTTCATTTAATTTAACGCTTCCATCATTTGACTTTAAGTTATTATAATAAATAAAATTTTCCTCAAAAGTTTTTCCATTTGAATCCATCAAAAATAATGAAGTATCAACATCAAAGGAAGAACTTTTAAATCCATATTTTAATCCAATTACTAATTTGCTCGTGCTAATTAAATCGTTTAATCCTAGTTTTTGTCCACTTTTTAATTTTTTTGAGTTTGATTTATCAATTAATTTATTTTCTTCTTTATTAATTTGTTTCCTAACAGATTCATTATCTTTATTTATTTGACTACTAACACTTGAAGAAACTACTGCACTATTTCTTGTAGGCTCACTTTCATTTTTTAATGCACTATCAATTCCATTTCTAAGATCAATTGTGCCTAAATGAGTAATTCCAGATGATCCTTCAACAGTGATTTTACCATTAGAAAACCTCATAGGTTCTTTTTTTCCTGTATCAACATACAAAACCATATTAAAATCCTCCTAATCTATAGATAAACTCACTCCACCCATTCTTTCATAAGGCTGAACAATAACAACTTCTCCTGGAGTATTAAATTCCATAAAATATGACTCTCCTGATGACTGTCCTAAAAATGTTTTCCAACTCACATCAGCTTTAAATGATGGTTGAGGTCCAGTCCAACATATTACAGCATCAGGATCAACAACACATGGTGTTTCAAGTATAATTGGGTTTCCATTAGTTGTTACTACTACTTGAGCACCTTCACTATTAGCTTTTAAATTCGAAGTAAATAGCCCCTTTTGAGATGCCATACCCGACGCCATCATTTTTACAGTATATTCGCATGTTTCAGTATATGCTAGCAAGTTTTCTCCCTCTACGCCAAGAGATTGACCTTTTTTTAATGTAATTACGCTAACATGGTGTGCTTGATGCGCCATGTAATACTCTCCACTACCTTCAACTTTCATTAAAGAAATATTTTCACCAGTAAGTTTTCTAGCTGCAAGTCCTGCTAAAGATCCAAGCATTCCTTTATTTTTATTAGTTCCTAAAAGTACTTTTTCAGCTTTAAATTGTCCCTTAGATGCTACCATTGCCCCAACTCTAGCATAAAAGTAACCATCACCTTCTGCTATACAAGTAAGTTCTTTATGAATTTTAAAATTAAACATTTCTTCCTCCTTCTTATATGTATTTACAATTCTATTATAACCTAAATAAAACTATATAAACAAGTTTATTCCTAACAAAATTGCTTACTATTATTATTAAATCAACTCATGTAGCTACTATACCAATAAAAGATTAACAGATTATTAACGTTAGATTAATCTTAGCTTACTTATGTTAAAAATATGATATAATTATAAAAAAATAAGTAATTTATACACTATTAGATATAAAATATTTATAGAAGGATGATTAATTTGATAAATACAACAAAATATATAAAAATAAATACAATTCAAAACAAAAGTTTTTTTTCAGAATCTTTATTACCAATTCTTTCTAGAGAAGGTTCATCAAATTCGAAAACGATAACTTTATCAACGTTTTTTACAAGAAGAATTGGTTGTACATTAAATGAAAATCAAATTTTAAATAATTACTTAATTTCATTAGAGAAAAAAAATATTTTATTTAATGTAATTGATAAAAAACTTAATTTTGATGCAACTTACCCTTTTATTGGCGATATTAAGAACTCTTTTAACGATCTTAATGAAAATCTGTCAAATTTAAATGAAATTATAATTAAAACAACTACAAAACTAATTGATAAAAATATTTTTAAAGATTCTCTAATAAATAGTACAATCACAGAAGCTCTTAACCAGTCAATAGTTTTATTTAAGTCATCTGAAAACAATTGTAATAAAAGTAAAATTTTGAACCTTTATATAAAATTATTTTATTGGATTAATGTCAAATTTCACACAATCATTAATTTTAATACAAATTTTAAGAATATTAACTTTATTAATTCAAAACTAATCTATATTGGTGAAATATCTAAACACGAAACATTTTTGATTTTTGCTTTATCAAGGATTGGCGTGGATATATTGTACATTAATTCTGTTAATGACAACCTTATTGAAAAGAATTCCTATTTAAGAAACTTCACAAATTTAATAACACTAACAAAATGTAGTGAGAATTTTAAGTACAACTTAAAAATTAGTAAACAATCACCTATAACTAAAAAACAAAATCCAATAAATAATTATAATCAAAGTAATTCTAATACACAAAGAACTAAAAATAGAATCCATTCAACCACAAATATTAATTCTAGGAGTGCTTCTTCAACTATTAATACAATAAAACCAAAAGAATTTTCCAGTAATATAACAATTAAGAAAAAAGAATTTAAAGGGGATCTTAAAGATATATATACAAAGTTAAATGAGAGAATTGGATACATTGGTCTCCCAAACGCTGTAATTCCAACTTTTTTCATTCGATATATTGGTGTTTCTAATAATTTGGATCAATTTAAAAACTCACTCTATAACTTAAATAAAAAACTTGAAAATTATAACTATATTAAAATAGAAGATAGTATTAAAATTGGAAATCCTACCGAATTATTAACTAAAACTAAACAAATTTGGAGTAGAACTGACTATAAAAAAGAAGATATTCATTTACTTATTTGTAAACTTAATGCGGTGGATACTTTAAGCTACATTCCAGGTAAAGATCATAAAAATCAAATATATAAAGCTCTTGAAATAACATTAATTATGCTTTTTGAAAATACCGAGAGTATTCAATCTTCAAAAATTAAAAATATCATTATAAAACAACTCGCTTGGTTAAAAGATGTATACAATAAATTATTTGTGAATTTTGATTATAAATCCACGTCTATATCTAAAATACTGTATTATGGAGATATTAAAATGCATGAAGGCTTATTCCTTACTTTTATGTATTATATTGGAGTCGATATTATATATATCAACACAATGAAAGATGAAATTTTCGAAAATTTAGATCCTAATTTAAATTTTTCTTCACTTTATGTAAACGAAACACTTTCTGATTATTTTGCATTTCCAAAAGAAGAGGTGCTTGTAAGACGAGAAACTACTGCATATAAAGCTTCAGAGGAAATCGGAAAAATAATTCATAACGAAGAAGATGGAGTTTACAAGCCTTGGCAATTTGAATCATACAATATTAAACCAATAACTTTAATGACAACATTCGACGAATTTGGTATACTATGGAAAGAAGAGTCGAGATTTCGTGATAGCTTTAAAGTTCAAAACAATACAGTTTATATACCAAATCTTTTTACAAAAATTAGCGGTACAAATGAAAACGAAAGCGATTACTATAAATATATTTCATCTCTTACATCAGTACCACTGGTAAAACTATATAATGAGCTTCCAATAATAAATAATGTGATGAATAAGCAAGAAATATATAGATTGACAAATGTATTTTCAAAGGATAATTTAATTAATAGTGAAGAATTAAAGAAACATCCATTATACAAATATTCTTACCTTAGTGAAAATACTCAAAATAAAATAATCATTAAAACTAATGAATTATTAGATTCAAGTGTATTAACTGAAAAAGTTGATATAAATTTAAGACTAAAGGTACTCTCTACTGTACTAAGTCTTGATAAGGACATTTTAGAACTTATACAAAATTTTGACTACCCTATGAGAGTACCAAAAGTTATCGTATATGATTCTAAAGAAACAACTTTTAGCCGAGAAGACTCTATAGTTATTTCTTTTCTTTATTTAAATGGATTTGATATATGCATATTAACTCCAACTGGATATAATAATTTCGAAATGTTTATAGATAGTAAATTTTATGATATCTTTAAATTAGAAACTAAAAAGTTCAATCTAACTTTACCAGATTTAAATAAGTATTCATCTAAAAAATCAAAGAAGTTTTGGTCATCTTTATTTGGATAAGTAATACAAGATTTGTTTTATAATAATAATAATAAATTTAGCAATTAATTTTAATAGGAGGGTATTTATGGAGAATATAAACGAAGATGTAACATATGAACTAGACCTAGTAAAAACAGAGAGTGATATGGAACTTAAACTTAAAAACTCAGATGAAGTAGCTGCAATTGCAAAGCAAATTGATACTCGTGATTTAAATTCAATCCTTAAGTATGGTAATGAAACTGCATCAGAGATTTCAAAGTTTTCTGATCAAATTTTACACACAATGGAAAATACAAAAGTAGAAGATTCAGGAAATATGCTTTTGATGCTTAATAAGATAATGGATAAATTTGATATTAAGGATTTTGAAGAGAAAAAACCAAATTTGATTAATAAATTATTTAATAAATCTAAGAATATGATTGATTCACTATTTAGTAAATATCATACTATGGGCGGAGAAGTTGATAAAGTATACGTTCAGTTAAAACAGTATGAAGATGAAATTACAAATTCTAATGCTGTACTTGATGAAATGTTTAATAAAAATATGGAATACTTTGAAATACTTGAAAAGTACATTTTTGCTGGAAATATGGTGCTAGATAAATTTAGAGTTGAAATGATTCCAGCACTTCAGAAAAAAGCAGAAGAAAGTGGACAACAACTAGATATGATAAATTTAAACAATGCAAATCAAGTTGTTGAAATGTTAGATCAAAGAGTATACGATCTTGAACTCGCTAAAAATATTTCTCTACAAACTATGCCACAAATTAAATTAATTCAAAAGGGTAACTATAATTTAGTAAGAAAAATTAATTCGGCATTTATTATTACACTACCAATATTTAAGCAGCTTCTTAATCAGGCTATTACATTAAAAAGACAAGCAGTTCAAGCAAAAGCAATGTCTGCTCTTGATGAAAAAACTAATGAATTACTACTTAGAAATGCTCAAAATACTGCAATGCAATCTAAACTTACTGCTAAGTTAGCTTCCAGTTCTTCTATTAAGATTGAAACTTTAGAAGAAAGTTGGAGAATAATTAAAGATGGAATAAATGAAACAAAAGTTATTCAAGAAGAAGCTGTTAAAGCAAGAATAGATGGAACTAGAAGATTACATGAAATCCAAAAAGAATTTCAAAGTAAAAATGGACAATAAAATATATAATTAAACAAAAGTGGCTTACGCATTGAAATGCGCGCCACTTTTATTTTTATCCGATGCCTTAGAGTTCTAATAAAACTTAATGCCAGAAATTACAGTATCATCGTATTTTTCTCCTGAAAATACAGACTTGATTATTAATTTTATTGAATTAGTTTTTAAAGGTTCTTCAAACTCAATTTCTATTGGTAACATATGATCTACAATCCCAATTTCTATAGAACTACCATCTGACGTTTCAATCTCAAGTAGATCAACTCTATTATTATTTATATATAATTCATTAGATTTATGATATCCATTACTTATAATCATCTTTGATACCGTCTTTTCGATTGGACTTTCAAAATAGATCCATTCATCTATTCCGCTGTCATCCTTACCCTCTACCCAAGCTGTATTTTTGTTATTATCCAATATATTAGAAATATTATACTTATCTAAACTCGATGATGCTTCAACTTTTTCCCACAGTAATTGGTTTTCTTCAATCCAATAATAATTGCCTTCTACACCATTTTCCAATTCAAATTGACAAACATTAAAAGAACCTTCATTTATAGGCTGATATGGAACATAAATATATTCACCTTCAATATATGGTTTTCCAGGCCACAAAGCTTCTTCTATACTTTCAACTTGCCACTTAATTTCACCAAATAGAGAAATCTTTGTAAGAAACGGTCCATAATAACCACTGCAATATATATTTCCATCCTTATCAAGGATTGGAATTTCAATTACACCAACTATT
Organism: Helicovermis profundi; assembly: GCF_033097505.1. Taxonomy (NCBI): domain Bacteria; kingdom Bacillati; phylum Bacillota; class Clostridia; order Peptostreptococcales; family Caminicellaceae; genus Helicovermis; species Helicovermis profundi. Next base: position 1,401,194 of record NZ_AP028654.1, on the reverse strand, counting down.
ATTGGTTCGAAAATTTCTTCACCAGTATTAATATCCATTGCATATAAATTAGCAGCTACTTCAATGTAAATTCTATCACCGAAAATTACATAATCTGAATTTGAAGGAAGTTCTGTTAACTGATTTCCCTCCCACTTTTTTTCCCAAATAATATCTGAATTATCATTTTTGGCCTTTAAAATAACATCAATTTTTGATTCTTCTTGATCTAATATAGTTTCAATTTTGAAATTAGTAGCTGTTACTTCTACCTGAACTAATTCGTCTTCATGTGTTTCTATTGTTACTTTATTATTACAAGCAAGTAGTAAAAACATGCCTAATACGATTAAAATAATAAACATATACTTTTTCATTACTTGTTTCCTCCTCAACATTATAGATATATATTAAAAAATCTATTATTATTGGTTAATTTATACCCTAAAATGAATTGATTAATCTAAAATCTTTTAGAGTTCTTTATACCCAACTTTAAGAAGTTAGATATAAAAAACTCTTAAGCATAAGATTAATATTCACACTTATTTGTGATAATATGTAAAGTAAGAATTAAATTCTTCGCTAATTTAAAGAAATAATTTATGAAGCAAGTTAACGAATAATTACGCATTATTATTATTTTATGTAGATGAAATGATACCTGTAAAAGACATTACAAAATATAAATTTTTAGGCTTGCCTAAATTTAATTCACTTTCTAAAGATTTAGCGGTGCGCTTAACGAACCGCAAACTTTGTTTGCTTATGTTCGCTCAGTTAGGGAATGAATTCCCTATAAAAAATCAACAAAATATAAATTTTTAGGCAAGCCTAAATTTAATTCACTTTCTAAAAGTTTAGCGGTGCAACTGACGAACCGCAAACTTTGTTTGCTTACGTTCGCTCAGTTAGGGAATGAATTCCCTATAAAAAATCAACAAAAGATAAATTTTTAGGCAAGCCTAAATTTAATTCACTTTATAAAGGTTTAGCGGTGCAACTGGCGAACCGCAAACTTTGTTTGCTTACGTTCGCTCAGTTAGGGAATGAATTCCCTATAAAAAATCAACAAAAGATAAATTTTTAGGCAAGCCTAAATTTATCTTTTGTTGATTTTTTGCACCGCTTTATTTGTATAAAAAAAACCCTTTTTAAAGGGTTAAGGTAGGAAACCTTTCGGCTACCTAAGACGATGTTTGATATATGAAAACTCGATTTGAGTAGTCAACAAAAACAAAAAAAACTAGCCATAGTGAGCTAGTAGTTTAAAAAATAAAATACTTTTCTTCCCACCGAAGAAATTCTTTTTCCAAAGTAAAGGCAGGTCTCCTGACTTATGCTTCAACCTACTTGTCTTCCCTTCCCATGTTTACACACAGTGGTTATGAAAACGTTCGTCCACAAATACAGTAGCGGGGGCTGTAGAGGAATATACCTCTTTCCCTTTTAATTAATAATTAAACCTTATACTTTTATTAAGTTATTTTACTTCATTATATTAACATAATTCTTGTGTTTTCGCAAGAAACTTTTCAGTTATTTAAAACGTCAATTTCTACTATATTTTTATTTCTTTCATATGTCTTTCTTTTCCGTCATTTTTTATTTTAATTATTTCTGAAATAATACTTAGTGCAATTTCTTCTGGTGTTTCTCCGCCGATTCCAATTCCTATTGGAGCATATATTTTATCTAAATCTTCTTTTTTTACTCCATTTTTTATAAGACTATTAAAAATAGAATCCACTTTTTTTCGACTTCCTAGCATACCAATATATTTTGCATTTGTTTTTACTAAATTGCTTAGTATATTTTCATCTGATTTATGACTTTTACTTGCAACTACAATATATGTTGTATCATCAATTTCAATTTCATTTAAATTTTTAATTATATCCCCATAGTATAAGTTGTCAGCTTTAGGAAATCTATCTTTACTTGCAAATTCTTCTCTGTCATCAAAGACTGTAACTAAAAAACCAAGTTCTAATGCAAATTTATACAGACCATATGCAACATGTCCACCACCTGCAAGAATAAGTTTATTTTGCGGTATATAAGTTTTTATAAACACTTTTACATTACCCCCACATACAGATTCAATATTTTTTGGCTCAATATTTAAGCTTAAATCTAATGTTTTACTTATACCTCTTTTTATACATTTCTTAGCCTCATTAGTTGCTTTAAATTCACTTATTCCTCCGCCAACAGTTCCAAGTGTAGTACCATCAATTCTGACAACCATAGAAGTACCTTCACCTCTTGGAGTGGAACCTTCTTTATCTATAATAATCACGTACGCAACTTTATTTCCTTTTTTTAATTCTTTTTTAATTTCATCAAGCAATAAAATTTCCAAATTATCAGCCCTTTCATTAATTTATTTTATAATGACTTATTATATCATTTTCAATAAAATTAAAATCAATATCATATAATTCTTTAAGAGTGTTTTCAGAAAAAACATCTTTCGACAAGCCATTTTTAAATACTTGACCATCCTTTAGCATTACAATATTATCACAATATCGATTTGCCAAATTTGGATCATGAATTGAAACAATTATACCTTTACCATATCTATTTGCCATATTTTTTATAAAAGCTAATACATCATGCTGATTTTTAATATCTAAATTTGAAATAGGTTCATCAAAAACAATAAATTCAGTTTCTTGGGCAATGGCTCTAGCAACTAAAACCATTTGTCTTTGGCCACCGCTTAATTTGGAAAAACTATAATTTGATAAATGAGTTAAATTTAAATTTTCCATAACTCTATAACAAATTTTATAATCTTCTTTTGAAGGGTTTTGAAAGGTATTAAGATATGGATTTCTTCCCATTAAAACAATATCAATTACACTTATATCGGTTTGACTTTCATAATCCTGTGGAACGAAAGCTATAAGTTTAGATAATTTTTTAAAATTTATCGTAGTAGAATTCTCTTTTCCAATATAGATATTACCGCTATTTTGTTTAAGCAAACCAAGTATCAATTTAATCAGTGTAGTTTTACCAGAACCGTTTCTTCCAAGTATGCCGTAGATTTTTCCAGAGTTAAATTTCAAATTAATTTTACTTAGAACATCATTATCATTATATTTAAAGTTCAAATTTTCTACCTTGATTTCCATCAAATCACCCTTTCAATTCTTTTATTATCTAAATTGCTTTTTTAGATAGCAACAAATAAGCAAGTATTGGAGCTCCTATTAAAGCAGTAAGTATTCCAACTGGTATTTCACTTGGGCTAATACTTCTAGCTAAATCATCAAATACTAATAAAATAGTTCCACCAAATATTGCAGTTGATAAGTATATATCACGATTTTTTTTAGAAATGATTTTTACTATATGTGGAACAATTAATGCTATCCAACCAATTGTTCCAGCAACACTTACAACATATGAAACAACAAGGGAAACGATTATAAGAATGAATTTTCTAAGTTTATAAACATTTACTCCTAAACTTTTTGCCTCATCATCCTTTAAAGAAAGAATCTTAATTTTAAATTTTAATGCATTAATTATAATTATACTTGGAATAACAATAATTGATGTTGATAAAACATTTCCCCAAGTTGCATTAAACAAACCTCCCATAGTCCAAAAAACAATCGATGGAAGTTCATTATATGGATCAGCAATGTATTTAATAAATGATAACAATGAAGTGAAAAATGCAGATACAATTATTCCCGAAAGTATCAAATATAGTAGACTCGTATTTTTAGACATTTTTTTAATTATATAAGTGATACTTACTGCAACTAAACCGAATATAAAAGAAAGAAGTTCAATTTTTAAAGGAAATTCCATAGGTAAAATTATCCCAAGTGCAGCCCCAAAACTAGCTCCTGATGTAACACCCAAAATATCAGGAGAAGCAATTGGATTTTTAAATATATTTTGAAACACAAGTCCTGAAACAGATAAACCAGCTCCAACTAAAATTGCTAATATTATTCTAGGTAGGCGTATATTATAAATAATCATATCATTAGTTGATATTAGCTCCTTATGAAATAAATAATTTTGAAAGTTTCCTAAAACTTCAACAAGGTCATAAAAACCAATTTTATATCTTCCAATAAACATCGAAATAATTAAAACAACAAATAATAGCAGCGAAAATTTAAATATAAGTTTTCTTTCATAAGTAATTCTACTATTTTTGACATTAATAATATTTCGATTATTTTTCATTTATAATTTTCCTCCTAATTCTTTAAAACTTTTACCATAAAATTCTTTATAGAAAGAATCAACATCTTGTGAAAAATCATAGTCAGTAAATTCATTAGGATATAAAGTCTTGCTTAACCATAGCATTCCAAGAATACTTGATGGTTCGGGCATATCCCACGGCTCAATATTTGATGGCATTTGGTAAACCTCTTTATTGATTATTGCTGAAATTTTAGAAAGTTTTCCATTCGAAAGTATCTCTTTCGGCGTCCCTTTTGGAGTGTACATTATTGAAGTAATAACATCTGGATTCCATTTAAGTAACTGCTCAATCGACACCTCATTCCATCCGCCTTTTAACTTGCCTGCTACATCAATGCCACCCGCACGTTCCATTAATTCATGTTGATAAAAAGTACCCGCAGATGTTGAAAGAATCCCTCTTGCACCAGCTAAATAAATTGTTTTTCTATCTTCTTCGCTTATATTTTTTATTTTAGAATCAATAAATTCTAACTTATCATTAAAATATTTGACTAATTTTTCACCTGTTTCTTTTTTTCCCATGGCATTTGCAATATTTAAAATTTCATTTTGAAGTAACTCGATATTTTCAGGATAAATGCTTACAACTTTTATTCCTTGATTTTCTAATTTCTTTACAGTTTCATCTGTATCTTTTGTTGGAAACATAATTACCAAATCCGGTTTTAAAGAAACTACCTCTTCTATATTTATACCATGTTTTTTACTACCAATCTCTAGAATTCTGTCTTTTGCAGTAGAATCTAATGAATTAATTAGCTTATCTTTAAGAGCACTATCGTTAGCTCCAACTAAATTTTTTACGCCTCCAAGCGCTAACACTATATTTGTTGCAGGCTTATATGTAGTTACGATTCTTAGTTCTTTCACTGAAGAACTATCATCCGTATTTTTTTCATCAATTTTAATGCTTTGATTATCTTTAGAATTTATATTATTATTTACACTAGAACTTTTATTGCAAGCAACAAGTGATAAACTAATAATTAATATCAAAACTACTAAAATAATTGATCTTATATTTTTTTTCATTTTAAATCCCCCACTCTAAAATAATTTCATCTAAAATTTTATCTCTATTACTAAGTGTAACTTCAATTACTTTAACATTTTCTAAATTTACAACTCCATCAAGGAATTCATTACGTCTTTTCTTAATAACACCAAGTACCCTTTTATCACTTTTTAGTATTTTAAATACTTCTTTAGTAAACTTTTTAGATTTTCTTTCAAAAAAACCTAATTCATCCATTATAATAATATTTGCTGAAGAAAAAAAAGATTTTTTTAAAATTTTAACACCATATTCATCATAATTTATAGGAAACCCATAGCATTTTTTTCCCAATCCATGGTATTCGTTTATACCTACAATACTTTTTTTATCAATATTTGTTACATTCTTCTCTAAAAATCCCATTTTTTTATTATGCACTAAATTCTCTTCTAATAAATCTTCCATGTAATAACCTTTAAGGTCTGAATTCTCATAGAAAGGTAGTGTTTTGAATCCTGAGACATTATCATATTTAATCAAGCTTAAATAATTATTGATAATTGTTGATTTACCAACATTTATATCTCCCGTTAAAAATATATTCTTATATATATTATCACTCCCTCGCCGTTGTGTTTTTAAAACTATAACGCTAATTATATAATATTGTATTTTAAGTGAATTTTCAATCTTTTAGTAAAAACTAATATATTTTTATGAAGTATTACCAAAATTTCATCATTTTATTGTATCAATTATATAGTTATTTTTATATAATTCTCTAAGAAGGTGATGTTTTGAAATTATTTAGTATTTATAGAAATCTATCAAGAAGTGTTTATATACTTTTTTTAGCACAAGTGATTAATAGAATGGGTGGATTTGTAATGCCCTTTTTAACTTTTTTCCTTGTACAAAAAATGGGAGTATCCGTTGTTGAATCTGGAACAATAGTTTCAATTGTTGCAATTATGACATTACCAGGATCACAAGTTGGTGGTTATCTATCAGATAAAATAGGCAGAAAAATCACATATTTAATTATGCAAACCTTGGCAGGAGTTTTTTTACTACCAATTCCATTTTTAAATAATATTTTATTTATTACAATTTTTCTAAGCGGTGCTATGTTTTTTAATGGTGCAGTTCGTCCGTCAATTAGCGCTATAGTTGCTGATAGTGTTAATCCTAAAAACAGACAAGCAGGATATTCACTTATATATTTAGGAATCAATATTGGTGTAGCCATCGGTCCAATTATTGCTGGATTTCTATTTAACAATTTTCTAACTCTTCTTTTTTTAGGTGATGCTTTTTCTTCTTTTATTGCAGTTATACTTGTATTCATTTTTATTAAGAAAACTAATCAAAATAATATAGTTGCAAGCAAAGAAGAAGAACATAGTGAAGAAAACATTATTAATATATTAAGAAAAAAACCAAACTTTTTATTTTTTCTTTTAATATCAACTTTACTTAGTTTTATTTATTCACAACACAGATTTGCTCTACCTTTAATGTTAAATACATTGTTTTTATCAAAAGGTCCAACTTATTTTGGTTTTATTATGAGTGTTAATGCCATTACAGTACTAGTAGTTTCTGCTATTCTCTTAAAATTAACAAAAGATTTTAAACCTCTTATTAATATGTCAATTGCAGGTATTACTTACGCACTTGGTTTTGGAATGATTTTTTTTATTAACAATTTTTTTATGTTTATAGTTTCTACTTTTATTTGGACAATTGGAGAAGTACTTATTGTTACAAATTCAGGAGTATATATTGCAAATAATTCACCTATAAATTATAGAGGACGTTTTTACGCTATAAGTTCTATTGCTTTTTCACTTGGTACAACTCTTGGAATTGTAATGTCTGGAATCCTAATACATTTGTTCTCTATTAGAATTCTTTGGCTAATTGTGTCAATAACTGCCTTACTCACTTCAATATTTTCGTATTTAACTGCTAAAAAACAAAATGCAATCAATTAATTGATTGCATTTTGTTTTTTTATTTTTAAGATATTACATAAAATCTTCTTGAACTTGTTTTTGGTAATTTTTAGCTATTTTAGATTTTTTCCCTTCCCAAATAAGTAGCATATACATAAATAAGGTTGATACAAACATTACAAGACCAATAATTTTCCAAGCATAAGAAATAGATTCAAATAATATCATTTTCCCAACTATAACTGGTCCAAGTACATATCCTAACCCCATTATCATTGGTAAAACCGAACTCATCCTACCTCTGTGTGAAGATGGTGTATGATTTGCAATAAATGGCATAAAACCAGTAGTTATAAGTATTTCACCTAGTGTAAATGTAAAAGCTGAAATAATAAATCCTAACTTAGTATCATAAAAACCAAGCATTCCAAAACCTAAGGTGTACAATATACCACCAAAAGCCACTTTATTTATATTTGTCTTTTTAATAAACAAATAAGTTAATATTGGTGTAAATACCATCACTACAAATCCGTTTAAACTTGCAATTTTACCATAAAATGCTACACCATCAGTAAAATTTTGACTTGCATGATAAGGCATTAAAAATCCCCACTGAGAATAGGTAAAATTATAACCTAATAATATTAAAGAAAATACTAATAATATTGGTCTTTTTAATATAACTTTTAATATTGAACCTTCAACTTTTTGTTCCATATTTCTACTTTCATCAATATCCTCTGTCATACCAATTGTTTCACCAATAAAAAATACTATTAGCATTAAACTTATGAATGCTGTCACTGCATCAATTATAAAAAATAATTTTAGATGTTTATCAAATAACATCCCGCCAATCATAGGTCCTAAAATAAATCCTATATTAAATCCTAAATAACTTAAAGAATATGATCCATCACGATTTTCTGGTGATGTAACATCTGCAAGAAGAGCATTATGCCCTGGATCACTCATACCCATAAAGGACCCTGCAAGTATTATAAGACCAACCATCAGCATACTCGGCTTAAGAAATGAACACATAATAAAACTTATAATTGCAAGTGAGTCAAAAATAATAATGACTTTTTTTCTTCCAAAACTATCTACTAATTTACCTCCAATTAATGACGTCACAGAAAACACAATCCCCATTAGTGCAATAATATAACCAACATAGTCTGTTTTGAGTCCTATTTTTTTTGTAAGCAATAGTGTAAGTAGTGGAAATACAAACATCCCTGCTGCATTAATCATCCTTGCAAAAAATATAATATAAACTTCTTTTGGAAGTGATTTATATGGTTTTAACACTTTATTTAGTAAATTCAAAATAATTTCCCCCTTTGTTTCTTTATAAATAAATTCCTTGGATTACGGTTCAAGTCATGAAACGCAAGCTACGCTTGCTTTTTTCATGACTTACGTGAGTAAACTCACTATGAAATTTTATATAAGTATCCTCTTTACAAGCTTTGCTTGATGAGTATACTTATACAAAATTTCGCACCGGTTTTCTTTTCAAAAAAAAATAAATCACAAAGCTAAGCTTTGTGATTTTATATGTTTAATATAAATATTGTATTAAAATAACGCATTTTTCCTAGAAATGGTCAATTTTATACAACTACAAGCTTTAATAGAGTTTTCTATATTTAATTTAGAATTAAATTTCGCTGATGCAACTTTACATACATTTAATTTACTGCTCATAGTTTTGACCTCCTTTTTTTATTAACAACGTTATCTGTATAAGAGAATATCATATAAGTTTTTTTATATCAAGGTTTCTCCCAAACTGTAATACTATAGTAATATAAGTATTTTTCTTTTAATACAATATTTATTTTTCTAAATTTATTTTGATTTCTTCTTGATTATTATTATTTTCAAAAATATCTTCGTCTATATAATTTCTCTTTAAATCTTCATAGAAATTAGCCATTGCAGTCATTTGATAAACACTTACCCATATTGAGCCGATTCCGAGTGTCAGTAATGATAATAATCCCCATCCAATAAAACTTAGTTGTAGAGTAAATAACTTAAATTTTGAACCATTCATCATTTTACTACTTAATCTTATAGCTTCATTAAAGCCAACTTCAGGATTATCTGCTACAATATAAAATGTCATCGAATAACTATACGCTTTAATTATGCCTGGTATAATTAATAAAATAGACCAAAGAAAAGTATATAAAATAACTAAAAGAAAAACACCAAGTGATTTACCATAGTAAGAAAAGCCTAAAAATACATTCTTTATTTCTGGATCATTTTTTCTAACAATATTCAAATAAAAAATAATCATACCAAGGATTAAAGGTGGTTCAAGAAATAGCATTACAAAATTACCTACTAGTGGAATTAATGCAATTGGTACCAAAATTACCATATAAACTAAATAAGTTAAAACTGCTTTTCCCCAATTTCCCTTTAAATCTTCTCTTGATTTAGCTCTAAGATCTTTATTTAGTGCTAAACTATTTGTATCTATGCTCATACTTACCCCCATTTTTTACTATTATTGTATTTACCACATTTGTAAAGTATATATCTTTATTATGTGTTTGTCAATTGTTTATCAAAATAAAAATAGCCACCAAACGGTAGCTATATTAATAGATCAAATCTAGTTCTATTTCTTTCTTCATATGCCTTTTTTTTTAGATCAGCATAAGTTTGAATTTTATGTGACTTTGGTTTTGCTTTTAAATCTACACTCACTTTCAAAGCTTTTTTTCTGCTTACCTTATTATTTATCTGTTTAGGGCTCTTACGATTATATTTTGAGCTTTGATAGTTATTAATACTATTTACAGAAATAACATTCATAACATCACCTACTCTATTATATATATATACCCCTAATTTCAATTTTCAATAATATTTTTTTAAAATTATTATATATAAACTCAAAGTATAGTTAATTTTTACTTATTATTTCTAATAAAATTATCGTATCCCTTTTGTCTAAGTTTACATGAAGGACATTCTCCGCAGCCATCACCAACTATACCATTATAACATGTTAATGTTTCATTCTTAACAAGATCTAATACTCCAAGTTCATATGCCATTTTCCATGTTGCTTCTTTATCTATCCACATAAGAGGAGTACTTATAATAAATTCATAATCCATTGCAAGATTTAATGAAACATTAAGAGATTTAACAAAAATATCTCTACAATCAGGATAACCAGAAAAATCACTTTGTGATACTCCTGTAATTATATCTTTAATGCCTCTTCCTTTAGCAAAAATAGCTACAAAAGTAAAGAAAAGCATATTTCTTCCCTCTACAAAGGAATTTGGAAGCTCGCCATCTTTCGCTTCTTTTTCTACTTCCATATCCGCTCTAGTTAATGAATTAGGTGCCAATTGGTTAAGTAGACTCATATCTAAAATATGATGTTCAATAAAATGATCTTTACATATTTTTTTTGCACAATCTAGTTCTTTAATATGTTTTTGACCATAATCAAATGAAACTGCTATAACTTCATCATATCTCTTTTTTGCCCAAAATAGACAGGTTGTACTATCTTGTCCACCAGAAAAAACTACTACTGCTTTTGATTTACTCATTTATATTCTCCTTTGTATTTCAATTCATTCATTTTTTTTAATTCTCTAGCAAAATCCAACTATAATAAACTAATTTACTTAAACTCCAATCATATCTGGTTGCCAAATAATTTTATGCATTTGAATTTGAAACCTTACATTATTTAAGTTTTTATCTATCATAAATTCAACAATTCTTTTTGGCTTTATTTCTCCAAAAACCGAGCTTATATATACGCTTGTAGTTAAATCTAATTTATATTTTTTTATTACAAAATACATATCTAATAAATCTTCATCACTTCCGCATACAAATTTTACTGTATCATTGTTTCTTACATATTTTAAATTATCTAAAAACATATATTTATTCATTCCAGAACTAATTGATTTGTAATCTATAGTAAATGATAGTCTTTTAGAACTAATATTTTCTCTAAATAAACTAATATCTACACTTCCATTTGTTTCAATTTCTAACTCTATTAGCTCATCTTTTAAAAGAAAATCTATTAGTTTTAATATGTTTTCTTGAATTAAGGGTTCTCCTCCGGTCAAAGTAACATTTTTAACATTAGTTTTTTTTATATAATCATAGATTTCTTCTTTTGTCATACTTTCAAATACTGCATCATCTTTATTTGCCCATTTTGTATCACAATAACTGCAATTAAGGTTGCATCCTTTAAATCTTATAAAAACTGCAAGCTCTCCACCTTTTTTGCCTTCACCATTAATACTTACAAATTTTTCTACAATTTTATACATCACTTTACTCCTCTACTTAACATATGTAGCAGAATTACTTGGTGTTTCATATACTGTTACACTTACAACGTTAAACTCTTTTTCTTCTAAAAGATCAAAAATATGCTTTGCAAAATTTTCTGCAGTTGGTCTAAATTTAACTTCAATCAATCTAAAATTTTCATTATTTAAAAGTTTTATTAATTCTAAGTTTAATGTTCCCTTTTCATATATTAAACTATGGTCAAAAAAATCAGCAATATCTTTAAGAGCTGATTTTATATCTCCAAAGTCTATCACCATCCCTTTAAGTTCTCCTTTTTCCTGAAGTTCATCTGCATAAACATTTGCTTCAACTCTCCATCTATGTCCATGTATATTACTGCATTTGCCTTTGTACCCATGTAAAAAATGAGCACTATCAAAACTTGATTCTGATTTTAATAAGTACATTTATTTTCCTCCAAATCTATTATTCGCATATATGCAACAACCAATAGCGCCATTAAATTCTGGCATATCTAAAGTTATTACTTCATTGTAATCTTGCTTTAAAAAATCTCTAATAGCATTATTTTTTGCTACACCACCACTTACAACTAATTTTTTTCCTAAAAACTTACTAAGAAGCGGCCTTAATCTTTTGTACATGGAATAATTCACTCCAGCGCATAGTCTTTCAACTGAAACGCCTTCTGCAATTTTACCAATTAATTCTGACTCTGAAAAAACAGCACAAGTTGAATTTAAATTAATTGGATTTTCTGTATGCGATGACATAGTTTCAAGCGTTACTTCCAGAACATTTGCCATATTTTCTAAATATCTACCACACGAGGCAGCGCATTTATCATTTAAATCCAAATCAGTAACAATTCCCTTTTCAATTTTAATTGCTTTTACATCTTGTCCACCTACATCAAGCAAAATAAAATCATCTTCTTTTAATTGATGCATTGCCCCGTAAGCATGTGCTTTTATCTCATTTATTTGAACAAAATCACTTAAATCTGTATTATTTTTTCCATAACCTGTTGAAACCGCTCTATCAATCTTTAAATTTGTAATTTTTTTTATATTTACTTTTAGTTTTTCATCATATTCACAATAATCTCTGTAGAAACTCATAGTACTAATCTTATTTTTATAAATAATTTTATCTTCTTTATATATAACAATTTTTACTTCTCTAGAACCCATATCAATACCTAAAATATTCATAACTTCCCCTATCTTAAATAAAAAACTTTTAATTACTTAAGTATATATAAATTTCACTAAATCTTATCAACCAACATATCTAAAAATGCTTCAATTCTTAGCTTTGTTCTAGCATCTAAAGTATTTTCTTTGTCGCCTTCAATACTTAAAATTGGTATATCAAGTTCATCTTTTAATAATCCATCTTCAAGTGCCCTATAACAGAAGGCCTGAGTATAATGAATAATTGCATCAAGCTTTCTTTCTTTAACTTGTTTTTTTATTTCTTCAATTCTAAAATCAAAATCATATGGATAAGTGTAATCCAAATATTGATGATAAATATCTTCATTTAGATTCGCTCTTGGAAATGCAAATTCTCTTTGAACTTCGTTATATATAATTTCAGCATCGTATTTATTTACAAATTCATATATATCTCCTGTCATTGGAGGAACGCCAATATATCCTAATCTAATTTTATACTTTCTACTTTCTCTTAAATTAATTTCATTAATTTTTTCCCTTAAATTTTCTTTAAACTGTATATGATCCATATTAAAATCACTTAAAGAAACTTGATATAAATGGTTTTCAAAACCTGAAGTTTTCATTTCTTTATAGGTTAATAAATCTAAGTTTCTCGCAAATCCTCTAATTTCATTCAATTCTTTTCTTATTTTTTCTACTTGCTCATAAGAAACATCAAAAAGACACATTAAGTTATCAAGTGATTTTTTAATATCTATTAATTTTCTACCATGAGGATACTTAAAGGGATATACTTTAATACCTTTTTTCTCTAATATTGTTGTTAACACTTTTGTATTAGAACAATCGCCTTCAATTACTCCTATAATTTCTTTTATATTATTTGATATACACGCTCCATAAATTCCCTTTATCCATGCACATAGACTTTTAGGAAATCCATCTTTTTCAGCAATATCAATATATTTTTTATAATCTTTACTTGTAATAAATAAATTATTTAAATCAACTATTTTGTAGCCTGCTGCTATTAATATTTCAGAAGGTACTGTAGTTGTTACACCAATTTTTTTCATATTTTACTCCCAAAAAAAATAAAGAGATGCTTAAAAATAAACATCTCAAAATAAACTAAAGGTTGGCCCTTTAATACTAATCCTAGTTTTATTTTGAGACAGGATGGTTACGAACTGTCTTATTAAATTCACTAAAACACTTTATCATAAATTGATTAAAAAGTAAACGAAAATTTTATCCGATGCCTTAAAGTTCTAATACCCCCACTTCTTAAAAAAGTGGGGGATAAAGAACTCTAAAAAGGCCCTGGATTATGTTTTCTAAGATTTAGCGGAAGTAAAAACTCCCTCTGAATCCAAGAAATTCATTTATAGTTTTCCGTTTACTATTACTAAATTCACTAAAACATCTTTTATTTTGTCATCTTCTATTTTTTCTAAATCTTCTGCTAATACAACTAAGTTTGCACTTAATCCCACCTTAATTAAATCGCCATTATTTTTTAATTTATTATTTTTTGCTAAATTTATAGTAAATAAATTTATTGCTTCTTTTATACTTATTTTCTCACTAGGTATCCATCCATTTATTGGATGACCATCTAAGTCTTTTCTAGTAACAGCTGAGTAAATTCCATAAAGTGGATTGAAATTTTCAATTGGACTATCTGAACTTGCAAAACAAGTGATCCCCATATCTAAGAATTGCTTTGTACAATAACTATATTTTAATCTAGCTTCTCCTACTCTATTTCCAGCAATTTTCCAATCAGTATTTAAAAATATTGGTTGTAAATTAGCAGAAACATTATATTTTTTAAATTTTTTTAAAATTTCTTTGCTTGTTATTTGTGCATGTATTATTTCAGGATTATATTTTTTTTTCGTGTAAATATCATAATGTTTTGCATAGATATCTAAAACATTCTCTATCGCTCTATCACCAATCGCATGAATAGTCACATCAAAATCATTAGCAAAACACGAACTCACGATTTTTTCGATATTATTTTTTTCTATTAATAATATTCCTTTATTCTCTTTATCATCTTCATACGGTTTATTTAGAGCGGCCGTTCTTGAACCTAATGAACCATCCACTATAAGTTTAATTTTACCTATGATCAAATTTTTTACTTCTTTTCCGCTATATAAGCCTAAGCTTTTATACTCTTTTACATCCCTCTCATCCTCTGCTCTAAGTTGTAATACGACGTTTATTGGAAGTTTATTTTCTAAAGAAAGTTCTCTATAAACATCCCATAACTTTTTTTTATTAGAAACATATGAAAAATCATCTGTATAAACTGTAGTAATACCCACTTTTTTTAGATCCTTTAAACCTTCAATAATTAGGCTTTTCATTATGTTTTTATCAGATAACACTGGTAAAAATTCACTAACTAAACCTATCGCATTTTCTCTTAAAATTCCTGTAGGATTTCCAAATTTATCTCTATCTATTTTACCACCGTCAATATCTTTTGTGTTTTTATCAATATTCGCTAAATTTAAAACATAAGTGTTAACTGCACAAATATGGTAGCAAGTTCTTGTTAGTATAATAGGATTATCTTTAGAAATCTTATCAAGGACAGTTTTATCTATCATTTTCCTATTTTTAAAATCATCCTGATTCCAGCCAGCTCCAATTATCCACTCACCTTTTTTTAAGTTTTTCTCTTTAATAAATACTTTAACTTTACTTATTAATTGATCATCTGAAGTAAGGCCATTAAGTGAGATTTCATTTAATTTTTTTTGACTATATGAAAGCAAATGCATATGTGAATCTATAAAGCCGGGGTAAATTGTTTTACCTTTTAAATCTATAAGTGAGTCAGCATTATAATCACATATCATATTATTGTCACATATTTTTTTGATAAGTCCATTTTTTATTCCAATGAAACTATTTTCCATACCCCTTTTACCATATATTCGTCCATTAATTAATGCAATATCGTAATTACTCATATACTATTCTCCTTATCACTTGCCACTACTTGACTTTATTAAACTTTTATTTAATTTTAATATTGATTTTAGTTCTTTTACATTATCAGTAATTATATTATCTACTCCAAGTTTTATAGCATTATTCATGCTTTCCTCAGAATTAATAGTCCAAATGTAAACTCCTCTTCCACTTTTATGAGCATTTTCAACAATAGTATCTGTAACATAGCTTTCTTCAATACTATAAAAATCAACATTAAGTTTACTTAAATCTCCTATAGCTACAAAGATAATATAGCCTGTTTTAATTTTAGGATTAATCTCTTTAATTTCTAAAAGAGCATCATAGTCAAGAGATGTAACAACACATGAATTTATCATTTTTTTGTCTTCAATTATTTTAGCAACCTCTTTTACAAGATTCACACTATTAGGGTCTGTTTTTATTTCAATATTTAACTTAATTTTACCCTTTGCATAGTCAATTACTTCTTCAAGAGTTGGAATTTTTTCACCTGCATATTCCCTAGAAAAAAAAGAACCTGCATCTAATTTTTGTATTTCTTTTAAAGTTAATTCATATGGGGCTTTATCTAGTCCTGTTGTTCTTTTAAAAGTACCATCATGAAGAAGAATTACCTTATGATCTTTTGTTTCCCTAACATCAAATTCAACAAAGTCAGCACCATTTTCAATTGCCTTTTTAATAGCTGAAATAGTATTTTCAGGCGCTTCAAATGTGCTTCCTCTATGAGCTGTTATTTTAACATTATATTTTACATTATCTATCATTTCATAACTTATAAAGGAAAATGCTACTATAACAATTGTAAATATAAGAATAAGAAGTTTTTTTCTTTTAAATATTTTATCAATAATTGAAATTTTACATTTATTAGTTAAATTAATATTTATAGAATTATTATTTATATTTAAATAAAATTTAGTCAGTAAAATTACATTTAAGGGTGAATATATAAAAGCAATAATTGTAAAAAACATAGAGATAACACTTGTAACAATAGCTGAAGCCATGTCCATGTATTCTGTTGGTATTAATTGCAAAATAATAAAAGAAATAAAAAATACAAGTAAAACAATAATTAAAGATATAACTATATTAAAAATTGTTATAAAAAATAAAAATTTTATAAATTCTTTAAAGTTATTTTTAAGTAGCTTTCCACTCTTTTTTAATGGATGTTTGATACTTTCATTTTCAAGAACAATAATATGCATTACAAATATCCAGCGAATAGAAAGTATTAAAAATATTATTAGTACAAGGCCTAAATAAATTTGATTGATTAATTTAGAATTAATATCATCCATAATAAATCCAGGTATTTTAATAGAATTAAAAATACTGATATCGAAAAATTGATTTAATAAAGGCACCATCAATAATAAATAGAAGGTAAGTAAAAAACCATCTATACCAATTAAGTATTTTATCTTTGAAATACTGTATTTTAAAACATTTAAATAACTTGTTTCTTTTTTTTCACTTATTGACTGATAGCTAATTAAAATTAATCCACCATATTCAATTAAAATAATAACTAGTCCAAATGCGACGGCAAATAGTATTATAAATATACCTTGGTATGAAAACAAAAAATTCTTAATTAATCCATTTGTTAAATAACCATAGCCTTTACTTTGCATCAGAAAATTAACAATCCAATAAAAAACTGGAAGTAAAATAATTGATATTAGTATTTTAGTAGTTAATTGATATTTTATAAATCTTATGTAATTATTTCTTAATATATTTATACATTTAAGATACTCTTTCAAAATTTCTTTCATATTTTTTTCATATCTCCATTAATGTTTTACTTGTATTATACTATAAATTTTTAAAAAAGACTTTCCAGAAAGAAAAGTCTTTTTTGTATATAATACTAATATTATTTTTTTGGAGCTGGCGCTTTTACAACTATTAATTCAAGTATCTCATCTTGCCTATTGAAGACATTCATTTTAGTTTCAAATGGTATTTTTAAAACCGTACCATTCTTATAAAGATTAACTTCTCCATCATTAAGTTTTATTGAAACACTACCACTTACTATTGTCATATAAACAGTTGAATTTGCAAAATGTTCAGGTAAGCCTTCATCTTTATTTAGTATCATATGAACATAGTGAATATTTTCGTCCTGAATTACTTTTTCAATTATTTTATTTTCTGTCTTAGTTAGTTTAAAAACTTTTTCAATCATATTATTTCCTCCTCTAAAGCTATTGCTTGATATAAATATAACATGTCTTCTTCCACTAAGCCGTAACATAAGTTACTGTTTTGCTAATTTTTTAACGTTTATCGTATTTTTCTATACTTACTATCATAAAATATGATGAAAAAAGAACATGCTTATATATATAAAATATATGCATGTTCTTTTTTAAGTTGATAATACCAGTTTACTAATTAAGTGATGCCGGAATATAACGAGCATAGAATTCTTGAACAAATTGATTTGCAGTAACAGTATCATGAATTATTAGTAAATTTTCATCATTTACATCATTACCATTATTACTCCAATTCGTTGAACCAATTACTACAGTTGGATCACTTGTTGATTCTCCATCAATTATCATTGTTTTGCTATGAAGTTTTCTAACTTCAACGTCTTTATATACTGGAGCTGGATTATTCCATCTTGTGTTAGGATTTAATGTTGAAGTCTTAGAAGCTACTCTTCCAGTCATATCAACCGATGCTGACCACCACTGGTTCCAGTAACTTGCATCAAATACACCTTTTACTTTAAATCCTGTAAGAGAACCTTGATTATCCACATACGATCCCTCATATTTATTTTTTAATTCATCAAGTATGCTTTGATCTGACCATGCGAAAATTGAGAAATAAGCACTATCATTTGCTTCATTTACTATAAGATCTTTTAATTTTCCTATAGCGTTATCACCAGGAGAAAAGTATACTTCTACTAACTTCCCACCAATATACAAGCTATGAACAGTATTGTCTGTCTTTCTTCCATGAAAATTTGAAGTTACCTTGTCTGGAGTCATAGTTGAACTTCCCCACATTTCTTCAAATTCAGTTTTATAAATATCCGCAAGACTAGATGAATTAATTTCAACTGAGTTTTGTGTATTACCACCTAAAATATTATTTGCTCTATTTTCATCAGACCCGTATAAACCTGTTACAGTAAAGTTCCAACTACCAGTCCATACCCATGTTCCATCTATTACTAAAAATTTATTGTGCATTTGTTCTCCAGGAGAATAATATTTACCAACAGATTTTTCCTCAGCATCTGCAATCAAATATCCACTAGTAGAAGTTGAACCAACAGTAACATTCACTTGATTAAAATCACTTAAACTACTTGGTAAGCCAAAATCACTTCTTAAAGTAGCATCTTCTACTGCAAAAATTGGAGAATCGCTAAAGATAAGAACATCATCCGAAGTACCATGAATTAAATCTTTTCCTCTTGCGAGTTTTTCTAAATTTAATCTCATAAGTTGATATCTCTCAATATAACTAGGATCACTTGCATCTTTTGCATCTGCAAGCATTCTTACACTCACGCCTTCGCTTGCTTTATTAACTAAAGCATCTACAACGCCAGGTAAATTTATTTCATAAGTCGCGATGTCAATTGTTGAAGTCGCATTATTAATTCTTGAAACAAGTCTATTTTCAAGATTAACATTATAATTAGCTTTATTTCCAAACGAAGCATATGTTGTATCTGCAGTTTTATTAAAGTAAACATTTATTGCTCCAGGTGCATTAGAAACATTATTAATCTGCTCTTTTAAAGGATCAACATACGAATTCGAAAGTGAATTAAGCGCTTTTGGTGTCCCAAATCCTCCTACATAAGATGTAGTTGAATTATTCCAATTAGTAGAACTATCAACTAGTGTAGCATCAGTTCTCTCCATAGTTGCTTTTGTTGAATTATCACCACAATACCAATTTGAAACTGAATCAATAACATTATTATTATTATCTTTTAAGTATAACTCCTCACCTGAATTTCCAAGCGATCCAGAATAAATTATATCTGCTGTTATTCCTGGCACTGAATTATCATCGGTTTTTTCTAGTAAAAAATAATCTTTTGATGGTATAATTCCGCTAAGAGTAATAGACGGTGTGCCATCAACCGCTGAAAGAGTCCAGCCACTCAAATCAATATCACTAGTAGATCCATTATAAAGTTCCATCCATTCATCGCTATAGGAAGCTGTTGTCCCCATCCATGCAACTTCATTAATAACAACATCCATTGGCTGAATTGCAAAACTTCCCATTGGAACAAATAGTGCAATAACAATTGCTAAAAAAATAACTCTCGAAAATCTAATCTTTTTCATCTTTCTCCCCCATCATCTGTATGTTTTTAGAATATTCCGACAATTAAAATTAACAATTCTAAACATATTTTACAATGTAGATACTATATAAAATAATTATTACGAATAAATTTTAAATAAAATTATAATTCCAAAATTATCAATCTATGTATTTGACTTACATATATAGATGTTTCCTAATATATAAAAATACCTAAATTAAATATTTACTTTGTATTTGGATATTAAATACAATTTTAGTCATCTATAGATTATTAATAAATAATTAGAAGTTTTTAGGTGTCATACAAAGTTTTTATTATTGATACTTTACTATTATTGATATTTTTTTAACTATGTATTTACCCATATAATTTTTTTGTAACATATTAGATAATTTATACAAATTTATTATTTTTTACAGCCGATAAATAAGAAAAAAATGTTAGTTAATCACAAAAAAATCAAAAGTCTATTAGGCTTTCGATTTTTTTGGAGTTATGAATATATTTACTTACAATTCACTAATAAATTCTGATATCTTTTCAAGTCCAATTTTAAGTTCGTCTGGACTAAAGGCATATCCAATTCTTAAAAATCCTTCCATATCAAGTGCTTTACCTGGAACTAACATTACACCTTTTTTTTCAAGAAGTCGTATGCAAAATTCTTCTGATTTAATATCAAAATCATACTTTAAGAATGCTGTAGTACCAGATTTTGGTTTCACATAAGTTATTTTGGGTTCATTATTAACCCAATTATCAAGTATTTTTATATTTGCTTTTACTATTTTATGACTTCTACTAATAATTTTTTCTTTATTTTCTAGTGCAAGGCCCGCAAGATAATCATCAATTCTACCGCAACTTATAGTTGTATAGTCACGCCTTCTGTTTACTTTTTCAATAAATCCCTCAGGTCCGACTAACCATCCAATTCTTAAGCCCGCTAGAGAAAATGTTTTTGAAATACTTCCAGAACTTATTCCTTTATCGTATAAATCAGCAATTGAACTAGTAAATCCACTTCCACTGTGGTCAAGTCCTCTATATACTTCATCGCAAAGAACATACGCATTGCATGTTTTAGCAATTTTAACTATTTCTTTTAAAAAATTTTCATCCATTAATGACCCAGTAGGGTTATTAGGATTATTTATACATATAAGCTTTGTCTTATCATTAATATATGATTTTAATTCTTCTAAATCTGGTAAAAAGTCATTTTCCATTTTCAGTTTAAGAATTTTAACATCTGCACCGTATATTTCAGGAATAGAATAATGTTGCTGATATGTTGGTAAAACAGAAATCACCCTATCTCCTGGTTCAACTAATGCAAACATTGCAAGTGAATTCGCTCCTATTGCTCCATGAGTTACTGTTACATGTTTTCCATTATTATTTTTATAAAGTGATTTAATTCCTTTAATCAATTTTTCAGAACCTTCAATATCACCATAACTCATTTGCATTTTTAAAATATTTTCCACTATTTCAGACTTATTTCCTATCATATCTAATAATTCTTCAACTCTAAGCGAGTCTACACAAGTTTCTGCTAAATTATATTTACAATTATTTTCGTATAAATTCATCCAAATCTCTACTCCAAAATCCTTTATCTTCATAAATTCCTCCTATAAATCAATTGTAATTCCAAGATTTCTTTCCTTTGCAATATCTAGTGCAAGTTTTGAAGTAATTAAATCTTGAATTGCAATTCCTGTTGTATCAAATATAGTAAT
Source organism: Helicovermis profundi (assembly GCF_033097505.1). Classification (NCBI taxonomy): domain Bacteria; kingdom Bacillati; phylum Bacillota; class Clostridia; order Peptostreptococcales; family Caminicellaceae; genus Helicovermis; species Helicovermis profundi. Next base: position 1,379,424 of record NZ_AP028654.1, on the reverse strand, counting down.
ATCATTTTCAGAAGTTCTACCTTTTTTACTTCCTAGTATAATATCTCCAATTTCCACCATTACATCTTCTTTTTTAATAATGCCTTTTTTTATAGGCATTTCCGTTTCACCAACATTTATAGCTTGACTTATATCGTCTACAACAAGAATAGCATCTTTAAAAATATTTTCGTCAATTTCTTGTTTTCCTTCCATATCTGAACCAACACAGCTAAAATGCGTTCCTTTTTTTACCCATTCTTTTTTGATCATTGCTTCTTTTGAAGGAGTAGCAGTTATAATAATATCACTTTTTGAAACTGCATTTTCAAGAGATGTAACTGGTAAAAATGTGATTTTTCTAGTTATGGCAAAATTTTCTCTTAAAACTGCCTCAATACTTTTAACATATTCTACCGATTTTTCATTATGCATTGGGTCATATATTCTTACTGTGTCTATACTTTCCATAGCAATTAAAGTTGCGGCAATTTCAAACTGTGCGATATGTCCCGTACCAACCATAAGTAAAGAACTCGAATTTTTTCTCGCTAAATATTTAGCACCAATCGCTCCAGCTGCTCCAGTTCTCATGCCAGTTATATGTTCAGCATTAAGAATTGCAAGCGGTGCACCTGTATTACTATCAAATAATAATGTTGTTCCAACAAGTAAAGGCAAGTCTTTATTTTTATTTTCTCCAAACCATGATACTAATTTTAAACCGAAAATATCTACATCATTTAAAACACCTGATTTTATATCCATATCAGCTACACCTGGATTGAATTCATGAAATACCATTGGAAAAAGCTCTGTTTTTCCCTCTGCTTTTAAAACATATACTTTTTCTATCATTTTTAAAACATCTTCCATCTTTAGTATTTCCTTTAAAACGTCATTATTCAAAACTTTTAATTTAAACATAATTCCTCCTCAAATATTCTGATTATTCTTTTAATTGCTTCCTTAATACTATTCTATATAATTTAAAGTTTAATTTCATTGTATTAAACACTAAAATATAGTAGTATTGTTGTATAAAGTTCAAAAGGAGGATATATGTCAATATCTGTTTACAATGCACTTTTGCTCCCACAATTAAAAAATCTTAAATTAGTTTCTGGAGAAAACGGTCTTAATAAAATAATAGAAAAAATAGGTATACTAGATCATGAAATGATTGAAGGTATTATTGGAAATTTTACAAAAGGTGATTTTGTAATAACTACTTTTACAGCTATCAGAGATGATAAAAGTAAAATTGAAAAGTGTATTAAGGATCTTGCAATATGTGAAATTTCAGCATTAGCAATTAAAAATATATATGTAAAAGAATTATCAAAGAATATTATAGACTTTGCTAACAGACATAAACTGCCTATTCTTTTTTTTGAAGAAAACATTTATTTTGAAGATGTAATCGAAGATTTAATGAGTGGAATGCTTTCAAGAAGCCATATGGAATTAATGGCTTCTAAAATTGATATTCTTTTTAATAATGATCTTAAAAAAAATATAGTTCGGGATCTAGCCTATGAAATTAATAGAAATTTTTATAATGAGCATATTGTTATTTTTTGCAAAGAAAAAAGATACTTAAATGACGAGAGTTTAATAAACACAACTGAACGTTATAGTAGAAGTAGAGCAAAAAGCATTCATCATAGTATAATTAAATATAAAGAAGGTCTAGTAATCATCTTAACATATAAAAAAATAACTAATAAAGATATTGCTATAGACACTTCAAATATTTTTAAATCCCTAAATATAACTGAAAAAACTTTTTATATAGGAAAAAGCACATACGCATTTGAATTAATGTATCTTGATGAAAGCATAAAGGAAAGTATATTTGCATCAAGATCCTGCGAACTTTTAAATGAAAACCCTAAAAATTATGAAGATATAGGTATATATAAATTGCTACTTCCTTATGCCAATGATAAATGGCTACAATCATTTACAAATTCCTTACTAGACCTCATTAAGCGCTACGACGATGGAAAATTTATTAATACAGCAAGAATATTTATTAAAAACAATGGTGATATAAATTTAACTGCGCTAGAAATGTACCAACACAAAAATACTATTAGATATAGAATTAATAAGATGAAAGAACTACTTAGTATAGATTCGGAAAATGAATTTTATGAACAACTTTCTATTGCAATTAAATGTGAAAAATTAATATAAAATATAAATAGTTTATAAAAACAGATTATCTTTATAGATAATCTGTTTTTATTTGCATTTATGATTATATTAATTCCTAAAACAAGCTAAGGATAATTCGTTAATAAATTTCCTAAGTGGTAGTTGACTTTTTAGCCTTTCACATTCATTTATTTTTTTAATTATAGCACTTCCAACTATTAGTCCATTACTATGATTTCTAAATTCTTCAATATGTTTTGCACTCGATATTCCAAAACCAAGTGCTAGTGGTATATCCGCTTCTAACCAAATATCACTTAATGTTTCTTTAACTATATTTACATTCATCTCTGTTTCACCTGTAGTTCCATTTGCAGAGACAACATATAAAAAACCTGATGAATTATCTATAATTTTTTTTGTCCTCTCCTTTGAAGTCGGTGCTAATATAGAAATTAAATTTATTTTATTTTTAGAAAAACTACCTTCTAATATAGACTTTTCTTCCATTGGAAGATCGGGTATTATTACGTTATTTACCCCAAGAGAATTTAATTTGAAAGAAAATTTAACTTCCCCGTAGCTAAGTACAGAATTTAAATATGTCATTATAACAATTGGAATATCAGAAAATTCTTTTATTTTTTCAATTACTTCAAATAAATTTTCGATTTTAAAACCATTATCGAGTGCAATTTTTGATGAATTTTGAATCACCTCACCATCAGCAAGTGGATCAGAATAAGGAACTCCTAGTTCTAAAATATCCGCTCCCGATTCTATAATTAATTTAATATACTCAATATTTTTTTCAATACTTGGAAATCCTGCAGTAATAAAGGGCATAAAAGCTGCTCTGTTTTTATTATTTATAGTCTCAATAATTTTATTAATTTGCATTAGATTCTTCCTCCTTATCAATTACATCAAGTACTGTATATACATCCTTATCTCCTCTTCCAGATAAATTTAAAACTATAATTTTGTCTTCTATTTTATCAATTTTTTTCATCTTATTTAAGTATGCTAAAGCATGTGAACTTTCAAGAGCTGGTATTATTCCCTCAGATTTACAAAGCATTAAAAATCCATCTATCGCTTCTTTATCTGTTATTGACTTGTATTTTGCTCTTTTAATTTCATTTAAATATGCATGCTCTGGTCCAATACCAGGATAATCTAATCCTGCTGATATTGAATGGACTTCTTTAATATGACCATCACTATCTTTAAGCATATAGGTCTTCATACCATGAATTATACCAATTGAACCTTTACTTATTGTAGCAGCATGTTTTTCTGTATTAATACCATGTCCTCCAGCTTCAACCCCTATTAGGTCTACTCCATTATCATCAATAAAGGGATAAAAAAGTCCCATTGAATTAGATCCACCACCAACACATGCAATTAACACATTTGGAAGTTTTCCTTCAACTTTTAAAATTTGATTTTTTACTTCATCACCAATTATTCTTTGAAAATCTCTAACGATAGTTGGATATGGATGCGGTCCAACAACTGAACCTATCACGTAAAAGGTATCATCAACATTCTTAACCCAATTTCTAATAGCTTCATTAGTTGCATCTTTTAATGTTTTAGATCCACTTTTAACTGCTATAACCTTAGCACCAAGTAGCTCCATTCTCTTAACATTAAGATACTGCCTTTTTATATCTTCTTCTCCCATAAATACTTGACACTTCATATTGAATTTAGCACACGCTGTTGCTGTTGCAACTCCATGCTGTCCTGCTCCTGTTTCTGCAATTATTTTTTCTTTACCCATTCTTTTTGCAAGCAATACCTGACCAATCGCATTATTAATTTTATGAGCACCAGTGTGATTTAAATCTTCTCTTTTTAAATATATTTTACCTATTTTTAGTTCTTTTGTAAGATTTTCAGCATAGTATAGTGGAGTCTCTCTTCCGCAGTAATATTTTAAATTATAATCTAGTTCCTTTATAAATTCTTCGCTATTTTTTACTTTATTATACTCATTTTCCAAGTCTATTAGTGCTTTCATAAGCGTTTCAGGTACAAATTGTCCACCAAAACTTCCAAAATAACTTTTTTTATTCATTGCATTCCCTCACTTTTTCAATTAATTTTCTAATTTTATTTTCATCCTTATAACCATCTGTTTCAATTGAACTACTTACATCAACTAAATACGGACTATATTTAGTTATTAGTAAGCCAACATTATCTTCATTAATTCCTCCTGCAATAATATAGTCACTACTTTTCCCTCTTAAATAAGACCAATCAAAACTTTCCCCAGTTCCACCATATTCCTCTAAGCTAAATGAATCAAAAAGAATTCTTTCACAGTTATAGTCATTTGCTTTTACTAAATCTTCTTTTGAACTAACTCTTATAGCCTTCCAAACAGGTAAATTAATTTTTTCTATAAATTCATTATCCTCATCTCCATGAAGCTGGACAATATCTAATTCACAAGTCTTTGATATCTTATTTATTTCATCAGCTGAAGAATTTACAAATACCCCAACTCTTTTTATATTTTTATCTAATAATTTAACTAAACTATATGCTTTATTCATTGAAACTTGCCTTTTACTTTTAGCAAATATAAAACCTATATAATCAGGTTTATACTTATTTACAATCTTAATATCTTCTTCTCTTCTTATACCGCAAATCTTAATTTTTGTTTTAATTTTATTCAGCTCCTTTATATTAAAAATATTGGTCTAAATCAATGCTTCCATTCATAAAACTTTCACCAATTAAAACTCCGTCTACTGAATTTTTTTCTAATTTTATAATATCTTCTAAAGTTTTAACTCCACTCTCGCTAACAAGAAGAATATTTGAATTAATATATTTCTTTAAATTTAAAGTATTATTAATGTCAGTTTCAAAGGTCTTTAGATTTCTATTATTAATTCCAATTATATCTGCCTTTGTTTCAAGTACTAATAACAGTTCTTCCTTTGTATGAACTTCAACTAAAGAATCCATTTTTAAAGTTTTGCATAAATCTATAAATTCATTTAATTTTTCTTTAGTTAATATAGATGCAATAAGTAATATTGCATCAGCTCCATAAACTCTTGACTGATATATTTCTTGTTTTGAAGTTATAAAATCTTTCCTTAAAATAGGTTTATTAGTAATTTTTCTTATATCAGAAATATACTCAATTTTCCCTAAAAAAAAGTCTTCTTCAGTTAAAACTGAAATTGCACTAACTCCTGAATTATGATATTCTTTAGCTTTCTTAATATGATTAAAATTTTTATCAATTATACCAAGTGATGGAGAGGCTCTTTTTATTTCTGCTATTATACTTATTTTTTCTTTTTTTAGAGCATCTTTAAATGAAATAGATGTGTTTCTTGGTTTTATCATTTTCTTATAATACTCAATTGAATATTCTGCCTTATCTTTTAATAATCTTTGTTTTTTTTTATTTACAATTTCATTTAGTATATTCATAAATCCTCCTTAATATTTAGAATAGAATTTCGTTAATTCAACGTATTTTTTGAAGACATCACCATTTTCTAGTGACTTAAGAGCCATATTATATCCTTCCTTTATGCTAGTAGCACTTCCATAAATATATATATATGCACCAGCATTAAGTGCTAAAATATCCTTAACTGCGCCCTCTTCTCCCATAAATACTTTTTTAATTCTCATTGCATTATCTTTTGCACTGAGTCCTAATATTTCTTTTGATTCTACTTTATTTATTCCAAAATCTTTTGGATCAATATAGTAGGTTTTTATTTTATTATCTTTTAATTCACTTATTTTGCTTTTATCTGTTATAGTAATTTCATCAATTCCATCTAAACCATGAACAACCAAAGCACGTTTTGCTCCAAAGTATTTTAATACTTCACAATAAAGCTCAGTATAAGATGGATTAGAAACCCCAACAACTTGATATTTTACATTTGATGGATTAACAAGTGGACCAAGCATATTAAAAATAGTATTAAACCCTAGCTTTTTTCTAACATTCGCTACATTTTTTAAAGTTTTATGATACAAGGGAGCATATAAAAAACTTACTCCATGTTTTATAAACTCTTCTTTTACATCATCTTTATTTGTTGGAATTCTAATTTTTAACTCTTCTAGTACATCCGTACTACCACTTTTACTCGATACCGCTCTATTGCCATGTTTTAATATTTTCACTCCCGCACCTGCTGCAATAATCGTGGCACCGGTCGAAATATTTATTGTGTTTTTTCCGTCTCCTCCTGTACCACATGTGTCAATTATTACATCATCGCTTTTTATTTCAACTTTTTTAGCATTTTCTTTTAAACACTTTACAGCTCCAATTAACTCATCTTTTTTTACTCCCTTTATTTCAAGAGCTGTTAAAAAAGATGAAATTTCAATATCTGATATATTTTTTTTTAAGATATCATTCATTGACTTATACATTTGATCCATTGTTAAATCCTCTAATTTTAGTAGTTTATTTAAGTTATCTCTCATTTTAATCCTCCTTTTATATTTAAAAATGTTCCAATTATATTTTCTGCATTATTACTTAAAAATGATTCTGGATGAAACTGAAGACCAATAGTATTAAAGCTTTTATGACTTATTGCCATAACAAGATTGTCTTCACTTTTTCCTATAACTTCTAAACAGTTTGGAATTGACTTCATATCAGCAACTAATGAATGATACCTAGCGCCTATTAATATTCCATTAACATTTTTAAATATTCCTATTTTCTTATATTTTATTTCACTCGTTTTCCCATGAAACGGTTCAATAAGTCTCATTATATTTCCACCAAATACTTCTACTATAGCTTGATGGCCAAGGCATACTCCAAGGATAGGAATTTTACCACTCATATTTTTAATAACTTCCATAGTAATACCTGCGTCTTTTGGATATTTAGGACCAGGAGAAATAATAATATGACTATAATTTTTGTTTTTTATTTCTTTAAGAGAAATTTTATCATTACGCCGAACTTCAATATTTTTTGTAAATTTACTTATAAGTTGAACTAGATTAAATGTAAATGAATCATAATTATCAATAACTAATACCATGTTTTTGCCTCCTTAATTAACCATTTTTAGTGCAGTAATAATACTCTTAAGTTTATCCTCAGTTTCTATAAATTCTTTTTCTGGTGTAGACTCAGCAACTATTCCAGCTCCTGCTTGCACGAATATTTCTCCGCCTTTTATAAGTGCGCTTCTTATTGCAATACACAAATCCATATTTCCATCAAAACTAAAAAATCCTACTCCACCTGCATAAAAACCTCTTCTATTTTCTTCGAGTTCTTCTATTATTTCCATGGCTCTAATTTTAGGTGCCCCTGACACTGTTCCAGCAGGCATACATGAAGTTAATACATCAATTGAATCCAGTCCATCTTTAAGTTCTCCTTCCACCAAGGAAACAAGATGCATTACATAAGAAAATTTTTCAACATTCATATATTTTTTAAGAGATACTTTTCCAAACTTTGATACTCTTCCAATATCATTACGCGATAAATCTACAAGCATATTATGTTCAGATTTTTCTTTTGAATCATTTAAAAGTTCACTTTCATTATTCTTGTCTTCTAAATCACTTATCCCTCTTTTCCTAGTTCCTGCTATTGGACAAGAATATATTTTGTTTTTTATTTTTTTCGCTAATATTTCTGGTGATGATCCAAGTACTTCATATGTCCCAAAATTTATATAAAACATATAATCTGAAAAATTTACTTTTCTAAGCTTCTTATAAATGTTAAAGCCTTTTTCCTCACATTTAATTACTGCTTTTCTAGAAAGAACAACTTGAAAAATATCACCATTTTTTATATATTCTTTTGCAAGTTTCACATTATCAATAAATTTCGACTTAGAAGTTAAAAATTTAATATTTGAAATATCAATATTATTTATTTTTTCATTCTCTTTTCCATTAAGACTAATATGAGTATTTTCTTTATTTTCACTTTCTAGCTTAATTTTAATTTTGAAATTAGTTTTACATTTTATTTTTCTAATTTCATCTTCAATTTTATCTATTCTCTCATCAATATATTGAACACTATTTTCAACATAAGAGTTTACAATGATATATATGTCGTTCTTAAAATTATCATAGCAAATAACTTCATCATAGAGCATTAAGTCAATTTCAGGAATATCAATATCTTTTTTATTATTAATTTTAATTTCTTCTATATTTTTTATACTGTCATATGAAACAAAACCAATATAACCACCTTTAAACTCAACGTGATCTAATTTCTCTTCGTAGAAATTAAATTCTAAATACTTTCTTAAATTTTCAAATACATTTCCTTCCTTTATTTCACTTTCAAATGGAGACTTATCACTGTATTTATAGTAATTAAGTTCATCATTTTCAGAAACTATTCTTCCAATAGGATTTCTTCCAAAATAAGAAAACTTTCCCTTGTTTCCTTCAAAAATAAAGGATAAATTGTCATGTAGATTCTCATAAATCTCTACTAAAGAGTAATTTTTTCCATTTATTATTTTATAATTTGTTTTTACCTCCATTTGACCCTCCTAGAATTAACATTGTATTTTTATACAAAAAAAACACCTTATCCAATAGGATAAAGTGTCGTTATGCCACCTATTTATTATAAAAAGATACAAAAAAAACACTTTATCCCATAGGATAAAGTGTCGTTATGCCACCTATTTATATTAATGTCTTCAAAAGTACTCATCATAGAATTTATACTTTGTCTCTATAACGGGAGAACCCGACTAACGCTACTAAACTTTCACGCCGCTTCTTATGGAACCATTCACAAAGAATTTCAACGCCAAGTTTCCACCACACTTAGCTCTCTATAGAATCTTTTCAATGCTACTTTTTCCAATCAATGAATTTATTGTTTGAATATTTTTAAATTATATGTATGATAACATTAATTTAATTTTTATGCAAGTATATTTTTAAAAATATTTATTTCCAAAACTATCAATAAATCCTTTTATCAGAATCCTCGATATATTCACTAACATTATTAGCTACTAGAATGTTTCTTATTTCTTCTACATATTCTTCTTTTAATTTTACTTCAACATTATCTACATAAGCGCCACTAAGAGCTTTTTTATCAAAAAATAAATATAATTTTTTTCCTTTATTTTTAGTAATTTTATCAATCTTATAGTCTTTTACTTCATCCCAAAGCATGCATTTTTTATCTGAAACAATTCCTTTATCATAGATAATATTAGCACTTACAAAATATCTATATATATTTATACCTAATGCAGGCAAAAATATAACAATTACTAACCAATGATCCATTTCAGCATCCCTATAAAATAGAAACGTAAGAAGAACCATCGCAAATAAATTAATTATATTTTTATTTTTCTCAATATAAATCAAATTTCCAAATTTTATTTTTGCTTTATTTATATTTAAAATTTTTTTTGCTTCAAAAAAAATAAGTATACAAAGCAAAGAAAGTGCTAAGGCTATAATAACAACATTTCCCATTTTATTCCTCCAAAATATAAGCTTTAATGCAATACTACTACATTCTATCAAAACAATTTATTTTTTTCAACAATTATGGCAATATTTACTTGTAATTATTTTAAAATTAGTTCAATATTTCGTCTGCTTTTTCACAAAACCTTCTTAGATCTTCTTCACTTTCAAATTTGCCTTGTGCTATATTAATGCTACCTCCGCCTTTTCCATTAAAATCTCTAATATTTTCTTTGAAAAATTTACCACAATTATTTGAATCCAGTCCGTCAATCATAAGAATTCGTTTTTCATTTGCGCTTGCAAAAACTGTGAGGCATTTTATTTTCTCATGTACTTTTTTTGATATATATTCAATATCATTAAAATCCATATCATTATATATTTTTATATATTTATTTTTATTTTCATTAAAAAGTGTTTCAACTTCTAGAGAATTAAATCTATTTTTTAATTCTGTATACTTTTGTTTTATAAGCTCATTTTTTTCTTCTTTTTTAGCCATTTTGCTAAGAAGATTTTCAGCTGAACTTGAATACTTTTTACTTAGCTCGCTAATGATATCACTTTTAAGTTTATAGTCTTTTAATGCTCTATTTCCGCACACAAAGTGGATTCTAGTCATATTTTTATTTTTTTCAACTTTTAGAATTTTTATTAGGCCGACTTCCCCTGTTCTTCTTGGGTGACTTCCGCAGCACGCCACTGTGTCGATTCCATCAATACTAACAATTCTAATATCTTTTTCAACTGTAACTTCTTTTCTAACACCATATTTACTTGCTTCATCCTTGGAATTAACGTTATAAATATTAACTAATGCATTTTTATAAATTGCCTCATTAGCTTTTTTTTCAATTTCTTTTAACAAAGTTCCACCAATAGATGGAAGGTCAATATCTATAGTGACTATATCTTTACCCATATGAAATCCTTTATTATGTCCATTAATTTCTTTTAATATTATACCTGAAAGTATATGTTCACCACAGTGTTGCTGCATATTATCTAAACGCCTATTCCAATCAAGTACTAAGTGCACATTATCTTTAATTGGTTTTTTTTCAACTCTATGATAAAGTTTGCCGTTTTTTTCTATTACCTCTAATACTTTTGAATTTTCAATATATCCTATATCAGATGGTTGTCCACCACCAAGTGGAAAGAATATAGATTTATCAAGAACTAAAAATATAGCATTTTTCTCTTCAATAATTTCAGTAATTTTTGCATCTACTTCTTTTAAATACATATCATTTTCATAAAGTTTTATAGTCATTATTTTCATCCTCTCTATATCTATTATATTTACTAAAAGTTCTATAAGACTTACTTTTAATAAGTCTTATAGAACTTTATTATATTTTTTACGAATTTTTTTCAATAAATAAAACCTTTAAATAATTTCCTTCAGGAAATGATTTTAATGTTTTAAAATCTCGTGGTAGTTTGTATTCCTCTAATATTTTATAATTTGATTTGCTCTCTTTAAATGCATCATCTACAAATGTTTTAAATTTTTTCATATCAAAGGCAGCACAATTTGTTGATGCAACTATTACACCACCTTTTTTCGTTATTTTAATTACATCTTTAATCAAATCTTTATAGTCTTTTGCTGCAGAAAATTTTCTTTTTTTAGATTTTGCATAGCTTGGTGGATCAAGTATAACTGTATCAAATTTAAAATTATTTCTTATAGCATAATTAAAATAATCAAATACATCCATTACTACAATATCTTCATTTTCATAATCAATTTCATTTATACTAAATTGTTCAATTGTTTTGGCATAACTTCTATTTGCAAGATCAACACTTGTCGTTTTACTCGCTCCACCAATTGATGCATAAACAGAAAAAGCACCTGTATATGAAAATGTATTAAGGACAGTTTTACCTCTTGAATATGATCTTTTAATTCTATTTCTTACATCTTTTTGATCTAAAAATACTCCAACCATAGCACCTTCATTTAAGTATATAGCGAAATTAACATTATTTTCTTTTATTATAAGAGGAAAGTCAGATTTTTCACCAAGTACAAAACCATCTTCATCTATAAATTTTCCAGAGTTATCAAACCTCTTTTTTTGATAAATTCCCTTCATATTAGTTAATTTTTTAAGTGTATTTATAACATAATCTCTATACTTATATGCACCTTTACTATACCAATTTATAAGATAATATCCATCAAAATAGTCTATTGTAAATCCGCCAATTCCATCGCCTTCACCGTTAAATACTCTAAAGGCATTTGTTATGGAAGAATTATAATAATTTTCTCTAAATTTAATTGCACTAAGTATCTTTTTTTCAAAAAACTTAAAATCAATAATTTCTTTTTCATTTAAGCTAAGTATCCATCCAATACCTTTGTTTTGAATACCATAGTAAGCAAGCGCTATAAATTTATTACGTTCATCTAATAGTTTAATAACGTTGCCTTCTTCTAATACGACTTCTTCAAGCAAAGCTTTTTTTAGAATTAAAGGATATCCTTTTTTATATTTATCAACAAATTTTTTATTTATTTTAACATTTTTGACTTTCATAAATATTTCCTTTTTTATATTATTTGCACTCTAAAATTAGTACATTTGTATTATATCATATATAAGTATCTATTCTAGAGATTACAAGGCTTTTATATAGTTTATTTATAAATTGTATTTCTATATTTTTTTCACTACAAAATATGTAAAAAAAGAAGCCTTTGAAACTAACTATTAATAGTGAGTTCAAAGGCTTTTTAATGTGTTTTTCTATAAAACTTAAGGCATCAAATAAATATTAAATATCAATTGTATTAATCCAATTAAGTAATGTTTCATATACTTCTTGATTATTTATTTCGTTAATTATTTCATGTCTTGCTCCTTCAATAAATTTTAAGCTTAAATCATCTTTATATCCATTAGAAATATATTTGTTAAATACTTTTTTAACGCCAGAAGTTAATTGACCAACTGGATCTTTTTCACCAGAAATAAATAGTATTGGCATATGCTTTGTTTTACATATGTTTTTATCTTTTATTGAAGAAGCAATTCCTTTATAAAATTCAATATAGAATTTACTTGAATACCTATATCCACATAATTCGTCTTTAATATATTTATCAACCTCTCTTTCATCTCTTGAAAGCCAATCACAGTTCGTTCTTGGATTTTCAATTGTTTTATTTAATGATCCTAAAGTTAAATCATCTAAAAATTTACTTCTACTATTTTTCTTTATAATTTTAATTATCTCACCTAATACTATTGCTGATCTGCATGTAAGAGGATTCGCGTAACCCGTTCCACTAAGCACCGCTCCATCAACGCTATTATTATATTTCTGTATATAAGATCTTGTTATAAAAGATCCCATACTATGTCCAAATATTATTATTTTTTTGTTTTCTTCCTTTGAACGAATATATTTATTTACTATCTCAACATCTTCAAGAATATTATCCCAAGTATCTTTTTCATCAAAAATACCAACCTTTTGATTTAAAGTAATACTCTTTCCGTGTTTTCTGTGATCGTGAACATAAACTGCATAATTATTATTAGTTAAGAAATTTGCAAAATCTTCGTATCTATCACCATATTCCGCCATGCCATGCAATATATGAATAACAGCTTTAGATTCACTTTTAGACTGATAGGAAGAAACAAAAATATTGCTTCCTTCTTTTCCTTTTAAATAGACTTTGGTTATTTTCTTTTCCTCTAGCATACCCATCCTCCTTAATTTAGCAAAAACTTCATTAACACTGGGTTATGATCTGAATTTTTAAATTCTAAATCAAGCACTTTTACTTCGTTAATAGTCACATTTGGAGAAACAAGAAATCCATCTATTACGCCAACTTGAGTAACACCTTTTTCATACGGTTTATTTAATAATCTATAAGTTGGAACATTATCATTTATAGCAAATCTCCATCCATCTTCTAACCAATCACTACTTATAACATAAGGTGTATAAAACTCTCCATTTTTATATAAAGGATACTTTTTTATATTTATTGTATCAAATGTTTGATTCCAATCTCCACCTAAAACAATATAATTACCTTTTTCATATTCCTTAATAATAAATTCCTTAATATATTTAAGTTGATTTTTCCTAAGACTTCCATCATCATAAGCTGAAAAATGTACATTTATTAGTAGCAAATCACCTTTTTTATCTTTAACAGGAATTCTTGATATATTAAAACAACGGTCTAGCATAATAGTTTTTTTAGGCCAACTATAATTACCTGGAAATGCATATCTTTTAGCTTCACTAACTTTATATTTACTTAAACTTAATTGTCCTGCTTCTACCTTTCCAAGTGGTGGAAATGGAACTGGTATAAACTTAACATCATAATTAAGTGCAAATGAATAATCAAAATTTGGATATTCATTTACTATTTTTTTTAATTCTTTTACTCCATAACTTCTATTAGAATCAACATCTACTTCTTGTAAAATCAAAAAATCTTTATTATATTTTTTAAGAGAGTCTATTATTCCATCAAGATATTTTTCAACGTCATTTTTATTATCAGGTTTAGACTTTTCCCCATCATCTAAAAAAAATGTTTCCTTTTCTCCTAGCGCTGCATATCCTATATTCCATGTTATTACTGATAAATCTTTACTACTATCTAATTCTAAATTCGTATTATTATTAACATCTAAAGTTTCAATTTCTTTAGGCGAATAATCTGTAATTGTTAAAAATGCAAATAATAATATTACTAAAGCTACTATAGTTGCAATAAAAATACCAATAATTTTTAATATTTTAATCAAATTCTCTCCCCCAGTATGAATGTTTATTAAAATTTATTTGCTATATCAGTAAAAATTATTCCAATTGCCATAGCTCCTGCATCAGGATGAGTCAAGCTACGTTCCCCAAGATAGCTTGCTCTTCCCCTAAGTGCCACCATATCTTTAGTTTTTTCAGCACCCTCTCTTGCTTCTTTCGCACTAATATTCATTGCCTTAGTTATTTCAATTCCTTTTTCAGCGCTTAATTTCAAAGACTCTGTTGCTGGAATAAGTGCATCTAACAAAGTTTTATCACCTTGTTTTGCTTTTCCAATTTTCTGAATTGCATCAACTGAACTCTGCATCAATTCAGAAAATTCAAATAAATTTAACTCTTCTTTTCCCTTAGCATACTTTCCTGCACCTCTGAATGCTGATCCCCATATTGGACCTGAAGCTCCACCACAGTATTCGCTTATTATTAAACTAATATCTTTTAAGAAACTTCCTATATTATCAAAGCAAATTTCATCCCAATTTTTTTCAAGTTCTTTAAACCCTTTTGAAATTGACATTCCAAAATCACCATCGCCTGCTACGGAATCAAGTTCACAAAAATATACTTCATTATCTATTATTACTTTAATCATATTCTTAATTATTTTTTTCATATCTTCAATTTTTATTTTATCCATAGTTTTTAAACTGAAATATTTTCAGTCTTATCCTCCTCTCTAAGTGAATGTTATTTTTAACATTTTAAACTTTCTTATAATAATTAAAATACTCTTTTTTAATATTAATCAAACAATTTATTTGTTTATTTTTAATGCAATTGTATCCGATGGTCCATCCAAAAGTTCTTTTAATTCTTCATCTAATCTCAATAAACTTATTGACGCACCACTCATATCAAGCGAAGTCATATAATTTCCAACAAAAGTTTTATAAATCTTTATTTTTTTATCACTTAGAGCTTTTTCAGTAGAATTATTTAGTAAATATAGCTCTTGAAGTGGCGACGCACCTAAACAATTAACTAAAAGAGCCACTTCAGAATTTTCTTCAAAACTAATATCAGATGTTATTTTTTCAATCATTTTTTTTGCTAATTCATCAGCAGAAACTAGTTTTTCTCTTGCAATTCCTTTTTCTCCATGAATTCCAACACCAAATTCTATCTCTTCATCATCAAGTTTAAAAGTCGGAGTGCCCATAGCTGGAACTGTACAGGATGTAAGAGCAAATCCAATTGTTCTAACGTTATCTATAACTTTATTTGCTACTTCCTTTACTTTTAGTAAATCATCGCCTCTTTCAGCCGATGCACCTGCAATTTTGTGAACAAATACTGTTCCTGCAACACCTCTTCTACCAATTGTGTAGTCACTATCCTCAACTGCTACATCATCATTTACATATACTTTCTCAACCTTTATATCATCATCTTCCGCCATTTCAGCTGCAGCATCAAAATTCATGCAATCACCTGAATAATTTTTTACAATCAATAAAGTTCCTTTTTCAGACTCTGTCTCAAGTATAGCTTTATATACTTGATTAATAGAAGGTGAAGCAAATACATCTCCACATACTGCGCTATCAAGCATACCCTCTCCAACAAAACCAGCATGAGCAGGTTCGTGTCCAATTCCTCCACCACTTATTAATGTGACTTTATTTTTATTTAGGACTTTTCTATTAATAGTCTTTATTTTTTGATTAAATGTAAGCTTATCCGGATGTGCTTTTACCATTCCTTGACACATTTCGATTACTATATCTTCAGTATTATTTATTATTTTTTTCATAATCTTCTCCTAATTTATTTGCTGTAATAATAGCTGCAAATACATCTTCTTTTGTAACTTCAAATGGCATATTATAAATTGTTTCACCATCTGCACATGAAAGAGAAGATACTTCCATAATTTTCTTAGAATCAATTTTTTTTACACCTAAATCTTTTAAACAAATTGGTAATCCAAGTGATTTATTAAATTTAATAATTTTATTTAATTCATCTTTATTTGCATTTTCAAGTACTAGTTGAACAATCACACCAAAAGCCACTTTTTCTCCATGAAAATACTTATGAGTTTCTTCCATAACAGTTAAACCATTATGAATTGCATGTGCTGCTGCAAGTCCACTACTTTCAAATCCAATTCCACTAAGTAATATATTTGCCTCAACAATATTCTCAAGTGCCATAGTAACTACATTGTTATCACTAGCATATTTAGCTTTCAGAGAATCTTCAAGTAAAGTTTCATAGCATAATTTTGCAATTGCAATAGCAGCTTTGGTACTTTTACCACCAGGAATATTATCAGCAAATGATTTTTCACATGCTCTAGCTTCAAAGTATGTTGATAAAGCATCACCAATACCTGAAACTAAAAATCTTGTAGGTGCATTTGCAATTATTTCTGTATCCACTAAAACCAAATTTGGATTTTTCTTAAAGAAAATATATTCTTCAAATTCACCTTTTTCTGTATATATTACAGCTAAACTACTACATGGAGCATCTGTTGATGCAATTGTTGGAACAATGATTACATCTTTATTTTCGTAGTGAGAAACCGCTTTTGCAGTGTCAAGTGCTTTTCCACCACCAAGACCTATTACTACTTCACATTTATTATCATTAAATATTTTTCTTTGTTTTTCTATTTCATTTTTAGTACATTCTCCTCCAAAATCACCATATATTATTTCAAATGCTTCTTTCTCTAAAGCACTTTCAATATATTTTATAACTCTATTTCTATCATCTTTTGATGCAATTAATAGTGCTTTTTTACCGTAATCATTAACATATGTTCCTAAATTAGAAAGCTCTCCTTTACCTTGTAAATACTTTGATGGTGATATTAATATTTTTCTCATAATTCTTGTATACTAAAAATATAAATTTTAGTATAACTCTCCTTTCGTTTTATAATTTAATTTTTTCTTATATAATTTTAGTAATAAACATTGTGGATTATTCCATTTTTTCTATAGCTTGACTATTTTAAGGAGATTATAACCACATCTGTTACTTGTACAATTAATTAGCTAGTGAACGCATGACGTTTTATTTACAAGATTATTTGAAGTTTCAGATTGTGTGTTTTACCACTTGTTTATAAAATATATAAGGAGGTTTTTTTATGATCTTTGTCGGTATTGATGTAGCTTCTTCTAAGCATGACATCACAATTACTTCAAGTAATGGTGAGGTGCTCACCAAATGTTTTACTATTCAAAATGATTTTGAGGGGTTTAAAAAACTCCGTATGCTAATTCTATCCCATACGGAGTCTATTGATGACATTCGTATAGGAATTGAAGAAACCGGAATATACTCTCAAAATATTTCTAATTTTCTTGCGTTACAAGGCTTTTATGTCTTAATGATTAATCCAGTATTAACAAGTAATAGTCGTAAAGCTCTTTCACCAAGACTGACTAAAACAGATCAAGTTGATGCTTATGCTATATGCAAGTACGTAGAATTTAATCATAAACGTCACAATTCCTATACACCTACATTATACATTTCAAATGAATTAAAGTCACTATCTAGAGCAAGAATTGAAGTTCAAAAAAAACTCAATAAAGCAAAAACTGAGTGGACACGACTACTAGATATTACTTTCCCAGAATTTAGACATCAATTTAATCAACATTCAAACTGGGTTTACAAACTTTTTTCTGATTATCCTACAACTATAAAAATTTCTAATATGCATATTTCAACTCTTGAATCTATTATAAAATGCCGTGGTAATAGATTCGAAATAGCTAAAACAATTAAAACATTATCTAAAAACACAATCGGTAATGTTAATATTACAAATGAAATACTGATTAATTCTACTCTTGAGGACATTTTTCATTACAAACGACAAATGGATAGATTTGAGATAGAAATAAACAAGATTATTGATGCTCATTTTTCTTTCTTACTTAGTATACCTGGTGTTGGACATATTACTGCCGGCCTAATTGTCGGTGAAATCGGTGATATACATCGATTTGATCATCCTAAAAGCCTACTTGCTTTTGCAGGACTTGATCCTACAATATATCAGTCAGGTAACTTTATAGCTAAAAATTCTCATATATCTAAACGTGGATCAAGATATTTACGTACTGCAATATTTACCGCTACTAAAGTAGCTATAATAAATTCTAAAATTAAAGATAACAAATTTAGAGATAAATATTTACTAAAGATCAAAGAAGGTAAACATCATAACTCGGCAATTTGCCATGCTGCAAAAAATATGTCAAATACTATTTACGCGATTATGAAAACTGGTATTGCATTTAATAATTTATTGTAGTTTCATCTAATACAATTTATATTTTCTTTTAGAAGACCTTGTCTTCTTATTAAGTATGCTCAAAATTCTATTTTATCATTTAAAAAAAGCATCATTTATTTCTTGACTTTTGTATAGCTAGCTCCTTAATCGTTAATTGCATACTCTGTAATAATCTGCTTTGTAGTTAAATATTATCAGAGAATTCGTTTAATTACATTAGACCAAACTATCATCTTTTAGTATTTTTCGATAGGAATATTCTATACTTTAAGGAAAATTAATTTTTTCATTATATTTTGAATTGTAATACTAAAAACATAAATTGCCAATATAAGTCTATTTAAAAGAGCAATTTGTAAAAAAACATTATTTAAATAGTAAAAATCAGCAAAAAAAATAGCTTTTAGCTAATTTTTTTTGCTGATTTCTTTTTTATAAGCAGCAGGTGTTGTTCCAACAATTTTTTTAAATACTTTTATAAAATATCCGCAGTCCTCATATCCAAGTTCAAGTGCTAAATTTATTATCGGTATATCTTTTGCTTTTAATACTTCTTTTGCTTTATTCATTTTCACAATATTTACATAAGTGGAAAATGACTGACCAATACTTTTTTTAAATAATTTACTAAAATAACTTGTACTTATATTACAAAGTTTAGCCATATCATCTATATATAATTTTTCATTATAATTATCACTAATATATTCAAGTGCAGGATTAATAATAATTAGATATTTTGGGAATTTAGTCTTTACAGTAGTAAGATGAATAGATTTATCATCTTTATCTACATTTTGAAGCGTTTTTACAAGTTTATTATTAACTTTTGAATTTATTTTTTCTTCGTCATATTCACTTAATGCTATTTTTAAAACAGCATCTTCTACCATATAATTCGTAATATGAAATAGCATATTCGCGACTTCATTTATTTTTTCAAACTTCATAATAGGAAGATTTTCATATAATTTTTCTAACTCTGTTTCTTCATCTAAATTTATATTATAATACTGATCATTAACTATTTTTTCAAGCTTAGCATTTGAAGACTCAAGTCTTACTTGTCCCGCCATTATTGCTCCCAAATACTGCCCATCAACTATAATAGGTATTGCCAAATCTACTAATCCAACATGACACAAATAAATATAAGGTTTCTGCTTTCTAACCGCTTCAAGTCCGCCTCTAGAATCACATTTTTCACATAATTTACTATAATTTTCATGTTCTCTAATTCTTCTGCAAAATTCACTACAACTACTATGGCGGGTAAAGGGCTTACCTTTATAGTCAACTGTCAAAATTGCCATATCCACTGCTTTGGCAATATCATCTTGAATTTTTTGAAATTTCTCAATATTTATGATGTAATCGAGTTTTAATAAATTACTATTCAAAAGATTTTCCTCCGATTTCTTTATTAAGTAATTATATCATAATTTACATATATCAAACTATATTATTCCAAGAACTTTCCTTTTAATAATTGCTGTTGGAACAAATACAATCACACTAAGGGTTAAGGCTAATTCATTTAGAAAAGTACTATTTTTTACTGGCTTAAATTTCATTCTTCTGATTAGAGCACCAGCTGCAATACCATGTGCGTTTCCCATCATAATAAGTCTAATTGCACCAAGAATTGCATTACTCTTTTCCTCTCCATAATAGTCTATTAGTTCATTCCATTTTTCTTCACTATAATTGCCATTTTCAAGTGCATAATTTTCTGCAAATTCAATTGCTAATTCTTTTTTTGATGATGACATAGTAAAAACTTCACTATTAAATATTTGTGTGTTTTCTTTTTTTATTGCAAGTTCCCTCGCTTCTTTAGTGTGGTAATTGTTGCATATCTCACAGCCATTAATCTCTGTTACTGCTAGCATTATTCTAGTTTTAAATTCTTCGTCAATAAGTTTTGTTTTCATTGCTTTATCAAAATCTTTCTTTGAAAAAACCGCTTTATCTATTATATGATAAAACTCTTTTAAACTATAATTTTTTTTATAAAAATTGCTCATTTTATCTTATCCTTTCTGAGTATTTATTTAAAATCTCAAGCGCACCATAAATTTCTTTTTTTTCTTCATCATTAAAAACAGAAAATAATTTTTCTATATGTTTATGAATTTTATTTATATTTTCTTCAAATACAGCTTTCCCTTCATTTTCAATAAAAAGATATGAAACTCTTCGGTCTTTCTCACTTATAACTCTTTTAATCATTTTTTTTTCACAAAGTTTTTTTATAATTCTACTTAATGCCCCTGAGTCTATCATTAGCATTTCACTCAGCCTTATAATTGATACACCTTCATTTTTCCCAACAGCAATTAAAACTTTAATTTGAGTTTGATTTAAATTCCCCTTATTTCTATGAGGAGCATATGTCATGCATATCCTATTCATATAAAAAGGAATAACATCAATTAAATTTCCTATATTCACACTAACCTCCAAACAAACTTGCTATAGCATTGGTTGCTATAGCAAGTTTATCACACCCTTATAAATATGTCAAAAAAAAAACTTAATTATCAAAAGATCTTCTCTAAGATAATTAAGTATAAATATTATTTTAATTATTAAATTTTTTTATATCTTCATCAGTGTAATTAAGAACTTCTCTAAGTATATCCTCAGTATGTTCACCAAGAAGGGGAGCAGGTCTTCTTATATCACCCTGAGTTTCACTCATTTTAATTGGAACACCTGGCATTTTAAGACTTCCAGCTTTAGGATGATCAACATCAATTATCATATTTCTCGCTTTAACTTGATCATCATTTAGAACCATTTCTATATTATTAATTGGTCCATTAGGCACTCCTACTTCATTAAATATCTCTATCCATTCTTTTGTAGTCTTTTTAATAATTTGTTCGTCTATAAGTGGTTTAAGTACCTTATAATTTTTATTCCTATTAGGATTAATTTTAAATCTTTCGTCTTCAATTAATTTTTCAAGCTCAGTAACTTTACAAAACCTTGACCAAATTGCATCATTACCGACTGCAATCATTATTTCTCCATCTTTTGTATTGAATGGTTCAAATGGTACAATTGATGAATGTTTATTTCCTGCAGGCTTTGGAGATTCACCAGACACTACATATCTAGCAATTGCATTTTCAAGAATTGCAACTTGGCAATCTAACATTGCAACATCAACTTTTTGACCCTGACCAGTTTCTCTTAAGTTTGTTAGTGCTGCAAGTATACCAATGGCAGTAAAAAGTCCTGCTGTTATATCTCCAACTGAAGGCCCAACCCTTGTTGGTTTTCCTCCTTCACTTCCAGTAATACTCATAATTCCACCCATAGCTTGAACAACACCATCATATGCAGGTCTTGTACTATAGGGTCCACTATGCCCAAATCCTGATGCTGCTGCATAAATAATTTTTGGATTTATTTCTTTTAAAATATCATAACCCAGTCCTAATTTTTCCATAGTGCCAGGTCTATAATTCTCAACTATTACATCCACGTTTTTTACCAACTCTTTTAATACATCTTTTTGCTTTTCATCTTTTAAATTTAGTACAATACTTCTTTTATTTCTATTTAGACTCATAAAATATGCACTTTCACCATTTTGATATGGTCCAAAATGTCTAGAGTCATCGCCTTTTATAGGCATTTCTACTTTAATAATATCTGCACCTAGATCACCTAAAACCATTGTACAATAAGGTCCAGCTAGTACTCTAGTTAAATCCAATACTTTTAAGTTTTTTAATGGTCCCATAAACATACCCCTTAATTTGTTAATAATCATTAGTATATAAGCCTGTCAAAGACAGGCTTATATTAGCTAAAATAAAAGTAAAACTATAATACTTTAAAATTTACTTATCATCATATGCAACAATTCTACTAATACTTGATTCTCCACCTTCAAATTTCCAAGGATAACAACCAATCACTAATCTTCTATTTGATAATTTATCAATATCTCCACCTAGATTTTCAGCATGAATTACTTCAAATGGCTTTATAAATAATTGAACATGCATTGCTTGATACTCTTGAGGCCAAGGGTACATCTCTTGAAGAGTTTTACCGTATTTTTCTTGTAAATATTTATCAGCAGCTTCTGCTTCTCTAGGTTCCCAGTCTCTAATTTTTGTATTCATAGGGTGATCTGCCGAACCACAGTCTACTCCAATCCATTTTAATTTCATTTTAATTGCCCATTCTACAAAATCATGAGAAGGTCCAGGGTGACGAAGCATATATCTTCTTTCATCAGCTTCCGGTTGATCCCAACCATACTTGTGATATCCTGTATTGATAATTAAAATATCTCCTTCTTTAACTTCTACTCTATCAGTAATATCTTTTGGTGAATATATACCAAAGTCTTCTGACATATCAGATAAATCAACAACACAACCAGGACCAATCAATTTCTCTAATTCTAAAGATGCAATATCACGTCCAGCAGTATCGAAATGCATAGGTCCATCTAAATGTGTTCCAACGTGATTTGAAGTAGTTATAAGCTGTCCATTAGCTCCATTTGGTGAAAGACGCTTAAAAAATTTAATTTGAAGTGGCTCATATGTTGGCCATGGTGGAGTTAAGTGACTAAGATTTTGTGTTAAATCATACATTTTTACATTTTCCCAAAGTTTTAAAAATTCCATTATATATCCTCCTAAATTTATATATCATAATATTTATATTTTATTAAATTTCTCCATTATAACTATAAAGCTTATTATTCTAAAAGTCCTTTTTCTTCTAAATCTGTAATATATGCTTCAAGTGCATCCTCAAAACATTTCATTGGTGGATGAACTATTCCTGCACCTACCTGACCAATTCCAGCATCTTTATGAGCAATTCCAGTGTTTATTATAGGTAATATTTGAGTTTCAATAACCTTTTGAATATCTATACCAGTTGGAGTTCCTCTAAAATCCATATTTGGAATCTTATAAGTTGAATTTTCTTCTTCAGTAATTTCATACATTTTAGTTGTATAATTAAGAGCATCCTCAGGAGTACCACCGACGAATTGAACAATAGCAGGTGCCGTTGCCATTGCAAAACCACCAATTCCTGTAGTTTCAGTTATAACACTATCTCCAATATCTGGATTACAATCTTCTTCAGTAAATCCTGGGAATAATAAACCTTTTACTATATTTGCAGGAGCATTAAACCATCTATTTCCTATTCCTGAAACTCTAATTCCAAACTCAGTACCATTTCTAGCCATTGTGTAAACAATCGTGCTATACTCAATTCCTTCAAGTGGATCTAAAGAACACTTACAAGCTGGCATTGTTAAGTTTAAGAAGAAATGATCATTACTATGCATAAATTTAAGTACATCCGATTTATCATCATTTGAATATTCAGTTTGAACAATATAAGGAGCAAGTTCTCTTATTAGTAATGAAGTTCCAGCTTTATTTCTATTATGGCCTTCATCGCCCATTTGAACAACTTGTGCAATCATTGTTTTTAAATCAATTTCCCCTCTTAACTTAAGCGCATCTTTTAATACTGGAGCTAACACTTTTTCCATCCACTTAAGTCTATCAATTACTTCTTCACTAAATGCACCGTATCTTAAAACCTTACCAAGACCTTCATTTAAAGTACAATATGAATTATTACCAAACTCTTTATTAATTAGAATCCATACTGGCATGCTCGCAGTTATTACTCCAGCCATTGGTCCAACTGCATTATGATGATGACAAGAATCAAATTTAATTTCGCCTGACTCAGCTAATTTAATTGCAGATTCCTCGTCAGAAGCTAGTCCTTCATAAATTAAACCACCAATAATTGCCCCTTTTAATGGTCCACTCATATTTTCCCACTTAATTGGTGGTCCTGCGTGTAGAATTGTCTTTATATCCATACCAGGAATTTCATCTTTAGCTACACCAATACCAATTAATGTCGGTTTTGCACTTTGAAGACGTCTAAGCGCTTCCTTATTTGCTTTTTGAATTTTTTCTTGCAAAAATCTCATCTCCTTAAAATTTAGCTTATATTTATTTTATATAATCATCAAGATTTACTACTTTTTAGCTTTTAATCTTGATAACATTGATGCCATTTTTTTATTTCCACCAGCTGATGGTTTCCAATCAACATGAATCACTTTTACATCCTGAACCTTAAGATCATTATAAAAAGATTCAAGTCCAATATTTATAACTTCTAGTTCTGACTTAAACAGCTTATTAATTTTATTCATCTTACACCTCTCATTATTTGATATTGTTTAATATTTTTAATGATAATCTAACTGCCTGAGAATTTGATGGCATTACAATAACTCCAGCTTCTTCTAAAACTTCTTTTGATTTTTTAAGACTCTGCGGATCACCATCTGTTCCACATATTGAGCAAACAACAGATAAATATTTTCCTTTTTTAGCCATTTTTTCTTTTGCTTCAAGAATAGGTTTTACCATTTCGCCTGCTGGGTCAATGTGTGAGCCATATCCTAAAACAATATCCATTAATAAAAGAGCAACATCATCATTAATTTCTTTTACTAATCTATCACTTCTTGTACTAGGATCAATCATTGGATGAGGTCTTCCAACAGTAAATATATCTTCCCCTAAATCAATACAAGTATTTTCTATACTATGATTAATATCTTTTAATGCATATTCTTCACTCAAAGGTATATTTGAGTAAATGTTTTTTATATCCTTACCCATAATCTTCATTGCTTCATCAGCTAAAGTTCCACCTGTATATAAAGCTCTAAAATACATTTGTTCATTATCAAATTTGCTTGACTCAGATTTTACTATTTTTTCAACATCTTCATTTGACATAGTAAAGCCTGTAAAATCTACTACTTCATTTCCACTAGAAAGTGCTACTGCTTTTAGTGCACAATCTTCAAGAGTTATAGCACCATATGCACCTGAACTTTTAATTGTTTCTAAATCACCACCTATAAAATCAACAACAAATGGCTTATCTGTTTCTTTTACTAAATCTAATACCTCTTTTGCCACTTTAGGATTTGGTGGCTTAGAAATAAGAACTATTACTTTAGTATCATCATCCTCAATTAAAGCTTTAATTCCTTGTTTCATCATAAGTCCACCAATTTCAGCTTTTAAATCACGTCCACCAGTTCCAATAACTTGAGATACTCCTTTACCAAATTTATCAATTAATGAAGATACTTCTTGAGTACCAGTGCCAGATGCACCAACAATTCCAATATCACCTTTTTTAACTACATTTGCAAATGCTAATGGTATATTATTAATAATCGCTGTTCCGCAGTCCGGGCCCATCATTAAAAGTTCTTTTTTACAAGCTAATTCTTTCAATCTTTTTTCATCTTCAATTGAAACATTATCACTAAAAAGCATTACATTTAAATCTAAGTTTAATGCTTTTTCAACTTCACCAGCTGCATATTTACCTGGAACTGAAATAATAACCATATTAGAATTCGCTTGATATTTTAAAGCTGAATCCATAGATGCAGGTTTGTAATCTTTACTGGATTTTGATTTTTTTTCCGTTAGAAGTTCATCCACCTTTTTTATAACATCATTAATTATTTCACCTTTTTCAACATCTGTTGCAATAAAAAAATCATTGGCTGACAATTCAGTTATTTTATCACTTGAAAGATTTAAATTTCCTATAAGTTCTTTATTTAATTCAGTCGCCATACCAACTAAAACTTCATTAACACCTTCCATGCCTTTTATTTCCTTAGAAATTAGCATAAGAGTTACTGAATCATAATACGTATTCTTTCTTATTTCATACTTAATCATTAATAAAATTCCTCCTTATATTTTCATTTTCAAATAAATTAATTGCGGTTAGAACTCCCAGTAAAAAATCGCTTCCTGAGGTATCTCCATATTTAATTGCTTCTAAAATTGTTTTTTCTGTATCTAAATTACTCTCATATAAAATTGATTTAATAACATTTAAAAATCCTAATGAACTTTTTTCATTCATCGAATTTTTAAGCATTTCTTCACTGACTTTAGTTGTTTTTTCTAGTGAAGAAGTATAAATCAACCTATTTATTCTTTTTATTTTAGTGGTGTCGAGTTCAAAATAACGCGCCAAATGAATACTCATAATCATAAGTCCCGATAAAAAATCGTCAATAGATG
This sequence comes from Helicovermis profundi, assembly GCF_033097505.1. Classification (NCBI taxonomy): domain Bacteria; kingdom Bacillati; phylum Bacillota; class Clostridia; order Peptostreptococcales; family Caminicellaceae; genus Helicovermis; species Helicovermis profundi. Next base: position 1,352,541 of record NZ_AP028654.1, on the reverse strand, counting down.
GCGTTAATCCTGGACCAAATCCTATTATTTTTTTTATTAATAAAGGAAAAATATTTTCATCAAAATTAATAAATTGTTTCAAGAATTCATTTACTCTTTCTTTAATAAAAACGGAGTAATGATTTGAAGCTATAAAAGGTTTATTTAATTTACTTTTGATATTAATTGCATCAACTTCAAAAACAATTGGTAAAATACCATTTGAATTGCCGTATTTAATTAAAGTTTTTTCAAACAATTGAATATTTTTTTTATAATTTTTTAAAGAAATATATTTAGATTTTGAAAAAATATTAAAATTCCATTCTTTTGAATTTGTTAATATTATTTCGAATTCACTATTAATTATTTGGATTTTTTTCTTAGTAATTAACACTTCTTGACCAACTTTGAAATCAATTGCTAAAAAATTATTTTCTTTTATAATAATGGACATTGGAGAAATATCTCTTTCAATTGTTAAAATAGTTATAAAAAAATTATCGTTTGTTAGGATATTAACAGCATGTTCAAAAACTGAATGAATATTACCCTCTAACTTTAATTTATTAGTTAATAACATATTCAAATCGCTAGCTACTAAAATCGCATTCATACAACCATCCTTTACATTTATCTCTAATATAATATTACTCCAAATTCATGTTCAATTCCTTTAGATTAATATTCCAAAATTCTGAGTTTTGTTTGGTACATTATACTAAAGCTAAAAAAGATTCTTAACCAAAGGTGAATATTCGCTTTGATTAAGAATCTTTTTTTAATTAGGGTCAATAATATCAACAATTTTTAATGCAATTTGCAAATTCAAACTATCGTCTGAATTATCTAAATCAATATTTATTATTTCTTTTATTCTTTGAATTCTATAAATAATTGTATTATAGTGAGTATATAATTTTTCTGATACTCTTTTTAAATTACCCCCACATTTATAATACATAGCGAGTGTATCTACGAGTTCTGTTTCTTTTTCTCTATCATATTTCACAAGAGGCTCTAAAGTATCTAAATAAAATTGATATAATTCAGGTTTTAATTCTTCATAAGATAGCAACTTATATATGCCAAGCTCATCGTAATGAATTAATGATTCTGATGAATTTTTAAGAATTAAGTTTTCTACAGACCTTTTGGCTTCACGCTTACTATTGTATAATTTTTTTAAATCAGAATAATTCCTGCCAATACCAATTGATAAATTTTCTTTAATTCCTGCTTCCTCAGCATATTTTAATATATAATTCGAATATTCTAAAATTTTACTTTTGACCTTATTTATCGGCATATCTTTTTTTGATCCAAATAGAATATATACTCTATTGCTTTTCTTTGCATAAATAACATTTTTATAAGATATTCTTGAAACTCTGTCTACAATATTCATTAAAGTATTTTTTACAGTTTCCAAATAATCTGCATTATTTGGAGTTAATTTTACTTTTTCACTTAGTTTATTTATTGCAAGTTCAATAACTGTATAAGAGTAATTGATATTAAAATTAAAATAATCAGCTTTTTCTAGAATTGAACTTTGTACCTCCAAATTATCTGAAAGCAAATCATCAATAAACTCAATTTTGTGTCTATTTTCATTTTCAAAAATTGATAATCTTTTCATAATATTTAGTGCAATCAACGAAACCGAGGATTCAATAACTGACTGCTCCATGCTCGTTAAAATTCTTTTAGTTTGCCAAAGAACAACTGATCCAAAACACTTTTCCTCCGAAAGAATTGGAATTTGAATTCTTTCAGTTTTTTTACCATCAATCAAATCTTTTTCTTTTATTAAAATATCTAAATTTGAATTCTTAGAAATTAAGTTTATTATTTCTTTGTAGCCTTCATAATTTCCATCTTCAAAGCTAATAACACTTTCTTTAAATACATCATCAATAATCGCTACTGGAAGTTTAAGATTATTACTTATCGAATCCGAAATTTCTTTTAATCCCCCTCCCTTTAACATAATAGAAGTAAGACTTTGATTAAGTAGATCAATTTGCTTTAAAACGGTCGCCTGTTTATTTACAATTTTAGAAAGAGCAGGCGTAATAATATCTCCAAATGACACATCATAAGGTATTTCTATAATTGGAAAATCAAGTTCATTTGCAATATCTAAAATGTTTTTTGGTATTTTTTCAATATATCTTTTTGTTTTAATACCAATACCAGAAAGGCCTATCCTATTCATTTTGACAATTAATTCTTTTAAAATATTCAAATCATCTTTTATCGAAAAAGCTGTCGTTAAAAGAAATTCACCCTTTTTGACCCAATTAATTATATCAGGTACTTCCATCACGTTAATTTTTGTTATTGTACGATTTCTACCATTTACACCAGAAATGATTTTTGCATTTTTTAATACAGGTAATTTTAAAAGTTCCTCTACAGATATACCTAGCTCTTTATTCATAATTTCACTCCAAATTATAATATATTTCTTAGTTTAGTTATATATACTAAACTATATTATGTATATATTAATAATATATAATTTTTTCTGAAAATTCAACCTTTTCGAAAATAATATATATTTCGCTTTGTTAACTATTAACAATTTATTAAAATTTATAATAAATATTCTTAAATTTTGTTTATTATTAATGCATTTTTTATTAAAAAAAAGACCCCAAAAGGGGTCTTTTCTAACGAGAGGATTTAATAAAATTATTCTGGTAAAACTATATTTAAAATTATACCAACTATAGCAGCTAACGCCATTCCTTCTATCGAAATTGAAACTGCACCAATAGTAATTGGTAAAGACGCTCCGCCTAGTCCAAGAACTAGTATTACTGCAGCAACAATTAAGTTTCTTGATTTTGTAAAATCAACTTGATGTTCAACTAAAGTTCTCGCCCCAATCGACGCAATCATTCCAAATAATATAATTGAAATACCACCAATTACTGATGATGGAATTGTGCTAATAAAAGAACTAAGTTTTGGAATTAATCCTAAACATATTGCAAATAAAGCAGCAATTCTCATAATAACAGGATCCCATGCTCTTGTTAAAGCAAGAACTCCAGTATTTTCAGAATAAGTTGTATTAGCTGGTCCACCAACAAAAGCAGAAAGTGCAGTCGCAATTCCATCTCCTGTTAATGTATAATTAAGACCTGGATCTTCTATAAAGTCTTTTTCAACTGTCGCACCTATTGCTAAAATATCTCCAACATGTTCAACCATAGTAGCAAGAGCTAGCGGAGCTACAGTAATAATTGCACTTAAGTTAAATTTTGCAATTGTAAAATGAGGAATTCCAAACCAACTTGCTTGAGTAATCGGTGATAAATCTACTTTTCCAAAAATAAGAGCAATAATATATGTACCTAATAGTGCTATTATTACTGGAATAATTTTTGCAAATCCTTTTCCAAAAACACTAACAATGGTTACAATTGAAAATGCAATTACTGCAATAAGCCAATCGCTGGATGCCATATTAATAGCAACTGGTGCAAGCTTAAGACCAATCACAAGAATTATTGGTCCTGTAACTACTGGTGGGAAAAACCTAATTACTTTTTCTGTTCCAAATACCGTAATAAGACCCGCAAGTATTAGATAAATAAAACCAGCAACAACTATACCACCCCTAGCATAGTCAAGTCCAAAAGTATCTGCAACCGCAAGCATTGGAGCAATAAAAGCAAACGATGAACCTAAAAATACCGGAACTTTTCCTTTAGTAATAAGATGAAAAAGTAATGTTCCAATACCAGCCATAAATAATGAAACAGAAACATCAAGACCAGTAATGATTGGTACAAGTACAGTTGCTCCAAACATAGTAAACGCATGTTGCATACCGAGAGTAATCATTTTTGGTACACCTAATTGTCTTACGTCACGAATCGCATCATGATTTACATGTAATTCTTTTTCTTTTTCAATACCCATATTACACCCCTTTTAAAATTATTTACCCCCATCTCTCGTTATATTATTTTTGCAAATAATAAAAAAAATAAATTCATTAAACAAATTTGCAAAATATAAACCTTTAAAATTATAGCATAATTGCTATATTTGTAGAACCAATAAAATTAATTCTACAAATATAGTTTTACTGTTGTTTATTATTTAATATTATAATTTTTCGTTTTTTCTTTTTTCTTTTAATGCATTTAATACTTTTTCTGAAGTTAAAGGCATACTTTTTATACGAATACCAAGCGCATCATAAAGTGCATTAGCAATAACTGGAGCTGAAGGAACCATAGCTGGTTCTGCAATTGCCCTAGCACCAAAAGGACCTGTTTCTTCAGGATTTTCAACAAATTTCACTATCATCTCAGGCATATCATCAAATGTTGGAATTTTGTAATCAACAAATGATGGATTTAATAATTTTCCATCTTTTAATATTAATTCTTCAAATAGAACTGAACCTAAGCCTTGCATAATTGCACCTTCTATTTGTCCTTCAATTAATTTTGGATTAACTACTTTTCCAACGTCAAAGCAAGATGACACTTTAAGGACTTTAATATGTCCAGTTTCTGTATCTACTTCTATTTCAGCACCCTGAGCTCCATAAGTCCAAAAGACAACTGGATGATCCCCAAGACCAGTTTTTTTATCTGCATCTCTAATATTTGGTGGTATAAAAGCTCCTCTACCAATAATTGGCCCATGAATTCCTGAACCATCTGGCATAGTGAGTCCTGTTGCAAGATCAGAAAATGGTACTTTTCTATCTGGATATATTTTAGAAACAACATAACCGTCTTTAAGTTCTAAATCTCTTTTATATATTCCGAGCTTAATTTGTGCAAGTTCAATAAGTTGTTCTTTAACATCTTTAGCTGCTTTTAAAACAGCATTTCCAGCCGAATACGTTATTCTACTAGCTACTGTTTGCCACTCATATGGCGTATGATCTGTATCACCAGTTTTTATAGTTATTTTTTCTGGTGGAATAGATAATATTTCAGATGCAAATTGTGTCATTACAGTATCTGAACCCTGTCCAATATCTTGTGCACTTACAAGTAAATGCGCTGATCCATCTTCATTTAATTTTATCACTGCTGAAGATGCTGCATTATTTGGCATTGATGGTGCTTTCCAACCACACGCAATACCTTTTCCTCTAACTTTATGAGCTTCACTCGAATATGTTTTAATTCCGAGTTCTATATCCTTTTCAGTCTGATCAATACATTCCATAAGACCTGAAACATCAACCACTTCTCCTGTACCAGTAGTTCCACCTGGTTTCATACCATTAATTCTTCTTATTTCAATTGGAGAAATACCTAATTTATGTGCTATTATATCAAGGTTTTGCTCAATACCATAATGAATTTCACTCATACCAAACCCTCTATAAGGTCCTCCTACAGGATGGTTTGTATATACACAGTAAGAATCAGTCCAGATATTTTCTATATCATAAGGTCCAGGAGATGCATATCCTGTTGCTTTTGTGACATTCACACCATATTCATTATAGGCACCAGCGTCCCAAACAAATTCATTCTTAACGCCTAAAATTTTACCATCTTTTCTAACCGCGGTTTTAATAGTTTCATAAAGACCTTGCCTTACATAAGCATTTTGAAATTCATCTTCTCTTGAATAAGTTAATTTTATTGCCCACTCTTTATTTCTCATTGCAAGTGGTATTATAATTCCTTCAAGAGTTGTTCCCGCTTTTGAACCAAATCCACCTCCGACCGCTGGAGAAATTATTCTTATTTTATTAAGCGGTACATCAAATGCTGTTCCAAGAGCTTCCCTTACTGCATAAGGTGATTGACAGCTTGCCCATACTGTTAGAAATCCACCCATATCCATTTTTGCTACTGCACTATGGTTTTCAATCGGAACATGTTGTATATGAGGGATATGAAATTCGTTTTCTACAACTAAATCTGCTACTTCAAAAGCTTTATCAATATCACCTTTTCTTAATTTATAGTGGTTACTAATATTAGTTCCTGGTTTTGGGAAAAACACAGGTGCCCATTTATAATCTCCTAAATCTGGATGAACTAAAGGAGAATTTTCTTTCATACCATCAATTGGATTTGTAACAGCTGGAAGAATTTCATATTCAACTTCAATTAGTTCAACAGCTTCTTTTGCGATATTTTCACTAATTGCTGCAACCGCAACAACAGCTTCACCTCTATACCTTGCTTTACCAACTGCTAAAAAGTTTTTATCTTCTAAATAGAGTCCACCACGTTTAGCATAATGTTCTCCTGTAATAATATCTTTAACGCCTCTTAATTCTAAAGCTTTGCTATAATCTATATTTACTATTTTTGCATGAGCATGAGGACTTCTTTTCACTGCTGCATAAAGTGTTTTTGAAAATTTCATATCATCAACATATTTAAGCGATCCTGTAACTTTTTTTAGTCCATCAACTCTTTCAACACTCTTTCCTACATATTTCAATTTTATCCCTCCTACTTCTCTGTATTTTTTGACGCAACATCTTCAATTGCATCAACAATTTTTTTATAGCCCGTGCATCTACATAAGTTTCCGCTCATGCCTTCTTTAATCTCATCTCTAGTTGGATTAGGATTGTTTTTAAGTAAGTCTTTTGCACTAAGTATCATACCTGGTGTACAATAACCACATTGAAGTGCAGCATGTTCAATAAATGTTTCTTGCATAGGATCTAATTTATCATCTTTGCCTAGCCCCTCAATTGTAAGAATTTCTCTTCCATCTACTTCTGGTGCAAGTACCAAACAAGAATTAATAGCTTCTCCGTCCATAATAACTGTACATGCGCCACATTCACCAGCACCACAACCTTCTTTTGCTCCTGTCATATCAAAATCTTCCCTTAACATTTTAAGTAATGTCATATTTGTATCCACATAGTGTTCAACTTCTTCATTATTCAAAGTAAATTTTACTTTATATTTCAATTTAATGCCTCCTTACTTTATTTTATTAAGACCTCTTCTAAGAAGTACTTCAACCATTTCAGTTCTATATTCTTTTGATGCCCTTATATCACTTATAGGTGCAACTTCACTTGTTGCTATATTACACGCTTCATTAATTACTTCATCTGTAAGTTCTTTATTATTTAAAAACTCTTCTGTTTTACTTAATCTAACAGGAGTTGGAGCAACTGCTCCAAAACTAACTTTGAATTCAGACCCAACTTTAACAACGCTAGAACATACTAAAGATAAATCTACTTCTTTTCTTCTAGCAAGTTTTGAAAAACTACCTTTAACATTTTCTCTATGATTAATTCTAATACCTTTTACAATTTCTCCAGTTTTTAAAACAGTTTTTCTAACAAATACAAAAAACTCTGTAATTGGAACTATTTTTTCGCCTTCTGGACCATAAATAATAACTTCTGCATCAAGTGCCATTAACGGTGTTGCCGTATCAGCTAATGGAGACGCATTACAAACATTCCCAATGCAAGTCGCTCTATTTCTAACTTGATTAGAAGCAACTGAAATAGCAGAATCTGCAAAGAAGGGATACAATTCTTTAATTTTTCTATTTCTTGCAATTTCATTTAAATTCACACAAGCTCCTATAAATAAGCTATCTTCATTTATAAGAATTTTGTTTAATTCTTCAATTCCTTTAATATCGATAACCGCATTTGGTTTTGTAATTCCTTCCCTTAATCTTATTAATAAGTCAGTTCCACCGTTTATAATATGCCCCTCACCGTCATACTTTAATAATAGTTCACTTGCTTCTTTTAAACTTTCAACTTTAAAATATTCAAAATCTTTCAAAAATTACACCTCCACTAATCATATACATATATATTACTCTTACTTAATATATATTCAATTCATTTAAATTATAGCCTTTGTCTAAAAACTCCAAATTTTCAGTAAACTTTTAATAAAGCTTAGTTACTATATAACAAAAGCTCATTATTAAAATGAGCTTTTGTTATATTTCGTCTTTTACTAAAAAATATGAAATTAATGGTGAAATCATATTGTACAGAACAAATACAATAAAAATATTAGAATTTAAGTCTTTGTAAAATAGTAATATTAGTAAATAAAAACTACTTCTTCCCAAAGTTAACATAATAACTCTAGACATTAAATTTCCAAGCATTTCTTCTTGTGTTTCAGAATATTTTTTTGCTGTATGGACTTGAATACCTGTAAGTGGTGTGCTAAAAAAAGCAGTTCCAAATGAAATGGCAACACTATAAATAACAAAAGTAATAAAGCTTGCTTTAAATAATACAAGCATGGCTAGAGAATGTCCTATAGCACCTATAAACATAAGTTTCCGTTTTGAATAAAAACGTTGCATATATCTATATGTAACAAATAATATTATTGAAGCCACTGAAAAAATAGAGTTTAACATCCCCATAATTGACTCGCTACCAACAAAGGTGAAAATAAATACACTATTTGCCAGAATTGTAAATTGACTATATGGCGCTCTGATTGAATGAGTCAATAATATTTTTCTAAAGTTTTTTCTTGTTTTTAGTTTATTAAAATTTATTTTACCAACAGTTTTAATCCTATTACTTGGCATCATAAGAGATAGTACAAACTGAATCATTACTAAAATTATTAGAATAATAACCATAAATTTAAAACCATATAATTCAATTATAACACCAGTTATGATTGGAGCAGCAATATTTGTGAATTTTGAAAAAACACCCATCATACTCATAAATTGATCAATTTCATCTTTATCGAGTTCTAAAGCCTGAAATGTATTTAGGTTGAAAAAGAAAAAACCATCTCCAAATCCACCTAAAAATCCAATTATAATTGCATATTTTGATAAATCAGTTCCTAAAATAACGGCAAGTAAAAATAATCCAATAAAGGACATAGATGAAAATATATAATTATATTTATTGTTTTTTACGGCTACTCTATTTGCTGCATAAAAAGAAATAGTAGCACCAATATAATTAAATATATTAAAAATTGCTACTGATTTAATGTCCTTGCCTGATTTCCATAAATATATATTTACAAAAATTAGCACAAACGTTTTAAAAATAGAATATATGGTCCTCATGGCTATCATTTGCTTAGCTGATTTTTTCATATTTTCCTTTCTATTTTACATTTAACTTAAGCTTTGCATCTTCTTCTACCGAATTACTAAAATTCATAAATTTATCCATATCTTTATATGATCCAAAAACTCCGTTATTTGCTTTTTCAAATTCTAAAATTTTTTGAACCGATTCTTTTGTAATACTATCATTTCCACTTAAAATCTCTTCATATGCTTTTCTTGTCGCATCAGTCATTTTAAAATCATTATCTAAAGTTCCATCAAAAATATTTGGACTAACAAGCTTCCATAAACAAACCATATAATTAGATTTCATTACATCTATAAATACAAAATTTGGATTTTTGATGATAAAATTTTCATAAGATAAAGCTCGTCTTGCAAGCGTATTAATATCTATTGCCAAATACTCTTCAACCGTTGTAGTATTAAGCATTAAATCACTCATTATGTTTAAATATTCTTTCATAGTTTTACTAGTGTATTTTGAATAGTCTTCATTTAAAATTTGATAATCTACCACTGGATAATATGATCCTTCACTACTATACAGTGCATATCCTTTTTGGAAAGTATTTTTAACTAATGTATTCAAATTAGCTTTATCAATATATTTTAATATTTCCGATTTTTTGTTCCCAGAAAGTATATATTTTTTTTCTAAATCTTTGAAATTACTATCGATAATTTTACTTAGTATGTTTTGAATTTCTACTGTATCATCACTAAAAAAGTTGTCAATTTCATTAGATTGATTTTCCTCAAGTTTTTTAATCATATTTTCAACTAAATAATCAGCTAATACCTTATCTGCAAATTCTATATTTTCTCTTATATACAAATTGATTTCTTTTATATTACCATTTTTATTTAGTAGTTCATCAAATTCCTTTTTTATAGTTTGGCTATCTTTAATTTTCAATTCATTATTAGCAGTTTCTGAATCACTAGAATTCACCTTATCAACCGTAGTTTCAGTTTTATCAATTTCTTTATTACTAGCAATTGTATTAGAACCGCAAGCTGTTAATATAAGTGTAACAGATAAAATTATTGCAACATATTTAGTATATTTCATTTCAAACTCCTCTATAATATCAATTAGTCTTCTATTTATAATTTAAATTTTATACTAATTTAGTATACTATAGAAATAATTATTTATTATAAAATAAATAATTATTTAACTATTTTGTAATAGATTTATACCGCTTTATCACAGTATTCTTCTATAATATCTCCAATTTTAATAATTCCACCTTTAAGCACTCTTGAAAACACACCTTCTTTTGGCATTACACATTTTCCAACTTGATTTTTAATAGCACAACCCGTATGGCATTCTTTACCAATTTGAGTTATTTCATGAATAGTTTCTCCTATTTTAATTTTTGTTCCTACAGGAATTTCATAAAGCCTTATTCCCTCTGTAGTAATATTTTCAGCAAATTTTCCAAAAGATAAATTTTTTACACCCATTTCAATCATTTTATTAATGCTTTCTACCCCAAGTAGACTAACTTGTCTATGCCATTTGCCTGAATGAGCATCATCTTTTAATCCAAAATTTTCAATAAATTCTCCTGCATTCATTGGATTTTTAATTACTCCTTTGGTTTCACTTATATTTATCGAAAGAACCTTTCCATTAATTATCATCAGCTACTCCTTTTTAATAAAGTTTTATATTATTTTATTTTATAATATAAATATTAGCAATAGTAATTATATATAATGTTCTGTATTTAACATTTTCTCTAGCAATTCTATAAAAATATCTTGTACCAAGTTATTTTCCCCTAAGCCTTCTAAAAGGACCTCAACTTCGAGACCATTTTTTTCTAGAATGGATTTAAAAGAATTTTCTTTGCCTATCATATCCTTTAAAACGTGATTTCCAGCAACTAATAAAAAAGGCACGATAATTATTGATTTGTATTCAGTCACAATTTTTTTTAAAATATCTTCTAAATAAGGTTCACCATCAATATTTGCTATGAAAACATTTTTTCTAACGCTAGACATATTTTCTTGAAGCACGCTATAGTACTTATTAGAATTATGACTTGTACCATGCCCCATAAATAGAATTGACTGATTTTTTTTTCTAATCGGAATTTTATTAAGAGCTGCACTAATTAATTTTTTATAATCGCATTTTTCATGTAATAGTGGTAAGCCTAGAATTATTTTTACTTTAAATTTATTTTTAATTAATGTAGTGGCTTTTTCAATTTTCTCATATTCATTTCCTGGTGTTATAAATAAGGGTAAAACGAATATTTCTTTACAATCATATTCAATCATCTTTTTTAGAGCACTAATAACAGTGTCAATTTTAATATTTTCATTTTTCTTTATTTTTTTTATGATATATTCTGAAGTAAAAGCACTTCTTAAAGTATAATTAGGGTATAATTTCTCAATCTTATTTTCTATTAAATTAATAGATTTTTCTCTTGCTACTTTATTTGTAGTTCCATAACTTACAATTAAAATACCTTTTCTCATAGTTACTCCTATTAAAAGTTATTATTTTTATCTACCAATTGCAATATTTTGAATCCTCATATATTCATCAAGTTGCTTATACTCATCCGCAAGTACTTCATAAACAACGTACTCTGGTTTTATTAATTGAATAATATTTCTTATGCTCTCGTCATCAAAAGGGATGTGCCAATCAATTTTTTTTATATGTTCAATTGTTTTTATATATTTTTGTTTAACATCAATAATTTCAGAAATTAATTTATACTTTTCTTTATGGTTTTGTGACATATATGTGCTTGGAAGAGATAAATTCACATGTATTCCTTTAATATAGTCTTTAATTTCTCCGAGATCTTGAATTTTATTTACAATATAATCTGATGCTTCTCTAGGTGTTTTAATACTTGGACTCGTAATCATCATATGTGACAAATCAAGCATTATTCCTTTGTTCTTATATTTTATACTATCCATAAATCTTTTTGCCTTTTTTGAATCTAGTAATGTTAAGCCAGGCCACCATAAATTTTCAAATAAAAGAAGCATTTCACTGTCATCATCAAAAACTTTATTTACAAGATTTGTAGTAGCACTAAGAACTTCATCATCACTATAATCAAACTCAAAAGTAAAAGCGTGTTCTTCCGTTACATGGCTTACATGGTAGACCATATACTTTGCACCAAGTTTTTTAGCATTATTAAATTCATTTTTAAAAATACTTACTAGAGTATTATTTGATTTATCATCTTCAATTTTTTTTTCGTTTTTTTCTTCATAGTAATATCTATCAAGCCAAGTTGGAAAATATTTAAGATGCATTCCTTTTACTATATTTCTAGGCATATTATTTAGATTTTCTTCCTCATGAAGTATTATTTCAATACCATCCAATCTATGTTTCTTTAAAAATTCTTCAACATTTTTCCAATTGCAGTCAAATTTATTTAAACTATAATTACTATTAGATAAATTCATTAAATACATTTTTGCCTCTTTCTACTTTATTTTTAATTCTTAATTAGCGTTGTTCTTAATAATATTAGTATATCAATTTTTCAGCTTGTTTTATAGTAAATAAAAAAGAAGTCCCTATACTAGGACTTCTTTATAAATAATGTTTTCAATATGTGAGTAGGTCTATAAGCCGGGTTCTGTATTAGAAATATTGTTTATCACATAATTATTTCAATTAATACACTATAATCTAAACACATTAATTTCAACGTTTATAATTGTATCACATATATTTTATTAACATACATTAATTAAATATTATTTATATAAACTTAACTTGTGGCGACAAAATGGCGACAAGTTAAGCTTGAAATCTATTCTTATTCTAACAATCAAAAGTTTATTTTAAGTATTGTATTTATGAAGTTGATAACCTGTCAATGTTTTGTCTACAATATTATCATTATAAAGTTTAATTAAGCATGATTTGATTTCATTATTCGAAAAATTTTCAGATTTAGTTTTAGACCAATTATTAAATTGTTCAACTATTTCAGATTCTGTTAATTCAATATTCGTTTCTAATAAATAAGCCACTGTAGATAAACATTCAAGTTCATGATCATTATCTATTGAATTAACATACATAGTTGCCTGATTAATAGCTGGTTCTAATACTTCAAGTTTTGTTTCAACTTTATTACTTATTAATTTCTTGTATAGTATACTGTATGCTTCGCTAGTGTCTTTTACATTATGATATGATTGAAACTCTTTGATTTTTTTACTAATAATAGCTATCGAATTATCATATGGACCATATTTATATTTAGAAAATTTGAAATAATTTTCACCAGAAAATAAATTCATAAAATATACTGTTTTTTGGAGTCTTATTTTATCAAATTTTTCTAAATTAAGTTTTATTTGCATTAATACTAAAGAAGACAAACTCAAATTGGGTTCTCTAGATACCTTTGAAGTATAATTTTGTGACGGCTCATAAATTATAATTTTTACACTATCAGCAACGGCAGATAACTTTTCTTCAATTAAAATTCTAACTTCACTCCATATTAAACCACCATTTCCACTTCCTAACGGTGGAATAGCAATAGATTTAATTTTCTCTTCTATAATCAACTTAGCTAATTCTTCAAGACCTTCTTTTATATATATCATTTTTGATTTTTCACGCCATTTATCTTTAGTTGGGAAATTAATAATAAATTTTTCTTTTTCTTTGAAATGATGTAATTTACCAACACTTAAATTTCTTGATTTGCATGCCTTTATATACGCAATATTATTTTGAGGATATTCTAATTTAAATTGGTATGCAATACCTTTCCCCATATAGCCTTCGCAATTAACAGTATTGACTAAAGCGTACGCATCCGACTTTAACAAATTGCCTGTTGTATAATAAATCAAGGTATCACCTCCTACTTACATTTTTTTATCAAGCCAACACTGTATATTAACATGCGGTGGTTTATGAACAATATTATACTTTTTTAATAACTTTTGTACATAATTCTTAATATTTTCGTTCCTAACATTTATACTAAGAAAATATTTAGCTGGTATTACCTTATCTGTTAAACATTCAGCCATTTTTACATGCTTTATATTTTCATTTTCAGTTCCGTAACTATGCATTATTTCCCAATCAATCGCTCTCATACCTTCATCATAATCATACAAAATTAATTTATCAATTGAAAGTGGATGTATCGGAATAATTTTGAAATCATTATGTTTTGCATCTTTACGAGTTATGCAAATATATACAAATTCATCATTTTCATACTTAGATTTAACCGCAACATCAAAAGAAGAATATGGATGAAAATGAAATGGTGTAAACTTATCTAAACCTAAAATATTACGTTTATCAATTATTTCAGAATCTGCAACATCTTTAAATAATGATTTTCTTCTCAACAATTCATTTCTTGGCAGTAAACCATCTTTAATGATTGATTCTAAATTTTCTAGCTTTGTTAAATGATAAAGCAATTTACCATTTTTTATATCTCTCATAGCCATAAAAACACCAACCCTTTATTTTGTATTTTATCATATCTAAATATAAAATTATATATATTTTAAAAAATGCGCAATTATTCCAAAAATATAATTCTATGAACTATCTATACAACAATACTAATATTTTATGTTTCAATTCTAAAATTAATTCGTGAAACACAAAATATAATAAATGCTCACACCAATTGCTTGATATGAGCATTTATTAATATTTATTTAATATAAGGTAACAAATCAACCTCTTCATCAGACACTAATATTTCTTTCAATTTTTCAACCGCCTCTTCAATATAACCACCTATTTCTTCTTTAGTAAAAATCAATCTAAATATTTTAGGCATATTTACATATACCCATGTTGAAACTGCAACATATTTAATTTCACCAGTTTTACTCCCAAATTCTTGCTCTGCTTTGCAAACAAAATAAAAAATTGTATCTTTTATACTCTTTTTCTTTCCTTTTTTCCACAAATAAATAAGTACAAGAATAAAAATAAGAACAACTACTATGCTAAGCAAATTGTTCTTTACTAAATTCAATATTAAATTTAACATTATTATTTACCTCCTAAGTTTTGCATTCTATTAAGCATAACCCACACTTCTTCTCTAGTAACATTATCTTTTGGCCTAGATCCATCTGATATTTTATTTTCTTTAACAAAACTTTGAGCTTCTTTAGCCCAATTTGAAACACTGTTATCTTTTATTTCATCAACTTTTGATTTTTTTACAAGTTGATTTATATCACCAACAAATCTCTTCCATCCATTTTCTCTATTCAAAATTCTTCTTGGACAATATTTTCCGTTCCAATCTTGATGTTTAAATATTTTTAATTTTGGATAAGTTAGTATTAGTGCTGCATTAAGTTTTTTTGCATTTTCTTCTGCTTTTTGCTCATTTCCATTTTCGCATATTTCTATTGAAATTGTTTTAAAATTACCTGGTCCTCTTCCATCACCAGCATTATTTGTTACCTCATCTATTGGAACTGTTTGAATTATAGAATCTTCATCTACAAAAAAATGTACTGATACATATTCTTTATCAACATTTTCTACACTTTGGAGCCACTTTGCATGCATTTCATCACTAGCAGTTGGAGTTATGTTTCCTGTATTATGATTAGTAATACCTATACATTCATTTATTTTGATCAGCGTTCTTACGTTTGTCTTACCTTTAGGCTTTATTATTTTAATCATAATAGGAACATCGCCGACAAATTTATCTTGAATTATTCCATCCACAATATTTATTTTTTTTATCTTCATTATTGCATTCCACCTTTCATAATTAACCCAATTAGTAAGCCTGTCCCTCCAGCAATCAGCCCCCCAATAAACAACTTCCAATATCCAAGGATATTATCACCTGGCGCCTTTTCAAGAGTAACAAATTTTCCGTCGTGTACTTTTATAGCACCTAGCGCATCTTCAATTTGCTTCGCTATATATTCAATACTGGTAGACATTTTTATAATTGTTTTCGTTTGCTCTTCTTGACTATTAAGCTTACGATGAGCTGATTTAGTAGATTCTTCTGTAATTATTATCCTTTCTTTTATTTCCGATATGCTCTTTACTATTTCCATTTGATTTTCTTGAAATTGTTCAAAACTTTTTAATGCCATCTCGTAAATTCGGTTACCATCATCCACTATTAATCACCTCTTTTATTTATTTTTAACATGTAGTAGAAAAAATAAAACCAAGTATCAAAAATTCAACACTTAGTTTCTACACCATAATTTCTTTTTTCTCTGCTTCAGTAATCCATCCTTTTAAAACAGCATTATTAAGGTGTTCTTCATTAACTTTTCCTTTACTATATAAATTTTTCAGCATCTCATACATACTTACACCCCCAAACTATCAATCAATAATTTATCAACAACATCTTGAAGAATTTCTAATTGTGATTTACCTTGCGGTATTGGTGTTGGATCATGATTATCTATTACATTTTGAATATTTGCAAATAGTTGTGTAGGATCAAAACCATTCCAAACTTCAATAGTTTTAGGTAGTTCAACTCCGTCAACAACTTCAATCAATTTTTGTTTTTCTAGTTTTTGATAGGTAACTATCATATTAATAACTTGTTCATTATCATCTAAAACATCAGTTGAAATTTCTTTGATGTTGCTAAATTTAATTTCTAAGCTATCTTCTTTTGGAAAGAATGACATTTCTTCTTGTTTCAATAAACCTTCTTTTTGAATTTCATCAACAAGTTTATTTGGATTTACATTTTCATATAATTTAATCATATTACGCACCTACCTTATATATTGATATTTTAGTTGCAGGATTAGCAGCAGCTGCCCCTGTTATACTAATTGATGTGGTAGAAGTCTGATATACTTCAAATGATATGTTATCACCTTTTTTAAGATGCACATTATTTAATAAAGTAGGATTTTTAAAATGCGAAATATTTTCTGTTGTTTTTGAATCATATTCATATGTTGAATCGTTAATTACTATTTTATTATCTCTAACACCAGTAGAATTTTGCGCCCATATACTTTGCATATATATATTATATCTACCACTTTCACCAATCACAAAATATGAATCTTCGTTAAGAATTATACCATTACTTTCTTCACCATTATTATTTCCGTAGAATAATATTTTAGTTGGGCTTGAATCCGGTATTAATTGTGTATTCAATAAATTACAATTAAAATACGGTTGAATATCTAACCCCTTAGCAACTTCTGCGATATCTGAATGATGTGCATGTGCTATTTCTGCTGCACTTATACTTTCTAAATTATTAGTTCGTCCCATTATATTACCAAAGTAAATATATGCTTCATTTATATTAACTAATGAGCTATAGTTAACTTTTAAAATATAAGGGTTTCCAAAATCTCCATTTTTATTGATTATTATTTCAGCTACATTTCCATCGAATTCTAATGAATAATCAATATAATCACCATTAACCAAATTGATAGAATCAATTAGATCATCTTTTTTTGTGAAAGTTGCATACCAAGCTGTTAAACGTGTACTTTCAATACTAAATGTTATATTTTCACCATTAGAAATATCTCTTAGAGTTATTAGATGCATATAATCATGATTAACACTAATTAATTTTCTTCTTCCCGAAAATATATGTTTTTTACCGTTAAATGAATATGATTTAATACTTCTGTAACTGAAAAAATTACTAGTATCATCATCTAAATTCCTTAATATAATATTGCCAAATTCTTTGCCTATAAACAATTCAGAATTTAAGGGATTTATTTCAGCAGCACCATTTTTTTGAAATGGGTTAGGATATAATCCACTTGGGTCGGCTTTGACTAATATAGCATCTTCAAAGCTAACCGAATGTCCACTTGCATTAATTGTTGTTAAAGCAGAATATAAAGTATCAGTTATATTCTCCCAGCTTGGACTTCCTGTAAATGTAAAATCGGATTTTTTTATATGAAAATAATTCCAGCCATCTTTTAGTCCAGATGTTATACTATAATCAAAAAAATCTGTTCCTAAATTTGGTCCAAGAACAATTCTTACTCTAGTGAACATATTTTTATTACTTAAAAAGAATATAAAGTTAATAAAATCATCATCACTTGATACATTTCCATTGTTTAATTTTGTAAAGTCTTTTGCAATAGCACTATGTGATGTAGTATACAAATCATCAGATGTATTATTTGGTTGGTCTAATTTGATACATCTGTCTTCAATCTTAAAATTAGCTTTGTCGACAGACAATGTTCCAATCCCCGAAGTCCATGCTGAAATATTTTTTGTACTTTGAACCAATTTCGTATTCCCATAATAAGCAGGTCTATCTGCATACCAGTTATTGTTGATTACCCTGCTAAATTCTTCTTTTAACGTATTTATTTGTGCCACCGTAGCCATAGCATTAGGATCTACTTCAATAGATATATTTGAGGCATTTGAAACTACCGTAATTAAATCAATCATTATATTGGTACTATTAATCCCAGTATTCGGCGGAATCCAATCTGGTATTACTGCTGTTGTAACTGAATATAGAATTTCACCCACATCAAGATCCGTTGCATAAAGTCCAATAGTTTTTAGATGATATCCAACTAAAAGATTTATATTGTCAAGTACTGCACTAACTTTTACTGAAGCATCATTTACTTTTGAAACATTTGAAACTAATATAGATTGCTTGATATCACTAATACTTGTTAACGCTTCAAGTTCTTCTGAAGTATGTTCCGAATAATCTGTATCTGAAACTTTCACCTGCGTAAACGTAGGTGTGGCTATTCCTGCCATAATCTTAGCCATCAATGAATGGCCTGCACTTGTAATGACTGTAGAATTAAAACTTGCCACTTTTGAATCACCTTCCTTTTTAATGTTTTAATTTAAGATATTTCAATTTTTGAACCTATAATAGAAACTGATCCATTAATTATAGTTTCATTGCTAGAATAAGTTATGTTAATATTTGGAGTTAATGTATAGTGATATCCTTGTGTTACTATACTTCCAAGAAATGTTTTTTCTTTATCGCTATTAACAGTTATTTCGTTTAAAATTTTTACAGCTAAACTACATGGAATTAATTTTAAAATTGTTTTCTCTAGGTTCTCAAAATCATCAGAAACACCACCAAAAGATCGAAGATTAATGCTAATTATATTTTCAGAAATATCACTACTCGCTTCTCCATTAATCCAAACTTCACAAATACTATTAATTATTGATAAACTTATTTTTTTTCTTCCTCTTAATCTTGCTTTAATTAAATTTCTTCTTTGATCTACCGAACTTAATATATTGGTTTCTATTCCAAGTCTTTTCTCAAATGATGTTAAGCCACTTCCTATTGCTGTATCAACAAAGAACTCACAAAATGATAGATTTATTTTTTTATCTATATTCATGAGTTCTTTACTAATTGAGTCAAATAATGAATTTGCGATTTCATCTTCTCTTAAAATTTTAGAAAGATGATTGATTAATTTTTCTTTGTAATTAGTCAATTGTAATCACTCCTAAGACAGTAACTTCTTTTTCTAAAATAGGTACATTGTTTGCCTGATCATTTATAAATAAATTTGTATAGTCTTCAATACCTTCAGTATTTAAAACAACATTCCCAATTTTTGCATACGAAATATTATTTTCAATAAATGCGATTGATTTCAGATAAGTCTCCAAATTAGTTCTAAGTAGTGGTTCTACTATTTTTTTTGTATATCCTACCTTATAATTTGCAGTAAAATTTATATTTAAATTTAAAGGTGTAGCTGACTTAACATATACATATGCACCAATTGGAGCAACTCCTTCACCATGTCCATTTTTATCCAATGGATTTATAAATAATTGAGTAGCTGAAACAAGAGTTGCATCTGCAGGCAATTTATTAGTATCCACAATTATAATAAGCAAACTATTTTCAGCTATCTCTCCATTTAAATTTTCTAATGGAAATACTTTGCATCCACCTACGCCTACTACTTCTAAGCACCATTTTTTATATGCAGCAATATTTCCTTGAGTTACTTCGTCTTGTTGCATATCTAAAAATCTATCAATAAATTCTCCATCTGTTTCAGCTTCGTATCCTCCACTTGCTCCAACTATATTTGTAACTGAAATAATACCTGGTATAGTTACTGGTATTTGAGTAATGGTATTCGCAATAATATTGCCTACTTCTCCTTGTAAAACTGATTGAACTTCAATCAATCCTGATTCAACAATATTTTTTAATTTAATTGCTTCAAATTGAATACCTGCCTTAGTTTCAAATAGATCACCAATATTAATTACTCCATTCCCATTTACAAAAAGCTCACAAGTTGCAAAAGATGCGGCACGTCTTAATTGATCAGAATTTTGCTCAATATATCTATCAACTTCTTCACCAGACAAATTAGTAATATCTAATTTTGATTCAAGTATTTCTATTTTTTTATATAGAGCCTCTTTTTCAATACTAACTGCAGCTAAAAAATCATAAAACAAAGTTCCTACACGCTTATCATATTTATTATCAATATATGATAATAATTCTTCTAGTATCTCTTCTTTTGATTTAGACATTAATACTCACCTCTAATTCACCTTCGACCGCTGACATAACAAAAATATTAATTACTAATTCTTTACTTGATGATTTGCTAACTATAACTTTTGATATTTCTTTTATATCGCTATTTAAAAATATTTTTTTATTAAGTTGCTCTTTTATTTCAGAAGAAATTAATCCAAGTGGAATGTTTTTTTTACCAATATATTTTTTTAATGATAAACCAAATTCTGTCGATTTATAAATATCTATACTTTCAAATTCTGTTCTAATTAAAAATTCTAACCATTGCTTTATTTTTTCACTTTTATTTACAATCTCAATTAAATTTCCATCTAACGTTTCATAGCTTTGATTATCAAAATTATATTTATAAACAATTCCATCATTTAGAACTATTTCTTTAGTTAATTTATCCGTTTCTATTATTTCTGGAAACAAATTTATCACCCCAGTTTTTTCACAATATCAATAACAAAGAATTCTTGTAAATTGCTAGTTGGAATTAACATTACTTGATCACCTTTTTTAATAGTATCTGTAATAGTTAATTCAGAAGTACTAGTAAAATTTTCTGTTATTTCTTTTATTTTAATACTACCTGTTAATTCTACTTCTCTAATATGTGATAAAACCGTATTAGTAAAATATAAATTCTTTTTAGTAAGCAGTACTTCGCCATTATAAATAACAATTTTTATTTCAGGAAAATCACTTACTACACTTCCTATCAACGCACTTTCATGTTTTGCGTTATTACGTTCTTTTAATAATCTTGCTAGTTCTACATCATAATCCATATTAAACACCTTCTACATTTAACATCATAGTATATGCACCGCTTGCAATCTTATGATTAACTGACTTAACTATAAAATCACCTACAAGATTTATATTTTCAATATTTAACTTTATTAATCTACCAGCCTTCACATTACTATTTCCTATAAATGTTAAACTTGATATTTCAGATATTTTATTCAAATCATTTAAAACAGTTTTAGCAATATTTCTAGCTTGTGATTCATCTTTACTATCAACTTCAATTATTTCTTGAAGTAATCCATAGTTTTTAATAGAGATCTCATCTTTTATAGATTCAATTATCTCCATATCATTAGAATCTTTACTAGTTACTATAACCGAGTTTCTAAGATTTTCTATTGATACATTAACAGTAGCAGTTTTTTCAATTGCATTTTGTATTTTAAATACTGGTAGATTTGAAGCTAATCTACATACTTCATCAATATAGATTAAACTTTGTTCAATTATATTAATTTTATTACCTTCCATTTCTATCAAATACTTTTTACCAGTTTCTAAATAAACTTGATTTAAAATATCGCTTATTATTTCGCTTATATATTTATCTTTGTAAATCATAGAAATAATAGTATTCATTTCAGCTATATTATTAAATTCAATTTTAGATTTTAAAAATAACGATTTTAAAGCTTTAGTTCCTGGTACTTCATTAAATTGAATTATAGTTTTTGAAGAGTTAAGATAGAAAGCAAAGTCGTTACACCTTACAGTATCTTTATATTCACCTTTACTAATTGAAGTAACTATTCCAGTAAACACATTAGTATTTAAAGTTAAATCATCAAAATAAATAATATCTCCACAAACTATTTTATTATCATTAATTTTTGCAAATTCAAATTCAAATGAAATGCTTAATAAATTTTCATCTGAGGTCCAACCTACATTTCCACTTTGCTTAGTTATATCAGTTCTTATTTTATTTCTTAAGTACTCTAATTTAAAATTCATAATTCACCTACAAATTTAAATTCTTGAACGCTAAGATTATAAATAGTATCTTTTGCTTTATCTTCACTATAAGTAAACGATGTTATAACACATGGCATATTCAATTTTTCTTTACCAAACTTATCAGTAATATAGATTCGCAGTGGTACTTCACTCCATTTATTAAAAAAATCTATATATTCTTTTGGCTCTAAAGAGTTTCTTTCTTGAAAAGAATATTTATTAGGATACTCTGGAAAAAAACTATTTATCGTTACAACTTTAAGTCCACTATTTTTATTAATTAAAGTTAAATCACCATCTTGAAATGTTGAAAATTTAGTATGTGCATATTGTTTTTCAATAGGTATATCATTTGGTTCTATTGGAAAAGTAATTACTTCTTCATTATTATTTACAGAGAATATTATCATTTCTCACATCCCTTAAAAAAGAGACTTTTTTAAAAGTCTCTTTTACATATTTACAAGTGCTAATTTTACTTTTTTTACAATTCTATTTCCCATTTCATCAGCATATTCATCATTTCCAATAACATTACCTTCAATATTTACGTACACATTTATACTTTGATTTGATAACATTTTATCTGTTTTATCCGCAGGTATTACTTTAGATCCATTAGGTAAATCTACAATTTCACCGCCATAAGCGCCATCATTTATTTCATATTTTCCTTTTGTTGTATATGATGATCCAGTTGCTAGCTTAGGAATTTTAGGAACTGTAAAACCAATTGATTTTCCACCTAGTTTATCACCTAACCACTCAGGCAATTTAAACTTAACTCCATTAACTTTTTCTATCATTATATTCATTAATCCAATAACACCATTAATTGGAGCTTTCGCAATAGATTCAAGTGTGTTAAACACACCGCTAAATATTGTTTTTACACCTTCCCATGCTCTCTTCCAATCACCAGTAAACACTCCAGATATAAATTCTGTTATTCCACTAAAAATAATTCTAGCGCCATCAAAAATACCTTTCCACTTTTCAATATTAGTTTCAATAATAATGCCAAGTAAAGGAAATCTTTTTTTAATTTTTTCAATAAATATTTTAAAGCTTTCCCATAGTTCAAATATTTTAAACTTAACTCCATTAATTTTTCTTATCATTAGATTCATTAATCTAATCACACCATCATTTAGAGTTTTTATAATTACTTTAAATATATTAAATACACCACTAAATATTGTCTTTAAACCTTCCCATGCTCTCTTCCAATCACCTGCAAATACACCAGATATAAATTCTGTTATTCCTCGTAAAATAATCTTTAAGCCATCAAAAACGCTTTTCATTTTTTTTACAACAATTTCAATAACAACACCAAGTAAAGGAAATCTTTTTCTAACTTTATCAATAAATATTTTAAAACTTTTCCATAGTTCATAGGTTTTAAGTTTTATTTTATCCCAATTTTTATAAAGAACTACTCCAATTGCAATAATAGCTGCAATAGCTACATATATTAATCCCCAAGGATTAGCATTCATAGCAAAATTTAACGCTAATTGTGCACCTTTAAGAGCCAATGTTCTTGCTTTCGTAACTAACATTACTGCATTATATGCTGCAATAGCTCCTACAATTCCATAAACCAACGGTTCGAATTTACTCCAATTCTTATAGATAAATTTTACTATTTCAATTATTTTTTTTAATAGTTTTTTCATCTCTTTTAAAACAATTTTAATAAATATTTTAAAAAGTTCCATCTGTTTTGATTTAAAAGCATTCTTAATCCACTTAAAAACGTTTTGTAATATTGGAACTAACTTCCTTATATTAGACTTAATACTGTTTACTAAATTCACCATATGAGCTTCTATATAAGGAATTTGTACATTAAACCACTGAGCAAATTTTGCTTGCATAGGTAATATAATACGTCCCAAAGTTTCTTTATATCCATCCCAATTATTTTTCATTGCAAGTATCTTGCCATCATCAGTATTAGCAAGTTCTTTATTAACACCACCAACATTTTGCTCAAGTACTTTTACTAGTGTTGCAACCTTTTCTTGTTCAGTTCCATATTTAAGCATTTTACCTTGAGCTTCACTAAATGTAATACCAGCTCTTGATAAAGCCCCTAGTTGGCCATTCAAAACCTTACCAAACATATTACCTACATTTACACCATCGCCTTGAGCAGAATTCAATCCTTTCATTTGGGCTATAAGATCACCTGCGCCAGCAGATAATGATGATACACTATCAGCTGTAAGATTATATGTTGCTAACTGCTGCTGAAAAGCAATTGATACATCAGCTCCTACAACTCCAACACCTTCTAAAGTATCAGCTTGATTTATAAGCTGCTTAATTTGTTTTTTACTTGCTTTACCAGTAGCTTTAAAAACTGCAGCTAGTTTTGTTTCAACTTCAATTTGTTCTTTTGCTTTCTCTACGCAATCAGTCATTCCATCTTTTAAAGCTTTAAAACCCAAATAAGCACCAGCAAGCCCAATTGCACCTTTTGCCACAGATTTAAAATCACTAACTGCACCATTCTTAAATCTTTTTATGCTATTTTTAGTTTTCTTTACTTCTCTTTTAAACTTTTTAGTATTTTTTGTAGAATTTGAAATTGGTTGTGAAAATTTATCCTTTAATTGGAGAATAGTATGAATAGTTTTTTTAGCCATTTACTCATCCTCTCATTTTAATCATTTATTTTATTTTCTTTAATATACATATTCATTGTTTCTATATAAAACAACTTCTCTGTATATTTAAGATTAAGTAAGTTTTTCAAGTCATGCCCCCTAAGAAGAAAAAAGCTAATCATTCCTACTTCTATATCGGAGGCTATGAGTTTTTTATTTCTTTATCCACTGTCTCAAAAGATCCATTCCAATCCATAATAAATGAACCAATTTCAAGAACTTCTTCTACTTCAAAAAGTTCATCTACAATATCATCTGGTGATTTACATTCATAAGTAGTTTGAAGTTCATCTTCATGTAATATTTTTACACATGAATAAATAAGATTTTTATTTATTTCATAAATTTTAGTAACAGATTCATCTTCATTAATAGCGTCCATAGCTTCAAGTATTAACTCTCTATCTGGTTTCTTAATTACGATTTCACCTTCTAAAGATTTTACAAAATAATTTCTAAATTCAATTTTACTATTTTCTTTTTGTTTCTTTTTTGCTATTAATCTATTTAAAGTTAATTTCAAATTTGATTTTTTATTCGCCATTTATTTTCCTTTCATAAAAAGGGCTTACCGAAGTAAGCCTTAAAATTTATATTGTATCTATTAATTCATAATCACCAAATTGAAAAGGAAGTTCCTCTTCAAGTGGTGATTTAAGTTCAAACTTAGCAAGAGTAAATTCATCAAAAGTAACATCTTTTATAATTACTCTTTCTGCTCCATATGATGATGGATCAGATAATTTACTAATTATTTTAATCTCTGGCATATTACCTGTTTTAAAAGCCTCTGCTAAAAGCTTAGCTCCTCTTGAATAAACTTTATTAGTATTAATAGATCCACTGCCCTCATAACCTATATACTTTCTTGATTTACCAAGTTTTCCTGCAATATCAACATCTTCATATTGACCAGTTACTTTTGCCTCAAAAGATTTTGTTTCTATCCATTTTTCATTATTAACCCATATCGTACCAAATGTACCATTTATAATTTTATTTGGATTCATTATCTCACCTCTACACTAAATACAAATTGAAGTTTAAATCTTCAATTGCATCATTTACTCTAATATATGTTTTAGCAAAAACACTTGATCTATATGGATAATTTTTAATTTCCTTATCAGACCATTCAATAACTTCAGGTTTAATAATTGCAAGTGCATTTTTCTGCGCTTCAATATCAATTTCAACATGATTATTATAATTGTTTTCAAGAATTTCTTGATAAGCTAATACATTCAAATAATCATTAACAGCACTAAAAAATATTACTTGATTATCATAATTATTTTTATATTTTCCAATATATAAATTTTTAAAAGAAGACTTAATATCTCTTTGTATAAGTAACAAAGTCTCCATTATAGTAATTTTTTTCATATCATCAGTTTTATTTTCACCTATAGTTAAAAGCGAATTCACTCCTCTTGCAACTCTTACCACCTCTTCATCATTGAAAAGTAAAAACTGACCTTGATCTACTGCTGTATCAATATCAATTGGTTCTACAACTGATATTAAATCGTCTAAAATCTTATACGTAGTTGATTCTGTTAAATTGCATCCGCAAATCAAGCCTAATACTCTTGCAATATATTTTTCGCCATTAATAACACCTGATTCTTTTGTAACAGATGTGTTTGCAAAATTTACTATTCTTTCATGATCAGATGGAATATTAAATACTACACTTTGAATAGAATCCATAGACTTAACTTTAACAGAAAGTTCTGTATGCTCTAAACTAGTACCATCTGCTATAGCAATCCAATTATAAAATATATTTGCAATTTGATTTACTCCAGTTTCTATAACTTCAACCTCTTCAACATCAACTCTTGATACTATTACTTTTATTACTCCACCAAGTAAAACGTCTTTAATAAAAGATACATTTTCTGCTGTAAATTTCAATTCATCAATTTGATCTTCTGAAGATATTACTACTGTAGAAAATGTTTTATCTGTATTATCTTTTATTATTAATGCCGCTACTCCATTTGATGAACGTTTAATTACTGTAGAAGCTAATTCTTTAAAAACAACATCAATATTTGGTCTTCCCATATACTCCACCTTTCTAAATTTCTAATTCGATAGTATCTATCATAAGAGAACTATCTTCTTTATCTAATTCCTGAATATAATTTAATTCAAATGATGCCTGAAGAACATTATCTACTAGTCTATCTACATATTCTAAAGGATGTATTATAAAATTCTCACTTACTATTAGTGGATCTAAAAATAGTAAAGCTAATGAATCTTGAATATTCATTAGCTCTAAATCGTTTTTATCTCTATCCTCTGGATAATAATATATTCTTACAATCATATCTTTTTTTAACATATATATACCAATAGATTCTGTATCTACATCACCAAATATCACTTTAAAACAAGGCCTTTTAAATCCCTCTTCTATATCACTACTAATAATTTTACTTGTAGAAATTGTTTTGATAGCTTTATTTATAGCTAATTTAATATCTTTTATATTAGCAATCATAAAACCTCCTATAATGATCCATCATTTAATAAATCATCTACAAAATCTTCACAGTCTTTAAAAAATTCATTCTTAAACTTTCTTTCAGTATCTTCAAATACATGAGCTCCATCTTTAAAACCATGACTAACACCGTTTTTATCTAAAACTTCATGGCCATACTCAATTAAATGAGCATGAGGAGCGTTATTATAAACTCTAATAGACTGTTCCCCGCCATTATACTTATAAGGCTTACCATCTTTTATTCCTTTAAGATAATTTCCTGTTTTCTTGCCTACTTTTGATTTTGCTCTTGAAATAGTTTGCTTTTTAAGTTTTTTAGCTTCTTTTTTTAAAAATCTATTTGATTTTCTTGGTAATCTTTCAACTATTTCATCCATATACCTCAAAGCATCATCAATTTCATCAACATTAAATTCAACATCACTCATAATTAAATATCACCTCACAAAAAAATTCTAAAGTTCTATTCGACTCAAATGGATTCAAAATATATTTAATTTCATATTTAGAATTTTTATATTTAAACCACATATCAGGTTTTATAAATTTACCCGCAGAATATCTAGTTCTAATTTTATGAGTAGTTCCTGAAATTTTAGTATCACCTTGCTCATTTTTAATCATTCCAGTCATTGGTATTATTTGTGAAGATATTTTTTTTACTAACGCTTCTTCAATCGATTCTTCTAAAAGTTCATTTTCACTAGCAACATTTTTCCATACTTCTATTTTATGCCTTAATTTACCTGGATTCATATAATCACTTCACTCTCTGAGTACTCTAATTGAAGCAATAACGACTGAATGCTAAGACGAGTTTTATCACTCGCCTTACCAATCATTTCTCTATTTTCATACCAATCAGTAACTAGAACCATAATAAATAATTTTGCCTTAGAACTATCACCAGTAAAAGTTTTACCAGTTGCATCTTTCAAATATTCCTCAGCTGCATCTAAAATAATTTGAAGAATTGTATCTTCATCAACATCTTCAGAATCTATTCGTAAAAATTGTTTAACTTCTTCTAAGTTAACTATCATAAGCTACCTATGCTGGCTCTTTTATAACTAACTCAGCGTAAACAGCAGCTTTAGAATCAAATTTTCCAGCATCCATTCTTACAATAGCCCTCATATCTGTTCTATTATATTTAAATGCATCTCCACCAACACTTGTTGCTGCAATTGATATTTTTTCTCTATCAAATAAAACAACTGCTTCTTTTAAATCACCAATAATAATTGGAGCTTTAATAGTTTCAGCAGCACCACCTGGATCAGTAATAACAGTTTTTAAAATTTTGTTTGATGCAGTATGAACTCTAATTCCTCTAAATAATGTTGCTCCTGGTAATTTAGGATCTGGTTGTAATAAACTTTTACCATTTGAATCTTCTAAAGAATCTAAATAATTATAACCATCTTGATTAGTTAAAATTGAAGCACCAGCTTTAATAGCTGGATCTAAATCAACATTAATTACAGTTTTTATCTCAGCAACTGTTTTAATATCTTTTTTAACAAACGTTGCTAAAATATCTAAAATCAATTTATTTTTTGTTGCTTTATTCTTTTTCTTTAACCAGTTAGTTAAAAAATTTTTTAATTTTGCATCCGAATCATTTAATAAGTTATTAGGGATTGGTAAAAATCCACCTAAATCTTTAATTGTAAAATTGATTGTTTCAAATTTTGGAGCATCCGAATCTGGAACAGCTGCGCCTTCTGCAAATTCAACAAAAGAAGTTGTATCAGCCTCTTTTTCTAAAACTCTACTGCCTTTAAGTGTACTTACTGGTTCTATAGTAACGAATTGAGATAAATCTGTATCATCACGCTTATATTCATTAATTGCAGTTTGAATATCTTCTGGAACAGTATATCCACCATCTTCACCAGTTGTTGAACTTAGAGCTTTATGTTCTTCAAGCAAATTTGCTTCTGACTCATCTAATCTTTTACTCTTTAAAGCTTTAAAAAAAACATTTCCATAAGCCTTTTTATCATCAACTGGATCTGGATTTAAAGGATCATCTAGAGGTATTGCATTTTCAAATTGAAACTCTTGTAATATTTCAATTTTAGCTTGAATATCTTTTACTTCATTTGTAATTGCTTTAGCTTCATCAAGCTTATCTTCAGCCAATAATGTACGTCCTTCTTCTTTTTTAGCATTTAATTTTGCTAATAAATCTCTTAATTCTTTAGTCATATAATCCTCCCATTGGATATAAAAAAACTAGATTAAATCTAGCTTTAAACTAAGTATTTCTTTTTCATTTAATTCATTTTGATTCTGTAATTCTTTTTCTAGAACATTATTAATAAAAAATTTAGGAGCATTTTTGAATCTACTTAAATCCATACTTTGATTATTAATATTTAGTATTCCTTTATTTAATGATGCAGCAATTTGTTTTTCTTCTTCAACTTCATCAGCAAAACCTTTTTCAATTGCTTCTTTACCAGTTAACCAAGTTTCTACATCCATCATGGATTTTATTTCTTCTTCAGAGAGTCCAGTTCTTTTAACATAAACTGCAACTAAACTTTCACCTATTTTGTCTAAATCATCTGCCACTTTCCTAAAATCATCAGCATTACCAGCATGAATCGTCCAAGCATTATGAATCATAATCATTGCATTTGACGGAATTACAATTTTGTCACCAGCCATAGCTATAATGCTTGCAATACTAGCTGCTAACCCATCAATATAAACAATTACATTAGCTGAATGCCTCTTTATAATATTGTATATTGCTTGACCTGCAAAAACTGATCCACCAGGACTATTAATATAAATATTGAGTGTATCAATTTCACCAAGTGCATCAAGGTCTTTCTTAAAATTTGTTGGTGTTATATCCTCCTCCCAAAAATCATAGCTTGAAATTTCACCATAAATACATATTTCACCAACTCCAGCATCTAATTTTTTCATATTCCAGTACTTTTTATTTTTTGCTATTATTCTCACCTCCTTTTACATACTGTTGTCCCGCCATATCAACAGGAATCATATTCCCATTAAAATACAACCTATCACCACCTTCAGCGGTAACCATTTCTTCTTTTTCTCTAACTTCATTTATTTTATAAAAACCAGATTGAATTCCTATTCGATATGCTTCAAATCTGGTTTTTATGTCACTTCTAAGAATTACATCAGTGTTAAATTTGCAATAATATCCTTTTTTCAATTCTTCACTCAATAGTAATTTATACGTAGTTTCCTGCTCATACATAGTAAGATCACTTTGCAATGTATCTACATAATATTGTTTTTGTTGCTCTGTAATATTGCTATAAGTTGCCTTTGATAAATCGCCTAATTGATGCATTTTAACACCAAACATTGCAGCTATTTGTCTAATTGTTAATTCAGTATTTTCTATAAATTGAGCATCAGTCATACTTAATGATATTGGCTGAAACTGATAACCTATAGGTAGTAATGAAATTCTATGTGCATTTTTAAGTCCACTGCTCATATCTTCAAATCTAGTTCTAAAAGTTTCTTTTGCCTTAGTATCTAAATCACCAACATACTGTATTATTCCTTTTGACTGCATACCACCTCTAAAAAAATTATTCACATATGTCTGACTTGATTTTGCATTTTCAATTATAATTTTGTTATATTCAAGTACTGACAAACCAGCAATACCATCTAATGTCATACCTCTATAATGAAGTAAATCATCACTTCCTAATTTATATTCAACATTATTTTTATCTTTATATACATAAATCAAACCATTCTTAAGTCCTAGTAGGCCTACATCATCAACATAAATTTTCACTCTACTTGAATCAAGTGGATAAAGTGCCGCTATTTCAGCTGATTTTCTTCCTACACCATAATCAATATAAACATAAGCATTACCATATAAATTTTTTTGATTTTCAATACTATTCCAATAGTTACTAGCAGACATGTAAGGATTTGGTCTTAGTGAAAGTAAATTCGACAATGGATGATCTTTTATCGTCTGAACACCATCTTTTTTTTGATACAATTTTAAAGGCAATTTACTCATTGTATCTGACCTAATTTTTAAACAAGCAAATACAGTCGCTTCTCTTAATGCATTTTTTCCTCTAACATCAATAGCTGTTACATCCACACCTAAAAATTCTAGAAACTCTTCATCTTCCATTGAAAGTTCAGCTTTAGGCATAATTATATTTTTTAATTTTTCGTACCAACTCATTCACACACCTCTTTTAACTCCATAACTTGTCTAAGAAATCATCTTCAGCAAATTCTGATACATCCTTTAAATCTCCACTCCAATAAGTCATAGCTCTTTTATGAGAAAATATACACGTAGCAGCTGGATCAATTCTTTTAAATGTACTTTTCTTTGATATTTTTATTTCTCCAAATGAATTTGTATCAAGTTCACTATTATTGATGGCCCAACTTAATAGTTTATTTCCATCATGCACTATTTGATTTACTTTTACTAAATCTTGAAAATTTCTTGTAGGCTCATCAAGTTTAGCTGCACTTTGTGGTATTTGAACACACTCATAACCAATTCTTTCAAGCTCAGCTACTAATAAATTCGCATTATGTGCATCATAGCAAATTTCCATTACTTTTAAGTTGTATGTTTTAACCTTATCTTCTATACAATTAATAACAGCCCAATAATCTACAATCTGTCCTTGATTAGCTTCAGTAGCAATCAGCCAACCTTTTTTAATCCAAAAATCATAAGGTACTTTATCAGTAAGCATCTTTTCATTTTTAACTGCAGCTGGTAAAAAACTTTGAGAAAAAAAAGCATATTTTCTTATTTCACTATCTAAAAAAGGAAACTCAAAACTAATACTAGTTAAGTCTCCCGTTTTTGATAAATCTATTCCTATATAACAATCCATGCCTTTAAAATCTTCAAATGTTATTTCTTTTTTACATGCATACCAATAATCAATATTAAGAAATTTATTTGTTCCATACTTAATCCAAATATTACAATTCTTTGTTAAGAAGTTTCTTATCTTCTCTTCATCATTTGAATCATAAGCTCTTTTACATTCTCTTTGTAGAAAATCACGCCCCTCTTTATAACTGCATATTATTGGATTAGCTTTTGGCCATAAATTCGAATCTTTAGGATCATCTCCTTTATCAAGTTCAGTAATCATAATAAAATATTCATCATTATCTAAAGTTTCATCAAGAATATTAGAGCAATAAGTGTACTCCGCGTAACATGGTTTATCTTCAAAATCAAAGCCAGCAGTAGTTATAATTACTATTAACGATTCTTTTCTAGCACCCATACCAGAAACCATAACATTATACATTGTTGCATCTGGATGAGCATGGTATTCATCAATAATAGCCATTTGAGGATTCTTACCATCACCAGTTTTTCCAGCTTTCTTACTCAAATGTTTTATAAAGCTTCTACTTCTTTTATGTGTTATCTCTTTTTGAGTAAATTTAAATCTTTTACTAACATACTTTCCACTCATAAGATCAACTTCATCAAATACTATTTTAGCCTGATCTCTTTCAACACCAAGTGTATATATTTCTGCTGCACTAATACCTCTAGCTCCTGCTTCATAACTACCCATACCTGCTTCCATTTGAGATTTTGCATTTTTTCTTGCTAACTGAATATATGCGTATTTAAATCTTCTGTATCCAGTTTCTATATGCTTCCATGCTTCAATATTACAAACAATAAACTTTTGAAAGCTATCTAGTAAAATTGGCTTATTAGCTAAAACACCTTTACTATGTTTCATATATTTAAACCATGATACTATCTTTTGAGCTTCATATTCATCCCAGTAATAAAAAAAAGACTCATCGTGCTCCATTCTATGAAGATCACTAATAAATCTTTTGCAAACTTTAATATGTTTTTTACATGCAATTATTTTGCCATCAATAATATTATTACTATAATCAATAAGTTCTTCAAGAACAGAGTTATACATTGTTGAACATTCCTTCAAATTCTAATTCATCATCATCAATATCTGGCATTGATTGTTGAACTATCTTAAGACGTGCTACCGGAGAAAGTCCAAAGTCAGCTGAATATTTTTTAATCATCTCAGCATATTTAAGCTGAGTTTTAACCATAGGATTTTCAATCATATTTGCAAAGCCAGCTTTATTTGTATATTCAATAGATAAATCTTCTCCATGAAGTGCAATCGTACAAAATTTAAATTTTTCAATAGAATCTGATAATACAGTTAGACCATGTACATCGACATTACAAAGGAGCCCGATAACATCGAGCTCCTTAACAATTTTTTTAAAAATATTTTTAGCATCCTTACCTAACCAGGAAGGAGCTTTTATTTTATCTGATTTTAATTTATTCAATTCTTCTTCTTGTTTTTTTCTATTTTTAATTTCTGCTTTAGTTAGATGAGCTTTATTGCCTGCAGCAATAATACTCTCTATACTCATATTATTTCTTCCAGTAATAATAACCCTCCTTTCAAAATACCCCTTTTAGCTGAAAAAACGAAAAAGATTTACGTAGAGTGGGGGATGCGGTGCACAGGTTTCTGCTTGGAATTTTGATGATAGCCCCTATACGTCAAAACCATTCAAAAATTCAAGTTCGTCAATATATTTTAATTTACCATCTCTGAAAAAATTATAGTATCCTTGTGATATATTATTAATAATTATTTTTTTCTCTAAATTAGTTTTCAAACTACTTTTATCACAAATTATACTGAATATTTTTATGATTGTTTCATTGAAATCTAATGGACTTCCATTTTCACTAAATTCAATTTCAAAATCAATCATTTTATATTTTAATAATACTTCATATACCTTATCTTTTGAGTTAATTAAATTATTATAATCTACAGTATCTTTAGCTCTTATAAATATTAATATTGAAAATACAACATCAAGCAAATATTTGGTATGGTTTTCTCTAGAAAGATTTTTATTTAATCTAGGTGCAATTATACTAATATATATTTCTAATTTATCAACATACCTTAAACTATAATTGTTAATTATAGTTAATTTTTTTAAGTTATCTATAATATTCTTCAATTTTACATATTCTCTCTCTATGTAGCTAAATTTAGAATCAAAATATTTATCTAATGATGGCTTTTTTAAATTATAATCTAAATCAATCATTTTTCGTAAATATCCATTTGAAGATATATCTTCTCCATACCTTTTTTTAACTATTGAATTCAACTGACTTCTATCAGTCGCTAATATAAAATAGTATCCTTCAACCTCAAAAAAATGCTTTAAAACTTCTATTAGATCTACAACAAAGTTTGGCTTTGCTCTATCAAGTTCATCAACAAAAAAGATTACTTTTTTATTGCCTTTAATATTTAATAATTGTTTTTCTAAATCTTTTTTAATTTCTGAAATTGTCTTCATTTCATTATATAATTCTTTTATATCTTTTTTATCTAAGCTAGCTTTAATTTTATCTATATTTACAACACCTTTAGTAGCTAAATTAACTAATCCTTTAGCAACTTCTATAACCGCCGTTGTAATATCATTACTATGAATATTATTAACTTTTACTAGAAAATCTTCCATAGCATACATAATTGCTAATATTGGATTATTAAAATGATCACTTTCCCAAGCATTCAAATAAATTGAAATATACTCTTCTTTTTGTTCATTTAATGCGTTTATCCACTTTTTTATAAACGTCGTTTTACCAGTTCCCCACTCAGAATTTAAAGCAATTGTAAGACTAGAATTATTTTCATTAATTATCTTCATAAGATTTACTGCTGCCATCTTTCTGTTGAAAATATCTTCTTGAAACGCATCATTAAAATATTCTTCCATTGTTTTAGCCATAATATCACTCCTTTAATAAAATTATACCATATTGGAATATTCATTTATATTTTATTATGAATTCTATTATGACACGCTTTACAAACACTAAAACAATTATCATAAACAAATCTCTTCTCAAAATCTTCTCTTACTTCTACAATATGGTGAACAATTTCAGCGTTGGTAATAATGTTTTCTTTTAAACATTCTTGGCATAGATAATTATCTCTAATAAGAATTCCTTCTCGAAATTTCTTCCAAGCTTTTGAATGATAAAAATTT
Organism: Helicovermis profundi; assembly: GCF_033097505.1. NCBI lineage: Bacteria > Bacillati > Bacillota > Clostridia > Peptostreptococcales > Caminicellaceae > Helicovermis > Helicovermis profundi. The sequence continues at coordinate 1,316,842 of NZ_AP028654.1, read as the reverse complement.
TTTATTTTTTTATCTCGATTATGATGATCATATTTTCTATTGTTCTCTCTTTTTTCAATCACTCTTTTTTTACTACATGTCAAACAATATTTCTCTGTTCTATCAACTAAATTATTACATCCTTTTCCCAGACAGATTTTTTTAGACATATCCACCTCAACTTTAGTTATACTAATAGGTTCAAGCTTTTTTGGTCAATTACACTTAATATAAATTCTGTGTAATTCAAAATCATACTCAAAGCACTCTAAATACAACATTCTTATTTTTACTACTACTTGAACTCTACATACTCTCGTTATGACTACTAATAAGCAAAAAAAATAACATTTTATATCTCAAAATTATCTATTTTTGTATTAATACTCTCTTGAAGAATCCCTATATATCTAAGAGTTACTGCATCAGATGAATGATTAAATATCAATCTTAACGTCGCTGCATCTTTAGTTTGATTATAAAAATGATAACCAAATGTTTTTCTAAGTGTATGAGTTCCTATATTTTCAAGACCAAACATTGAAGCAGTTTCGTTCAATATCTTATAAGCCATATATCTACTTATTGGTTTATTTACACCAATTCTAGATTTTATTAAATATTCATTAGAATCTTTTCCTATGCAATACATTCTAAATTCTCTTCTTAATACTTTATTAATCTTAATATTTCTTTGCTTGCTAGTTTTTTTCTCTTTTAAAACAATGAATTGTTTATTACGAACATCTTTAACTTTAATTTTCAAAATATCTGATATCCTAAGTCCTGTGTTAATACCAATGATATACATAATATAGTTTCTTAAATTATCTTTCTTTAGATAATTCGCAATATCATTTACCATACCTGAATCTCTTATTGGCTCAACATAATTCATTATTTTATACTCCTTATTTCCTTACAAATTTTATAAAGAGAGGTCCAGCTGCATCTTTTTTTATTATAATTAAAAAAATTATTTGATACTTTACCCAAACTACTCTCTTTATCACTTATTAATATCTCTGAAATATCATTTGCATTATAAACTCTATATCTATTTCTAGCTTCTGACTTGATTTTTAGACCATAAGCATTTATTGCTTCTAAAACTTCATTGATATTACCGATTTCTAAATAAACAGATCTAATTATATCTTCATTAGATAAATCTTTAATATCTTTAAATTCTTCAATTAATTCAAGAATCAAGTTAATTTGATTTCTAATTTTTAATAAATTATTTCTATTCATTCCCTTAATCTTCATGATCTATTCTCACACTATGCTTTTTAGCATAATTTTTAAATCTTTTACATTTTCTACACTTTGAATCTTCAACAATCTCTAAAATAACCTCTTTTCTTATTTCTTGCTTTAATGCTCTTCTAGATTCATTGTCTACAAATACTACTTTCTCCATTCATTATCATCTTCTTTCATAATAAAAAAGAACATTAAAACGAATTTTCTCCCGTTTTTATGTTCTTTTTTGTTTTATTACTACTAATTTTATATTCATCTTTTACACAATATAAGTATAGCACCAATAATATCTAAGAAGTGCGCAAAGAATCTGCAAACATTTTTATTTCATCATTTATTTTTATTAATGCCCTCTCGCCATAAAATACAATTGCAAGCTTACAAATTGCATCATTAGATTTATATTGACAGTTTCTTATAGAGTATAATGTTATTGACGATATTTCTCCCCAACTTAATTTATCAATATACCTATACCTTGTAATCTCACTTTCAAGCTTAGATAAAGAATTTATTGCTGAGTCTAATCTGTTTAACTTAATATTTGTAATTAATATTTCACTTTTAATTTTCTCTATATCTTCTAAATTTTTTAAAGCTGTATTTTCAACTAATTTATTTATATTACTAGTTTGAACGTTACTATTTGATGAATAATCAATACCACAAATTCCATCATTTATTTTTATTTCATCAATTTTTAATTTTAACTCTTCTAGATATAATGGCAATAAACTATAACAATTTAAAGTTTCTATTATCGCATTTTTATAACATTTCTTTATTTTCATTAACTCCTCCTCAAAAAAAAGAACTTCAGAAAAAATCTTTTCTGAAGCTCTAGGCTTTCGGTCATATTATGTATTTTCCATACTCACCGCATTTACATTTTATAATTATCATTCCATCTTCAATATCACCTAATCTATGATTACATCTACTGCATCTAATTATTTTGTTTTTTCTCAATTTTTTTGCTGCTTCTAAAATCTCATTAACAGTAAATTCACTATTAATTAATTTTTCCAATTCATCTTCCATAATCACACCTACTATTATTTATTTTCTATCAAAATTACTACTATTTCTCTAGCCATATCTAGCAAATCTATAAAATCCTTATCTGGATAAACTTTTTTTATTTTCTCTATGAATTCATTTATTAATTTAATTTTCAAATTACACTCCTTTCAATTTTTAATAAATTTCATCATCCAACGATATTAATATTCTAGAATTTTCACTATTTTTTCTTTCAGATAATCTTTTTATATACGCTTTTGTTTTTAAAAAATTAATAGTAGCTTTTAAAACTCCTTGATGATTTGCAATATCTGATATCGTTCCAAGTGTTATAAAATTATCGCCTTTATATAATGCATATTCTTTTTCCATATAATTCTCCTAAAATATAATATTAACTATTTCTCAAATTATTTCTATCATTCAAGTGTTTCTGACATCTTATATAACCTTCTACAGCTTTTTCATTGCAATCTACACACAAACCATTACTCTTATGATTTTCTTTTCACTTCTTAACTCTTTTACTTTCTTTTTTACTTATCATTATTTTAATCCTCCAGGTACTCATTTATTTAAAATGGTATATCATCATCTTCAACAGATTGAAAATTATCCGGTTCTGCTCCATATGAGAAATCGTCTTTCTTCGTTTTTTTATCTTTCCATTCAAGAAATTCAACATTATTTGCTAATATATCTGTAGAATATCTTGTTTCACCCGTATTAGTTTTATAAGAACTAGTACTAATATATCCATTAATTGCAACCAATCTACCTTTTGAAAGGTAATTCGCACAATTTTCAGCTTGTTTTCCCCAAACTACTATTCTAATAAAATCAGCTGTCGCTATACCTTTTTCTTCAAATTCTCTCTTTTTCTCTTTACTTAAATTTTTATTCACAGCTAATGTAAAATTAGCAACTGCTCTTCCACTTCCAGCAATAAATCTAAGCTCAGGATCTCTTGTTAATCTACCAATTAAAACTACACTATTCATGAGTAAACCTCCTTACTCTTCTTCAACGCTATAGCTAATTCCATCATCACCGTTAATTAGTACTCCAATAGACTCTGAAATTTTATCCTTTAAACTATCTCTTAATTTTTCATCTATATCTTCTTCAATAATTATAATTAAAAATATTCTTTCTTTCATTTTTAATCACTCCATTCATGAATTTTTTTAGCTTCATTTATTGCTTCAAATATTGATAATCCCTCTGATACAAGTTGTGCAGAAGTATTACAAATATCATGAATCTTTCCCATTTTCACATTATTTATATACTTAAGTTCTTTTTTATTTTTAGTAATATGATCTGCGTGAACACCCACTATTGCAGCACCACCCTTAAAATGCTCAATACTCTGAATATAAGATTCTCCAATGCTAATTTCATTTTTACATAGTATGCACTTCTGACTAACTCTCGCTTTTTGAATATAAATCATATTATGTTCTCACTCCTAACATTTTCTCAATTTCCTCGTTCGTATAGTCTTTTCCATGAGTAAAATTATTGAATTTATTTGATGATTTATTAATATTCGATTTATTTTGACTAGTATTTTTTTTATTTAGGTTTGCTTTATACTGAGCTTCAAGTGTAATAATTTTCGCTCTTAGTTTACTTGTAGATTGAATATTTATTGACCAAAAAGAGTCCCTTAGAGCCCATTTTGCAATATTCCAAATCTCATTATAACTATATCCAACAGTTCCATTTACGGCTCCTATTCTATTTAATTTTTCTATTTCACCTGCCCAGCGTATGTATTCTTTAGACAATCTATCTTTACCAGGTAATTTAACTTTAGGATGATTAAGTAATATTTTTTCAATAATCATATCTGTAATTTTATAAATATCATCATTGTATATTTTTTTTAAAGATTCGAAATGTGATTTTGATTTCGTACTATCTTTTATATCTTTACTCTTAGTAGTAGTCTTAGGTATTGTCGAGTCATTTTGCGTTTGACATGAGTCATTTTGATTTTGACATGAGTCATTTTGATTTTGACATGAGTCATTTTGATTTTGACATGAGTCGTTTTGCGTTGTCGATAAGTCAAAATGATTAGTGGATGTTTCCAACACTTTGATGCCTATATTTGCAATTTCATCATTAGTTTCAACAATATTATTTTCATAATCAAAACCCTCAATTTTTATCGATTTTAACTTAGATAAATTTGCATAATTTAGTCTAAACCATCTTGTACGATCAAATTTAAGTTTGTTATAATTTCCTTCAATTATCAGACCTTTGTCTATAAGATTTTTTAAAATTCTATTTATAGTTGATGGACTATAAAATTTAAATAATTTTTTAATTGAACTTGCACTTTGATACGTCCAAACATACCCTTCTTTAACATTTGAAGATAAAGAAATCCAATATTCAATTTGCAATAATAATATACTCTCATTTAATCCTATTTCCTCAGCCAATTCAGAATTTAACCTTGGAGCGTATGGATCATTTAAAATAAAAATTCTTTTCTTACTCATTTTAAGCTCCTTCACACTTTAATTACATTATTTGACTTTATTATATTTTAATAGTATCATATACATAAATAACTTGTTTTACTAAATTAGAGTGTTCCATCAACTTCTTGCCAATTAAAAGAAACACTCTAATTTTTATCCCCATGTTCCGTTTGCATAGTAATGCAACCATTCACCATTAGAAAAATCTACTCTTAAATAACTTCTATATTCTTTTACTTTTTTAGGAATCCAATTACTTTTTTCATCAATTCCAAAATTACTGTTCTGTTTTTTATAAATTAATATAAAAAGCTTTTTAGCATTTTTAGAAAGCTTATTAAAACCTTTTAACTCTTCAAAATTGATTTCAATATAATTATTCATAATTTGCATCACCTTTCATACCAAATTTTGATTACTTATTTATTTTTTTTATATATAAATTCATTTATAATTTTCAATATTTTTATTCTTTTTTTTCTAGGTTTATACCTAGCAATTTTAATTAACATTGGATTATACATAAAAACCTCCATTGCTTTTCTAATCGTTATTTGCTATACTTAGTTAAGTAGAAATTGACCTTATGCGTGCAAGCGAGGGTCATTTTTTTGTTTGTCTGATAATTTTGTAATTGCTACTAAAACACTTATTGCTTTATCTATTTCTGTTAAATCAATCTTAGAATCTTCAATAATCAATTTATTATCTTTTAAATTGGATTCAATTAATCTAATTTCGAATTCATCTCTACATTCTACGCAAATATCATTTAATATTTTATTTGACATAGTGAGTTTAATAATTTGATCATTAATTTCATTTTTCACTAAATTTAATCTTTCAACTACTCTCTCCATAATTTCCTCCTAAGAATAAATATCTTCAAAACTAACTTTATTTTTTTCCACATCAATCATAAAACGATCAAGTTCTTTTTTTCTAATTTTAAGACTTCCTAATTTAAGACCTTTTAAATATCCTCTCTTAATAAGTTTTCCTACTGTAACAACGTTTATTCCTAAAATAACTGCAACTTCACTTTGCTTAAGCAGATAGTCATCTATAGGAACTACATTAGTAATTTTAGAAGATAATAAATTTATTTTTTCCATTTTTTCAATAATTTCATCTAAATTTGATACATCAATATTCAATCCGATTGTTGGTAATTTTATTACTGGTGTACTACTATCATTTTTCATAAGTCCTCCTAAATAATTAATTTTTTTCTTTTAAGCTTCATAAGCAATTTACTTTCAACTCTTGAAATATCAAGATTATACTGTTCAGCCATTCTTATAAACTGTAGTCTAAGACACGGAAATAAATCCGCCAATTGTTCTTCTAATCTTAAAATCTCTTCCATTTCAAATTCATTAATATCATCTGGACCTTTTTTATTTCTAACAATTTTTTTCAATTGTTTTGCTGCAACAATCAATTCCTCCGATTCCTCAATTAATACGTCAATTACTGTTGCTGCATCGTCATTAACATTATTTAAAGTTGGAATATTGATTACTTCTGAATTTCTTTCATATGCATATTCCATCATTAACCTTGGTGAATTTAAAACATGCATAATGTTAATTGCTAGGTCAAAAGGAACTTCTTCACCACTTTCATATGCAGATATTCTTGTTTGATTAACTCCTACTCTCCCAGCAAGATCTAATTGTGTTATTCCTTTTGATTTACGTACTTCTTTTAAAATATCGCTAAAACTCATATTTTAACCTCCAAAAATTTGATTTACTCATATAACCACAACGTATATTTTGTTTGTTTAAATTATAATAATATACGTTAAACGTATATTAACGTCTAAAAAAAATTTCATCTACAGTTTCTTTTTTTAAAAAAATTCTTATTTTTTCAGCATCGATAATACTCCAATCGTTATTTTTCAACCGAATGCTTATTGTTTTTTGCGAAACTGAAAGAAACTTTGATAATTGAACTTGAGTAATTTTTTCCTTTATCAATACTTCTTTTAATTTATTGATTTTCAACACCACCTTTTTTATACCTATTACGTATGTTTTTTCTAATATCTCAAGTATATATACGTATTAGGTATAAGTCAAGCTAAATATGTGATTTTTTCTAACTACAATATACTTATATGGTATAATTCAAATAAGGAGAAATAAAATGTCTAAACAAACTCATATAATCATAAAAGAACTATTAAAAGAATTTAAGTACACTCAATCTGACTTAGCAAAAAAACTAAATGTTACTCAAGCATCTATTTCAAGATATTTATCTGGTCAAATGCAAATTGATATTGATACTTTAAAAGAAATAGCAAATATTTTTAATGTGTCAACTGATTATCTGCTTGGAAGATCTGAAATAAAAACATCTGAAGAAACTACAAATATAAATGCTTTTCATAGTATTTCTACTGACGGTCTATCAAAAGAAGAAATTGATCTTGTTAAAGCTATGGTTGAGCAACTTAAAAAGAAAAAATAAAAAATGAGCCTCAAAATAAATGAAGGAGTTGTTAATTATGAATTTAAAAAACTATAATGATGTTCAAAAAGAATGTATACAAGAAATAAATCAAAATTTACAAATTATTGCTTGTGCCGGATCTGGAAAGACAAAAACTGTAGTAGCAAGAAATATTAATATTTTAGTTAATAAAAAGGCAAAACCTAGTGAAATAGTAAGTATCACATTCACAAAAAAAGCTGCTGCTGAACTAAAGCAAAGAATTTATACTGAATTTGAACTTGAATTTCAAACAACTCAAAATTTAGCAGAAATGTATATTGGCACTATTCACAGTTTTTGTTTAAATACACTTCAAGAAATTTCTGCAAGTTACAAAAAATTTGATATTCTAGAAGGTATTCAAAGAGTTTTATTAGTAAAAAAATTTTTAAGTGATGATAGCATTTCCAAAGTTGAATATACTGACTTAAAAGGAAAGACCAAAACTCCTTTTAAAAAATATGATTCTCAACAGTTAAAATTATTATTAAATTCTTGCGATTTTATTAGAGAAGAAATGATAGATATTTCTTCTAATAGCTCTGAACTTATTAAATTTTATAACAAATACATAGAATTAATAGAAAGTAAATATTTCTTTGATTACGCACACGTACAATACAAGTTTCTTAATGAATTAAAAACTTCAAAGAAATTAAAAGAATATATAAAAAAAATAAAATATATTACTATCGATGAATATCAAGATACGAATACAATACAAGAAAACATCCTTCAAGAGATGTATAAAATTAATCCAAGTTTAAATATTTGCGTCGTTGGTGATGATGATCAATCTATATATGGATGGAGAGGTAGTAATCTTGAAAACTTTAAATCTTTTAATAATAAATACAAAAATGTAGTACAAAGAACTCTAGCTATTAATTATAGATCTACAGAAGGTATTGTGCAATTAGGTAAAGGAATTATTGAACATAATAAAACTCACTTAGACAAGCCATTTGAATCCAATGATACATATTCCTATGAATCTGGTGATATAATTGTTCAAACTGACTTTAACTCTATTTCTGAAGAGAATGATGCAATTATAAAAACTATAAAAAAATTATATAATAGTGAAATCATAAATAAAAATGGTGATTCTAAAATAATTGGTTATGATGATATGGCAATTCTTGTTCATTCAACAAATAAATTAAAAGAATTTAATCAGGACTTATTGACAGCTTTAGAAGCTAATAACATTCCTTTTATAGTTGATGGTACTAAACAACTTTTCGAGCAGAATGAAGTTCAATTACTATTTGATTTATTCCTTTATTTTGCGAAAAAGTATTTAAATTATAGAGGAACTTTTGATTATTATGATTCAAATAATTTAAAAATTATTGATAATACACTTGAATCTTTTTTCAATGATTTTCATAAAAAAATTACTAAAATATATTATGATAATACTATTCAAGATTTTTATATACAATTAATGCAACAACTTGATTTATTTTCAAAAAGCGATGATAAAACAATGTATAATCTTGCTGTATTTAGTGATATAATAAACGACTACGAAACAATAAATTTCTCGGATAGATTTGAATATAGATTTAAAAATTTTGTAGGTTTTTTACATCATGATGCAAGTAGTATTTATCCTGAAGGATGGTTATCTCCTAAATTTGAAGATACTAAATGTTTAAAAATTATTACTATTCATAGTTCAAAAGGTCTTGAATTTCCAGTTGTTTTTATGCCTCATCTTTGTAAGGATTATTTATTTCCTACTAAAGCAGCAGGTGGTTTTTCGATTAAAGGAGTTTTTAAAAAAGCTTTACCTATTGGATATAATATATTTGAAAAAAGATACCAAAGTTCAGATGAATCTTTAACTAGACTATTCTACGTAGCTTTGACAAGAAGTAAAAAATATTTATTTTTAACAAAAGCTAAAAGTTATAGAAAAAAAGCCACTTCAAAAAGAGAGAATAAAAAAGTTCCAATTCAACTTGAATATGCTCAAGCTTCACAGTTCATAAACTGTAGTATCAACTCATTTTTAAATAAAACTTTAAATTATAGTAATTCTAAACTGAACGAAATAAATCAACTAGTTTTTGATTTTTCTACGCTTAAAGATATTTTTGAGTGTCCTCAAAAATTCCAATATTCATCTATATTTGGATTTTATTCACCTTTAAATATAAGAATGGGTTATGGTAAATCTCTTCATAATATGATGGATGATTTGCATTCAACATATATGAATGAAAAATTAATAAAACGAACAGAAGATTTAGTAAATACGCATATTCATTTACCTCTTGCTCCTCCAACAGGTCAATTATATAAGGATGTTAGCAAAAGTGCGACAAAAATAATTGATGAATATGTTGACCGAAATAGAAATCTACTTGATTATATTTCATATGTCGAAAAACCAATTGATTATAAATTAAATGATATGATATTTATTAATGGAAGAGTTGACTTAATAACTAATATTAAATCAAAAGATGTATCCATAATTGATTTTAAAAGTGATTCAAACACAATGAGTCATGAATTACGGAATAAACAATTACTTATTTACGCATTAGGTTACTACAAACTTACTGGAAAATATCCTAACGCCGTTATATCATATGATTTAAAAACTAATACGAGACATCCTCAATCAATTGAACCTAGTGATGTACATAGTATTGAAAAAGAAATCAAAACTGCTTATACAATGATTAAAAACAATACTTTTCCCAGATGCAAAGATAAAGTACTATGTAAAAATTGTCAGTTTGAAAATTTATGTTCACAAAAAAAATAGCCCAAGGCTATTTTTTTTTAAATACTAATATTATTTCTGTATCCATTGATTTTACGGATTCATTATTTACATTTGAAATTTTTGATGCCATTTTTTTGTTTTTTATCAATCGATCAAATTTAGTTATTTTTTCAAAGTTATCCATAAGTAATTCATTTATGATAACATCAAAAGGAACAATATTATTATGTACTCTTCTATTGCCTACCACAAATACCATATAACCATCAACTTTCAGTACATTATGCATTTGTAATAATACTTCATAAAAATCTATTATAAATGTAACTACTTTTCTACCTTTGTCTTCTCTTTTAAATTTAACCATTAAATCATAAAATTTTTTTAAACTTAGAGACTTAACCAGAAGTTTTGATTTCTCAATAATTTCTTTTGAATATATTTTTCCACCCAAACTTGCTCTATCAATTGCACTAAAATTTTGAAATAATTCCTCATTAAATTCTGATTTAAAATCATCGTCATGCATCCAAAATAATGGTAGTGTAGAAAACTGTCCATATGTTACAGTAGTTTGATTATCACCATATGGTGGTGATGTAACTATCAAATCTATACTATTTTTCCTTAATTTTAAATTTTTTTTAAGTTTTCTAGAATCATCACAGGATATAGTTACTTTATTTCTAAATCTATTTTCTTCTGTTTTATAAATTCTCTTAATAAGTTTTTTACTAATTAAAATATTTATATACTCTTTATAACTAATAATATTCTTGTCTACTTTATTAACAAATTCTTTTATAGCATCTTTATTAAAAGATTCTATTTTATCATTCTTTTTAATATGTAGTTTAAATGTTGATGATTGAGAATTTTTTAAAGTAGTCACTACATCTGAAAATGAAATCATAAAAAATAATCTTAATTTCAAATTTTCTATTTTGCTTATCCTATCTCTAATTTTAGATAAAATATTTTGATAATCTTTTCTAAACCATTTATCTATTTTATCGAAACCATGAATATCATAATCAGTATCATCATTGATAATCGAGTTAATCAATTTATTTCTACATTCTTCTAATTCTGCAACTGGAAGATAATTTAATTTTGACTTTGTCAAGTAATATGCATATGGATTAATATCCATTCCATAAACATCAAGGCCATTCTTAATTCCTTCAACCAAAACAGTTCCTGAACCCATAAAAGGATCTAGTAACGATTTTGCATCAACATTTGCACATAAAATTTCTAATATATCCTTTTGCATCTCAGGAACCATAGTTGCTGGGTATCTTGCAAAATTATGAATACCTTCTTTTTTTGTAACATCATTATAAGAAAAATAAAGTTGATCCTTATCAATTTTATTTTTAATTTCATTAATTATAGAATAATCAACTTGAGATAACATTCAATACACCTTCCTAAAAATCAAAGTTTCCAATTAAAGTATAACAAATATTTATATAATTTTCCAGGTATTTTTTTTAAAAATAAAATCACTCATATTCATCATCTTCCTGCTCAGAATGTTTCAAATCTGAAATGTCATTATTCAATCGAATTTCTTTAATTAATTCAAATATATTGAATATAGAAATTAAAAATTTAAATAAAGCATAACTAAAAGATAGTATTTCTACAAAAAAAAGATAAATAAATATTCTTTTTGATAATATAACCGTAAAAATTATACAAATTATAGATAGAAAATGGCTAATTATTCCATGTTTTATTGATGAATATAATTTATCTAAATATCCTTCATGTTCATAAACTCTAATAATAGGTTTGTCACTTACGCTTAACATGATTCCTAAAGATGAAAATAAAAAGCCTATAAGTATTGTGTTTACAGTAAATAGGTTGAATTGTAAAGTAGGATCAAATATAAAAAAAGCTTCAGGTAATCTATTACGAAATATAAAAGAATATAAAACTTTTAAACGTAAAATAATAAAAGAAAACAAGAAATATTTTATTAATAAAAATTTTTTTATTATTTTCAAAATATCCCCCCTTTCATTTTATTAAAAATTTAAATTTGAAATTTCAATTCTATTAGATAAATCATCTTCCAAATTTTCATAAATTATAATTAAATTTCTTTTTATAATTTCTATTGGTATATATGTTTTCCCCGAATCATGTTTTAGTGTAATTTGCCACGTAAACATTTCATCAAACAAATCTAAAGATTGTCTTTCACCATCTCCAAATCTACCTGTAACTTTACATTTAGAAATGACTTTACGTCTACCATCAATATCAGTAATTTCATCATTTCTTGAATCATAAACCAATTCTGCTAATTCTTTTATTTCTTTATAATTATTAGACAATTTATCATCGCCACCGCTTATTTTTATTGTAACTGATTTACTATCTATCTCTGCCATTTTCTTAAACATTTTCCGTTGTACTTTTTTTCCTGTTACTTCTTCAAAAATATCTTTACTTGGTATTGCAAATGACATTTCAAAACTAGTAAAAAAATTCATTTTGTTAATTACATATAAAATATTATCATTAGGTATTGGACTTATTTCTGTATTCACTTTATATTTTCTATTATTAGAATTCCTTTTTATAGTAGTATCACTTATTAATTCAGAAAACCATTTCATACCAGGTGCCCCTTGACTGTAAATTAAAGAAATAATCATTTTGTTTAAGTCTAAAATGAAAAAAGAATATACCTCTATATATTGATCCACTTCTAAGGTGATTTTTTCAGATTTTAAATTTTTCTTATTTCTTTTTTGATATGAATTAATATCTTTCTCTTTAGCCATTCTTATAAAAACATAATTGTCATCAATATTTAGAAGATCTACAACAATATCGCCTTCATTATGCTCTATCGCTTTTGATTTAATTTTCATACCATCTTCAATATTATTTTTAACATTTTCATTAAAAGTATTAACAATTAATGCTTTTACACCTTTTCCCTTTATGCGAGTTTTTTTATCATCTACTAATCTACTAGACATGTAATAAAATAGCACCTTTCTTTTAACTTCTCTTGATGACTTTTTTTTCTTTTTTTCCATTTCTTCCTCCTCTAAACATATACTATATATAATATCATATACTAAAGTGTAAAGAAACGGAATATATGTTCGTATATTTTATTATACCATTTAATATGATGTTTTGATAATTATTTTGACAAAAATAACAAAATATTATACGATGTTTACGAACGTGTGTTCGTAAGGAGTCCTATAAAATATGAAAAAACTACTATACCTTTTATCTACTAATAACATCACCTACTCAATTGTACTATTACCAGAAAGTGTTCTTGGCTATTTTCATAATGATTCAGATGGATCATTTATTTTAATTAATCAATCTATTGAAAATAATATTCCATTGCATAGATGCGTTTTAGCAGAAGAAATTGGACATTATTTTACTACTGTAGGAATTAACGAACCTCTTAATAGTATTTTGTATGCTAGTAACCTATCTATCCTTAAACAAGAAGAAAAAGCTATTAAATGGGCTACTGATTTTTTAATCAATACAGACTCATTATTAAAATACATATCTTCAAATATCCAATGTTCTTTTAATGATCTTATAGATTTTTTTAATGTAACTGATATTTTCATGAAAGAAAAATTAAAGTTTATGTCATTAGAACATTTATACTGGCATATTACAGATTCACATTATTTATGCTTAGCTAATCTTCCAAATATTTTTATAACATCACGTTTTTAATAAATAATTATTTTTTATGTATTTACTGAATATATTTTATAATAAATATTCTATTTTCAAATATTTATTATTTCTATTAAGATTATAAGAATTATAAAATATTAGATGGAGGTGTTATATGACTGGATATGTTAGAAAACGTGGAAAAAAATGGTGTTATTGTTTTGATATCGGAGATATTAATGGAAAAAGAAAAAGGATTGAAAGAATCGGCGGAAATACTAAAAGAGAATGTGAAATTTCTTTAAGAAATGCTTTAAATGAATATGACACTGGTTATATCGAACCAAATAAAACAAGTATTAATGATTATCTATCAGATTGGTTAGAAAATCATATTAAGGTTAATCGAAAAATCAATACTTATAATAGATATCAAAGTATATTAAAAAACAATATTCTTCCCATAATAGGAACTATTAATATTAAAGATCTTAAACCTATTCATATAGATAATATGCTTTCTATTGCTAAAAAAAACAATCTAAGCAATACTACCTTGCAGCATATATACGCAGTACTTAATTCTGCATTAAACAAAGCTGTAAAGCTAAGGTTATTAAATAATAACCCTTGTGAATATATAGAGCGTCCAAAACGAGATAACTTTAATCCTAATGTACTATCAGTTGATGAATTTTATAACCTACTAAAACTATTAAATATTGAAAAATATAATGATTATATTTTTTCTATTGCTCTTCATATGGTTCTTGAACTTGGATTAAGACGTGGTGAACTCTCTGGTATTGAATGGTGCAATATTAATTTTGATGAAAGTACAATTTCCATCAAAAATAATTTGATTTATTCACATGGTAAAACTTATTTAACAACTCCAAAAACTAATGACAGTGAAAGAGTATTATATATTTCTAAAGATTTATGTAAGTTACTTAAAGAACACAAAAAAATTCAACTTTTAAATAAATTAAAATATGGTTCTCATTATATTAAAAATTTTTATAATGATCAGCAATTTGATTTTATAATGACTTGGGAAAAAGGAAATAATCTACACCCAATGTATTTTAGTAATAAATTTTCTAAATTAATGAAAGCATCTTCTATTGATAAAAAAGTAAGATTTCATGATTTAAGACATACAAATGCCACGTTACTACTTTCTCAAGGTGTAGATTTTAAAACTATTCAAATTCGATTAGGTCATTCTGATATAAACACTACTTTAAACATTTATTCACATGTTAATCTTGAAATGCAGAAAAAGGCAGTCAATAAACTAACAACTTTATTCAATGGCGACAAATTGGCGACAAATATAAAAAACACTTACTAAAAAGTAAGTGTTTTCAATATGTGAGTAAATCTATAAGCCGGGTTCTGTATTAGATAATCATCTATCTACGCCTAGTGTTACCACTAAACTCTAGCGACCTACCTACGGGAAGGAACGAGCAGCCCCCTTTTATATCCCTACTTGGTCTTGCTCCAGATGGGGTTTACATAGCCTTTGTAGTCACCTACAAGCTGGTGAGCTCTTACCTCAACCTTTTCACCCTTACCTTATAAATAAGGCGGTATATCTCTGTTGCACTTTCCTTAAAGTCGCCTTCACTGGGAGTTATCCAGCACCCTTGCTCTATGGAGCCCGGACTTTCCTCATGCAAATGCACGCGATTATCTGGCCTACTCACAATTACTTATTTTACACTACTTTTAACATAAACACAAGTTAACTTTTAACTTCAATTATATTAATTATACTTAGATATTCATTAAAATTATCTAAAATAGTCTTTGCTTTTGCGCTTTTCGTGTATTTGTAGTGATTTTTTAACATAAGAGATACTTTTTCATTTTC